>JBFMCD010000001.1:0-18305 GCA_040754885.1 Acidobacteriota bacterium
GCGGCAACAGCGCCAGCGCGAGTGCCCAACGACGCCACCCCCGAGCGCGCAGCGCGCCGCCGGCCAGCAACGGAGCGGCGAGCATGAGCATGGCTCCGAAGTGACCGGGCAGCGAGGACGTCCCGATCGCCCGACCGCCCTCGAGCCGGGTCGTGGCCGCCTCCTGCTGCGCGATCGGGAGCTCCGCCACGTCGATCCTGGCCGCCTCGAACGATGACGCGACCTGATCGAACGCCACGGCCGTCGTCGCGACCAGGGCGAGCCCGATCAAGGTCACGAGCCGGTCGTCGAGTCGGGCCAGCCGAGAGAGCCCGAACGTCAGCGTCGCCGCGACGCACAGCAGCGAGAGACGGAGCGCAAGCTCGTGGTCGAGTGCCACGACCCAGCCGACTGTGAGCAGCGCGAGCCCGATCCCGACCCACGCCCGGTGCACGAGCGTGCGCTCCCGCGGAGCGAGCGCCAGCACCGCGAGGAGCAGCGTCAGCCACAGCGCGGTGGAGAACCACGCGGTTCGCACCGCGAGCCACGCCGCGGCGACGGCAAGGCCGGACGAGACCGCGGCGAGCGCGCGGGGGGACACCTCTGCATTGTAGTCGGGCAAAGCCGCCCGGTCGGCTTCGGACCGGCGGCGCGGCTCAGAGTTGCCCAGCGCCCAGAGCGAGAAGCCGCGTGCGGTGCGCCGGGGCGATCGGCATCACCGACAGCCGGGGCAGGCGAACCAGGTCGATGCCAGACAACAACGGATCGGCCTGGATCTTCGCCAGCGACACGGGATGGGCGAATCGGCTGGCCGGCTCGAGGTCGACGACAACGTACCGCCCGTCCTCACGACGGGAATCCGGGTAGGCGCCGCGGATGACGCGCGCCAGGCCGACCGCCGCCCGCTCCCGCCCGGTGTGGTAGACGACGATCTCGTCGCCTGCCTCGATCTCCCGGAGGTGTTGCAGCGCGAGGGGATTGGTCACGCCGTCCCAGGTCGCGACACCGTCCCGTTCCAGGTCGTCGAATGAGTACTCGGACGGCTCGGTCTTGAGCAGCCAGGTACGCGACCGGCTCACAGGACTTCGGCCGCGCGCACCGGACGACCGGGACCCTTGAGCTTGTCCACCGGCATGCCGGTGAAGTCGGAGACCATCTGGTAGACCTCCTCGCCCTCCAGCACCTCGCGCTCCAGGAGGGCGTCGGCGATGCGGTCGAGCACCGACCGCTTGTCGGTCAGGAGGTCGTGGGCGCGCCGGTAGGCGGTTTCGACCAGCCGCTTGATCTCACTGTCGATCTCGACCGCCGTGGACTCCGAGTAGTCCTGATGACGGGCGAACTCCTTGCCGAGGAAGATCGCCTCCTCGCGCTTCCCGAAGGTGAGCGGACCCATGTGCGACATGCCCCACTCGCACACCATCTTGCGCGCCAGTTCGGTCGCCCGTTCGAGATCGTTGCCCGCGCCGGTCGTGATCTGGTCCTCGCCGAACACGATCTGTTCGGCCAACCGCCCGCCGAGCAGGACGACCAGCTCATCCTCGAGATACGACTTGGGGTGGAGGTACCGGTCCTCCTCCGGGAGTTGCTGGGTCAGTCCGAGTGCCAGGCCGCGCGGCACGATCGTCACCTTGTGCAGGGGGTCGGCGTTGGGCAACAGCGCCGCGACCAGCGCGTGCCCGCCTTCGTGGTACGCGACCACCCGCTTCTCGTCGCTCGAGAGCGCCAACGAGCGGCGTTCTGCGCCCATCATGACCTTGTCCTTGGCGTACTCGAAGTCGGGCATTTCGACCGACGGCTTGTTCTGCCGCGCGGCGAACAGCGCCGCCTCGTTGACCAGATTGGCCAGGTCGGCGCCCGAGAAGCCGGGCGTCGAGCGTGCAATGACCGACAGCTCGACGCCGGGGGCCAGTGTGATCTTCTCGGTGTGTACCTTGAGGATCTCGGTCCGGCCGTTGAGGTCGGGACGGTTGACGACGATGCGCCGGTCGAACCGACCAGGGCGCAACAGCGCCGGATCGAGGACGTCCGGACGGTTGGTCGCGGCGACCAGGATCACGCCCTCGTTCGACTCGAAGCCGTCCATCTCCACGAGCAGCGCGTTGAGCGTCTGCTCGCGCTCGTCGTGGCCGCCGCCCAGACCGGCGCCCCGATGGCGCCCGACGGCGTCGATCTCGTCGATGAAGACGATGCACGGCGCGTTCTTCTTGCCCTGTTCGAACAGGTCGCGGACACGCGACGCACCCACGCCGACGAACATCTCGACGAAATCGGAACCGGAGATGGAGAAGAACGGCACCTCCGCTTCGCCGGCCACGGCGCGCGCGAGCAGCGTCTTTCCGGTTCCGGGCGGACCCATCAGTAGGACGCCCTTGGGGATCTTGCCGCCGAGTTTCTGAAACTTCTGTGGGTCGCGCAGGAACTCGATGATCTCCTTGAGTTCCTCCTTGGCCTCGTCCACACCAGCCACGTCCTTGAAGGTCACGCGCTTCTGCGCCGGGTTCATCATTCTGGCGCGCGACTTGCCGAACGACATCGCCTTGTTGCCGCCGACCTGCATCTGGCGGTACATGAAGTACCAGAACCCGATCAGAGCAAGCAGCGGCAACCAGGCCAGGAGCGCGGTCCAGATCGAGCCTTCGGAGGCCTGTTCGGCCTTGATCTTGACGTTCTTCGCCCTGAGCGCGTCGACCAGTCCGTCGTAACCCGGCGAATACGCGACGAAGTCGTAGGGACGAGCGCCGCTCGTGGGTGCGGGCTTGGCCGGCTCCTTGAGGCGGCCGAAGATCTCCTCGCCGCGGATCAGCACCTCGTCAACCTGCCCCGCATCGACCTTCTCGAGGAACTCGGAGAAGGCCACCTCCTGGGCACCGGCACGGCTCGTGGTGACCCAGTTCCACAGCACCACGACCGTCACGATGATCACGAGGAAGAGCAGGGCGTTCTTGACGTTCTGATTCACGAAGTCTCCGCTTTCGCCGGCTTTGCCTCAGGATCCGGGCCGGCCGGCGTCACTCCCCGGAAAGCAGGTGAATGCCGGGAAGATTCCCCCACCGACCCTCGTACTCCATGCCGTAGCCGACCAGCCGCCCTTCGGGCAGGCTGTCGAGCGCCACGTACTTCGGCTCCAGGTTGACGCGGCGCAAGCGCGGCCGGTTGACCAGCGTCGCGACTTCCAGGCTCGCCGGACCCTGCTGGGCGAGGTGGGTGATCAGGTAGTTCTCGGTGACGCCGGAGTGGCAGATGTCCTTGAGAATCAGCGCGTGCGCGTTCTCGAGGTGGACGTGGGTGGCGTACGTCAGCTCGATCACCTCGCCCCGGGACACCGGTTGCGTGGTGACGTTGACCAGCTCGAAACGGACCGGACCCTCGATCGAGCGCAGGAGGTCCGCGAGGAACACGGTGGCTCCCTTGAGGATCCCGACGAGAACGAGTTCCCTGCCGGCGTAGTCGGCGGTGATCCTGCGGCCGATCTCGGCGACCCGACGGACCACCTCGTCCGCCTTCACGATTTCCTGCGGCACTCCCATGGCTCCTCCAGCTCCGCGATCACAGCACCATCCGCTCCGCCCCCCCACCCCGGTGCGACCCCCACAGCCGGAATCCACGCAATCGTACCATCTGCATCGAGCACGGGCCACGCCGCCCGCCACTCGGGCGGGACACCGGCGGCCGCCAGCACGCGCCGCACCGGACGATCCCCGAACCGTTCTCCGGCGCGCGCCGGCCGCCAGCGGAGCGACGCCCGCGCGACAGCCGGCGAGAGGCCGGCGCGCAGGCGAGCGCCAGTGTCCAACCCCAGTCGAGCACGAAAGCCGCCCGGAAGCTCGACCTCCGAGGGCATCCGCGCGGGAGTCTCCGAGAACCGAACCAAAGGCGGGGGTGAGAGGTGCAGGGACTCCCCTCGTCGCCGAACCACCCAGCGCCGCCCGAGATCGACGGCGCGAGGGTCACCGAGGTCGAGCATCCTGTCGAACAGCGCCAACTGCGCCCGGGATGGTGCCTCCTCGAGCGGCAGTCCGTCCGCCAGCCCGAGCAACCATCGGTGGCGCAGCGCCCGCGGCAAGGCACGAAGCGGGGCGAGCGGCACCGGAACCCGGGGTTCCGGCCGGGCCGCACCGCGCGCCATTTCGGTGAGCACCGCCTCGTCGGCGCCCAGGCTCGAGGCGAAGGCGGCCAGGTGCTCGACGGCGCGAGGAGCGCCACGGCCCAGGACAGGCAGGACTTCGTTACGGATCCACGTACGCGGGCGGTCGATTCCGGCGTTACTCGTGTCCTCACGCCAACCCTGCCCGAGCGAGCCCAACCAGGCGCGCAACGCCTCGCGGCGCGCGCCGAGCAACGGGCGGATCACACGGCCACGTCGGCGCCGAATCCCGGCGACTCCGCCCGGCCCCGAGCCGCGCAACAACTTGAGCAGAACCGTCTCGGCCTGATCGTCCGCGGTGTGGGCGGTGGCCACCGCCTCGCACTGGCGAGCGACCCTGGCGTCTTCGAGGAGGCGATACCGTTCCCGCCGCCACCAGTCCTCCGGCGAGAGACCGGACGGAGGCGACGGTTCGAGGTCCCTGACCTCGAGGGGCACGTCCAGCCGGTGGCACAGGTCGCGGCAGAACGCTTCGTCGGCGTCTCCCTCCGCGCCGCGCAGGTGGTGCTGGACATGGACCGCGAGCGGATCGCACCCGAGTTCGTCGCGGCAGTCGACGAGCAGGCGGAGCAGGGCCACCGAATCGGAGCCGCCGGACAGGGCGACCAGGACCGGAAGGCGCACGAGGTCGGGGAAGTTCTCCCGGAAGGAGGCGGCGAAAGCCGTGGCGTTCATGGCGATGGTGCCGGCGAGTGGACTCGAACCACTGACACGGGGCTTATGAGACCCCTGCTCTACCTCTGAGCTACGCCGGCACTTCCGGCGCGCGCATTGTATCGGAAAAGCCCCCGAGCCGTGCGTCTTGCGCCCGGCGGGAGCGGGCGCGATACTCGTTGCATGCCCGATGCCCGCGACGCGACCTGCTGCGTGTGCGGCACCGTTCCCGCCGCATGGGCCTCCAAGGTGTGCCCGACCTGCGCCAAGACGGTGTGCGTCAAGTGCGGTCACGCCGCGTACGGCCGAACATTCTGCTCGATCCGCTGCGCGGAGTTCTTCTTCCACGGTGACGGCGAGGACGACGACAGGGAGAGTTGAGCCGAAAGCCCTGGCGCGCTAGAATTGGGATTCCATATGGGACGGACGACCGATGGGGCAGCGAGCTGACGAGACACTCGCCCAGGCGAGAAAGGTCGCTCCACTTGCGGCACGCAGGGGCGAGGATGCCCTCTTGCTCGCCAAAGGCCAGGGGTGCCGTGTCTACGACGCGGACAATGTCGCGTACGTCGACCTGCTCGCCGGCAACGGCAGCAACCTGCTTGGGTACGGCAACCAGTACGTCATGGACGCGGTGCGCCGCGCCTCGTCCCTCGGCCTGGGCAGCGGCTTTCACATCACCGCCGAGGTCGAGCTCGTCGAACTCCTCGGAGAGTTGGTCCCCGGCATGGCTCCGTGGGTGGTCACGTCCTCCGAGCTCGCCGCCTGGGAGCTCGCTCTGCGCTGGTGCAGGCGCGATACCGGCCGGAGACTGGTGGTGCTCTTCGACGGCAACCGCAGAGGGTCGGTCGAGTGCTTTCAGGTCTCGGCCTCGGCACCGCTGGGCGCCAGCCAGGCGTTGGTCGGGGGCGTGGCGGACGAGGTCGCTCGTCTGGTCCGCGTGGCGCCGTCGGGCAATTTCGACGCGTTCGAGGCGCTTCTCGGCGAAGTCGGCGTCGATACCGCCGCGGTGGTGCTCGATCCGATCGCCGCGCAGTTCGGTGTCGTTCCGCCCGACGCGGAGTACCTCCATCGGGTCCAGGACCTGATCCGGAAGGTCGGGGCCCGGTTCGTACTCGACGAGACGATCACCGGTTTCCGCCTCGGTCGCGGCGGAGCAGCCGAGGCATTCGCCCTCGAGCCGGACGTCGCCGTCTACGGTGGTGCGCTGGGCGGAGGAATCTCGACCGTCTCGGCGGTGGCGTGGGCGTCCTCCAGGAGAGTCACGGTCGGGGATGAGCTGCCGCCTCCACCGCAGCCGGTAGGCGTTCTGTCGGCAAGCGCCACGCTTTCGGTCCTGCGCAACGACGCCGTGCATCAGCGCCTCGACGAGCGCGGCGCACAGCTTCACACGGGCATCGAGTCGCTGGCCGAGCGGTTCGGCCGTCCCCTGCGCATCAACCGGATCGGCTCGATTCTCGCGGCGTACTTCTCGCGTCAACCCGTGACCGACGGGAACTCGTTCGCCCGCGTGGACCAGGACGCCTGGTCACGATTCGGCCGCTACTCCCGTGAGGCGGGCCTGCTCCTCCCTTCCAGGTCGCCGGTCGCGAGTTTCCTCACCCATGCCCACGGCGTGAAGGACGTCGAGCAGGCTCTGGCGGCGATGGAGCAGGCGCTCCGTCGGATGCAGAAGGACGACGAGGTGTGACGCCGGCTGATCCGGCGCACGACTACGAGGGCACGCCCACCTCGGGAAAGTACTCGCGGATCTTGGCGAGCAGGTCTTCGGGCTCGACCGGCTTCTCCAGGTACTCCTGCACGCGGTAGCTCTGGCGCGCTTCGCTCTCCCAGCGTCGGCTCTTGTACACCGCCGTGACGATAAACACCACCGGCTCGTATTCCGGCGCCCTCTCCTTCAACTTCGCAAGCACCTCGAACCCCGAGAGGAGAGGCATCAGTGCGTCGAGAATGAGCAGCTCGGGCCGCACGCCGAGAGCCGTGTCGAGCGCTTCCCGCCCACTCGGCGCCTCGTGGACCTCGAGACCGACCTCTCGAAGCACCTCGGCCACCAGCATCCGGAACACCCGGCTGTCGTCCGCGACGAGAACCTTCTTGAGCGCCATCAGAGTCTCCGCAAACCTATCGTACCACTCACGGCACGAGGCTTCAGCGCAGGTAGCCGAGGCTCCGCAACACGTCCCGCTGGACCGCACGCGACGACGCCGGGGGAGCCGCGAGGGGTTGGGGCGGAGGCCCGTAGGCGCCCCGCGTCAGACGACCGCTCACCGACGAGAGATCACGTCGTGGCGGGGGTGCCTCCTCCGGGACCGGCAGGCCGAGCATGTCGAGGACTGTCGGTGCGAGATCCACGGCGGACAGCTCCGCATGATCTCCCGCGGTCGCCCAGGAGGCGCTGACGAACGCCGTTCCGCCGTGCCAGGGCACCGCCACCAGCAGCACGCGATACTCCCCTCGGCGCAGCGTGTCGAGCACCGACGAGACCGACTCCAGTCGAGGAATTGTCGCCCGTGCCAGGGCGAGCGGAGTCGACGCCGCGCCGGTGCGCTGCAGCAGGTCGGGTCCGGGCATCCAGACCGCCACCAGGTGCGGCGACGGCGACCGGCTCGCTCTCTCGGCGACCGCCACGGCCAACCGCTCGGAAGCTTCGACCGCCCCGACTCCTCCGCGCCAGGCGTCGCGCACCGCCTCGGCCATTCCGGGGGTCACCGCGTCGGCGTCCGAGCCACCGCCCAGCCAGGCGCGCTCGCTGACCACCTCGCCGAGCACCCGCCGCACCGGCCAACTGCTCCACCAGCCGCCGACCGAGACGGGGCAGCCAGCCCGCGAGGCCATTTCCCAGAACGTCGGAACGTTGCGCTGGAGCGCCGGTCGGGCCACGAGTTCGGCAAGCCCCAACGGGCTCCAGGTCGCGTGCACGATCCGCCTGAAGCCTGCGGGCAGGGCCAGACCGCCGGAAACCCCGAACAGGCGTACCTCCTCGATCTCCTCGACCCCGTGGACCGCCGGCTCCACGCCACACGCCACCGTCGTCCACAACACGGCCGGCAGCCTGGTGTCGTGTCCCTTGAGCGGCGCCCAGCCCCACGACCGGACGGCGCTCAGGCCGGCCAGCGTGTCTCGACCTTCGAGGGATTCGAGGTCCTCGCGCGCGAGTCCGTCCACGGCGATCACTGCGACCTTCCCGACTGGTGGGGGAAACGCCTCGACGGGATCCGCGCCGACCGGTCGCGCGCGGACGGTTGCCAGATCCGCGACCACCAGACCACCGGCGGTCCCCAGGGCTACCGCAATCGCCAGTGCCCAGGCGTGACCGGAGGACCTGCTTTCGCGATACTCCAACGCCTGCATCACAGCCTTGCGCGCGACGCACGCGGTGGCGACCGCGAGAGCCGTGGTCAGCACGACCGCGCGCAACAGAACCGTCCAGTCGTTCCCCGCTGCGGCTCGCAGCGGTGCGGACACGCCCGCCGCGACCGCCAGCGCGGCGAGGACGGCGAGCGCAGCAGCGATCGCCTCCGGTGAGCCCCCCAGCCGAAGCAGCGTGCGTGCCGCCACCCTGCCCAGCCAGGCACCGACTCCGAGCCCGGCCAGCCAGGCCGGCAGGAGCGCCACGGCGAGCAGGAGCGCGATTCCGGCGGGAGCCCGGTCGAGCCGGGCCAGGACACCGGCAGTCACCGCCGCGGCCGCACAGGCCAACACGACCACCGCGGCCACGGCACGCAACGGAGCGTGCGGCCTCTTCCCCGGCGCGGCCTTCAGGTAGCCGCGACCGGCCAGGTGCCTGCGCGCCCGTTCGAGCTCCGTTTCAGGCACGGCGTAACCTCACGTACTCGGCGAACTCACGCAGCAACCGCCCCCGCGCGCCCAGCGGCGTCATCGCGGCGTTCGCCGTCGCGATCAGCTCGTCGCGAATCGCGCGCGCGCCCTCGGCGCCGAGCACGCTTACGAAAGTTGCCCGTCCGTGGACCAGGTCCTGCCCGGTCGGCTTCCCGAGCGACTCCGTCCGGCCCTCGACGTCGAGCAAGTCGTCGCCGACCTGGAACGCGAGGCCGAGATTCCTCGCGTACGCCAGCACCGACTCCATCTCGCTCCCCCGGGCGCCGGCCAGAACCGCGCCGAGTTCGGCGGCGACCTCGAACAACGCCCCGGTCTTGCGCGCGTGAACGGACTCGAGCGCGGTCAAGTCGGCCACCCGGCCGTCGAGTGTCAGGTCGAGCGCCTGGCCGCAACACATCGCGCCGACAGCCGCTGCCAGTCGCTGTTCGAGAGAGGCGCGATAGGCCGGCGCGACTCCGGCCGCGGCAAGTCCCGTCGCCAGTCTGACCTGGGCTCGGGCGAGCAGCGCGAACGCCGCCAGAACGGCCACGGCCTCGCCGAACCGCCTGTGCAGCGTCGGTTCCCCGCGGCGCACATCGGCGTCGTCCATGCAGGGCAGATCGTCGAGGACCAGCGAGGCGGCGTGGACCAGCTCGACGACACACGCGGCGTCGGCCGCCCGGATCGCGTCCCCCCCGAACGCCTCGGTCACCAGCAGGGCCAGGACGGGCCGGACCCGTTTTCCCGGAGACATGACGGCAGCCTCGACGGCCGCCGCGATCGGGTCATCCGACTCCACGAGGGCGACGCGGCTCAGCAGTCGATCCTCGACGACTGCGCGCAGTCGCGTGATCGCCTCGGAGAGCGTCTCCTCAGGAGCCGAAGCTGGCGAGCGCTTCACCCTCGGAGTCGAAGACGTCGAAGACGGTGATCAGCTGCGTGACGGTCAGGATGTCGCTGATCTTCGGCGGGAGGCTCACCAGCTTCATCTTTCCGCCGCGCCGGGTGACGGTCGTGAAGCACCCCACCATTTCGCCGATGCCGGACGAGTCGATGTGACTGACCCCTTTGAGATTGAGGAGGAGGTTCTGCTTCCCGGAGGCAAGCGACTCCTCGACAAGCTGGCGCAGTTGGACGTCCCCCGCGCCGATGGTGATCTTGCCTTCGAGGTCCAGCACCCGAACGCCCGCCGTGTCACGAATGTGGCTCTTCATCACGTCCTCCAAGCTTCCTGATCAGCTCGATCCTGGTGCCGCCCTTGGCACCCGGCTGGAACCGAACCTCGTCCATGAAGTGGCGCATGTAGTACACGCCGCGACCGCTCGACCGGAGCAGGTTGTTCGGATCGGTCGGGTCCGCCAGGGATGCGGGGTCGAACCCGTCTCCTTCGTCCTCGACGACCAGCACCACCTCGCGCGGCGCATCGACCCGGATCTCGAGCAGAACCCTGCGCTCCGGGTTAAGCTGGTTGCCATGCTTGATCGCGTTCGCCAGCGCCTCGCGCAATGCCATACCCACCCAGTAGCGGACCTCGCTGTTGACCCCTTCCGCCTCGCACAACTCGGACAGCATATGCTCGGCCAGCTCGATGTTCTCGTACTGGGACAAGAGCTGGAGCCGAGCTCCCCGTGCCATGCGCAGGAAGTATAACACCCTGGTCGCAGCGATCTTGCTGGCCATCTGGCCGGCGTTCGCCGATCCGTGCCCGCCCTCGCTGACCGCCGCCGCGCGGGACGTGGCGCGGCTCCGATCGGTCGGCGAGCCCTTTGCCCCACCGTGCCGGGTCATCCACCCCCCCGAGCTGCGCGCCGAACTCGACCGTAAGCTTCGCCGCGACCTCCCTCTGAGCCCGGAGTTGTTCGTCGAGGCGCTGTGGCGACTGGGCTACATCGATCGCGCGGAAGGGGTGTACCAGAAGCTCCTGGACTTCTACATCTCCCAGGTTCTCGGGTTCTACGAGCCGGCCACGAACGAGATGGTGGTCGTCCGACACCAGGACACGGAGAACTCCGCGGCCCGGTCGGTGTGGGTCCACGAACTCGCCCACGCGGCGCAGGAGCACCGGTTCCGCCTGCCCACGCGCCTGCTCGCGATGCGCGACAACGGCGACGCCCAGCGCGCCGCGTCGGCGATCGCGGAGGGCGACGCGACCCTGGTGATGTTCCTCCTCGGACCCGGCCCGGAGGCGCTCGACGCCGCCGAGGCCGCACTTCGCGGACAATCCCAGGCCTTGCCTCGGCCGGAGGGACTGCCCGAGTACTTCGTGGCCGACCTCGTCTTTCCTTACGCGGTCGGGTTCTCCGCCGTCCGGCGGGCCTACGAGGTCGGAGGATGGGCAGCCGTGGACCGACTCCTCGCCACGCCGTCGCCCTCCACCGCCGCGCTGCTCCACCCGGGCCGCCCGCAGGCGGCACCGGTGCCGGACCGGGATCTCCCGGCCGTGCCGATCGGGTGGCGGGAAGTGATCGCCGACACCGTCGGCGAATGGGGTCTGTCCTTCTGGCTGGGTCGCCGCATGCCCAGGGATCGCGCCGAGGCTCTGGCGGCCGGATGGAACGGCGATCGCTTTCGTGTCATCCGCAGCGTCGAGGACCCCGGCCGGTGGGCGCTCGCGATGCGCATCCGCGCGCGCGGTCCGGGGGAAGCGGAGACGTTGGTCGCGGCGCTGAGCGAGCACGCCTCCTCCCTGCTCCGCAACCTGAGCGCCGTCTCCCCTGGCATCGCCGCCACGCGGAACGGGGTGACCATCGAACTGCGCGCGAACTGGCCGGAGCCCCGATGACGGTTGCCCGCCGCCCGTTCTCCGCGAGAGGAACGGCACGAAGACGCCGAACACCGCTTCAGGCCGTCGGCTCGGTGCCCCTTCAGGCGACGCGGACCGGTTGACGGATGGCCGTCACTTCAGCAGCGTGACGTTGCCGATGACCACCGCCTGCTTGGGCACGTCCTTGGGGAAAGGGCCTCCCGCGCCGGTCGGGACCTTGGCGATCGCGTCGACGACGTCCATCCCTTCGACCACCTTCCCGAACACGCAGTACCCGAACCCCTCGGGCGTCGCGTTGCGGTAGTCGAGGAACGCGTTGTCCTTGAGGTTGATGAAGATCTGCGCGGTCGCCGAGTTGACCTCGCCGGTGCGCGCCATCGCCACCGTGCCGCGCTGGTTCTTCAACCCGTTGGCGGCCTCGTTCTCCACCGGCGGCCGCAGCGGCTTGCCCTGGTAGTCCGCAGTGACGCCCCCGCCCTGGATCATGAAGCCGGGGATGACGCGGTGGAATATCGTCCCGAAGTAGTGGCCCGTGCGCACGTACTCGAGGAAGTTGGCGACGGTCTTGGGCGCCTTGTCCGGATACAGTTCGATGACGACCGCTCCCTTGTTCGTCTCCATCTTCACCTTTGGTGCGGTCGCGGCGGGATCGGCAGCCAGCGCGAACGCCGGCACCAGCGCCATGATTCCAGCGAACTTGAGCATGTACGTGTCCTTTCTCGCGGGTCAGCGCGCCCGCATCTGGGTCACCGAAAAGCGGGGCACGCCCCGCTCACCGTCCATTTCGATCTTGAGCATGTATCGGCCCGCAGCGGTGAAGTTCACCGGGATCTGCTGCTCCCACAACTGACCGGCCTCGTCGCCGTGCAGGCGCACCGTCAGTGACCGGGCGCCCGACTCGACCGACAGACTGTCCTGGACGATGCCGCTCCCCTTCTTCTTCGTCCCCAGAAAGCCCTTCTGGTAGAAGTTGAACGCCTTGTCGTGAACCCGCGCGCCGTCGACATCCACCTCCACCGAACCGGCCGGAAGGGGGGAGTTGAAGTAGACCTCGAGCCGCGCCGGCCCGGCAGCCGCGGCGGGAACGGGGACCTCCTGTCGGGACAGAGCGGCAGGTTCCGGCCGGCTCGCGCGCGGCGAGCGCGCCCGCTCGCGCAGGTACTCCGACCACTCGCGCACCAGAGCGTCATCGGGCGCGAGGGTAAGCGCTTCCTCGAAACGGAGTCGCGCCTCGCCGTAGCGGCCCCGCCGCATCAGTTCCTGCCCCTCGTCGACCAGCCTGCGCACCTGCTCGCGCCTGATCCGGTCGCCGGCCTGTCGGGAGCGGTCCGCGGTTGCCTGACGCTGCAGCTCGCGCGCCCGCGGGCTGTACGGCGCCTGATCGAACACCAGGGAGAGCAGCCGCTCCGCTTCCTCGGGCTTCCCCTCGCGGAGCGCCTGCTCGGCCTGGCGCTGCGCGGCCGCCACCTTGTGCCGGCGTTCGGGCTCACCCGGCGGCGGCGTCGGCCACGGGCCTCGGTCGACGCGTGCGAAGAGCAGCGCGATGACCGCGACCGGGATCACCGTCACGGTGGCGAGGATCGTCGCGACCCACCGGGTCTCGATCGGCCGCCGCCACACCGTCGGTTCGGCGGTGGGCTCGGGCGGCGTCGGCTCGGACAGGGTCGTCGCGCGGGTGGCGGTGGCGGCCACGTTCATCGCGGAGCCGAGCGGTGCGGTCCCGGCGGGTGCCGGTTGCGCGACGGTCTCGGCGCCGGCGCCGGCCAGCACGCGGCGCAACGCCTCCAGGGCGCGCGTCACGTCGGCGCCCTTCTGGTAGCGCTTCGCGGGGTCCTTCTCCAGCAGCTTCAAGACAATCGGATTGAACGCCGGAGGCAGCCCCGGCCTCATCTGCGACGGGATCGGCGGGGGTTCGTGGACGATCTTGTACCCGACTTCCGTGACCGAGCCGCCGGTGAACGGACGCTGGCCGGTCATCAACTCGAACAGCACCACCCCGAGCGAGAACAGGTCGCTGCGCCCATCCACGGACGCCCCGGTCACCTGTTCGGGAGACATGTAGTTCGGCGTGCCGATGAACTGCCCGGTGGCGGTGAGGTTCGAAGACTCGAGCCGCGCCACGCCGAAGTCGGTGATCTTCACCACCCCTTGCGGCGTGACCAGGATGTTCGCCGGTTTGATGTCGCGGTGGACCACCCCTCTGGAGTGGGCGTAGTCGAGCGCCGCGCCGAGCGCCGCGCCGATCCGCGCCACCTCGGAGAAGGCGAACATGTGGCCGGCGCGCAGCATGTCCTTCAGGCTCTTGCCGTCGATGAACTCCATGGCGATGAACGACAGCCCGGAGGCGTCGTCCACCCCGGCGTCGTAGACGGTGACGATGCCGCTGTGGGTGAGAATCCCGACCGCCTGCGCCTCGCGCAGGAAGCGCTGGCGAAACTCCTCCGCCTCGTCGGTCTCGGCAGGCACGTTGAGGGTCTTGAGCGCGAGCCGCCGACCGATCACCGGATCGCGTCCCAGGTACACGGTGCCCATGGCGCCCTTGCCCAGGACCTGCTCCACCTCGTAGCGGCCGAGGCGCGTCGGCTCGATCACGGCCGGCGCTCCGCGTTGGCAGTCGGAGTGGGTACGATCACCAGGACCTCCTCGCGGCCGGCAACGTCGAGCGACTCCCGGGCCGCCCGCACCTTGGCCTCGCGCTCCTGCTGCAGCGCGCGCACCTCGCGAGCCAGTCTCCGGTTGCGCTCCACGAGCTCGGTCCTGCGTCGTGCCAGTTCATCCAACTCCCGCCGCGACTCCCGGACGTTCAACGTGCCTCGCCACCAGCCCCAGGCAACCGCCGCCACCAGCAAGGGCAACGCCAACCACAGCAGGCGCCGGCGCCATTCTCTCAGCGTGAAAACGGCTCCCTCCCTGCGAACACCGCTCCGTCGCCCAGTTCCTCCTCGACGCGGAGGAGACGATTGTACTTGGCGATCCGCTCGCCGCGCGATGCGGACCCGGTCTTGATCAGGCCGCAGCCGCACGCCACCACGAGGTCGGCGATGGTCGTGTCCTCGGACTCACCGGAACGGTGCGAGACCATCGCCCGCCACCCGTGGTGGAGCGTCATGCGCAGCGCATGCTGCGTCTCCGAGAGCGTGCCGATCTGGTTCAGTTTGATCAACACCGCGTTGGCGACATCCTCGCGAATCCCGCGCTCCACGATCGCCGGGTCGGTGACGAAAATGTCGTCGCCGACGAGCAGCACCTTGTCCCCGAGCCGGCGACGCAGCAGTTTCCAGCCTTCCCAGTCGTCCTCCGCCAGACCGTCCTCGATCGACACGATCGGGAAGTCCCGCACCCACTCCTCGTAGGTCGCGATGAGATCCTCGGACGACAGCCCGTCGCGTCGTTCCCCCGTGAGGAAGTACCCCTCCCCGGTGCGCAACTCGGACCCGGCCGCGTCGATGGCGATGGCCACGTCCTCCCCGGGCCTGTAGCCGGCGTCGCGGATCGCCTCGACCAGGAACTCGAGCGCGGTCCTGTTGTTCGGCAGGTTCGGGGCAAACCCGCCTTCGTCTCCGACCGCGGTCACGTGCTTGGCCGCCTTGAGGCGGTCGCGCAGCGCGTGGAACACCTCGACGCCGGCGCGCAGCGCCTCGGAGAAGGACGGCTGGCCGAGCGGCACGGCCATGAACTCCTGCACGTCGAGCGAGTTGTCCGCGTGGGCCCCGCCGTTGATCAGGTTCATGCACGGCACCGGGAGTACCCGGGCGCCGGTCCCACCCAGATAGCGGTAGAGCGGCAGTCCGGACTGCTCGGCGGCGGCCTTTGCGACCGCCAGCGACACGGCGAGCATGGCGTTGGCGCCGATCCGGCTCTTGTCCGCCGTCGCGTCGAGGTCGATCAGCGCCTGATCGACGCCTATCTGGTCTCTCGCATCCAGGCCCTCGAGCCGGTCGGCGATCTCGCCGTTGACGTGCCCGACCGCCTTGAGCACGCCCTTGCCGCGGAAGCGGCCCGTGTCTCCGTCGCGCAACTCCAGGGCCTCGCGACTTCCCGTCGAGGCGCCGGACGGGACGATGGCGTGTCCGCTCGCGCCTCCCGAGAGCACGACCTCGGCCTCGACCGTCGGGTTGCCACGGGAATCCAGCACCTCTCTCCCGACGATGGTTTCAATCTCGAACATGCGACACCCCCTCTTCCGCTTCGCGAATCACCCTGCGCGCCTCCTGAACCAGAGCGCGCAACTGCTGCGACGTGTTCCCTTCCGCGTAGATGCGCAGCTTCGGTTCCGTCCCCGCCGCGCGGATCAGCACCCACGATTGGTCCGCCAGTTCGAGCAGGAGCCCGTCGCGCCGGTCCGAGCGGACCACCTTCACCCCCGCGAACTCCCTGTACCTTCCCGCCTCCAGCCGCGTGAGAGCCGCCCGTGTGCGATCACGGAGCGGGAGTTGAACGCGGCGGGACACCAGAGTCCCGTGTTGTCCGTACAGTCGCCGCACGAGTTCGGAAAGCGTGGCGCCTTCGATCGCGACCATTTCGGCCGTCAGCAGCGCGGCGAAGATGCCGTCGCGCTCGGGCAGATGGCTGGCCACTCCGAGGCCGGCGCTCTCCTCGGTGGCGATCGCCACCCGGCCGTCGAGCAGCATGGGTCCGAAGTGATGGAAGCCGACCGGCGTCTCGATCACGTCCAGGCCGGCGGCTCGCGCGACCCGGTCGACCAGCCGCGTTGTCGCGTGGGTCCGGCCGATCGTGCCCGCGGCGCCGCGCCGTGAGATCAGGTAGGAGACGAGCAACGCGATCGCCAGGTTCGGCGGCACCACCCGGCAGGTGCCCGAGATCACTCCAAAGCGGTCGGCGTCCCCGTCGGTGGCGAGTCCCAGCGCCGCCTTGCTGCGGCGAACCTGTTCGCGCAGTCGCGCCAGGTTCGGCGGCGTGCACTCGGGCGCGAAGCCGCCGAAGTAGGGGTCCTTGGTCGCGTGCAGGACGTGGGTCGGGATCTCGTGGGCGAGTAGAACGCGGTCGAGGAATTCCCGTGCCGTGCCGAACAGCAGGTCCACGGCGAGTTGGATGCCCGACCGCCGGATCGCGTCCCAGTCGATCTCACGGTCGAGGCTGTCGAGGTAACCCCCGGACAGCGACGCCGTGCTTGCCAGCGAACGCTCCGGCACCCAGAAGTCCTCGAACGATCCCGCGCGCACACCCACCTCGGTCTCGACCGCGTCGGTGAACTCCCGGCCTGCCAGGATCCCGCCGGACAGATAGAGTTTGACGCCGTTGTACTCGGGAGGGTTGTGCGAGGCGGTGAACATCACCCCGAGGGCGGCCGATCGTTCCCGCACCGCGTGTGCCAGGCACGGCGACGGCAGATCCCGGTCCGCGAGGGTTGCCCGGCGGCCGTGGTGGGTGATCACCGCCACGGCCTCGCGGGCGAGCTTCTCGGACAGGAGTCTGGTGTCGTAGGAAACCAGCACCTCGCCGTCCACCGCCCGCCTGTCAAGCACCGCGACGGTGGCGTCGAGCACCCTCCGTACGTTGCGGAAGGTGAAGTCCTGCCCTACGATCCCTCGCCAGCCGGAGGTCCCGAAGTGGATCATCGCCGCTCCAGGCGAGGCTATCACAGCCCGATGCGGGCACTCATCGTCGCCGTCGTGACGGCGGCGTGCGCGGCGCTGCGCCCTCCCTCGGCGCCGACGGTGGTCCGCGTCGCGTCCGAGCCGACCGGCCCGTGGGCCGAGGCCAAGCGCGCCTCCGTCGACGAGATCAACGCCGCCCGCGTGGGGGCGGGCCTCTCGCCGCTGGCCCACGACGCCGTGCTCGAGCGCGCCGGTGACGCCTTCTGTCGAGCCCTGGTCGCGCAGCGGGGATCGGGGCACGTCGCGCGCGACGGCGCTCCGCCGTACCTGCGCGTGCTGCTCGCCGGCGGCGACGGCTACCACCGGCAGAACGTCGGCACCTACGATTCCACGGCGACGGTCGGGACGGACGAGGTCCCCGCGATCGCGGTGCAACTCGTCCGCGACATGCTCGCCGAGGTGCCCCCGGACGACGGTCACCGCGCGACGATCCTGGACCCGACCGCGACGCACCTCGGCGTCGGCGTCGCGGCCGAGGGCGGCAGGGTGCGGATCAGCCACGAGGTGGCGTGCCGCGGGGCGGCCGCCTGGGCCGCACCACCCGAGGTGGCGCCGCCCCGCCAGCTCATGCGGCTTGCCGGACGTCTCGCCGCGCCGTGGCGCCCGGCGGCTGTCGAGGTGCTGTGGGAGCCGCTGCCCGCCGAGCGCGCCGACACGGCGCCGCCGGTCAGGGTCTACGGCTATCCGACTCCGCGGTACGTCTCGTTCGTGCGCGTTTCGAACGGCTCGCAGCAGCCGAGCCCCATCCCCGAGGATCTCGTCGTCGGCCCCGACGACGCGTTCCAGTTCACCTGGCGCACCGGTCCCGAGCCGGGCGTCGAGGTGATCGTGGTGTGGGCCCGCCGGCGCGCCTCGGAGGTGAAACTGACGCCGGTCGCCGCCGCCGCCGTGGTCGTCACCCCTGACGCGGCGCTCCCGCCCAACCTGCGCGCCTGGGCGGACCTGCGCCTGATCCGCTGAACCGCCCGCCCGGCGGGCTCGCATCGCGCGGAACTGCCGTCCGAGTCCGACCCTGTCCCCGCAAGGCACGGCCCCCTCTCTCCCGCGGCCCGCATGCAGCTCTTCCCGGTCATGTCCTGACACACCGTTTGCGAGAACCCGGTCTCGAGAGCCTTGCGATCTGAGCGGGCGCTCAAGCGTCCTGCACGCGCTGCAGGATCTGGCGGATGCTCCTCTCGAATTCAGGGAGGTAGGCGACTCCTAGCCCGCACTATTCATCAGGGGCGCATCGGTCGCGAGGGGGTGGTTGAGACGGGCGATTCGGTGGCGGGTGAGTGAGTGCGGGCTGGAGTGGCAGAGGTTTGTGCTGTGGCGGGGCGGTCGCAAG
>JBFMCD010000002.1:0-17060 GCA_040754885.1 Acidobacteriota bacterium
CTCGTCCTGTCCGTCGGTGATCGCCTCGAAGACGGTCTTCTCGGGGTCGAGGGTGCGGCTCTGGTCGGCGTAGGCGAACTGCACGGTGTCGCCCAGGCGCAGCGTGCCCGCGTCGGGCTTCTCCTCGCCGACGATCATGCGGAACAGGGTGGTCTTGCCCGCGCCGTTCGGGCCGATCACGCCGACGATCGCGCCGGGCGGGATGGCGAACTCGACGCCCTCCATCAGCAGCGTGTCCCCGAACCCCTTGGCCAGCCCCTTCGCCTCGATCACCACGTCGCCCAGGCGCGGCCCGGGCGGGATGTAGATTTCCAGGTCGCGCGCCACCTCGTCGGGTCTGGCGGTGAGCAGCTGCTGGTAGGCGTTGATGCGCGCCTTGCCCTTGGCGTGACGCGCCTTGGGCGCCATGCGGATCCAGTCCAGCTCGCGCTGCAGCGTCTTCTGCCGCTCGCTCTCGCTCTTCTGCTCGACGCGCAGCCGCTCCTGCTTCTGCTCCAGCCACGACGAGTAGTTGCCTTTCCACGGGATGCCGTGGCCGCGGTCCAGCTCCAGAATCCACCCCGCCACGTTGTCCAGGAAGTAGCGGTCGTGGGTGACGGCGATGACCGTCCCCTCGTACTTCTGCAGGTGCTGCTCGAGCCACTGAACGGTCTCGGCGTCGAGGTGGTTGGTCGGCTCGTCGAGGAGCAGGATGTCGGGCTTCTGCAGCAGCAGCCGGCACAGCGCGACGCGGCGCCGCTCGCCGCCCGAGAGCACCTTCACCGATGTGTCCCCCGGCGGACAGCGCAACGCGTCCATCGCCAGCTCCAGCCGCGCGTCGAGATCCCAGGCGTCGAGGGCGTCGAGGCGCTCCTGCACCTCCCCCTGGCGCTCGAGCAGCGTGTCCATCTCGTCGCTCTCGAGCGGCTCGGCGAAGCGCGCAGAGATCGTCTCGAACTCCTCGAGCAGCGCCACGGTCTCCGCGGCGCCCTCGCGGACGACATCGACGACGGTCTTCGACTCGTCGAGCTGCGGCTCCTGCTCGAGGTAGCCGACGGTGTACCCGGGGGAGACCGCGACCTCCCCGAGGAACGACGTCTCGACGCCGGCCATGATGCGCAGCAACGTGCTCTTGCCCGAGCCGTTGAGGCCGATGACGCCGATCTTGGCGCCATAGAAGTAACCGAGGTAGATGTCCTTGAGCACCTGCCTGGTGCCGTGGACCTTGCCCACCCCGACCATCGAGTAGATCACCTTGTTGGGTTCGTCCGGTTTGGCCATGGCGATACTGTGCCGCCCCTCGACCCCGGTGTCCAGCGGCCGCGTTGCCGGCCGGAGGCCAGGACCGTATACTCTGCGTCCTCATCGGGGATGGAGTCCCCCTCACAACCGCCCACGGGCTGATGACTCCTGCACAACACGGACGGCTCCGACACCCCGCGCCAGGCCCGACGCGACGCGGGCTGTCCCGGGGCCCGCGGGAGGACGTCATGACCGAGGCATTCACGCACGCGGCGTTGTGGCTGGGACTGGCGGTACTGGCGACGATCATCTCGTACCACCTGAGGATCTCCGGAGCGCTGGTCGAGATCCTGATCGGCATCGGCGCCGGCGCGCTCGCGGAGCGCTTCGTCGGGCCCGACCTGTTCGGCGCGGACCTCCCGTGGCTGCGCTTCCTGGCCGCGACCGGAGCGGTCGTCCTCACCTTCCTGGCCGGCGCCGAGCTGGAACCGAAGGTGCTGCGCGCCAAGTGGAAGGAAGTCACTGTCGTCGGCTTCCTCGGCTTCCTCGCCCCATTTGCCGGCTGTGCAGCCGTGGCGCGCTACCTGCTGGCATGGGACCTGCGCGCCAGCCTGCTGGCCGGTGTCGCGCTGTCCACCACCTCGATGGCCGTCGTCTACGCCGTGATGCTGGAGACCGGGCTCAACCGCACCGACTTCGGCAAGGGCATCCTGGGCGCGTGCTTCATCAACGACCTCGGGACCGTGATCGCGCTCGGACTCCTGTTCGCGCCTTTCACCTACAGGACCGTGGTGTTCGTCGCGGTCACGGCCCTGGCCGCGCTGGCGCTGCCGGGCCTGACCCGCCACCTGACGCGGATCTACGCCAACCGCACCGCCGCCGTGCGCACGAAGTGGGTGCTCCTTGTCCTGTTCTCCCTCGGCGCGCTTGCGCTGTGGTCGGGGAGCGAGGCCGTTCTCCCCGCCTACATCGCCGGAATGGTGCTCGCCGGAGCCGCGGCCGAGGACCATTACTGGCTGCGGCGGATGCGCACCCTGACCATCGGCCTGCTCACCCCCTTCTACTTCATCCGCGCGGGATCGCTGGTCGCCCTGCCGGTCCTCGTCGCCGCGCCGCTGGTCTTCGTCCTCCTGCTCGGGGGCAAGGTGGCGTCGAAGATTTTCGGCCTCTACCCGGTCATCGCGAGGTTCCGCGCCGACCGGGACGAGCGCTGGTACTACACCCTGCTGATGTCCACCGGACTCACCTTCGGGACCATCTCCGCGCTCTACGGCCTGACCAACGGGATCGTCAGCCGCGCCCAGTACTCGTTCCTCGTCGCCGCCGTGATCGCCAGCGCGCTCGTTCCAACCATGGTCGCCGGCTTCGCCTTCCTCCCGCGCCACCTCCTGGCCGAGGCGCGCGTCGTCCCGGACGAGGCGCCCGGCGCGGGCGCGACGCCCGACCGCGAGGAACGACCCGACGAGGAGTGATCGCGTGCGCACGCGGCACCACCGCTCACGGCTCCTCTGTTCCCTGTTCCCTGTTCCCTGTCCCCGTCTTCCTCGTCTTCGCCCCCGGGGCCCCGGCCCCCCCGGCATGCGTCGCTCGATCTTCCCTCTCCCCTGCGTCTACGCCACGAACAGTCCGTGGTAGTCGAGCAGTTCGGCAGCCCAGTGGCCGCGGGCGAGGACGTGGTGATTCCCCGCGGGGCGCGCGAGCAGCTCCGACACGGGGGATTCGAGGCGCACGGTCACCTGCGTGCGGCAGCGCCTCTCGCTGTCGCCCCCGCCGACGATCTCGCCGTCGGAGACGAACGCGTCGCGAAGATCGGCACCGCCGATCCGGGCGAGCGTGGCCGGCCCGGGCGCGAGGGTGGCGGCGATGCCGACACCGAGCGAGGACTCGAAGTGCGAGCGCAGGGTGTAGGACGAGACCATGCGGCGCGCGATCGTGCAGTGGGCGAGGTCGAGCGTGTTGGCGCGCGGGTCGAGGTCCTGCGGGTTGGCCATGAACGCCGGCTCGCCGGTGACCAGCCGCAGCCACAGCATGGTCAGCGTCGCCGGCACGTCGCCCTCGCACCCGGCCACCACGCCCTCGTCGAGCAGCCACGACAGGCCGAGGCACCCGGTCGTGCGCCGGTCGACCACGAGGTCGAAGCAGCGCACGGCGCAGGCGTTGAGGCGGTGCCGCCGCACGACGCGACGCAGCGCCGCGGCGACCGCCGCGGCCGCGTCGAGGTCGGCGGGCGACGGCTCGCGCACCTCCCGCGCATCGGAGACGAACGCCTCGCGTATCGCGGCAACCTCCCGTGGGTCGCACCCGCGCAACGCCTCGACCACTTCGTCGAGCGGCACGTCCACCACGGTCGGGCCCCAGGTCGCGGCGACCGTCGCGGGCTCCGGCGTGCTGGCGACCAGCCAGTCCGACGGCGCGCCGATCCGGCCGAGCCTCGCCGCGCGCAGGCGCCCCCGCACCTCGAGGTGGCGCGCGAGCCGGGACAGCGCGTCGGCGGAGCCCTCGCTTTCGTTGACCAGGAGGATGCGGCCGGCGCGGCCGCGCTGGCGCAGCGCGCCGAGGATCTCCAGCGCCGCGGGAAGCGAGTTGCGCTCCGGGTGGGCGAGCAGGATCGCAGGCCCCTCCGTCCCCGCCAGCGCCGCGAGCGCCACGTGCTCCGTGCCGCCGCTGACGACGAGCAGCGCGTCGGGCCGCTCCGCCCCGTCGCCCAGCATGCGGTGCGGAACGCGGGACTCCGCCAGACGCGCGGCGACGCCGGCGATCACTGAGGCGACGGCGCCGGGCGGCGTGATCGGCGAGGAGAGCGGCAGGATCTCGAGCATGGGCGGAGGATATCCCCCGGCGTATCGCGCCGCCACCGGTGTCGCCCGGCGGACGCCCCGCTAGAATCCATGCCATGTCGGTCACCGGGCCGAGAGACTCCGCGCGCGGCGACACGCTCGCCGGGGAGCGGCGTCGCGTCCGCCGGTTGTTCAACCGCGCCGCCGGTGTGCTCGCCGTGTTCGACGCGCACCTGCGCCGGGAGTACGCGCGCACGCTCGACCGCGTGGCGCTCGGCACGGGCCTCGACGTGCTCGACCTCGGCACCGGCACCGGCAACCTCGCCGCGGCGCTCCACGGCCGCGGGCACCGCGTCGTCGGCATCGACTTCTCCGAGCGCTCCCTGGCCAGGGCAAGGCGGAGCTGCCCCGGCGTGCGGCTCGTACTCGGCGACCTGTTCGAACTCGGCGCGGTGCGCTCGAACATCTTCGACCTGGTCACCGTCGCGTACGTCCTGCACGGCCTGCCCCCACCGTTGCGCGCGGCCGTCCTCGACCACGCCCGCCGCATCAGCCGCGGCCCGGTTCTGCTCCTCGACTACGCGCGGCGCGGGCCGTGGTACGTGCGCTTCATCGAGT
Source organism: Acidobacteriota bacterium (assembly GCA_040754885.1). Taxonomy (GTDB): domain Bacteria; phylum Acidobacteriota; class Thermoanaerobaculia; order Thermoanaerobaculales; family Thermoanaerobaculaceae; genus JBFMCD01. Next base: position 4,617 of record JBFMCD010000002.1, read on the forward strand.
TCCTCGAGGGGCCGCACTACCCGTCGTTCGCGGCTCGGCCGGTCGCCGAGCTGCTGCGCGAGGCGGGGCTCGAAATCGCCGAGCACGGCGTGACGTCGAAGACCGGCGGCTACTGGCTGGCGGGCCCGATCGACGCGGGTCACGCGACCTTGGCCCACACGCGATAGGCGGGGCGCCCTGCCCTGAGTGAAGAGCGGGGTCCGGGGTCCGGGGTCCTCGCTTTTCCCTCTCCCCTTCTTCATCGTCTCCGTCGCGTATGATCGGACCCCGATGCGCATCGCGATCACCCGCAAGGTCTCCCCGGCGATCGGCCGCTGCGAACTGACCCACCTCGAGCGGACCGGGATCGACGCCGCGCGCGCCGCAGCGCAGCACGAAGCGTACGAGCGCTGTCTCGAGCGCCTCGGCTGCCGCGTCGTCAGCCTCCCCGCCGAGCCGGAGCTTCCCGACTCCGTCTTCGTCGAGGACGCCGCCGTGGTCGTCGCGGAGCTGGCGGTGATCACCCGTCCGGGCGCTGCGTCCCGCCGCGCCGAGACCGCGTCGGTCGCCGCCGCGCTCGCGCCGTACCGGCCGCTCGCGACGATCCAGGCGCCGGCCACGCTCGACGGCGGCGACGTGCTCGTGCTCGGCCGGCGCGTGGTGGTCGGCCGGTCGAGCCGCAGCGACCCGGCCGGCATCGAGCAACTCCGCGCGCTGCTCGTTCCGCACGGCTTCGCCGTCGAGGGCATACCGGTGCGCGGCTGTCTGCACCTCAAGTCGGCAGTCACTTGGGCGGCGCCGGACACCGTCCTGCTCAACCCGGAGTGGGTGGACCGCTCCGTCTTCGCCGGCCTGCGGTGCGTCGAGGTCGCCGCGGGCGAGGCGTACGCGGCGAACGGCCTACTGCTCGGCGACGCGCTGATCTACCCGCGGGCGTTCCCGCGCACGGCGGAACGACTCGCGGAACACGGCATCCGACTCGAGCGCATCGACGTGTCGGAACTGGCCAAGGCCGAGGGCGCGGTCACCTGCTGCAGCGTCGTCGTCGAGGAGTGACGCCCGCGCCGCGTCACGGCGCGCAGGAGAACGCGCGCGGCGCCTCGGTCAGGCGCGCGATCAGCTTCGGCTTCAACATGGCGTTCCCGGCGAATCCGAGGTCCGCGGCGGACCAGAACGCCCGAACGATCTCCGCGCTCGAGACGTCGGTCGCACGAGCGAATCTCCCGCTCACATCCCCGGCCAGGTCGGCGTGGATGTCGAGCAGCCGCGCGCCGGCGGCGCACGAGAAGTCGAGCCCGGCGAGGTCCACCCAGCGCACCGATCCGGCCCTGTTCGTGCGCACGTACAGGCGCGGCGCCGCGAGGTCACACACCACCGACCACCTCGTCGAGCCGACGAGGTCGAGGCGCTCGAGGATCGCGAACGCGTGGTCGACCGCCGGCGTCGCGGGGTCCCGATTCGCCAGCATCAGCGCCGCCCAGCGGAAGCGCGGGTCCTCGCGCGGGTAGCGCGGCTCGGGGTCCCGCTCGCCGCCGAAGCCGCGGTATTTGCGGATGTCGTCCAGCTCCGCCTGATAGCCGTCGTTGGCGGCAATCGGGTACGGCAGTGTCGTCCCCGTGTGGACCACGGTCTTGCCGCGCAGGAACTCGACGACCGCCGCGCGCCCCGATCGGTCCGCGATGAACCAGTGCCACTGGCAGTGGCCGTCGGGCAGTGCCGTGGCCACGCTGGCGAGCGCGTCCTCCACGGTGGCGCATGTGTCGAGCAGATACTGGGTCCACTGGCTGGTGTAGAAGCGCGGCACCTTTGCGTCCGGGTACTTCGTGCCGAGGAGCGTCATCTCGCCCACGTACAGCCCGGCCTCGTTGACGCCGCCGTCGGGGAACTCGCGCCCCATCCCGTTGGTCGTCAGCGAGCCGTACTTCGACACCCAGCGCAGGCGCGGCTCCGAGCGGCTCGGCCCGAGAACCGCCTTGACGTCGTCCCAGCTCACGTTGTGCTTGGCGACGCCGCGCGGGTTGACGACCAGCGCGCCAGGCACCTCGAACCCCTCGTCGAGGTTGTGCCCGACCAGCGTCGCGGCCTCGGTGCGCATGAGGAACGTCGAGCAGGATCCCGCGAGGCGCGTCGGGTGCAACGCCACGATCGACAGCGCGGCGGCGACCGCGAACGAGGCGCCCGCGAGCGTGATCCACCGCCAGTGCGGCGCCGCCTTTCTCGTTTCGCCCTCCATGAAACCTTCTTGCAGTCTAGCGCCGTCCAGGACCGCAGGGCGGCAGGGTCGATACACCGGCGGGTAGCGCTCATACCCTGGCGGGTATGCGCACGGCTCCGGCGCCCGCACTGCCCTCGCGTAACTCCCTGACGGTCAATCCCGTCTCCGCGAGCGGCCGCGTGGCACGAGGCTTGCCCTGCTACCCGGCGAAAGGGAGGAAACGCAATGCGATCGACACCCACGACGGTACTCGCCGTGACGCTCCTCGGGGTGGCGCTGATGGCCGGCTGCTCCTCGTCGGCTTCGCGCCCCGAGGCTGCGCCCACGCCCGCCCCCGAGCCCACACCCGCTCCGGCGGCCGCTCCCGCGACGGCCGACACAGCAGACGCCGGCTTCATCGTCGTCTACCGCCAGAAGAGAATCGTCGGTCTCGCCCTCAACACCTCGGTCTATCTGGACGGCACTGAGACGGCCGAACTCGACCCCGGCACCTACGTCCGCCTCAAGGCCGCCCCCGGAACGCATCGCATGTGGGCCGACGAGGAGAAGGACGCCGTCGAGGTCACGATCGAGGCGGGCAAGACGCTGTACTTCCGCATGGATCTGGTCCCCGGCCTGTGGAAGGGCCACGGCAAGATGGCGGCGATGAGCGAGTCCGCCGGCGCGGCGGAATTCGCCTCGCTCGAGCTGAAGCGCGCGGAGAAGATCCACGCGCCGGGCATGGTCGCCTGGTGAACCGGAAAAGGGGGACATGCTCATGACCACCGCGGCCTCGGTAACCAAGGACTGGATCGCCTCCCTCCTGCCCCAGGGCGGCTACACGAACATTCGCTTCAGCACCCGCGATCCCGAAGTGATCGTCGCGGACCACCCGACCCGGCCCAACATCACGCTGCGCGCGCGCCCGGAACTGGGCCTGATCACCGTCGTCCACTCCTGGCGGCTCAAGAAGCCGGGATGGGGAGGAGAGAAGGACCTGCTCGTCGTCTTCAACAAGGCCAACAGCACCTCGTGGTACGACACGTTCTACCGCGACAACGAAGGCGACCTGATCGTCAGCTCGTACATCACCATCGCGGACGGTCTCTCCGAGCAGAACGTCCTGCAACACCTCGACCGGGAAGCGTCGAGCTTCCGCGAGACGATCAACGTCAGCGAACTCGTGAAGTGGATGCCGTGACTTGCACGGGCGGCCGGCACCGAAGGGCCCCGGCCGCCCCGTCGAGTCGCTGACGCACGGGGAGGATCACGATGCCCACATGCGCGAAGTGTCGGAAGTCGGTCTCCGAACCTCCGGGAGGGGCCGCGCGGGTGCTCTTCGGCCCGGCGATTGACCTCTCGGCCAGCCTGGAGTACCCGTGCAAATCGTGCGGCGCGGTGTTCTGCATCGACTGCATGGCGGCGCTGAAGAAGACCGGCGGGATCTGCCCGGTGTGCGGGCGGCCGATCGGCTGGTAGCGCGCTCAGCGGCCGGGGTGGACCCGATACTTGTGCAGCGCGGAAACGAAGCGGGCGTACTCGGCGTCGGCGACGCCGAGTCGCCGCGCCGCGTCCTTCAGGCTCCCGCCACACTCCGCGTACACCTCCCCGAGCCAGGAGCGCAGTTCGGCACGGTTGATCTCCCGGTCGAGGAAGGCGGCCCACGCCGTGTCCCAGAAGCTGCGCCCCCGCGCCACCTCGGCGCGCAACCTGCCCAGGGTCTCCTCGACGGGTTGCACTTCCGCGCGCGGCCGGGCGCGGTCCCGCAGCAGCCCGGCGACCTCGGCGCCGATCGTCGGGCCGGGGAGCTGGATCCCCGCGCGCTTGACCACGCTGAGCAGCTCGCGCACGTTGCCCGGCCAGTCGTGGCGAGCGATCGCCGTCCAGAACTCGGGACCGACCTGTTTGCCGCGCAGGAATCCGCGGTTTTCCTCGACCAGCACGCGCAGATCCTCGACGCGCTCGCGCAGCGGCGGGATCTCCACGGCGAGCACGTTGAGCCGGTAGTAGAGATCCTCGCGGAATCGCTGCCGGGAGATCTCGGTCGGCAGGTCGCGGTTGGTCGCGGCGATGATGCGCGCCGACACCGAGCGCTCCGCCGTGTCCCCGACCGGCCGGAAGCGTTGCGTCTCGATGAAGCGAAGCAGCTTCGCCTGGACCTGCAGCGGCACCTCGGCGATCTCGTCGAGGAACAGCGTGCCGCCCTCCGCCGCCTCGACCAGCCCGCGCTTCGCCCGCGTCGCGCCGGTGAACGCTCCCCGGGAATGGCCGAACAGTTCGCTCTCGAACAGCGCCTCGGGGATTGCCGGGACGTCCACGACGATGCACTGGCCGGTCCGCCCGGAATAGCGGTGGATGAGCTGCGCGACGTGGCTCTTCCCCACCCCGGTCTCGCCGAGGATCAACACCGGGTCGTCCTCCAGCGCGTACGCCAGGACCAGCTCGCGGATGCGCGCGGCGGCCGCGCTCGTGCCGGCGATGCCGCCCTCCCCCGATCCCGCCTCGCGCAGGCCGGCGAGCAGTTCGCGAAGCGCCTCGCCGCTGCCGGCGAAGAACGCGACGTCGGCCGGGTCGAGCACGTCGTTGCCGCTGTCCGCGTAGAGCACCAGGTCGGCGTCCACCGGATGCACGTACAGGCTGCGCACGTAGAGGAAGCGCGCCGATTGCGGGAAGCCGGGGTCGCCGGCGGTGACCATCACGTCGCTGCCGTCCACCGCCCCCGCGCCGTCCAGCACCTGTTCGAGGTGGGTGCGGGAGAAGCCGCGCCCGTCGCGCACCGTCCGCCCCTCGATCGGGCGTCCCGCGCTCCAGCGGATCCGGCCCCGGCGATCCACGAGCATGACCAGGCCGATCTCCTTGTCCCGGATCCTCGCCGCCAGCCTGTCCTTGAAGTCGGCGATCACGCCGCACCCGCGAGCAGGCGGTCGATGCGCTCGACCACCTCCGTGCCGGCGGGCCGAGCCTGAGGCCGCTTGTCGAGCATCGCCATGACCAGGTCCTGCAGCTCCGCGCTCACCTCCGGCCTCAACGCCGAGGGCCGGACCGGCTCGCGACCGAGCACCTGCTTGAGCACCTCGACCGGCTCCTCGGCGAGGAACGGCTTGCGCAGGGTGAGCAGCTCGTAGAGCAGCACGCCGATCGAGAAAACGTCGCTGGCGGCCGTGACGTCGCGAAGCTGGAGCCGCTCCGGCGCCATGTAGTTGATCGTCCCGAGGATCTCCCCGACCTCGGTCAGCGTCGACATCGTCTCCTGCTTGGCGATGCCGAAGTCGAGCAGCTTGGCTCGGGCGCCCGCCCCTTCTCCCGAGACGATCACGTTGGCCGGAGTGATGTCGCGGTGGACGATCCCCTTGCCGTGGATCGCCGCCGCCGCGTCGGCGATCTGGCGGACCAGCTCCAGGCACTCCTGAATCGGCAGCTGCCGACCCCGGCTCGCCGCCGCCGCGACCAGTTCGGCGACCGTCATGCCCTCGAGGTACTCCATCGCGATGTACAGGCGGCGGTTGTGCTCGCCGCGGTCGATCACCTTGACGATGTTCGGGTGGTCGAGCGTGTCGATGATCTTGCCCTCGTTGATGAAGCGACGCCGCTGCGTCTCGTCCCCGGCCAGCTCGTCCCGGATCACCTTGAGCGCGACCGGGGTGCGCGGGGCGAGCAGGTTGGAGGCCTTGTAGATCACGCCCATGCCGCCGCGCGTGATCTCGCGCTCGATGCGGTACTGGCCGATGAACGTCCGCTTCTTCCAGAACGCGAGCAGATAGAGGTAGCGCCGGAAGAGCAGCGCCGCCGCGCCGATCACGAGCAGCGCCAGCGCCCCGGTCAGCGCCGCCGCGAGCCGCGTGCGCCCGAGCTGCAGCCGGCGGATCTCGGCGTCCTTGGTGAGCAGCTCCTTGTCCTTGCTCAGCGATTCGATCTGCCGCTGGCGCGCCTCGGCCTGGTACCTCTCCTGCAACTCCGCGATCTTCAGGTTGCGCTGCTCGTCGAGCATCGCCGCGCGCGTGTCCGCGTAGAGCACGTGCGCCTCGTACGCGGCGCGGTGGTCGCCCCTCTCGGCGTGGACCTGCGAGAGCAGCAGGTAGGCGCCGTCGAGGACGGTGTTGGACCTGATCTCCCTGCCGATCGCCACCGACCGTTCGACCGCCGCGCGCGCCTCGGCGAAGCGGCGCTCGAGCAGATAGGTCTCGGCGATGTTGTGCAGGCAGGTCGCCAGCTCCTGCTTCTGGCCCAGCGCGGTGCGGATCTCCGCCACCGCCGCGTACTGCTCGCGCGCCGCCCGGTACTTCCCCTGCTTCTTGAGGACGATCCCCATGTTGTTGCGCGCGTTGGCCTCGTCGCCGCGGTTGCCGATCCGCCCCGCGATCTCCAGCGCCTCGCCGAAGTAGCGCAGCGCCTCGGCGTCATCGCCCTGCTTCTCGTAGGTGTTGCCGAGGTTGTTCAGGCAGCGGCCGACCCCGGGCTGCTCATCGAGTTCGCGGAACAGGGCGAGCGCGCGCCGGTAATAGTCCCGCGCCTTCAGGTGCTCGCCCAGTTCGCTGTGGATGTTGCCCACGCTGTTGAGGTTGTTGGCGATGCCGATCTTCCGGCCGAGCCGCTCCTCGATCCGCAGCGACTCGAGGTTGAAACGCAGCGCTTCCTCGTATTCTCCGAGTCGCTCGTGCATCACCCCGAGGTTGTTCGTCGCCGCCGCGACGCCCTTGTCGTCGTTCAGTTCGCGGAAGATCGCCAGCGCCTCCTGCACGGAGGCGATCGCGTCCCAGGTCTTCCCTACGTGGCTGAGCATCATCCCCGCGTAGCCGAGGCAGCGCGCCTCTTCGGATCTCTCCCCGAGCGAGGCGAAACCCCGCCGCGCGCTGTTCATGTGCGCGAGGCCTTCCTCGTCCTGCTCGAGGACCATCAGCGCCAGGCCGAGATTCTTCTCCGCCGAAGCCGCGCCGCGCACATCCGCGTGCCGCTCCGCCAGCGCCAGGGCCTCCCGTGCCAGATCCACCGCGCGGGCGGGTTGGCGCCGGCACAGCACCGCGGCCAGTTCGTTGAGCGGCGCCACCCGCTCGGCGCCGGCGGCGACTTCGAGAGTCTTCTCCAGCGCGGCGATGCGTTCCTCGGCGCTCTGCGCCGGGAGGAAGGCCGCGCACGCGAGGGCGACCGCGACACACCCTGCCAGCCGGAGCCGTGAAGTCGATCCTGTCACCGGATTCACCGTCAGGGTGCGAGTTGTACCGCCAAATCGGACGCTTCGCAACTCCGCTTGCGATCACGAGAGGAGGTCCAGCCGGAGGGAAGCTGTCGGGTGCGTGCCGCTGCCGCGCGTGGTGCTACCCTGCGGCCGAACCTCGCGCGGTCGCGCGCGCGTGGTCGGGGGGGCGGACATGCCGGCGACCATGACAGCAGGACGTTCGAGGAGAAGGCGAACCGTCGTCTGGCGCAACGTCGCGTTCCTCGTCGTCTCGCCGCTGCTCGCGGCGATCGCCGTGCCGTGGTACGCGCTCACCCTCGGCGTGTCGTGGATCGACGTCGCGGCGTGCGCCGGCCTGTGGGTCGTGGTCGGCCTGTCCGTCACCGCCGGCTACCACCGGCTGTTCAGCCACCGCGCCTACAACGCCTCCGCCCCGGTGCGGGCGTTCTTCGCGCTGTTCGGCGCCGCCGCGCTGCAGAACAGCGTCATCGCCTGGTCCGCGGCGCACCGCTTCCACCACCGCAACGTCGACACCGACGACGACCCGTACAACCCGCAGGAGGGGTTCTTCTACTCTCACATGGGCTGGGTGATGGTCGAGGGAGCCAGGCATGACGACACCTCGAACGTCCCCGACCTGTGGAACGACCCGATCTGCCGCTGGCAGCACGAGCACTACCTGTCGATCGCGATCGGCGTCAACGCCACGGTCACCGTCGCCCTCGGCGCGCTCACCGGTCGCTGGCTCGGGATGGTGGTCTTCGCCCTGCTGTTGCGCGTCGTGCTCACCCACCACTTCACCTTCCTGATCAACTCCGCCGCCCACATGTGGGGGCGCAGGCCGTGGTCCACCGAGCACTCGGCGCGCGACAACTGGCTGCTCTCCCTGTTCACCTTCGGCGAGGGGTACCACAACTTCCACCACACCTTCCAGGCCGACTACCGCAACGGCGCGCTCTGGTACAACTGGGACCCGAGCAAGTGGCTGATCTGGACGCTCGCGAAGCTCGGGCTCGCCGGCGAACTCAAGCGCTCCCCGGTGGACCTGCGCCTCCGGCGTTTGTTCGACCAGGCCCGCCGCGGCTTCGAGGAGAGACTCAGGGCGATGGGCGAGACGGTGGACGCGTGGCGCGACCGCGCCGCGAACGCCGGGGACGCCGCGCGCGCCGCGCTGGCAAGGCAGCTCGACGAGGCCGGCAGCAGGTGCGACGAGGCGCTCACCGAGCTGGCGGCGGTGCGCACCCGGTTCCAGGCCGCCGTGCGCCACGCCGGTTCACCGCGAGCCGAGATCAGGCAGTTGCGCCGCCGTCTCGCCGAGAAGAGCCGGTCGGCGCGCCACGCCCTGCGCGCCTTCCAGCAGCTCGCCGAGAGCGTCGCGCAGGCACCGTTACCCGTTGCCTGATCGCCGCCGCCCGTGAGCGAGAACACAGGGGTGGCCAGTGGACCGTGGTTCGAGGTGTCCTGGTCGTTCCGACCACGGTCCACGGACCACGCCGTTGGCCCTTCCCTAGGCGGAGCGTCTCGCTCCGCCGTCGTGGGCCACCGTCGTGCAGGGCGGGGCGGGACGCGGACCCGTTGTCCGTTGGCTGTTGGCCGTGAAGAAAAAGGCGCCGCACAAGAGCCACGCACTCCGCCCACGGAATGACCACCCCACACACCGTCATCCTGAGGCCGCGCAGCGGCCGTGAGGATCCCGTCGCGCCTGGAGCGCCGCGGCGCCGGGCTCGCTACGAGCGTCCCGGGCGGAGCCTCTCGATGACCTTCGCGTCCACCCAGTAGATGTCGTCGGGGCCGGTCGGGCCGCTCGTGTAGAAGAGGTACTTCCCGTCGCGCGTCACCACCGGCGTGTAGTCCGGCCCGGCCGTGTTGATCGGGGCGCCCAGGTTGCGCGGCTCCGACCACGAACCGTCGGCGGCGCGGAAGCTCACGTACAGGTCCGACTGGCCGAGGCCGCCCGGGCGCGACGAGGCGAAGATCAGGTAGCTGCCGTCCGGTGCGATGAAGGGGTCGTACTCCCACTTCTCGGTGTTGATGACGGGGCCGAGGTTCTCCGCCCGCTCGAACGTCCCGTTGACGAAGCGCGCCCGGTAGATGTCGTTGCCGCCCTTTCCGCCCTCGCGCTTCGACGAGAAGTACATGTCGCCGTTGGTGGTGAACGTCGGGTAGTAGTCGTCGGCGGGAGAGTTCACCGCCGGGCCGGGATTGGCCGGCTCGCCCCACCCCTGCGCCGTGCGGGCGACGAACCAGATGTCGCTGTCCTTTGGCACGGCACCGCCCGCCTCGAGCGGCCGGTGCGTGCAGTAGTACAGCCGCGCGCCGTCGGGGGAGAACATCATGTCCACACCCGTGAACTCCCCAGCGAACGGCACCGGTTCCGGGCGCCCCCACACACCGTCCACCTGGCGGACGACGCGCATGTGCTGGCCGATCTCGCTCGCGGTGGCGAAGTAGAACTCCGTCCCGTCCGGCGAGAACACGGCGTTCAACTCCGTGCGCTCGGTGGACACCAGGTTGGGCCGGAAGATCTCCGGCGCCTCTCCCGGTGGCCTCTGGCCGAGGTACGCCCCACGCGGCGGCCCCGCCACGGTGCCGCTCGGCTTCGCGCCCCTGGCGCGGAGCGCGTCCGCGAGCGCGGCGTTGCCGCGCGCCGTGGCGACGTCGAGCGGCGCGTCGCCGGTCACCGGGCTGGCGGCGTTGACGTCGGCGCCGGCCTCGATGAGCAGGCGCGCCATGTCGTCGGCACCCTCGCGGACGGCGAGCAGCAGCGGGGTGTTGCCGAACAGGTCGCGCAGGTCGAGGGCGCTCCTGCGCTCCAGGAGGACCCTCGCCACGTCGGTCAGCCCGGACAGCACCGTGATGTGCAACGGCGTCATCCCTGCCGGGCCGGGTTCGGTCACGTCGGCTCCCTTCTCCATCAGCAACCGGCACGCCTCGGCCCGCCCGCGCCACACCGCGACGTGGAACAACGAGATGCCGCGGGGGTCTCGAGCGTTGACGTCGGCACCCTTGGCGATGAGCAGCTTCATCGCCTCGAGTTGCCCGAACGCGACGGCGAACCCCAGCGGCGTGAGCCCGTGCTCGTCGCGGGCGTTGACCAGCGCGGGATCGCGTTCGATCAACCGCGTGACCGCCGCCACGTCTCCGCTCCTGGCGGCCTGGTGGATCGAGGGCTCCGGAGCGGACGTGGGGGACGGCACCGGGCTCGCCGGGGGCGCGGCCTGCTGCGCCGTGACCGAAAGGGCCAGAAAGAGCACGAAGGGAGCGCACGCACCGGCGAGCAACCGCGAGCGGACCATGGGGGGCCTCCCGAAGCCTCGGAGAATCGGCTGGTTCTCTTACGAGCCTCGGCGGCGCGAGTTGCGCCACTCTCGAGCCGGGTCCGTGGCCCGCCCTCCCTCGGGAGCGAACAGAAACGCCGAGGCGGAGCGAGACGCTCCGCCTACGGCTGCGAGGATCCCGCCCGGCGCGCTACGAACCTGCGGCAGACCGTGAGCGCTGCACCGCGCGTCCCGGACCTCGAACTCCTGACCCAGGACCCCGCTCTTGCCGTCGTGCGTTTCCACGCCGGCCTGACGCGGACCGTGTCGTCTGTCCCCTCTCCCCTCTTCCCTCTCCCCTGGGGGCTGCGGCGGGCGCGCCCGCCCGGGCGGCCTTCAGCCTGGCGCGCTCCCGCGCGTCCGCGCGCTCCGCCTTGATCGCCGCGATCCTCTGGGCGATCGGCACCTCGAGCTTCCCGGCCGGCTGCGCCGAGTAGTCGAAGCCGTCCAGCGTCCGGCGGGACAGCGGCCGTCCGACCGCGCGCTCGATCGCCGCCACCGCCTCGCGGTCGTCCGGCGACGCGAACGTCACCGCCGTCCCGGTCGCCTGCGCACGGGCCGTGCGACCCACCCGGTGGATGTAGTCCTCCGCCTGCACGGGGACGTCGAAGTTGACCACGTGCGGCAGTTCCTGCACGTCGATCCCGCGCGCCGCGATGTCGGTCGCGACCAGGACCTGTAGACGGCCCTGCTTGAATCCGGACAGCGCGGCCTGGCGCTGCGACTGCGTGCGGTTGCCGTGGATGCGGTCACAGGAGATCCCGGCGCTCTGCAGGAACGTCGCCAGGCGGTTGGCGCGGTGCTTCGTCCGCGTGAACACCAGCGCGGTGTGCACCTCGCGCCGGCGCAGCAGTTCGAGGAGCAGCGCGGGCTTGAGCTTCTCGGGGACCGGCAGCAGCGACTGCGTCACACCGGTCGCCGGCGCCGCTTTCCGCTCCACGCCGATGCGCACCGGGTCGCTCATGAACTCGCGAGCCAGGGACACGATCGGGGCCGGCAACGTGGCGGAGAACAGCATCGTCTGGCGCTGGCGCGGCAGCTTCGCCATGATCCGCTTCACGTCGGGCAGGAAGCCCATGTCGAGCATCCGATCCGCCTCGTCGAGCACAAGCACCTCGATGCCGTCGAGGCGGGCTGTGCCCTGGCCGAGGTGGTCGAGCAGCCGTCCCGGCGTCGCGATGACCACGTTGACACCGTTGCGCAGCGCGCGCGCCTGCGGCTCGAAGCCGACGCCGCCGTAGACGGCGGCCGAGGTGACGCGCACGTGCCTCCCGAGCGACGCCAGGTGCTCGTGCACCTGCGCGGCCAGCTCACGCGTCGGAGTCAGGATCAGCGCCCGCGTGCCGCGGTCGTTCCGTGCGGCGAGGCGCTTGAGGATCGGCAACGCGAACGCCGCGGTCTTGCCGCTGCCGGTCATGGCGGCGGCCAGCACGTCGCGGCCGGCCAGCGCGTCGGGCAGCGCCGCGCGCTGGATCGGGGTCGGTTCTGTGAAGCCGAGGTCGGTGATCCCGCGCAACAGCGCGGCATCGAGGTCGAACTGCGTGAAACTCATCTGCACACATCGTCTTTCTGCGGGCGCACGCGTATCGAGCGGCGCGCCGCTGGTTCGTTCCGGCGAATTGGGAGAACGGGAGTCGTGCCGGTGAGGCTGCCGTCCGAGCCGCGTGGGCTCCCGGATGATTCCGGACCTCCGCCACCGACCGCAGTCAACGCTGCCGTGTCTGGGAGGCGAGACAGTGTCTCACGAATCCGCGCGGAGCGCAAGCCCCTCCCCGTCGACT
>JBFMCD010000003.1:0-3878 GCA_040754885.1 Acidobacteriota bacterium
GCGATTCTTCAGGTCGGCCGTGTCCACGACCTTGCCGCCCTTGATCTCGGCCTCGACGTCCATGCCGACGACGTTCTCGCCGATCGTCAGCCCGGTGCCGGCGAGGGCGGAGCCGATGGCGATCCCGTCCCAGTTGTTCTTCGCCACGTTGGTCGAGCCGATGCCGGGGATGATCCACGGATAGCGGAACCTGATTCCCTTGTCGTGGCCGATCGTGACGGTCAGGTCGACCGCCGGGAAGATCGCCTTGTCGGAGTCGGCCGGGATGCCGTGGGCGCCGACGGCGGTGCCCATGATGTTGAAGTGCGAGTAGTCGACCGGGTAGACCTTCTCCGCGGCGGTGGTGATGACACCGAACGGTTGCGGGTAGATCACCTCGTGGCCGCGATACGCGGACTTGCCGATCTCGCACATGCCGACGCAGCCGTCGACGCAGGTGACGCACATGCCGGAGGCGGGGACGATCGACTCCTCGGTGCGGTTCTTGGTGAGGGTCGCGGCGGACGAGTTGACGCGCGAAAGTGTCATCGGGGACCTCCCTGGCTCTGGGAATCGTGGATTGTGGGCCGTGTGCCGTGGGCCGCAGGCAGGACGGCCCGGCGCTGCGACTCCGGGCGGCCCACTGCCCACGGACCACGGACCACGTCGTTCACTTCTGGATCTCGCAGGCGACGCAAGGCTTCATGTAGCACAGCATGTCGTCGAACCCGGGCTTGTCGAGACACGGCGGCTGCAGATTGGCGCAGGCGCCGCAGATCGCCTTGTCCGGCTCGCTGAACGTGCAGCGGAGCTGGCACGCCGGGCAGACGTAGACGCAGCCGCCGCACAGGCGACACTGCTCGGAGCGCGTGTCGAAGGGTGTCCCGACTCTGCGGCGTTCGCCGCGGGCCTGGAAGTCGATCGCTCCGCCTGCCATCTGCTCGTGGCACATGCGGACGCATCGGCCGCACAGGATGCAGTCCTCGTGCTCCTGCCGGAACCGCTGCCGGCGGACGCCGTGCGCCGAGGCCAGATCCTGGATCACGCGTGACTGGGGGCACGACGCGAGCAGCAACTCGATGACCATGCGCCGTGCGCGCACCACGCGCGCCGAGGCGGTGCGGACCCGCAGCCCTTCCTCCACCGGGTAGGTGCACGAAGACACGAGGCGGCTTCGCGGCTCCTCGCCGATCTCGACCACGCACAGGCGGCAGGCGCCGTACGGGCTCAGACCTTCCATGTGGCAGAGCGTGGGGATCGGGAAGCCGAGGAAGGTGGCGGCCTCCAGGAGCGTGGTCCCCGGCTCGACCTCGACCGGGAGGCCGTTGAGTGTGATGTTGATCATGCGCGGCCTCCTTGACTGTCAGCCGTACCCCGGGAGCCGCAGGGCCCCGGCGACCCGACAGGGTCGCTGGCGCGGAGGGGTGAAGGCGCCGAATTCACTTCGGCGCCGAGCGGAGGTCGCGAGACCTCCCCTTGGAAGAACGCGAGGTCGCAGCGCAGGCAGCGTCGGGCCTCGCGGACGGCGTCGGCCTCGGAGAGACTTGCCTCCACCTCCGCGAAGCTACGCCGCCTGGCGGTGATCGGCAGCCGGGGGGTCGCGACGCGTGTCTGCGCGCCGGCATCGGCGTCGGGAGTCAGCGGTTCGACGTAGACGTCCGGCACGCGCGGTCGTCGCGAACCGACGAGAGTCTCCCCACGCAGGTAGAGGTCGATCATCGCGGCGGCGCGTTTTCCGGATGCGATCGCGTCGACCACGGTATTCGGCCCGGTCACGACGTCGCCGCCGGCGAACACGCCCGGCCGGTTGGTGAGCAACGTCTCGGTCGACACGCGCACGGTCCCCTTGTCGGTCACCTCGACGCGGTTGGCGCCGGCGACCGCCACGCAATCGGTGTCCGAGCCCTCGCTGATCGCGACGATCAGCGTGTCGAGCGGAACGACGTACTCGCTTCCCGCCACCGGCACGGGTTGGCGGCGGCCGCTGTCGTCGAGCGGGCCGGGGCTGTTCTTCACGCACTCGATGGCGATCAGGCGCCCGTCCTTGGTCAGGATGCGCACCGGCGAGGCGAGGGGTTCGATGTTGACGCCCTCCTGGAGGGAGGCCTCGACCTCCTCGGCGAACGCCGGCATCTCGTGCAGCGTGCGCCGATAGAAAATGGTCACGCTGGTGACTCCGGGCTGGCGTAGCGCGACGCGGGCGGCGTCGACTGCGGAGTTGCCGCCGCCGATCACGCCGACCTGGCCGCGGGCCAGGCGCTCGCCGCGCTGGTTGAAGGCCTTGAGGAAGGAGATGGACGGGTGGACGCCGGCCGCGTCCTCGCCGGGCAGGCCGAGGCGGAGGCTCTTGTGCGCTCCGAGCGCGACGAACACCGCCTGAAACCCGGACTCCAGGAGCGAATCGAGCGTGACGTCACGCCCAAGGGCGGTGTTGCAGCGCAGGGTGATGCCCTTGTCGAGCAGCGACGCGATCTCCCGGCGCACGGTCTCGCGGGGTAGCCGGTAGGCGGGGATTGCCGAGAAGAGCATGCCGCCCGGCTCGGGGTCGGCCTCGAAGACGGTCACGGGGTAGCCCATCAGCGAGAGGTAGTGCGCCGCGGTCAAACCGGCGGGGCCGGACCCGACCACGGCGACCGGTCGGTCTTCCGCCCCGGGTGTAGGTCGCCGCCGCGCGCGGAGGCTCGACGGGTCGACCCGGTCCGTGACGAACCGCTTGAGCAGCCGGATCGCGACCGGATCGGCGCCGGTGACGCCGGCGCGGCACCGTCCCTCGCAGGGGTGGTTGCAGACGCGGGCGCACACCGAGGGGAACGGGTTGGCCTCGCGGATCGCCGCGTAGGCCTGCTCGTATTCGCCCCGGGCGATGTGCGCGACGTAGCGCCACGCTTCGGTGCCGAGCGGGCAGGCCGACTGGCACGGCGCTCCGGTCAGGTCCTTGCAGACGAAAGCGTCGCACGTGAGATCGACGACGTGTCGCTCGTACTCGGTGCGAAAGTAGCGCAGGGTGGAGAGGACGGGGTTGGCGGCGGTCTGGCCGAGCCCGCACATCGTCGTGTCCCTGACCACGAGGGCGAGTTCCTCGAGCAAGTCGAGGTGTTCGCGCGTGCCGCGGCCGCCGGCGATGTCGTCGAGCAGCTCCCACATCCGCTGAGTGCCCTTCCGGCAGGTGAAGCACTTGCCGCACGACTCGTCCTTGAGGAAAGCCATGAAGTAGCGGGCGACGTCGACCATGCAGGTGTTGCTGTCCATGACGATCATGCCGCCCGAGCCCATGATCGTGCCGGCCTGCGCGAGCGAGTCGTAGTCGACAGGCAGGCTGAACATCGCCGTCGGCACGCAGCCTCCCGAGGGGCCGCCGGTCTGCACCGCCTTGACGTCGGCCGTGCCAGGCGCGCCGCCGCCGATGCCTTCGACGATGTCGCCGATGCTGGTGCCCATTGGCACCTCGACCAGGCCGGTGTTGCGGACCTTGCCGACCAGGCTGAAGATCTTCGTACCGGAATTCCTCTCGGTCCCGACCCGGGCGAAGTTCTCGGCGCCGATCGACAGGACGAGCGGGACGTTGGCCCACGTCTCGACGTTGTTGATCGCCGTCGGTCGCCCGTCGATGCCTCTCTGCACCGGGAAAGGCGGGCGCTGCCGCGGCTCGCCCATCCTCCCCTCTATCGAGCGCATCAGCGCGGTCTCCTCGCCGCAGACGAACGCACCGGCGCCCCGAACCAGCGAGATGTCGAATGAGAACCCCGAGCCGAGGATATCCTCGCCGAGAAGCCCGAGGTCGCGCGTCTGGCGGAGGGCGATGAGCAGGTGTTTGATCGCGAGCGGGTACTCGTTGCGGACGTAGATCACGCCCTCCGTCGCTCCGGTGGCGTAGGCCCCGATGAGCATTCCCTCGATGA
>JBFMCD010000004.1:0-8872 GCA_040754885.1 Acidobacteriota bacterium
CGCCGCAGGGCGGGTCCGGCGGCCGGTGGGGGGCCCCGGGTCGCGGGGGTCCCACGTTTTGTTCGGCGTCGGGAGTGTTGTCCGGCCTGGGTCCAGCCTCTATTCTGGAGTGGGAACACGTTTCATGGCGCAGAGCAGGCGAAGCGGAGCGATCACTCCACGGAAGGTTGGCGGAAAAGCGAGGCCACGCGTTCGGAGGGGGAGTCTCGACGACGCGGCGACGCTCGCCGACTTCGTCCGCAACCTCCAGGAGGGCGTCTACGTCACCACCACCGACGGGCGCATCCTCGACGCCAACCCTGCGTTCCTTCGCATGTTCGGAGTCGACGACCTGCGTCAACTGGCGAGCACCTCGGCCGAGAGGCTGTTCGTCGACCCGGCGCGCAGGGCCGAGGAGATGGCGATCCTCGAGCGCGACGGTTCCGTGCGCGAGTTCGAGTTCGAGATCCGCCGGCCCGACGGCGAGGTGCGCACCGTCCTCGACACCTGCTATCAGAGGCGGGACACGGCCGGAGGCGAGCCCCTGTACCACGGCATCCTGATCGACATCTCCGATCGGAAGTGTTTGGAGCGGAAGCTCTTCGACGCGGCGGTCCGCGACCCGCTGACGGGGTGCTTCAACCGGCGCTACCTCGCCGACCTTGCCTTCAAGCTCGAGGGCGACGAGCGGCCGTGGGGAGCCGTCGTGATCGACATCGACAGGTTCAAGCTCTACAACGACCGCCACGGGCACGCCACCGGCGACGCGGTGCTGGTGCGGGTGGCCCGCTTCCTGATGCGGACCGTTCGGGCGGAGGACGTCGTCGTCCGCCTGGGCGGCGACGAGTTCCTGCTCCTCCTCACCGATTCGGCGAGGACGGCCACGCAGGAGATCGCTCGCCGTCTGGAGGAGAGCGGGCCGGAGTCGTCGCCGGTGTCGCTGTCCCTCGGTTGGGCGGTGCGCAGGAAAGGGGAGCGGGTCGAGGACACGATCCGGCGCGCCGACCAGGGGCTGATCAGGATCCGGGCGAAGCGGCGGCACTACGCGCGCCGCCGCGCCACTGCCGCCACGATCCCCCATGACGCATAGCGCGACTGCCTCCAGGCCCATCCTGTCGGGAGACGTGGGCGGTGGCCCGTAGTGCGCGAGCGGGATCTGGCGATCCGTGCGCCGGGACGTGATCCGATGTCCACGTCGATTCGCGGGGCGCGACCGGAAGCTCCGGTCGACGGTCCGCAGTCCACGAACCGCCACCCACGCCTCCACCCTACTCCGGCTAGACCGGCATGCGGCGCGGCAGGCGCACGCCGGGGATCAGGTCGCGCTCCGGCACAACCACGATCGCCCGCGGCCGCTCCGGACACGCGGCCTCGCACATCCCACACCCGGTGCAGGCGTCGGGGATCACCACCGGCTTGGCGCGCATCAGGCGGATCGCAGCATCAGGGTAGGGGCAGAAGCGGACGCACAGGTCGCACTCCTCGTCGTGAAACGCCCGGCACCGGTTCGGGTTGACCTGGGCCACCCCGAGACGGACGCGGTCCGCCGTCAGCGGGCCGGCCAGCGCGCCGTCCGGGCACGCCGCGATGCACGGCAACCCCTCGCACAGGCGGCACGGCTCGCGCGCGGCGATCAGGACAGCGACCTTGCGCGACCCGCTCTCGCTCTCCGCCTCGGCCATGAACAGCGCGCCCGGGGCGCACGCCGTCACGCACTTCTCGCAGCCGGTGCAGGCGGCGAGGTAGTTGGAGTCGGGGACGAGCGCTCCCGGCGGGCGCAGCGCGCGCGACAGGTCGGGGCCGGGCGGCGACACCATCTGCTCGCCGGTCTCGCGCAGGTAGCTGAACAACCCGCGCAGCAGCTCCTTGCGGCTCAGAGAGCGGGGCATGGCAGCGGCTCCGCGAAGGGGTCGGGTGCCGGGCGGCTCCACGACGCGGGTTCGACGCGTCGCACCTCGGCCTCCGCCTGGACGCGCCGTGCCCACTCGTCGGCGTTGAACGCCCGCTCCGCCTGCAGGCAAGCGAGGTGGGTGGTCGCGGTGACCGGCTTGGCCGGCTGCAGGAACGAGCAGCAGTCTTGCTGCGGCATCACCGACAGCTCGTAGGTGCCGGCGCGCTCGGCGATCGCCGTGATCTCCTGCTTGTCGAGACCGATCAGCGGCCGGAGCACCGGCAGGTGGGCGACCCGGTCGATCGCCGCCAGGTTGGCGAGGGTCTGCGAGGCCACCTGGTTGAGTGACTCGCCGGTGACCAGGGCGCGGCAGCCGCTGCGCCGGGCGACGCGCTCGGCGGCGCGCAGCATCATGCGCCGGTACAGGACGACGCGCAGCTTCTCCGGGCACGAGCGCACGATCTCCTGCTGCAATTCGCCGAACGGCACGACGAACAGGCGCGACGAGCCCTGGTGGCGGTTGAGGACGCGGACGATCTCCTCCGCCTTGCGGACCGAGGCCTCGGAGGTGTACGGCCCGGAGTGGAAGTGCACGTAGTTGGCGCGCGTGCCGCGCTTGAGCGTCATGTACGCGGCGGCCGGTGAGTCGATGCCGCCCGAGAGCAGCACCAGCACCCTGCCGGAGGTTCCGACGGGGAGTCCGCCCGGGCCCTGGACCCGTTCGCGGTAGACGTAGATCCCGTCGGTCTGGATCAGGACCTGTATGGTCGCCTCGGGGTGTTCGAGGTCGACGCTCATTCCGGAGGCGGTCTTGACGAACGCGCCGAGGCGGGCGGCCACCTGCTGCGAGTCGAGCGGGAAACGCTTGTCCCCTCGCTTGCAGCGGACGGCGAAGCTGCGCGCAGCGATCGCCGGCAGCATCGCGGCCACCAGGCGTTCGAGGTCCTCGTAGGTGACGCCGGCGCGGTCCACCGCGATCACGCCGTTGAGCCCGAACACCGTCCCCATGCGCTCGCGGACGTCGGCCCAGGGCACGGGGCGGGAGAAGCGCACCACCACCCGCGACGGCACCGAGATCTCCGCCACCGGCAGGCCGGCGAGCGCGGCACGCACGTTGCGCACGAGCACACGCTCGAACGGGCCGCGGTTGCCGCCCTTGAGCGCGATCTCGTGGTACGTGCCGATGACGTGCGAGACGAACTCCATCGAGCCTCCCCGTCGGAGGCTAGCACGACTCGGAAGCGACGGTTGTCCGTTGCCCGTTCCATGTTCTCCGATGGCGTGAGGGCCGTGGCGCGTGCCGGAATGTCGTGATCGGGCATGTGGCGGGCGCTTCCGGGCATTCCCTCCGGTCTCGGGTCGACCGAGGGTCCACGCCAAGGAGGTTGTCATGCTCACGGGTGTCTCTCGCAGCGCCATGGTCGTCCTCGTGGTGGGTGGCTTCGGGTCGGTCCTCGCCTCTGACGCACAAGCTCAGAGAGGCCTCTCGCCACAGGAACTCTGGATCGAGAGCCGCGTCGGTAGCACGTGCTCCCGCTGTGTCACCGAGCCTGTGAACTGCCCGTCACGAGACTACGAGGGGACCTGTCTCCCGCAGAGGATCAGGTGCGTTACGTGGGAGAAG
Organism: Acidobacteriota bacterium; assembly: GCA_040754885.1. Lineage (GTDB taxonomy): Bacteria > Acidobacteriota > Thermoanaerobaculia > Thermoanaerobaculales > Thermoanaerobaculaceae > JBFMCD01. Next base: position 3,495 of record JBFMCD010000004.1, read on the forward strand.
GACCGGCCCTGTCCGGTGCGGCAGCCGGCAAAGGAGCAGATCTCGGGCCCCACGCCTCGCGCGGGAGCAGTCGCCGCCCCCACGGGAGGCTTCACCATGAATCAGTCGCTGATTCTCCAGCTTCCTCTGGCGGCGAGTTCCTCGGATGATCGAATGTGCAAGGTGTGCACTCGATTCGAAAGATCCTGCGTCAGGATCCAGGACGAACGGTGCACCTCGTGGCGGGTGACGTGCTCCAACTACGTTGAGGTCCCATGTCCTGATTGAGACCGAACGGCGCTGGCCCGGACGCGCCTGCCGGACGGGAGCCCCGGCGCGGGTGCCATGAGCGCTCGTTCGGGAGGCGCCAGCAGCGTCTCCCGTGTCCGCTTTCGCCGAGAACGGGGAGCGAATCGCGCGCAACCGGAACACGAACGCCCCGGGAACCGGGGCGCTCGTGGTCGCATGATGACGTCGGATCGTGTGCCGACAGACGGTCAGCGGTTCTGGAGGCGCCAGCTCTGCAGCACCTTCATGTAGTTGGCGCGCTCGAAGGCGGCCGGGTTGGGGCAGCGCTCGTGGCTCATCGAGCCGATCGCCTGCTGCAGCGAGTTGTACTCGTGCTCCTCGAGCCAGCGCGCCATGCCGTCGCGGATCGCCGTCAAGTGGGCCGGGCCGTTGTGCAGGAGCGCCGAGACCACTTGCAGGGCGTTCGCTCCTGCCATTGCTCCCTTGATCGCGTCGATCGGCGTGTGCACGCCGCCGGAGCAGGCGAGCGACGCCTTGACTTTCCCGGAGAGGACGGCCAGCCAGCGCAACCGGAGCAGCAGCGTCGGCGAGTGGGAGAGCTGCAGCTTGGAGGTGACCTCCAGCTCCTCGACGTCGATGTCCGGCTGGTAGAAGCGGTTGAACAGCACCAGCCCGTCGGCGCCGGCCTCGTCCAGCTTCTTCGCCAGGTTGGCGAACGACGAGAAGTACGGCGACAGCTTGACCGCCACGGGGATCTTCACGTTCCCCTTGACCGCCTTGACGATGTCGATGGCGCGTTGCTCGACCTCCGCCCCGGTCTCCCAGGTGTTGGTCGCCAGGTAGTAGACGTTCAGTTCGAGCGCGTCCGCGCCGGCCTGTTCGATCAGCTTCGCGTAGTCGAGCCAGCCCGAGGCCGACGTGCCGTTGAGCGAGGCGATGACCGGCACCTTGACCGTCGCCTTGATCTTGCGGATCTGCTCGAGGTAGTGGTCGGGCCCGAGCGCGTACTCCTCCGGGCGTGGGAAGTACGACAGCGCCTCGGCGAACGCGTCCTCGTGCATCTCGACCGATTGCATGTGGCCGGCCTGCTCGTGGGCGATCTGCTCCTCGAACAGCGAGTGCAGGACGATCGCCGCCGCGCCGGCGTCCTCGAGCTGACGGACGGTGTCGAGATCGTCGACGAGTGGCGAGGCCCCGGGCATGAGGGGGTGGGGGAGCGTGAAGCCGAGGTAGGTGGTGGTCAGGTCCATGATCTCGCCTCCTCAGTTCTCATTCTTCTCGGCGGGCGCGTCGCCGTCGGCGGCGGCCGGCTTGGGCATCGCCAGCTTGGCCAGGTGCTCGTAGGCGAAGAAGCGGTTGTTCAACGCGATCTGGGCGCGCTCGAGCAGCTGCGCGAAGCGCTTCGGGTTCTGCTGCTCGACCATCCGGAAGCGCGTCTCGTTGCGCATGTACTTGCCGAGGTCCACCTTGCCGGGAGCCGAGTCCATCTTGAGCGGGCTCTCGCCGAGCGCGATGCGGCGCGGATCCCAGCGGTACAGCGGCCACGTTCCGGTGTCCACCGCGAGCTTCTGCTGCTCGCAGCCGTAGGCCAGGTCGTAGCCGTGGGCGATGCAGTGGCTGTAGGCGATGATGATCGAGGTGCCGGGGTAGGAGTCGGCTTCCTGGAACGCCCGCACGGTCTGGGTGTCCTTGGCGCCGAACGCCACGCGGGCGACGTAGACGTCGCCGTAGGTCATGGCGATCATGCCGAGGTCTTTCTTGGCCACGGACTTGCCTGCCATGGCGAACTTGGCGGCGGCGCCCAGCGGCGTGGCCTTCGAGGCCTGGCCGCCGGTGTTCGAGTACACCTCGGTGTCGAGGACGAGCAGGTTGACGTCCCGTCCCTGCGCGAGCACGTGGTCGAGGCCGCCGTAGCCGATGTCGTAGGCCCAGCCGTCGCCGCCGACCGCCCACACGCTCTTCTTGACCAGGTAGTCGGCGACCAGGTCGAGGCGGCGCGCCTCGGCGGTGCCGATCGCGGCGAGCCTCGCGCGCAGCGCCTGGACGCGCTGGCGCTGGGCGTTGATGCCCGCCTCGGTGGTCTGGTCCGCTTCGAGCAGGTCGCCGACAAGCGTCTCGCCGATCTGCCCGGCCATCTGCTTGAGCAGCATGGCGGCGAGATCGGCGTGCTTGTCGATCGACAGGCGGAAGCCGAACGAGAACTCCGCGGTGTCCTCGAACAGGGAGTTGTTCCACGCCGGGCCGCGTCCCTCCTTGTTGACCGCGTACGGGGTGGTCGGCAGGTTGCCGCCGTAGATCGAGGAACACCCGGTGGCGTTGCCGATGAGCAGGCGGTCGCCGAACAACTGCGTGAGCAGCTTGACGTACGGCGTCTCGCCGCAGCCGGCGCACGCACCCGAGTACTCGAACAGCGGCTGGAGGAACTGCGAACCCTTGACGTCGATCTTGACCGTGCCGCGATCCACCTCGGGGATGGCGAGGAAGAAGTCGTAGTTCGTGCGCTCGGCCTCGCGCAGCGGCATCTGCGGCGCCATGTCGATCGCCTTGTGTTTGGGGTTCGACTTGTCCTTCGCCGGACACACCATGACGCACAGCGTGCAGCCCGTGCAGTCCTCGGGAGCGACCTGGACGGTGTACTTCCACCCCTTGTACTCGGCCGCCTTGTAGTCGGTGGACTTGAACGTCGCCGGCGCGCCGGCGAGCTTCTCGGCCGGGTAGACCTTGGCGCGGATCGCGGCGTGCGGGCAGACCAGCGCGCACTTGTTGCACTGGATGCAGATCGCCTCGTCCCACACCGGGATCTCGAGGGCGATGTTGCGCTTCTCCCACTGGGTCGTGGCCGTCGGCCAGGTCCCGTCGATCGGGAACGCGGACACGGGCAGGAGGTCGCCCTTGCCCGCCATCATCACCGCGGTGACGCGCTTGACGAAGTCCGGCGCCGCGTCGGAGACGATCGGCGGCATCACGCGTGTCGCCGAGACCTTGGCCGGGAGTTTCACCTCGTACAGGTGGGCGAGGGTGTGGTCGATGGCGGCGAAGTTCTTCTTCACCACCTCAGGGCCCTTCTTGCCATAGGTCTTCTCGACGGCCTTCTTGATCTCGGCGATCGCCTTCTCGCGGGGCAGGACGCCGGAGATGGCGAAGAAGCAGGTCTGCATGATCGTGTTGATGCGCACGCCCATGCCGGTGTCCTTGGCCACCTTGTAGGCGTCGATGACGAACAACTTGATCTTCTTGTCGACGATCGACTGCTGCATCTCGCGCGGCAGCTGGTCCCAGATCTCGTCGGGGCCGTAGGGCGCGTTGAGCAGGAACGTCGCTCCCGGCGCGGCGTAGTCGAGCATGTCGTACTTGTCGACGAAGCTGTACTGGTGGCAGGCGACGAAGTTGGCCTTCTTGATCAGGTAGGCCGAGCGGATCTTGCGCGGGCCGAAGCGCAGGTGCGAGACGGTGACCGCGCCGGCCTTCTTCGAGTCGTAGACGAAGTAGCCCTGGCCGGTGCGGTCGCCCGACTCGGAGATGATCTTGATCGAGTTCTTGTTGGCGCCGACCGTGCCGTCGGAGCCGAGGCCGAAGAAGACCGAGCGGACCACGTCGTCGGGCTCGATGTCGAAATCCGCGTCGACCGGCAGCGAGGTGTGCGTGACGTCGTCGACGATGCCGACGGTGAAGTGGTTGCGCGGCGTGGCGGCGGCCAGGTTGTCGTACACCGCCTTGATCATCGCCGGGGTGAACTCCTTCGACGACAGGCCGTAGCGTCCGCCGACCACGACCGGGTCGGTGGCGAACGGCGAGGCGCCGGCGGCGCGCGCCTCCTGGAGGGCGGCGAGCACGTCGAGATACACCGGGTCGCCGATCGCACCGGGCTCCTTGGTGCGGTCGAGGACAGCGATCCTCTTCACCGTGACAGGCAACGCCTTGACGAACGCCGCGATGTCGAACGGTCGGTACAGGCGGATCTTCAGGACGCCGACCTTCTCGCCCTTCGCCAGCGCCCACTCCACGTACTCGTGGGTGGTGTCCGCGCCCGAGCCCATGATCACGACCACGCGCTCGGCGTCCGGGGCGCCGAAGTAGTCGAACAGCCGGTACTGCCGGCCGGTCAGCTTCGCGAAGGTGTCCATCGACTTCTGGACGATGTCCGAGCAGGCGAGGTAGTAGGGGTTGCACGCCTCGCGCGCCTGGAAGAACTCGGGCGGGTTCTGGGCGGTGCCGCGCAGCAGCGGGTGGTCGGGGGTGAGGGCCCGCTTGCGGTGGGCGGCGACCAGCTCGTCGGTGATCATGGAGCGCAGGTCGTCGTCGTTCAGCTCCTCGATCTCGGCGACTTCGTGCGAGGTGCGGAAGCCGTCGAAGTAGTGGAGGAACGGCACGCGCGCCTCGAGCGTGGCGGCCTGGCCGATGAGCGCGAAATCGTGCGCCTCCTGGACCGACGCCGAGCACAGGTGCGCGAAGCCGGTGGCGCGGCAGGCCATCACGTCGGAGTGGTCGCCGAAGATCGACAGTGCGTGCGTCGCGACGGTGCGCGCCGAGACGTGCATGCAGTACGAGGTCAGCTCGCCGGCGACCTTGTACATGGTGGGGATCATGAGCAACAGACCCTGGGAGGCCGTGAACGTGGTGGTCAAGGACCCGGCCTGGAGCGCCCCGTGGACCGCGCCCGCGGCGCCCGCCTCGGATTGCATCTCGGAGACCTGAGGCACGACGCCCCAGATGTTCTTCCGGCCCAGGGCCGACCACTCGTCGGCCCACTCGCCCATGTTCGACGAGGGGGTGATGGGGTAGATCGCGATCACCTCGTTGGTGCGGTGGGCGACCGATGCCGTCGCCTCGTTCCCGTCCAGGGTGATCATCCGACGCTGCTTCGCCATTCGCGTTCCTCCTTCCAGACTGCTCGCGCTCCGGGTCCGGTGTGGCCGTCGGGGGGGGCGGTCCGGGAAGCGGTCCCGCAGTGCCTGTGTGAACCGCTTCACAAAAAGAAAGTTTACCCCCGGGTCAACGGCTTGACAAGAGGCGACCCGCTGAAATGTCATGACTCCTTGATAGTGTCCCCAAGCGGACTCGATAGAAATGTCCCCATACGCTGCGGCCAGGAGGGCCGAGAGAGTTGGGGGACGAAGTGGCGTTGAATGCGAAGGAGCGGGAGCTGTTGG
>JBFMCD010000005.1:0-9938 GCA_040754885.1 Acidobacteriota bacterium
TTGCGACCGCCCCGCCACAGCACAAACCTCTGCCACTCCAGCCCGCACTCACTCACCCGCCACCGAATCGCCCGTCTCAACCACCCCCTCGCGACCGATGCGCCCCTGATGAATAGTGCGGGCTAGCTCGCGCGTTGGTCTGCAATTCGGTCTCTCCCCGATGCCGAGGTCTCGGCGTTTCGCGTTCGATGGTCGAAGGTCGGGGTGTTCAGACCGCTTTCCCGATCCTCGAAAACAGGGCGATCACCTGAATGCCCTCGCCTGGCCGCCACATGGGTCGAAACTCCAGCCCCCGACCTGATCATTCCGCGATCGCTGCATCCGTCTCCGGGTGCGTTCACTGGCACACTCCGACCACCCAGGCGATCACGTACGCTCATACAGTGTTTACACTGTAGGCGTTCCGTGCTCCCGAGTCAAGCCGCGGCTGCCTGCACGGAGCCTGCGCACTGCCGTTCGACCCCTCGGGGCTGGAAGTGCTACGCTCAACGGTGCGCAACCCCGGACCCGTGTCCCGACGTCGACCTTCGAAGGCCAAGCGCACCGCTCGAGCCACGGCGGTGGGGTCGGCACGCGTGCCTCCCCGGCAGGAACGCGCCGTCGAGACCCGGGGCCGGAGTCTTGATGCCTTCGCGGGTCTCGTCGCCGAGTTCGACGGCGATCTCAGGATCGTGCGCGTCAACCGAGCCATGGCGGAGCGGCTGGGTTGCGCGCCGGGCTATTGCCGGGGCCGCGACCACCTCGAGGTGATTCGCGGCCAGCGCCGGCCGCCCGGATCGAGCGCGGATGACGTGTCCGGCAGCGGCGCCGCCCCGGGTGGTGCGGCGCCATCCGGCGCCAACGAGGCGGTGCGAGCCGGCGAGCAGCGGCTCCTGGTCGCGCTCGAATCGGCCGGGGTGGGGATCTTCGACTGGGACGTGAGCACCGGAAAGGTGATCTACGTCGATCCCTATCCGTCCTGCGATTCGGGCGAGGTGCACTACCGGGAGGCGGACATCGCCGCCGACTGGCTCGAGACGACCCACCCGGACGACCTTCCTGTCGCGCAGGCCGCGGTGGAGCGAGTCGTGACCGGGGAAACGGATCGCTTCCTGCACCTCGTTCGTCGCCGTCCCAAGGGCCCCCGCACGGACGCGTGGCTGTCCCTGCTGAGCCGGGGCAGGGCCGTGGCGAGGGACGACCAGGGCCGCGCCACGCGGATCGTCGGCACCTTCGAGGACGTCACCGAGGCGGTTCGCCGGGAGCAGGCCGAACGCGATCGCGAGAACGCATTCGTGCAGGCGACAAGGGCCGCATCGCTCGGGGTGCTGGTGTCCAGCCTCGCCCACGAGGTGAACCAGCCGCTGGCGGCGCTGTCGGGCTATGTCCAGGCCGCGGCGCGTCTCCTCGCCGAGAAGCCCGAACGGCGTGCCGAGGCGGAGGAGGCGCTCGGCCGCAGCGTCGAACTCGCCGAACGGGCCTCCGAGATCGTGCGGAGGCTGCGCCGCCTGTTGCGCGGCTCGCCCCCCGTACGGGAGCGCATCGAGGTCGAGCCGCTGCTCGGTCAGGTGAAGGCAGGCCTGGAGCGGCAGGCCCATGCCGCCAGGGTGGAAGTGACAGTGCAGGTCGCGAGCCCACTGCCCGCGCTCGTGGGCGACCGCGTGCAGATTGAGCAGGTCGTTCTCAACCTCGCGCTCAATGCCATCGAGGCGATCGCCGCGGCCGCGTGTACCACGCGCAAGGTGACGCTCTCGGCGGCCCGCGTCGGGACTGGCGTGGAGATCGCGGTGGCGGACAGCGGGCCGGGGATCGGCACAGAGGCCGAGGCGCATGTGTTCGAGCCCTTCTTCACGACGAAGGACTCGGGCATGGGTCTCGGGCTCGCGATCAGCGAATCGCTGGCCGAGGCGCACGGAGGGCGCATCAGGCTCGACCGGACAGGGCCGCAGGGCGCGACCTTCGTGCTCCTGCTCCCTCTGCCGGGAGAGGACGAGCGTGGCGCCGGCTGACGCGACCGTCTGGGTCGTCGACGACGACGGCGACGTGCGCGCCGCCCTGGCGCTGTTGCTGCGCTCGGCTGGCTACGGTGTCAGGGAGTGTGCCGGCGGTCACGAGTTGCTGCGGGAGCTCGACCCCGAGTCACGCGGCTGCATTCTCCTCGATGTCCGGATGCCCGGCATGAGCGGCTTCGAGGTGCAGAGGGAGCTTGCCCGCCGCCCGCTCGCCCAGCCGGTCGTCTTCCTCAGCGGCCACGGCGATATTCCGTTGGCGGTCAAGGCCGTGCGGGCGGGAGCGTTGGACTTTCTCGAGAAGCCGATCCGCGAACGCGAGTTGCTGGCGGCGATCAGCAACGCGATCGCCGCCGACGCCAGGCGGAGGGTCAAGGAGGAGCGGCGGCGCGAAGCCCGGACGCTCCTTGCGTCGCTGAGCCGCCGGGAAGCCGAGGTCGCGGAGTTGATCGGCACCGGGTTGACGACGCGCGAGATCGCCGACCGCCTGGGCTTGAGCCCCCGGACCGTCGAGATGCACCGCCAGCGGTTGCGCACGCGGGTCGGCGCCGCCACCTCCGCCGAGGCCGTGCGGATCATCCTGGGTATGCGAGAGGCAGCCGGCGAGCAGGGGACGTGAGACGGCACTGCCCCGGTTCGACCGCCTGACGTGCGGTGGGGCAGGACGCCGGCACTGGCCGGGGGCCGGCCGGCTCGTCGCTCCACGCCTCACGCGAAGGGGAGCCGCCGAGGACCGAGGTGCGGGCGCGGCACACGTGAAGAGGCCCCGGCGGACAGCGCCGGGGCCCCGAATCTGCGTGAGGTCGGGATCAGGCGAGGTCGTAGCGGTCGAGGTTCATGACCTTGGCCCACGCGGCCGCGAAGTCGCGCACGAACTTCTCCCTGGCGTCGTCGCAGGCGTACACCTCGGCGAGCGCGCGCAGTTCGGAGTTTGAGCCGAAGACGAGGTCCACGCGAGTTCCGGTCCACCTGACCTTGCCGGTCGCGCGGTCGCGCCCCTCGTACACGCCCTCGGTGGCGGACTTTCGCCACTCGGTGGCCATGTCGAGGAGGTTGACGAAGAAGTCGTTGGTCAACGTGCCGGGCCGATCGGTGAAGACGCCGTGCTTCGACCCGGCGGCGTTGGCGCCGAGGACGCGCAGGCCGCCGACGAGCACGGTCATCTCGGGGGCGGTCAGGGTGAGGAGTTGCGCCCGGTCCACGAGCAGGTGCTCCGCCCTCGCGGGGTTGCCCTCGCGGAGGTAGTTGCGGAAGCCGTCGGCCTTCGGCTCGAGGACCGCGAAGGAGGCGATGTCGGTTTGCTTCTGCGCGGCGTCGGTGCGCCCCGGAGCGAAGGGGACCTCGACGGCGAGCCCGGCGTCCTTCGCGGCCTGCTCGACGGCGGCGCAGCCGCCCAGCACGATGACGTCGGCGAGGGAGACCTGCTTGCCGTCGGGGAGCGAGCGGTTGAAGGTCTTTCGGACCTTCTCGAGGACCTTGAGCACGGTCGCCAACTGGGCCGGCTGGTTGACCTCCCAGTCCTTCTGCGGCGCGAGGCGGAGGCGCGCACCGTTCGCCCCGCCGCGCTTGTCGGAGTTGCGGAACGTGGAGGCCGAGGCCCACGCGGTCGAGACCAGTTGCGGGATGGTCAGCCCCGAGCCGAGGATCGCCTTCTTGAGGGCGGCGATCTCGCGCTTGCCGATCAGCGTGTGATCGAGGGCGGGTACGGGGTCCTGCCAGATGAGCTGCTGCCTGGGAACCTCCGGGCCGAGGTAGCGCGTGATCGGGCCCATGTCGCGGTGAGTGAGCTTGAACCAGGCCCTCGCGAAGGCGGCGGCGAACTCCTTGGGGTTCTTGTGGAATCGGCGCGCGATCGGCTCGTAGACCGGGTCGAAGCGCAGCGAGAGGTCCGCGGTGGTCATGATCGGCGCGCTGCGCTTCGACGGGTCGTGCGCGTCGGGCACCATGTGTTTCCTGGCGACGTCCTTGGCGACCCACTGCCACGCGCCCGCGGGGCTCTTCACCAGCTCCCACTCGTAGCCGAACAGCACGTCGAAGTACGTGTTGTCCCACTTCGTCGGGGTCGGCGTCCACGCGCCCTCGATGCCGCTGGTGATCGCGTCGCCGCCCTTGCCGCTGCGGTACGTGCTCTTCCAACCCAGCCCCTGCTCCTCGAGTCCCGCGCCCTCGGGCTCGCGGCCGACGTGGGTGGCCGCCGGTGCGGCGCCGTGGCACTTTCCGAACGTGTGGCCGCCGGCGACGAGCGCGACGGTCTCCTCGTCGTTCATCGCCATGCGCGCGAACGTCTCACGGACATCGCGGCCCGAGGCGACCGGGTCGGGGTTGCCGTTGGGGCCCTCGGGGTTGACGTAGATGAGGCCCATCTGCACGGCGCCGTAGGGGCCCGTGAGTTCGCGGTCGCCCCGGTAGCGCTCGTCACCGAGCCACGTGGACTCGGTTCCCCAGTCGATGTCCTCCTCGGGCTCCCAGACGTCCTCGCGCCCGCCGGCGAAACCGAACGTCTTGAAGCCCATCGACTCCAGCGCGACGTTGCCCGCCAGGATCATCAGGTCGGCCCACGAGAGCCTGCGGCCGTACTTCTTCTTGATCGGCCACAACAGCCGGCGCGCCTTGTCGAGGTTGGCGTTGTCCGGCCAGCTGTTCAGCGGCGCGAACCGCTGCGTGCCGGAGGACGCGCCGCCGCGGCCGTCGCTGATGCGGTAGGTGCCGGCCGAGTGCCACGCCATGCGGATGAACAGCCCGCCGTAGTGGCCCCAGTCGGCGGGCCACCACTTCTGCGAGTCGGTCATCAGGGTGTGAAGATCCCTCTTGACCGCCTCGAGGTTGAGCTTCTTGAACTCCTTGGCGTAGACGAATTCCTCGCCCATCGGATCCGACAGGGGAGAGTTCTGGTGGAGGATCTTGAGGTTCAACTGATCCGGCCACCAGTCCCGGTTGGTCATCGCCCTCTTGGAGTGCCCGCCCGTGACGGGGCACGTGCTTTCACTGGCCATGGTGCTTCCTCCTCTCTGCTCCTGGTGAGACCTGGGTGTCGGTTGACGACAGTGTACTCGGTGCCGGTTCTCGGGCCGGCTTCGGTTTCGCGAGGCGCGGTTCGGCGCCGCCTCGGCGCCCCCGCGCCGGGATCGTGCCGCGTGCCGTCGCTTGGGCCTTCGCCGCGCACTCCGGACAACGGCCCCAGTAGACGACCTCGGCCTCGTCGATCTCGTAGCCGAAGCTCTCGGAAGCGGTGAGGCAGGGCGTGGCGCCGACCGCGCAGTCGACGTCGACCATGCGCCCGCAGACGCGACAGATCAGGTGGTGGTGGTTGTCGCCGACCCGAGCCTCGTAGCGCGCCGGCGACCCGACGGGCTGGATGCGCCGGATCAGCCGCTTCTCGACGAGCAGACTGAGCGTGTCGTAGACGGACTGGCGCGAGATGGCGCCGATCTCCGCCCTGGCGGCCCGGGCCACCGCTTCGGCCGTGCTGTGGGGCAGGGTCGAGACCACGTGCAGGACGGCCAGACGCTGGGCCGTGACCTGGAGGCCGTTCAGGTGGAGGAACTCGGCCGGGTCGGTTGGCATGTGGGCACGCTAACGTCATGTTTGGACAAAGTCAAGAATTGGAGAAGACCAAGAATGGTCGCTGTGGAGAGTTCCGCTCCTGCCTGTCATGACGACCAGAAGCGTGATCCGTGGCCCGGGGACCGTGGCCCGGGGACCGTGGGCCGGGGACCGTGGGCCGGGGACCGGAAGAACCTGACCTTGTGGGTTTCTCCGGACCCCTGTCCCTTCTCCGCCGTTGCGGCACACGGCGCACGGATCATGACCCACGCCTTCCTTCCGTAGGCGGGACGCCCCGCCTACGGAACGACCACCCCACACGCAGTCATCCTGAGGCCGCGCAGCGGCCGTGAGGATCCCGTGGCGCCTGAGGTTGGAACTGCTCGTGCTCGCCATGCTCCAGATGCGCCGGGATTCCTCGTCGCTCCGCCCCTCGGGAGGACCGCAGGCAGCGGAGGTGGTCGACCGGGACGGTCGTCGCTACACCGGCCAGAAGAAGGCGAGGACCCAGCCGGTGACCAGCGCGTAGATCAGGCCGTCGATGGTGGCCTTGATGGTGGTCGCGAGGCTTCGCTTGTACCAGATCACCATCTGCCACAGACCGAGCGCGTAGCCGGCGAACGCCGTGACGCCGGCGAAGCGGACGACGGCCATGTCGGTGGCGCCGGGCGGCAGGGCGCGGCTGGCCACGTAGGCGGCGAACACCGAGATGACCAGGGAGTAGAAGAACCACCCGATCAGGCTGCCGGTCATCGACATCGGCTGGTTGGGAAGCACGGTGAGGATCGCGACCGGACCCTTCTTCAGCTTGTCGTTGAACTCGGGTGCGCTCATCTCGGCCATCGAGGAGGCGCGCGGGACCATGTAGTCGCCGGGCGGGATGTCGATCGGGCCGACGGCGTTGCGGAAGGCGTCCTCGTCGGGGAGCCTGGGGTACTCGCCCTTGTGCCACGGCGTCGCCATGTGGATGATCGAGCTGACGATGAAGACGGCGACCGCGGAGAGCAGGATGGGCAGCCACAACGCGAGCAGCGGGGTCATGGAATCTCCTTTCGTCTCGCCGCGCCTCTCGTGTCGGACGTGACGAGGTGCTTCCGAGCGTGTTCTGGCCGTGACAACGACCGTGAACCTCGGCGCATTTCGTCTATCGTAGCGGAGTGTCCCGCTGGTACCGCTGCCCACTGCCAATGAGGTCAGAGAGGCGTGGTCCGTGGGTCGTGGACCGTTGACCGGAAGGACGGCTCCTTCCGCTCCTCCGACCTCCTGGTCGTCTCAGTCCCGTTCCGGACCACGGCGCACGGGCCACGGCCTTCGTCGTTGGCCCTTCCGTAGGCGGAGCGCGCCGCTCCGCCGGACTCCAAGTCCTGCAGGATCGACGGGGCGGGACGCCCCGCCCACGAAGATCATGAGGCGTGGACCGTGAGCGGTGGACCGTGGACCGATGTGAATGGGTCGTTCCGACCACGGTTCACGGACCACGGGCCACGTCGTACTTCCTTTCGCAGGCGGGACGCCCCGCCCACACATCGACCACCCCACGCGCTGTCATCCTGAGGTCGCGCAGCGGCCGCGAGGATCCCGTGGCGCCTGGAGCGCAGCCACGCTCTGTCACCGCTTCCTTGTGGCGCAGGCGCTCCGCGCCTGAGTTGGTGGGATGCGCACGGTTGGCGAGAGCACGCTCGCAGCGCGTGCTCCACAGAAGAAGAACGCGCCGGCGTCCACGCTCCAGGCGCGCCGGGATTCCTCCCCTTCGCCTTGCTCAGGGTCGGAACGACGGAGTGTGGGCAGGGCCGTCCCCTCACCCTGTCCTTCTCCCCCTGGGAGAGGGGATCGGGATGGAACGCGCTGCACGACGAGTCGGCACACGGCGCACGGACCACGGCCCACGCTCTTCGGATCGACGGGGCGAGACGCCCCGCCCATGGGCGCGACCCGTGCGCATGGATCAGATCGTGCCCTGCACCTGGAAGCGCCGCTCGCTGCCGGGCTGCAGGCGGAACTCCTCGCGGAAGTAGGCTCCGCCTTCGAGCGAGAAGGCGTGCCCGGATCCCTCGTAGGGCCGGGCGAAGCGGAGTTCGCACCGCCAGGCGTGGACGCCGGCCATTCTGCCTTCGAAGACGGTGACGTGCACGGTGACGTCGCCGGAGTAGCTCCCATTGGTGAGGGTGAAGTCGGTGTGCCCCGCCTGATCGACGATCCGGCCGGAGTCCGCGAGACTGGTCAGCGCGGCACACTGGACTCGGCCGACGGTGATGGTCGGGTGGAGGTCGGCGACACGCACCGGCACGGTGATCTGGATGTCCCGCGCCTCGGCGGCCGGGGTAAGGCTGAGGCCGGAAGCGAGCAGGAGAGCGAACACGAGAGTCGTCTTGTTCATGGCGGTTTCCCTTCTCAGTGCACGCCTGTCATGACCAGCGCCTCGGGCGCGCGGATGACGAGCGGAGGAGCCGGTGTCGGCGTGGTCAGCGGCCGATCACCCAGGCCGGTCATGGTCAGTGCGGCGGCGGCGCGGATCACGAGCGGCGGCGCCGGCGTCGGGGTGGTCAAGGGCCGATTGCCCATACCCGTCATGGTCAGCGGCTGGCCGGCCCTGATCAGAGTCGGCCCGGGCGGCGCCGCCATCCTCGACTCCAGGGCCGGCGCCACGGTCCGCGGCGTCGCGGCCGGGGCGTGCCGGGCGATCGGCGTCGGCTGGACCTGCACCTGTGGGCCGGGGGCGGCCCGGGCCGGTCCTCCGCCGGCAAGGGCGCAGAGGACCGCGGTCGGGAGCAACCGTGCCGCGAAGCGGATCTGCATCTATCACCTCCCTGCGGCCGCGCAGACGGTGGCGTGGGACGCTCCGGTCCTTCGGCCGACCGCGTGGCGCAGCGCGCTCACCCCAGGTATGGAGCCGGCTCGGAGCGAGAGGAATGGCGCGTCGCGCCAGCGCCATGTCCGTTCGCGACAGAGGCGGACCTCACTCCCCGATCCCGGCGGGCCCCGGCGTTTTGACGCGCGGGGCGCAATTGCGTACCCTACGCGGACCTTGGCCAGGACCCACCCGTACTCCGACTTCCGCGCGGGCGTGCCCGAACGGGCACGAATGCTCGCCAAGACCGCGCGCTGTGCCGCAGCGGCGATCGTGCTCGCGATGGCCTGCGGCGTGCTCGCCGCCGAGCCGCCGGCGCCGGTGGCGACACCCGTGCCCACGCTGGCGCCCGTCCTCATCGAGGTGCCCGACCTCGCCGCCGGGGATGCCCGCCCGGCGATCCAGCCGCCGGCCCGACTGGAGCGGGCGCCGGTCACGGTCGAGCGGGTCCACTTTCCTTCCGGCAAGGACAGCGTGCGGGCGGACGTGTTCACGCCGCCCGGACCGGGGCCGCACCCGGTGGTGGCGCTGCTGCACGGCGCGCACCCGCGGCGGGTCGAGCGGCGCTACACGGAGATGGGCGAGGACCTGGCGCGGCACGGCTTCCTCACCGTGTTCGTGCGCGTCTACGAGCGCGGGCGCCAGGGACGCGGGACGCGCGCCGAGTGGCGGCGCTCGGTCGGCGACGCGCTGAGCTACGCGGCGACGCTGCCGAACGCCGACCCGTCGCGGATGGGGGTCGTGGGGTTCTCGTTGGGGGCGTTCCTGGCGCTCGAGCAGTCGCCGCGCGACCCGCGCATCGCGGCTGCTGTGGCGTTCTACGGCGGGATCACGCGCGGGCAAACGGACCTCCGCCTGGAGGGGATGCCGCCCGTTCTGTTGCTCCACGGCACCGCGGATCGCGTCGTCCCGGCGCGGCGCAGCGTGGAGGCCGCCGAGCAGCTCCGGGATTCGGGGCGGACAGCGGACCTGATCGTCTACCCGGCGGGTCGCCACGGGTTCTGTCTGAACAGCCGCGCCAGCGAGCAGGTCCTGGCCGGCGACGCGTGGGCGCGTGCGCTGGCGTTCCTCAAGGTCCACCTCGCCACCGGCGTGGAGGGCGCGCTCGACCCGGAGCGCGAGTGCGTCCGCGAGGCGTGGCTCGACCTCCCGGACGGAAAGCTGAAGGTGCTGGTCAACCCGACCGTGGACGAGGTGAAGAAGGCGACGCCGCCGCCGCCGAAGCGCAAGGCCGCGCCGGCGAAGAAGGCCACGACCGGCCCGGCGACGGCGGTCACGAGCGCGCCGGCGCCGGCAAGGAAGCCCGCGCCCCCGAGCGCCGCGAAGGGCGGCTGATCCCCCCTCCCGCTCCTGTTGTCCGTTGGCCGCTCGCCGTTGTCCGTGAGGAGCGGCTGTGAGCGTTTGCGCCGTTCATACCACTTCCACGTCGGCTGTGGAGCGTACGCATGGTGGCAGGACGAAGCGCCCTGCCTCCGGCAGGGCATGGGGTGTGCGGGGCGCGCTCGCAGCGCACGCCTACCCCCCGGCCTCCCGCGTGCGCCGCTCACCCGCCCCCGGCC
>JBFMCD010000006.1:0-9931 GCA_040754885.1 Acidobacteriota bacterium
GATGGCCATCGCGGCGGCCACGCCGATGCCGTTGTCCGATCCGAGCGTCGTACCCGTCGCGTAGACGTACTCGCCGACGATCCGCACCTGGATGGCGTCCTTCATGAAGTCGAAGGCGACGTCCGAGTTCTTCTCGGCGACCATGTCGAGGTGGCCTTGCAGGACGACCACCGGGGCTTTCTCATGGCCCGACGTGGCCGGGACCACGACGACGATGTTGCCGGCAACGTCGCGCCTGACCTCGAGTCCGCGGGCGGAAGCCCAGTCGACAACGTGCCTGGCGATGCGCTCCTCGTGCTTGGAGGGCCTGGGAATCTGCCGGATGGCGTCGAAGTGCTTCCACACCAGCCGGGGTTCGAGTGAATCCAAGGGACTGGACATGCTCACCTTCCTTTCAGGAGTGCCGGCCACGCGCCGGCACGCGATTGTAGCGCAGCGGGCGACCGGGCTAACGCATCACCTCGAGCTCGCCTTCCTCCTCCATGTAGACGGAGTCGATGAAGCGGACGGTCCGCGTCGCCAGCGACATGACCACCGAGGAGACGCGCACGCCGTTCTTGAAGTACCTCACGCCCTGGAGGAGGTCGCCGTTGGTGACGCCTGAGGCGACGAAAACCACGTCCTCGCCGGACGCCAGCTCCTCCGTCGAGTAGATGTGCGAGACGTCGCTGATACCCAGGTCTTCAAGCCGCTTGCGGTGCCAGTCCTCGAGCACCACCAGTCGTCCCTGGATCTCACCGTTCAGGCAGCGCAGCGCCGCCGCCGTCAGGACGCCCTCCGGCGCCCCGCCGATGCCCATCACCGCGTGGATGTGCGTGCCCCGGATCGCGGCCGCAAGACCCGCGGACAGGTCGCCGTCGCCGATCAGCTTGATGCGCGCGCCGGCCGCGCGGATGTCGCGGATCAGGTTCTCGTGACGCGGCCGGTCGAGCACGACGACGGTCAGGTCTTCCATGCGGCGGTCGAACGCCTTGGCGATCCGGCGCAGGTTGTTCTTCACCGGCGCGTCGATGTCGACGAAGCCGCGCGCGGTCGGACCGACCACGATCTTCTGCATGTACACGTCGGGGGCGTTGAGCAGACCGCCCTTCCCCGCGGCCGCGAGCACCGCGATCGCGTTGTTCGTGCCGGTCGCGCACAGGTTGGTCCCCTCCAAGGGATCCACCGCGATGTCGATTTCCGGCATCCCCCGTGTACCGTCCCGGTCGCGCCCGACCTTCTCTCCGGTGTACAGGAGCGGAGCCTTGTCGCGCTCCCCCTCGCCGATGACGATCGTCCCGTTGATGTCGAGGCTGTCCATTTCGGCGCGCATCGCTTCCACTGCGACGCGATCCGCGTGCTGGCGATCGCCGTAGCCCATGGTCCGTGCGGCCGCGATGGCCGCCTTCTCGGTGACGCGCAGAAAGTCCGGCTCGAGGTTGACGTCCATGGCGTGACCTCCACGTGCTGCACTGGAATTCTACGCCACCGCGCGCCCGTCGAGCCCGGCGCCCCCTGATTCGTCAGCTGGAGACACGCAGCAGGTCGACGATCCTGTGAACGCCGCGGGTGGAGCGGGCGACGTCGAGGACGAGCCTGCGGCGGATCGGATCGGGCACCTTCCCGGCCAGGCTGACGACGCCCTCGGTCGCCTCGACCTCGACCGAGAACGCGTCGAGGCCCACGTGCTCGAGGAGCCGCGCCTTGACCCTCAACTCGAGCAGTCCATCGGCGAGTTCGAGCTCGGCGTCCTCGACCCCGCGCGCGACCGGCGTTCCGGGGCTGTCTGGCCGAGGACCGACCGCGATCCGGTTCACCACTCTCCGGACGCCCGGAACGGCCAGGGCGACCTGTTCGGCGAGTTCCTCGGTGGCGCGTCGCTCGACGGTACCGCGCAGCCAGACCCTGCTTCCGAGAGCGCCGACCTCGATTCCGATCGCGTCCTTCCGGAGGTGCTCGAGCAGGGAGGCGCGCACACGCGTTTCCAGCAGCGCGTCCGCGACCTGCCCCTCGCTTCCCGGTACGCCCTCGGGAAGAGCGATCGCCGACGCCGCCGCGGAGACACCGCACACGAGGAGGACCATCCACACCCGGCCTTGTCCAAACATGACCTCAGGCTAGGCGAGAACCTGGACCGTCGCCGTAACCCCGGTCACTTCTGCTCGGGGTGGACGGCGCGACGGATCATCGCGTACCCGGCCTGGTTGGTGAACTGGTCCCTCACCCCGACCGAGATCCTGTACGTCCCCGACTCCAGGAGAAGCGACGAGGACACCAGGTAGTTCTTCCTGCGTGCGTCCTCGTATTCGGCCTGCGGAATCTCGACTCGATGCTCGACCCGCTGCAGGTCGGACTGCTTCCCCTCGTCGTCGCGGGCGGCGTAGTACACCATGATGTAGCCGAGCAGCTTGTCCCCGTCCGGGATCAGGGCGATCTTCTCGATCGGCACGCGCGTCTCGACCGGGAGGGTCCAGCGGCCGCTCGACGCGGGGGCCGGAACGCCCGCCGTAATGGTGATGGCGAGCGGGTTGTCCTCGAGGTCGAACGCCAGGCCGCTCATCACCCGGTCGGCAATCCTCGTAGGCAGGGACTTCTCGATGAAGTTTCGTCTGTAGTTCAACTTGTATTCGGGATGACCCTTGACCTTGACCTCGATCCGGTGCATGCGGTCGGTGCCGGTCGGAACCAGGCGGTAGCCGAGCGAGTAGAAGCTGTGCAGGTCGTCCGCGATCCGCTCCAGGCCCCCGGACACGTCGTTGGTGTTGATGATCGCGATTCCGCCGGTTTGCTCCGCGATGTAGACTAGGGAGTCCTGGTAGTTCGTCCGCGCGACCCCAGCGGCGACCGTCGAGCGAGCCGTCCGGTTCTCCGCCTCGATCCCCAGATCGGCCTCGAGGCCGCGGGCGTCGATGGTGTAGAACGTCACGCCCGACGCCGTCGCCGAGGTGACCAGGCTGCGGAACATCCCCGTGGCCTCGTACTCGAACGACTGCGTGAGCGCGCTCGGATCGCGGTAGCGTTCCTGAATCTCGTAGTAGAGTTCCAGCCCCGGGTTCATCGGCAGACCATCGGACACGTAAACGATCGCTTTCTTTCCCGGCAGTCCGCTCATCATGCCGATCAGTTCCTGGATCGCGCGCACAGTGAACGTCAGGTTGCTGCGTTGCTCGCGGGCGAAACTCCGCACCCGGTCCATCGCCTGGTCGTAGTTCTGACCCTGCTCCGCGTTCTGGTAGATGAAATCCTCGATGTCCTTCCGTGTCGAGTTCACCTCCGACCGCCCGCCGGTGTACGTGCGCACCGCGCGCAGCGCCTCGACGACGTCGTCCGGGTTGGTCGTGAACGGCTGCAGCACCTTGAGACTGCGCTGATACCCGACGACCATCGCCTGATCGGGGGCCTGGAGGTTCTCGCGGACCCACGAGGTCACCTTGGTCAGCACGCGGTTGCGGTTGAAGGGCATGATGTTCTCGTTGTCGACGTAGAGCACCACGAATCGGGGGTCGCGTCTGACGGGAGCCTCGGTGCCAGTCGCGACCGGCGGCTCGGTCGGCACCACCGTCGGGACGGCCGTCGGAGCGGGTGCGTTTGAGGTTTCCGGGAGCGCCCGAGTGTACTCAGCGAAGTTGGTGATCTGTTGGAGCTTGCCGTTTTGATAGACCTCGAAGTCCGCCGTCGTCAGCCCGCGCACGGGCTTTCTCTTACTGTCGGTGACGGACACGTCGACGTTGACCACGGTCACTTCGGCGACGTCCATGAAGCGCAGGCCGCCCACCTGACCCTCCGGCGCCTTGGCGGCCGCCGGCCTCTCGTCACTCTGCGCGAGAACGCCGAGCGCCAGGATCAGTCCGATTGCGCCGACAGTCAGTCTCTTGCCCACGGGCGCCTCCTCGTGCTGCGGGTTGCGAGTGTACCAGCGAGGCCCGACGAACCGCCGCGCGGGGGAATCCCCCGCGCGGCGCGCCCGGCTACAGCTTGATGTTGGCGACCCCCCAGGACGTCGTCCTCGCCAGCGTGTCGTTCACGCCGATCAGCACCGAGTGCGCCCCACCCTCCAGCTCCAGGGTGAACGTGAACGAGTAGTAGCCGCGCTGCCTGGCTTCCTCGAGCTTCTCGGTCGCGATCTGGATCGGCAGCTTCTGGTGCGTGAGCGCCGACTGACTGCCGTCCGGATCGGTCGCGACCACGACGACCTGCACCTGGCCGAACGACACCTCGCCGCGCGGGACCATCACCAGCTTCGCGTACGGGATGCGCAGTTCGGCCGGCACCCGATACGAGCGAAGTCCCCGCGCGCCGACCCTGAACTTGCTCGTCGGCTTGTCGAGGGCGAGTTCGATCCCGAGTGGATTCGCGCTTTCCCCGGTGAGCAGTCCGGCGCGGGTCTTCTCCGCCTCCCGGTCGTCGAACGGGCGATCGACGTAGCGCGTACGATAGGTCAGCTGGTACTCCGGGTGGCCTACGACCTCGACGCGCAGCTCGTAGGTCTTGCCGTCGCCGAAGTGCTCAGGCTGGATGCCGAGCGAGTAGTACGACGCGGTGACGCGCTCGACGTCGGCCAGCGCCGCACCGGTGTCGCGGGTGAACAACGGCTCCCCACCGGTCAACCGGGCGGCCTGGATCAGCGTGTCCTTGCGGTCGGACTCCCGCCAGAACCTGGCGTTCGCGACGTCCGTGAAGTCGGGGGAAGGAGCGCCGATCGAGGCGTCGGCCTCGGTGACCTGGTACCCGGACACGTCGAGGGTGTAGAGCGTGTACTCCAGCTCCGAGGCGAGCGTGGCCGCCTGCCCGAGCAGGCCGAGGTTGCGGTACTCGGGCGGCTTGTTGAGAAAGAAGTCGTACTCCCGGTACTCCGGGACGTTGCTCGCGCGCGGGAAACCGGGCGAGGCCAGGATTACCACCTTGCGGGCGGGCGTGGCCGCGAAGCGCTGCACCGCCGCGGTGAACGCCGCTTCCACCCTGCCGACCATCAGGCGCATCTCGGACCAGTACTCCTCGTTCTGCGTACGCCGCAGCTCATAGCGCCCCCAGCTTTCCTGGTACGGCTGGCCGCGCTGGTCGTACGAGGACAGCTTGATCTGGCGCTGGAGACCGGTCGCGCTGATGCGCTCGATCTCCTTGAGGGCCGCCACCACGCGCTCACGGCTCTCGGTCGGGGGGGTGTGCACCCTCAACGCGCCGTCGAAACTGACCACCGCCACCGTCATCGCCGGCGGCAGACCCATCGAGACCTGCTCCAGCAGGCCGCGCAACACCTGTCGCTTGTCGGGTTCCGTCAAGAGGTAGAGGTCGAAGAACAACAGCACCTGTCTGGGGGCGGGCTGCCCAACCAGGCTCGCGTCGGCGGCCTCACCCACCGCTCCCGCCTGAACGGAGAGGAAGTTGGTCAGGCGCTGCTGGACATCGTTCTCGAAAACACGAAAGCTCTCCCGCGTGAGGCCGAAGACCGGAACGCCTTCTGAATCGCGCACCTGGACGTCGATCGTGATGTTGTTGACTCTCTCTTCGCCGAAGAACACCGGCGCCTGCTGCTGCGCCGAAACAGCCGCCGCCGTGGCGACGACGAGCACGAACGCGACCTGTTTCCTGAACATGGGACAACACCTCCGCCGACCGATCTTAGCAACCCCCGTGCCACTCTCGCGGGCAGCGAGAAAGGCTCTCGACGCGGCATCCTGGCCTCTCGTCGACCTGCCCCGGTGACACACCGTCGTCACCTTCGGACAGCGGCTGCCCGGAGCGGCTCGGTGCGGCTCGATGCCTGCCGGACGCGTACAATGCACTCCCCGCGTCGAGCGCGGGCGAGGTGCACCGTGGCGTCTTCTTACCGTTTCTCGCGAGTCGCCCAGAGCCTGCGGCCGTCGCCGATCCGCGAGCTGTTCGCCGTGTCTCAGAGGCCGGGGATGATCTCGTTCGCAGGTGGCCTCCCCGACCCGGAGATCTTCCCCGTCGACCAGTTCGCGGAGTGCGCCGAGGTGCTCCGGGTCGAGGGCCGCGTCGCTCTCCAGTACGGTGCCAGCGAGGGCTACCGCCCACTCGTGGATCAGCTACGCGCGCGGATGGAGCCGGTTCTCGGCGCCCCCGTCGCGCCGGAGCACCTGGTCGTCACGACCGGCTCGCAGCAGGTGATGGACCTCCTCGCACGGGTGCTCGTCGACCCCGGCGACACCGTCGTCGTCGAGGCGCCCACCTACCCGGGCGCGCTGCACACTTTCCGCGCGGCCGGCGCCCGTTTCGCCCTCGTCCCGTGCGACGAGTTCGGGATGCGGACCGAACTCCTCGACGGCGTCCTCGAGTCCTGCCGACGGGAGTCCGGACGCCCTCCGGCGCTGATCTACACGATCACGAACTTCTCCAACCCGTCGGGCGCGTGCCTCGCCGGCGATCGGCGCGAACACCTCGTTGCCGCCGCCGCTCGTCACGGCGTGCCGGTGTTCGAGGACGACCCCTACGGCGAACTGCGCTTTCGCGGCGCGCCTCAACCGACGGTGTACGGGCTGGCGGGAGGAAAGGGCGTCGTGTTCGCGTCGTCGTTCTCCAAGATCCTCGCGCCGGGCGTACGCGTGGCCTGGGCCGTCGGCGAGGCCGAGCTGGTCCGAAGGCTGGTGATCGCCAAACAGGGAATCGACCTGTGCACCCCGATGGTCGCCCAGGTGCTGGTGTCGGAGTACTGCCGCCGCGGGTTCCTCGACGCCCACTTGCCCAGAATCCGCGCTCACTACGCCGGCAAGGCGACGGCCATGGCCGGCGCCTTGCGTCGGCACCTGAGCCCCGACGCGGCTCGGTGGACCGACCCCGACGGCGGGTTCTTCTTCTGGCTCGACCTCGGCCGCCGGGATTCCAGGACGGTATTCGAGCAGGCGGTCGACGCCGGAGTCGCGTTTCTTCCCGGATCCGCGTTCTTCCCGCACGCGGAGGAGGTCGTCCTCGGGCACGGCGACGGAACGTCGTTCGCGCGCCTGTGCTTCACGTTCGCAGGCCCCGGCGAGATCGACGAGGGCTGCCGCAGGCTCGGCCTCGCTCTCGCAACCGCCTGAGACGCACCGGCCGCTACACCGTATTCTGCGGGTCGACGTCGATCACGCGGTGCACGCCACGCGCCACCGGGACGGAGGCGACCGCGGCAAGCGCCTCCCGCAGCGGCTGTCGCGCCGGGGCGAGCAGAAGGACATGGACCCGCCAGCGTCCGCGCAGCCGCGCGATCGGGGCCGCCGTCGGACCGAGCGTCCGCAGGCCCGTCTGCCCCGACCTGATCGCCCTGACGGCCGCGTCCGCGGAGGCGTGAGCCAGACGCTCGCTCTCCGCCTCGAACCTGACCACGGCCAATCGGGCGAACGGCGGATAGCGGAACGTTCGGCGGTACCCGAGTTCCTCCTCGAGGAACCCGTCGAGGTCGTGGCCGAGCGCCGCGCGGACCGCGTGGTGATCGGGGTGGTAGGTCTGGATCACCACCGTGCCGGGCCGCTCGCCGCGGCCAGCCCTCCCTGCAACCTGCGTGAGCATCTGGAAGGTCCTCTCCGCACCACGGAAGTCCGGGTACCCCAGAAGGTTGTCGGCGTTGACCACGCCCGTCAGGGTGACGCGTGGGAAATGATGTCCCTTCGACACCATCTGCGTACCGACCAGAACGTCCGTCTCTCCGCCGCCGAATCGCTCCAGGGTCGCGACCAACCCCGCCGGAGAGCGCGCGGTGTCGCGGTCGAGGATGTCCACCCGCGCGTGCGGGATCAGCGCCTTCGCCAGTTCGGCGATCTTCTCGGTTCCCGCGCCGACGTGCTCGAGCACCTCCCCGCCGCACCGTGGGCAGGCGGACGGAATCGCCTCCGAGTGGCCGCAGTAGTGGCAGGCGAGTTCGTGGCGCCGCTTGTGGATCGTCAGCGGGATCGAGCAGTTCGGGCAGGCTGCCTGATGTCCGCACTCGCGGCAGAGCAAGACCGGAGCCCATCCTCGACGGTTCACGAGCAGGATCGCCTGTTCTTCGCGGGCCACGGTCTCCCCGAGCAGGCCGCGCAGGTGCCGCGAGAGGAACCGCTGACCGTGTTCGCCCGGTTCCGGTGGCTCCTCCCGCAGATCCACGACCTGGATCTCGGGCAGTCGCCCCCCGGCGACGCGCTCAGGAAGGTCGTGCGTGCCCAGCCTGCCCCTGCGCGCGAGAAGCGACACCTCGAGCGAGGGGGTCGCCGAGGCCAGAAGCACCGGAATTCCGAGCCTCCTCCCCAGCACGAGAGCGAGATCCCTGGCGTTGTAACGCGGCTCCTCGTCCTGCTTGTAGGAGCTGTCCTGCTCCTCGTCCACGACCACCAGACCGAGCCTCGGCAGCGGCGCCCACAGCGCCGAGCGCGGGCCGGCGACCACGTCCACCTCGCCGCGGCGCGCTCGCTCCCACGCCGCGAAACGGTCACCGTCCGACATCGACGAGTGCAGCACCGCCACGCGCCCGCCGAAACGCGCCGCCAGCTGCCCCGCCAGCGCGGGGGTGAGCGCGATTTCCGGCACCAGTACGACGGTGCCGAGGCCCGCCACCGCGGCCTCGGCCGCGAGCCTCAGGTACACCTCGGTTTTCCCCGACCCGGTCACGCCGCGGAGCAGCGCCGGGGCGAAGGTGCCCTTGCCGAGCGCCGCCGCCATGCGCTCCACCGCCTCGCGCTGGTGAACACTGAGCCTGGGGGGCGGCGGGGGCGCGACGAGCTCCCAACGCCTCCCAGGCACGCTCCGCGCCTGCGGAAAGCGCCGCACGACGCCCTTCTCGACCAGGCTGGCGACGACCGCGCGGGTGCAGCCGCAGGCGGCGGCCAGATCGGATTCGAGGACCGGGCGTCCCGCCTCCTCCAGCCAGGCGACGGCCCGTCGCTGCGCGGGCGCTCTACCGATTCGGGCCGTGCGCTCGGCACCCGAAAGCTCGACGAGTTCGACCGCCTGAACGGTGCCGTGGGGGTGCAGCAGCCCTTTCCGCTCCTCGACCCTGAGGGCGAGCCGGTCGGCGAGGGCGGCGACGGCCCGGCGCAAGTCGCCGGATCCCCACCCCTCGGATCGCAAGCGCGCGAGCGTGATCCGCCCGGAATCCAGAACACGTTCGAGCAGCCTCCGCTCGTGCCCGGCGACGTGAGCGAGGACCTCACGCGCCCTCGGCCCGGCCCTGAGCATGGGAGGCGGCACCTTGAGCACCTGGGGCGGGAGGGCCGCGCGCACCACGGTCCCGATCGGAGCGACGTAATACTCCGCGGCGAACGCGATCAGGTCGAGGACATGCGCCGGCACCAGCGGCTCCTCGTCGAGGACCTCATCGACGTCCACCACCAGCGCGGGATCGCACCCCGGATCCTCGCAACTTCCCACGACCAGTCCGACACGCGAGGTGCCGCGCACGCGGACCCGGACGCGGGTTCCGGGCGCGACAAGCCCCTCGAACGTGTCGGGGACGGAGTAGGTCAGGGCACCGGGAAGAGCGAGGGGCAGGACGACTCTGACGTACACGTGACCCGATGATACACTCCACCGGTGCCAGCCGATGACGACCTCCAGACCTGGCGCGCCGTGGTCGAGAGGCTCTGCCGGGGCCCGGCACCGCGCGGTGAGACGTTCGATCTGTGCAGGGGGATCGTCGCCCAGGCACCACACCGAAGCGAGGCCGAGAGCGCTGTCCGGACGCTGCTCGAGGGCGCGATGACCGATTGCCTCACCGCGATCGCCGACGCGCAGGACACCATGCGCGCGCTGCGCGCGCTCGACCGGGGCGAGGTCAGTCCCAGGGACCTGATCCCGGTCTAGTTCCGTGATGAGCGTGGGGATCGCGGCCGTGGTGGCGGCAGTGATGCTGGCAATCGTGGTCGGCCTTCCCCTCGCCATGCTCTGGCTCGGGAGCCGCTTGCGTGAGTGGCCGATCGCCCGCCCCGGCGTCGCGCTCGCCCCGGTTGTCGGCCTGTTCGCGCCGCCTCTGCTCGTCCGCTGGTTC
>JBFMCD010000007.1:0-11113 GCA_040754885.1 Acidobacteriota bacterium
GCGGGGCCCGAAGGCCCCGCGAGCTGTCCTCGGAGTCGGTTCGGGGCTACAGCCCGCAGCTGCCGTCGCCGGGGCCGTTGCCGCCGCCGTTGTTGCCGCCGCCGTTGCCCTTGCTGCCGTTGCCATTCCCGTTGCCCTGGCCCTGACCCTGGCAGTTGCCGCAGCCCTTGCCCCGGCCCTTGCCCTGGCCGCCGCCGAAGCCGGCGCCGCGCTCCATCGGAGCCGCGATGATCGCCGCGTAGTCCTCGGCGCCGAGGTACTGCGGGGTGTAGGTGCCGCCCGCCGCGGTGATCGCCCCGACGAACGCGCGCAGGTGGTTGCGCGAGCCGCGGGCGAGGTTGCCATAGACGAGGTCGAGGTCGGCGAGCTGCGTGGCCTCGATCAGCTTCACGATGTCGGCGATGTCGAGGTCCTCGATCGTCGCGCCGACCTGCAGCGCCTCGGCCTGCGAGACGCGCCCCTTGGCGACCAGTTGGGTGTACAGCGCGGCCAGACGGGCGTCGGTGAACACGCCGGGTCCGTTGGCGCCGACCGGGTCCGGGATGGAGTAGCGATCGAGCAGGACCTTGACCGCGTCCATGTGCCGCTGCTCGCTCGCAGCGATCTGGGCGAACACCGGCAACTGCCACGTCTCGAACAGCGCCATGTACACGTCGCGGGCGAGCTTCTCCTCCTCGCGGGTGAAGAGCAGGCCGGCCTGCTCGGCCTGCGTGAGCGTGCCGACCGGAATCGCGTCGAGCTGCGCGCAGCCGCCCTGCCGGCCGGCGCCGCGGCCCTGCGCCGCCGCCATCGTTCCCCACATCGCCGCGATCATCACCACCGCCGCCATCGTTCTCCTGTTCATCGTTCCCTCCTTGCCGAGGCCCTGTTCGGCCGGCACCGGAACCAGGAGCAACCCCCGTGCCAGTTCGGGCGCACGCGACCGCCGGGGCCGGAAAGCACGGTGGGGGCAGGGGTTTCCGTCCGGCGCCGCGGTCCGTGTCCGGTCCGGACTGCAAGAACCGGGTGCGCGACTGCAAACGTTGCAGGCAGGAGACGTCGCGGGTATGATGCGCGCGGGCCGGGAGCGTGTGCTTCCGGCCGTTTGTGTCCCGGCGCCCCCGGCGAGGGTGCGGCACGGAGGGCGTGACATGGCCATCGAGTCCCGAGACGACATCCGCAACCTGGCGATCATCGCCCACGTCGACCACGGCAAGACCACGCTCGTGGACGCCATGCTCTGGCAGGGCGGGATCTTCCGCGACAACCAGGTGGTCGCCGAGCGGGTCATGGACTCGATCGACCTGGAGCGCGAGAAAGGCATCACGATCATGGCGAAGAACACCGCCATCTCGTACCGGGGCACGCGCATCAACATCGTGGACACCCCCGGGCACGCCGACTTCGGCGGCGAGGTGGAGCGGACGCTGGCCATGGTCGACGGGGTGATGCTGCTCGTCGACGCCAGCGAGGGCCCTCTGCCGCAGACTCGCTTCGTGCTGCGCAAGGCGCTCGAACTCGGGCTGCCGCCGATCGTGGTGATCAACAAGATCGACCGCTCCGACGCCCGCCCGCAGGCGGTGCTCAACGAGGTCTACGACCTGTTCATCGACCTCGACGCCGGCGAGGACCAGCTCGACTTCCCGGTCTTCTACTGCAACGCGCGCAAGGGGACGTGCCGGCGCAGCGCGGACGGCGAGGAGGAGACGCTCGCACCGCTGTTCGACGCCATCCTCGCCACCGTGCCGGCGCCCCGCCACGACCCCGGGGCGCCGCTGCAGATGCTCGTCACGAACCTCGACTGGGACGACTACGTCGGTCGGCTGGCGGTCGGGCGGATCTTCAACGGCACGGTGCGCAAGGCTCAGGAAGTCGCGCTGTGCCGGCTCGACGGCTCGGTGACGCCGGGCAAGGCGGTCGCGCTGTACGGCCACGAAGGGCTGCGCCGCGTCGAGGTGCAGGAGGCCGGCCCCGGCGACATCGTGGCGCTGGCCGGGATCGCCGAGGTGACGATCGGCGAGACGGTGTCGGAGCGCGAGCGTCCGACGGCGCTGCCGCCGATCCTGGTCGACGAGCCGACGATCAGCATGGTGATCGGGATCAACACCTCGCCGATGGCCGGCCGCGAGGGGCAGCACGTGACCTCGCGCAAGCTCAAGGAGCGCCTCGACCGCGAACTGCTCACCAACGTGTCGATCCGCGTCGAGCCGACCGACTCGCCGGACGCGTTCAAGGTGTCGGGGCGCGGCGAGCTGCAGCTCGCCATCCTCATCGAAATGATGCGCCGCGAGGGATACGAGATGTCGGTGGGCAAGCCGGAGGTGGTCACGCGCGAGATCGACGGCGACCGCCACGAGCCGATCGAGTTGCTCGTCGTGGACTGCCCGGAGGAGTACATCGGCGTGGTCACGCAGAAGGCGGGCGGGCGGCGCGGGCGGATGATGCGCATGGTCAATCACGGCTCGGGCAGGGTGCGCATGGAGTTCCGCATCCCGTCGCGCGGCCTGATCGGCTTCCGCACCGAGTTCCTCACCGACACGCGCGGCACCGGCATCGCCAACCACCTGTTCGAGGGGTGGGAGCCGTGGCAGGGGGAGATCGCGCACCGCGCCACCGGGGCGATGGTCGCCGACCGCGCCGGGCGGACCACGGCGTACGCGATCGAGCACCTGCAGCCGCGCGGCGAGCTGTTCGTCGTCCCCGGCGACGAGGTGTACGAGGGGATGGTCGTCGGCGAGAACGCCCGCGAGGCGGACATCGACGTCAACATCACGAAGGAGAAGAAGCTGACCAACATGCGCGCCTCGACGGCGGACGAGGCGGTGCGGCTGGTGCCGCCGCGGCTGATGAGCCTGGAGCAGGCGCTCGAGTTCATCCGCGACGACGAGCAGGTCGAGGTGACGCCGAAGGCGCACCGCCTGCGCAAGAAGATCCTCCCCGCCGTCAAGCGCAAGTAGCCGCGCCGCTCCGCCGTGTCGGCGCCTTGATATCCTGGGCCGACTCGCGCGGGGTGACCATGAGACACGCACGGCTGGCGGCGGCGCTCGTTCTCCAGGGGTTCGTTGCGGCGGCGGCGGCGGCGCCGCTCGAGGTGGTCTCGGCGACCCCGACCGGTGTCCTCGAAGGGGACGAGCAGAAGCGGGTGCAGATCGTCTTCTCGGCTCCGGTGGTCGCCCTCGGCGAGGTGCAGCCGCTCTCCGCTCCGCCACCGTGGCTGAGCGTCGAGCCGCCGATGCTCGCGCGCTGGCGCTGGGCCGGCACCGCGGAACTGGTCGGCGAGCCGCTCGCGCCGCTGCCCGCGGCGACCACGTACCGGCTGGCGGTCTCGACCGCGCTCCGCTCGATCGGCGGCGAGCCGCTCGGCGCGGCGCATGCGTGGAGTTTCACCACGCCGCTGCCCGCCTGCGAGATCGGCCGTGCCGACGAGGAGGGCGAGGCGGCCTCGGGGAGTCCGGCGTTCGAGGTGACGCTGCGCTGCAACCAGGAGGTGGATCCCGGCTCGCTCGCCGCGGCGCTCGAGGTGCGCGTCGAGCCGCGCCCCCTGCCCGACGCGGCCGACCTCGTCCCGCGGGCGTCCGTCGCGCTCTGGGAGAAGGAGAAGCCGGAGTGGGCGGCGGCGTGGAAGCGGCTCCTCGGCGAGGCGCGCGGCGCCGCGCCGAGCAGCCCCGCGTACCGCATCGAGCCCGACGCCGAGGCGCCGCGCCGGGTCTTCCGCCTCCGCCCGGAGGGGAACTGGCCGGGCTCGGCGCAACTGCGCGTCGTGGTCGGCGCCGGGCTGCGCTCGCTGGAGGGTCCCGAGCCGTCCGTCGAGGCCGCGGAGAGGACGTTCCCGACGGCGTGGCCGTTCACGCCCCGCGCCGTCACCGGTCGCGCCGCCACCGGCGGGAAGGGCCTCGACCCGGAATCGCTGGAACTCCAGCTCTCGGCTCCGGCGACGTGGAAGGACGTCGCGCCGCACCTCCGCACCCGCGCCAGGGGGGAGGAGACGTGGCAACACGTCCCGACCCAGGAGGACGAGTGGTGGTGGGACGAGCCGATGTCCGAGCTGCGGCTCGGCTTCCTCGGCCTCGGCGGCGGCCGGGAGATCGAGGTGTGCCTGGGGCCGCAGGCGAGTGACGCGCTCGGCCGCGCGCTCGGCTTCGAGTGGTGCGGCGCGGCGACCACCGGCCGTCGCCCGCCGTTCCTCTACCTCGTCGAGGGTGACGGCGTCGTCGAGTGGGACGGGCCGCACCTGCTGCCGCTCAAGAGCGTCAACGTGCGCGCCTACCGGCTGCGCCAGCGGCGGGTGGGCGAGGAGGAGCTGGTGCCGCTGCTCCTGCGCCAGGGCGCCGACGCCGCCATGCCGGAGGGCGAGACGGTGCGGCCGCCGCTCGCGCCGGACCGCGGCGGGCTGACGCCGGTGGATCTCGGACCGGTGCTCGCCGGCCGCCCCGGCATCGTCCGCACCGAGATCGTGGTCGACGAGGTCGAGCCGGGCAGCGAGTACGACGATCACGAGGCGCGCTGGCTGCGCGAGCCCCGCTCGTGTCTGACCCAGGTGACCTCGCTCGGCCTGACCGTCAAGTCCTCCCGGCACGAGGGGACGCTGGCCTGGGTCACGCGCCTCGCCGACGCGACGCCGGTCGAGGGCGCCGAGGTGGCGGTGCGCGACCGCGACAACCGGGTGGTGTGGCGGGGCCGCACCGACGCGGACGGCCTGGCGCGCGCCGGGGCGGAGGCGAGCGGCGAGCGCATCGTGGCGGTGACGGCGCGCGTCGGCGACGACCTCGCCTACGCGCGGGCGCAGTGGTACGAGGGGCACCGCGGCTGGGACTTCAACCTCCCGGTGGACTACTCCGACCAGCCGCGCGCCGCCGGCGTGGTGTGGGCCGACCGCGGCGTGGCGCGGCCGGGGGAGTCGCTGCACGTCAAGGCGGTGGTGCGCCGCCAGGAGGAGCGGTCGCTCGCGCTGCCCGCCGAGGGGACGCTGTCGATGGTCGTGTTCGACCCGCAGTCGAACCCCGTGCACATCGCCGACCTCGCTCCCGACCGGTGGGGCGCGGTGGAGTCGGAGGTCGCGATCCCCGAGGGGGCGCCGCTCGGAGAGTGGGACGTCGTGGTCGGCTCGAAGTGGGACCGCGAGGCGCGCCGCTGGACCGGCGACGACGGCTGGACGCTCGGCGGGTCGTTCCGCGTCGCCGAGTTCCGCCGGCCGAAGTTCCGCGTGCGCGCCGAGGCGGGCGCCGAGCGCCTGGTCGCCGGTGACCCGCTCGCGGCGAGGATCGAGGGGACGCTGCTCGCGGGCGGCGGGATGGCGGGGGCGGGCGTGCGCTGGGTGGTCCGCGCCGAGCGCGCCAGCCACGCGCCGGCCGGGCGCGCGTGGGCGGAGTACGAGTGGGTGCCGTCCGCGTTTCTCGACTTCCACGACCACGAGGAGGTGACGACGGTCGCCGAGGGGCGCGGCGAGCTGGACCGCGACGGCGCGTTCCCGGTGACGCTGGCGCGCGTCGAGGCGAAGGATGGCTGGCCGAC
Organism: Acidobacteriota bacterium; assembly: GCA_040754885.1. Classification (GTDB taxonomy): domain Bacteria; phylum Acidobacteriota; class Thermoanaerobaculia; order Thermoanaerobaculales; family Thermoanaerobaculaceae; genus JBFMCD01. The sequence continues at coordinate 5,491 of JBFMCD010000007.1, forward strand.
GCGCCTGCAGGTGGAGGGCGAGGTCACCGACCTCGACCGGCAGAGTTCGGCCGGCCGCGACGCGCTGCTCGTCCTCCCCGGCGAGCTGCTGCTCGGAGTCAAGCGTCCCGGCTACTTCATCACCGCCGCCAAGGGGGTGGAGTCGCGCGTCGCGGTGCTCGCCGCCGACGGCGAGGCGAAGGCAGGGGTGGCCGTCACGGTGCGGCTGGTCCGTCGCCACTGGGAGTCGGTGCGCCGGCGCGAGGTGTCCGGCCGCTACGTCTTCGAGTCGCGCGCGGTCCAAACGCCGGTCGCCGAGCAGGCGGTGACGAGCGGCGCCGAGCCGGTGCCGGTGCGCTTCGACCCGACCGAGAGCGGCGAATACGCCCTGATCGCGTCGCTCGCCGACGCACGCGGCAACGTCGTCACGGCGTCCACGGACTTCTACGTCTTCGGTTCCGGCTACACGCCGTGGCGCATGGACGAGGATAACCGGATCGAACTGGTCGCGGAGCGCGGCACCGTAGCGCCCGGGGAGACCGCGCGGGTGCTGGTCAAGTCGCCGTGGGAGAAGACCACCGCGCTGGTCACCGTCGAGCGCGCCGGCGTGCTCGAGGCGCGGGTCGTCGAGCTGACCGGCACCATGCCGGTCGTGGACATCCCGGTCGGCGCGGAGCACATCCCCAACGTCTTCGTCTCGGTCGTGCTGCTGCGCGGCCGCGTCGAGGCGCCGGCCGACCCCGAGCTAATCGATCCCGGACGCCCCGCGTACCGGATCGGCATGTGCGCGATCTCGGTGCCGCCGGCGGGCCGCCGCCTGCGGGTGGCGGTCAAGGCGGAGAAGGGCGAGTACCGGCCCGGCCAGACGGCGACCGCGCTGGTCACCGTCGCCTCGGAGGCGGGTGCGCCGAGACAGGCCGGCGTCACGGTGTGGGCGGTGGACGCCGGGGTGCTCGACCTCACCGCGTACCGCACGCCGGACCTGTTCCGCGCCCTGTACCGCGAGCGCGGCCTGGGCGTGGCCACGGCGGAGTCGCGCTCGCGCCTGGTCGGACGGCGCTCGTACGGCACCAAGGCCGACAAGGTCGGCGGCGGCGGCGGGCGCGAGGCGGCGCTGCAGGTGCGGCAGGACTTCCGCGCGCTGGCGGTGTGGCGCGGCGACGTCGTCACCGACGCGAGTGGGCGGGCGACGGTGTCGTTCGTGCTGCCCGACTCGCTGACCACGTACCGCCTGATGGCGGTGGCGACCGCCGGTCGCGAGGAGTTCGGCGCGGGCGAGAGCGAGGTGATCGTCACCAAACCGCTCGGGCTGGAGCCGGCGCTGCCCCGCTTCCTGCGCCCCGAGGACCGGGCGCGCGCGGGGGTGCTGGTGCGCAACCGCACGCGCGAACCGCGCGAGGTCGAGGTCACGCTCCGGCTCGACGCCGGCGGGCCGGTCGCGCTGCGCGGCGCGCCGACGCGGGTGGTCACCGTGCCCGCCGGCGGTTCGGTCGAGGCCGGGTTCGGCCTGGTCGGGGTGGCGCCGGGCACGGCCACGCTGCGCTTCGTCGCGACGTCGGCGAAGCCGTCGCGCGAGACCGACGCGTTCGAGGTCACCCTGCCGGTGGTGGCGCTCGCGCCCTCCGAGACGGTCGGCACGTTCTTCGCCGTGACCGGGAGCGCCGCGGAGGAGATCGCCGTGCCGGACGACGTCTTCCCGACCTCCGGGGGACTCGAGGTGAGCGTGGCGGCGTCGCCGCTCGTGGAGGCCGGCGCCGCCGTGTCGTTCCTCGCCGACTACCCGCACGGCTGCGCGGAGCAGGTCTCCTCGCAGGTGCTCGGCCTGACCGCGGCGGCACGGCTCGGCGGCGGGCTGGCGCCGCGCGAGGTCAAGGGCAGGGCCCGCGACGCGTGGCTGCAGGCGGCGGTCGGCACGCTGCTCGCCTGCCAGCGCAGCGACGGCGGGTTCGCCTTCTGGCCCGACGGCTGGGTGTCCTCGCCGGAGCTGTCGGCGCACGTCGCGTGGGCGCTGGCCGAGGCGAAGGACGCCGGCGCGCGCGTGGACGAAGGGGCGCTGCAGCGCGCCGCCGAGTACCTGTCGGCTCAGCTCCGCCGCGAGCGCTGGGCGGGCGGGGCGACGCACGGCTGGACGGCGCGGCTGCTCGCCTCGCACGCACTGGCGGCGCTCGGCGCTGCGGAACCGGCCTACCTGCAGGACCTCTACGAGCAGCGCCGCGACGCGCCGGCGTGGGGGCGGGCGCTGCTCGCCGCCGTGGCCGGCGCCCGGTCCGCCGAGGATCCGCGCGTGCCCGACCTGATCGCCCAGGTGCGCAACCGCCTGGCCGTCGAGGCGCGTACGGCGCGGCTGGCGGAGCCGGTCCCGGAGTGGGGTTTCCTGGTCTGGGACACGGAGCCGCGCGCCTCCGCCGCGGCGTTGATGGCGCTCTCGACGCTCTCCGCCGCGGACCCCGTGGCGGATCGGCTGGTGCGCGGACTGGTCGATCACCTCGGCCGCGACCGCTGGCGCTCGACCCACGACGTCGCGTGGATGCTGCAGGCGCTCGCCGTCTGGCAGGGCGCGCGCGGCGGGGCGGGCGGAACGCGCTCGGTCGCCGCGGACCTCGGCGGCCGGCGGCTCCTGCGCGCGTCGCTCGACCCGGCGAGCGCCCCGGCGACCACGGCCGTGCCGATGGCCGAGCTGCAGGCGCGGGCGGCCAAGGCGGACGGTCGGACGCTGTCGCTCGACGTGCGCGCCGAAGGGGGAGAGGTGCACGCCGCGGCGCTGCTGCGCACGACGCCGCGCGGTCGGCGTCCGGCGCTGGATCAGGGCATCTCCCTGAGTCGCACGCTCCTGGACGACCGTGGGCGCGAGAGCGGAGGCGTGCCGGCCGGCGAGGAGGTGGTGCTCGAGGTGTCCGTCTCCTGCCCCGCCACCCGGCGCTTCGTCGCCGTCGAGGTGCCGCTGCCGGCCGGGCTGGAGGCGCTCGATCCGGAACTCGCGACCACCGCGAGCCGCGTCGAATCCGGCGCCGACAGCGAGTGGCGCGGCGAGGGGGGCGAAGCCGGCGCAGGGGGGTTCTGGTGGGTGCCGGGGTTCGACCACGTCGAGCTGCGCGACGACCGCGTGCTCCTCTACGCCACCCAGCTCGCGGCCGGCACGACCACCACCAGGGTGCGCTGCCGGGCGACCACCGCTGGCGCGTTCGTGCTCGCCCCGGCGCGCGCCGAGGAGATGTACGCGCCGGAGGTGTTCGGCTCGACGCCGGCGGCGAGGTTCGAGGTGCTTCCGCCCGGGCGCTGAGGTGGACGCGACCGTGACCCGCGAGCGCCGCCGGCGCCGTCTCCGCCAGGCCGTCCCCCTGCTCGCCGCCGCACTCGCCGTGTGCTGCGCCCTGTGGCTGCGTTTGTCCCCGGACCCCGGACCCCTGACCCCGGCCTCGACGGCGCTGACCTTCACCGACCGCCACGGCGGGTTGCTCCGCCTGCGTCCCGGAGCGGACGGCGTGCGCGCGCTGCCGGTCTCGCCGGGGACGGTCAGCCCGCACCTCGTCCACGCGGTGCTCGCGGCGGAGGACCGCCGCTTCTTCCGCCACCCCGGCGTGGACCCGCTCGCGCTCGCGCGCGCCGCGTGGCAGGACCTGCGCGCGCGCCGCGTCGTCTCGGGCGGTTCGACGCTGACCATGCAGCTCGCCCGCATGCTCGACCCGCGCCCGCGCACGGTCGGCGCCAAGCTGGCACAGATCGCGCTGGCGCTGCGTCTCGAGGAGGCGTACGGCAAGGACGAGATCCTCGCCGCCTACCTGGCGCGGGCCCCGCTCGGGAACCGTCTCGAGGGGTTCGAGGCGGGGGCGAGGGTGTACCTGGGCAAGCCCGTCGCGCATCTCTCGCCCGCCGAGGCCGCGTTGCTCGCGGCGGTGCCGCGGGCGCCCTCGCGCGAGAACCCGTGGCGCGACCTCGACGCGCTGCGCGTCCGGCGCGACGCCGTCCTCGGCCGCATGCACGATCTCGGCTGGCTCGACGACGTCGCGCTGCGTTCGTCGCGGGCGGAGCCGGTCGTGCTCGCCGGCGACCCATTCCGTTTCCTCGCGCCCCACTTCCTCGCCCGCGTCGAGCGGGAGGTCGGCGCGCTCGAAGCGGGCGCCGCGCGCGTCGTCTCCACCCTCGACCCGGTGCTGCAGGCGCGCGTCGAGCGCATCGTCGCGCGCCACCTCGCCGACCTCGCGGCGTCGGGCGTCGGCTCGATGGCGGTGGTGGTCGCCGACCTCGAGCGCGGCGAGTGGCTGGCCTGGGAGGGATCCGGCGGTTTCTGGACGGCGGCCGACGGGCAGCTCGACGGCGCCCGCGCGCTGCGCCAGCCCGGCTCGGCGCTGAAGCCGTTCGCCTACGCCGCGGCGTTCGACGCCTCCCTCTCGCCAGCCTCGGTGCTCGCCGACACCCCGGCGAGCTTCACCTGGGCGGGCGGCACGTGGACGCCGCGCAACTACGACGGTCGGTACCACGGCCCACTCACCGCCCGTTCGGCGCTGGCGTGCTCGGTCAACGTGCCGGCGGCCCGCGCGCTGCGCGAGGTCGGGCCGCAGGCGCTCCTCGACCTGCTCGCGCGCGCCGGCGTCTCGACGCTCGGGGCGAGCGCGCGGCGATGGGGGCTGGGCCTGACGCTCGGGGCCGGAGAGGTGCGGTTGGCGGAACTGACCGGAGCGTACGGCGCGCTGTTGCGCGGCGGCGAGTTCTCGCCGCCGGCGTCGTGGCGCGCCGTGACCGACGCGCGGGGCGCCGTCGTGCGCCGCCCGTCGCGTCCCGCCCCGGTGCGGGTGTGTTCGGCGGAGGCGGCGGCGCAGGTGGTGGACATCCTCGCCGACCCCGAGGCGCGCGCGCCCGCCTTCGGCCTGTGGAGCGTGCTCCGCCTGCCGTTCCGCGCGGCGGTTAAGACCGGCACCAGCGAGGGGTTCCGCGACAACTGGTGCGTCGGCGGCACGCGCGACGTGGTGGTCGGCGTGTGGGCGGGCAACTTCGACCGCGCGCCGATGGGCAACGTCTCGGGCGTCACCGGCGCCGGCGCGGTGTGGCGCGAGGTGATGCTCGCCTGGGCCGAGGTGATCCGCCCGGGCGTGGACCTGGCGGGACGCGACACGCTGGGCCCGCTCCCGGGGGCGCTCGGGGCAGCCGAGGTGTGCGCGCTCTCGGGTCTTCTCCCCTCGGCCAGTTGCCCGCGGGTGGTGCGCGAGGTGCTGCGCGGGGAGCAGCGCCCGCGCCGGAGCTGCGACTGGCACCGCCGCCTGCCCGACGGCCGTGTCGCCGTGGACTGGCCGCCGCAGTACCGCGACTGGGCGGCGGGCGAGGGGCTGCTCGAGCCGGCGGCGCCCGCGGCGGCACGCGGGCCGTCGCGCCGCGCCGGCGCGCCGGAGGTGCTCGCGCCCGCGGACGGCGACGCCTTCGTGCTCTCGCCGGATCTGCCGCGCGCGTTCCAGAGTCTGGAGCTGCGCTGCGCCGTCCCCGGCGACCCCTCCGAGGTCACCTGGCTCGTGGACGGGAAGCCGCTGTACTCCGCGACGGCACCGTACACCGCGCGCTGGGAACTTGCCGCCGGCCCGCACAGGTTCGAGGTCGTCGCCGACGGCTCGCGCTCGCGTGCCGTGCTGGTCGAGGTGTACGGACGATGAAGAGA
>JBFMCD010000008.1:0-5219 GCA_040754885.1 Acidobacteriota bacterium
GTCCCGGACCCCGAACCCCGGACCCCCTTTCTCTCGCTCTCCCCTCTCGCCTCTCCCCTCTCCCCTGTCTTCACGTAGTCCACCGCACCACCCCCGCCTCGCTCCTTCGAGTACACTCGCGCCCCGGCGCACCCCCTCGCGCCGTCGGAGGCACCCCGTGAAGCTCCGCTCCTCGTCGTCGCGTTCAGGACGCCGCTCGGCCGTCGCCATCGCGCTGCTCGTGCTCGTCGCCGCGCTCGGCGTGGCCGTCTGGGGGGCGCTGCGCCAGGGCCCAGCCCCGTCGATCTCGATCGAGACCGAGCGCCCGGCGATCGGCGCCTCGACGCGGGTGACGGCGCGTTTCGCCGAGCCGCGCGGGGGTCTCGGGGCGGTGAAGCTCGAACTCCTCCAGGGCGACCGCACCGTCGTGCTCGGCGAGCGCGTGTTCGCCCGCCCCGGCGCGTACGCGCTCGGCGGGGCCGTCACCCCCGAGGCCTCGATCGAGGCGGTGATCGGGCGGAAGGCGCAGGAGTGGCTGAAGGAAGGGCAGGCGACGCTGCGCGCCACCGCCGACCGGATGGCCGGGCCGCTGCGCTCGCCGTCGCCGGTGACGGTCGAGCGCACGCTCGCGGTGCGGCTGCGGCCGCCGGCGCTGGCGGTGCTCTCGTCGCAGCACCACGTCCGCCAGGGGGGCAGCGGGATGGTCCGCCTGCGCGTCGGCGAGAGCGCCGCACGCTCGGGCGTGCGCGCGGGGGCGTTCGAGTCGCCGTCGGCGCCGCTCGACGGCGGCGCTCCCGGCGAGCGCTTCGTGCTCTTCGCGGTGCCGTGGACGCTCGCCGACGGCAACGCGATCCGCGCCTTCGCCGAGGACGACGCGGGCAACCGCGCGGAGGCTTCGTTCGTCACCACGTTCCGCCCGTCGCCGCCCCGACTCGACACCATCGAGGTGAGCGACGGGTTCCTCGAGAAGGTGGTGCCGCCGATCGCCGCCGCGACCGAGGGGTTCGACGCGTCGGGCTCGCTGCTCGAGCAGTACGTGCGCATCAACCGCGACCTGCGCGTCGCCAACCTCGCCGAGGTCGCGCGCCTGGCCGGCTCCTCCGAACCGCGCTTCCTGTGGCGCGGGGCGTTCCTGCAGATGCCGAACAGCGAGAAGCGGGCCAACTTCGCGGAGACGCGCAGCTACCGCTACCAGGGGCGCGACGTGGACCGGCAGACGCACCTCGGCCTCGACCTGGCGTCGCGCGAGCGCGACACCGTGCCCGCGCCCAACTCCGGGCGGGTGGTGCTCGCCGGGTGGCTCGGGATCTACGGCAACGCCGTGGCGATCGACCACGGCCACGGGCTGCTGACGCTGTGCGGCCACATGTCGAGCCTCTCGGTGACGGCCGGGGACGTGGTGAAGAAGGGCCAGCCGATCGGCCTGTCGGGCGCGACCGGGCTCGCCGGCGGCGACCACCTGCACCTGGAGTTCTTCCTCCACGGGTTGTCGGTGAGCCCGATCGAGTGGCTGGACGCGCACTGGATCCGCGACGCGCTTTCGACGAAGGCGCCGGTGCCGGTGGAGTAAGGGCGCGCGCTTCTCTCACTCGGTGTTCTCCGAGAGCCTCCCCATACTTCGTCATCCTGAGCGAGCCGCAGGCGAACGAAGGATCCCGTGGCGCTTGGAGCGTGGCCGCCGGTGGGCCCTTGTTCTGTGGAGCACGCGCTCCGCGCGTGTTCCCTCCAAGTCGTGTCATCCCGCCATCTCGGTCCCCTCTCGCATGGGGAGAGGGACAGGGCGAGGGGACGGAAGAGCGGAGCCGGAGGGCGCTCGGAGTACTGGAGCCCCCTCACCCCAGCCCTCTCCCGGGGGGAGAGGGAGTCGAGCGTGGATCCGCTCCAGGTGCGACGGGATCCTTCGGCCGCCGCGCGGCCTCAGGATGACAGAGGGATTGAATGTCATCCTGAGGGAGCCGCGTAGCCCACACTCCGTCATCCTGAGGGAGCCGCGTAGCCCACCCACCGTCATCCTGAGGGAGCCGCGTAGCGGCGACCGAAGGATCTCGCGGCGTTCGAGGATGGAGCTGCTCATGCCGGCGGCGCTCCAGGTGCGATGAGATCCTTCGGCCCTTCGGGCCTCAGGATGACGGCGGGTGGGGTGGTGAATTCGCGGGCGGAGCGGGACGCTCCGCCTTCGGCATCTTCGCCTTCACGGGCCCCGGACCCCGGACCCCGGAACCCGTCGTCTTTGTGCTCTCCCCTGTCCCCCGTCCCCTGTTCCCTGTCCCCCGCTCTCAGGGCGCGGCGAAGGACTGCAGGACATACTCCGCGACCGCCTGGTACTGAGCCTCGGACAGGCGCACCGGCGGCATCTCCGGGTAGTCGGCGCGCTTGCGCCCCGGCGCCTTGACCCACGCCGCGAGCGTCACTGGGTCGCCCCTGTACACCTTCGCGACCTCGACCATCGGCGGGCCGACCAGCCGGGTGTCGCGGGCGTGGCACCCCATGCACACGGAGCGGAACACCTTCTCGCCGGGGGATGCGGCCTTCTCCTCCTTGACCCGCGCGGTGCCGGTGGCGGCGCGCATCTGCGCGGCGAGGACCTGCTCGGACCACACCTGGCTGCGCTCGGCGACCTGCGCCGCGTGCCCCTCGATGGCGCGCTCGCGATAGAGGTGGCGGCCGTAGCCCATGAACACCACGGTGCCGGTGAGCAGCGCCACCGCCGCCCAGTAGCGTCCGCCGAGCGCCGGTCGCGGCGTCACGACCTCGCGCCACAGCACGACCATCGCGGCGACGGCGAGCGAGAGCCCCAGCGTGATGTTGAGCAGCAGCGCCCACGAGATGCCGCGCGAGGGCAGGGTGAAGAGGACCAGCGGCCCGGCGACGAGCTGCACGCCGGAGGCGCCGAGGGCGAGGGCGGCGAAGCGGCGGCGCAGTTCGGCGCGGTCGAGCCGCTCGAACACGCGCTCGGCCGGGTAGCCGGCGCGGCCGAAGTAGCCGGCGAGGAACAGCCCGGTGAGCGCCAGCGAGGCGGTGACGAAGTGCAGGTAGCGCGGCACGACGTTGGGCAGGACCAGCGCCGAGAGGAAGCCGTGCACGCCGCTCCAGCGCTCCGGGAAGAGCATCAGGTTGATGTTGGTCAGGAAGACGAACGGGACGGCGAGGAACAGCGCCGCCGCCGCCGCGCCGATCGACAGGTGCAGCCCCTTGCGCTCGGCGAGGACGTCCCACGAGTACTTGTGCGCGTAGGAGAAGAGGAAGGCGGCGATGACCAGCGGCACGATCATGATCCAGGCCACGCCGGTGAGCGCGTTCGCCGAGTAGAACCACACCGTGTAGAGCAGGTTGATCACCAGCAGCGGCCCGACCCCGAGCACCACCGCCAGCGACTTGTTGACCGTGATGGTGCGGCCGATCTCGCGCGCCAGAGTGTCGAGGTCGCGGTCGCGCCGGCCGCGCAGCTCGAAGAACACGGTGAGCAGCGAGCCGCCGACCATCAGGTTGACGAACAGGATGTGGAGGAGGAAGAGGAACACGAGCAGGACTTCGAGCGTCAGCGCCGGGATCGGCAGCGGCAGGGGGATGTCACGCGGGATCGGCGGCACGGCTCACCTCCCCCCGCCGATGCCGGCGCTCTGCGCGCCGGCCACCGGCTCGGGCGCGGCGCGCAGGCCGGCCAGCCAGTCGGCGAGCGCGCCGGCTTCCTCGTCGCTGCCGGGGAACGGCGGCATGTACGAGCGGGTCGTGTGCATCGAAAGCAGGTAGGCCTTGACCACGTCGCGGTCCCACTGGCGCGGACCGTACATCGTCTCGAGGCGCCGGACCACGGAGTTGACGCCGGTCGCGGTGTGGCAGCGCGTGCACGCCTGGAGGAACACCTCGCGGCCGGCGTCGCGGCGGTTCTGGGCGGTCACCGAGCGGACCGTCGCGTAGGCGGCGTGAGGGAGCAGCCCTTCCTCGTGGAGGAGCGGCAGCTCGTCGGCGCGGATGCCGTTGGCGTACATGTAGCCTCCGATCACCCACGGCTTGCGGACGAACTCGCGCACCCGCTCGAACGTCCCGAGCAGGAGCAGCGCCAGGACGAACGGCACGAGCAGCGCCGCGCGCGGCAGCCACGCCGGGCGCGCGGCGCCCCACGCCGCGATCAGCGCGGCCGCCGCGGCCAGCGCCACGATCAGCACGAGCAGCGTCCGGTACCAGCCGGCGAACGCCTGCGTCGCCAGGGCGGTGGGAACGTTGGCGAGCATCGCCTCGGGCACCACCGAGCGGTACCACAGGGCGCCGGCCACCGCCAGCGGCAGCCACGCCAACGACCACAGCGAGATCAGCCGCGTGGCCTGGTGGCGCAGGTCCCTGTCCCGGCGGGTGAAGAAGTAGGTGAGGAACATGGCGAACAGTCCGGCGGCGAGCATCGCCACCGGCGTGCGGAAGGCGAGCTGCGGCAGGTAGACGGGGTTGAGCACGCCGGAGAAGAAGGTGCGCCTCGCCGTCCAGCTCCCCGGGTCCATCATGAAACCGAGGACGGCGACGATGATCGCCATGGTCAGCCAGGAGAACCCGGCCAGCGCCGCGCCGATCGCGATGTGCGCCCGCTTGCGCTCGGCCATCCGCTCCCAGGTGAGGTAGTACGCCATGATCGCCACCACCTCGGCGACGAACACCAGCCACTCGACGAACCAGGCGCCGAAGAAGACGCGGATCAGGCTGCCGATGGCGCGCGGGTTGACCAGCGAGGCGGACAGCCAGATGCCCACGCCGGTGAGCGCTCCGAGCGTCGTGGTGACGACGAAGCACACCGTCAGGATCCGGTGCGCCAGCCGGTCGATCTCCGGACGTTTGGCGCGGTGACCCCACCACTCGAGCAGCGCGATCAGCGGCATGGCCCCGACGGCCAGCGCGTGGTTGATCCACACGTGGGTCACCGCGATCACGGCGAAGAGTAGCCGGTTGCCGAGGAAGTCCAGGTGGAAGACGGGAAAGTCCATGCCTGCCCCCACCCCGCGGGCACCGCCCCCCCGGCCGGCGCTCGGGAGATTTTTCGCAGGCTAGCACCGATTCGCCGGCGCGCAAGCGGACGCCGCCCCCGCCAAGGAGCGGCGGGAGCGGCGTCCGGAACGGGACGGCCCGGGCTCAGTACGGCCAGTGCAGGCCGAGCGCCTTGGACAGGAACACCGCCATCTGACCGCGCGTCAGGGCGTCGTTCGGACAGTAGTTCCCTCCCCCACACCCCGCCGTGATCCCCGACGCCGCCAGCG
>JBFMCD010000008.1:5319-6693 GCA_040754885.1 Acidobacteriota bacterium
CGTTCGGACAGTAGTTCCCTCCCCCACACCCCGCCGTGATCCCCGACGCCGCCAGCGCCTCCACGTACTGGAAGAACGGGTGGCTGGTCGGCACGTCCGCGAACGTCGCCGTCCCCGGCGCCGGCGAAACTTGCAGTACGTAGTACGCCTCGACAACCCTGATGCGATGTTGCGAGTTGAGGACCCCCGGGTTGAACTCCAGGAAATACGAGTAGTTGACGTTCTCGATGACAATCGCCAGCGTTCCCGTCACAGCGCCACCGCAACCGGTGAACCCGGAGCTGTTGAGGAGCATGTCACCGTCACAGGCCGCCGAGGCCATGTAGGGACACGTCCAGAGGATGATGTCGAAGTCGCTCCCGGCCGCGTCGTCGCAGCCCTGGACATCGAAGCCGACGATGCGCGCGCCCGTCGGCAGGTGGAGGCCCGCCACGAGCGCCGGGTAGCCGCCCGTCACGAACTTGTTCCACGATGAGAAGTCGTAGGTCGTATCGGACTTGATCGGATGGAACTCGAAGGCGTGGAGGTTGTATTCGATCATGCTCGACGTGCCCCACGCCGGCGGCAGCGGCTTCTGCAGTTCGACCTCGTCCGCCGCTGCCACACCTGCCAATGTCACCGTGACAACCAGGAATACCGCCAACCGTGCGTTCATGAAACCCCCTCTCCGGCGCTCCGGCCCGAGGTCCAGCCACGCTCGCCGGCCGCCAGAGCCAGTGTCGGCCCCCCGACCCCCGAAGTCTTGACGAAACAATGACCAAGTTGTGACGGCGCGACGGTTTGGGCGCTCACCGAGGCCAGATTCCGGGCTGATGCCCGTCCGTGAGGCAGCGATCGCCCCGGGAAGCCCGAGCGGATGCCCCGCTCCAGACGGCTCAGAACCGCTTGCCGAAGCCGATCCAGTAGTTGGGGCCGGTGGTGTCGTTGTCCGCCTCGACCTCCGGGGCAGGCGCCAGCGAACCCTCGGCCGGGACCATGTGCTTCAGACGGCCCCAGTAGTAGGCGACGCCGAAATCCAGGTACCAGGAGCGCGCCCGGGAGAGGAAGATGTCGCCCCCGACGCCGACCGTGTAGACGGGGAAGGTGCCGTCGTTCTCGACCCGGAGGCCCTCGTCCAGGTACTCGTTCCTCAGGGTCAGCGTGGTGGTGTCCTTCTCGTAGCCGATCCCGGCGCCGAGCAGGACGAACGGCGTGACGCTCGTGCACTTCGGGCAGGGCAGGAAGTGCGCCACCGCAAGGAGATCGGTGTAGATGGAGTAGCTCTGCTCGAAGTCGAGCGCCGCCGGGCCGGCCTCGGTCATCACGGTGGTCGAGCCGTCGATGCCGCCGCGGCTGTAGTCCACCTCAGCCCCGACCAACCAGTGGGGAGAGACC
>JBFMCD010000009.1:0-41524 GCA_040754885.1 Acidobacteriota bacterium
AGGGAGAGAAGGCGGTCGCCGTCAGACCGAGGAAGACGAGGGCCATGGCGTCGAGCACGCGGCCGACACCGGCGTACGCAAGTCCGCGGACGGCACCCGGGAGGCCGGCGACGCGGAGCAGAGGGATGAGGGCAAGCTCGCCGAGGCGCCAGGGTAGAACTGAGATGGCGAGCTGCGATGCGGCGCTCACGGCGGTCGCCCGCGAGGGAGCCAGCCTCCCACCTGAGAGAACGGCCAGACGCGTTCCGCGGGCCGCGAGCGCGAGCGCGGTGAGGACCGCCGCGCCTCCGACCGCGACGGGACGAGTGCGGGCGAAGAGCCCCCAGATCTCGGTGGGGCGGGCGACCGACAGGAGTGCCGCCGCCAGGGCCAGACCGACCAGAGCGAACAGCCACGGGATGGCCCGGCGCGCGGTCAGATGCGCTCCAGCAGGCGGGCGCGCAACTCGGAAAGCAGCCGGCGGTTGACCGCGGTGAGGTCGGCGAGGACGCCGAGCACGGCCAGCTGCAGGCCCGCGAAGGCCAACACCGCGGCGGCGATCAGCGATTGCACGTGGCCGGCGGGGGAGAGTCCCGTCACGTAGAAGTACGCGAATCGGATGAAGAGGGCGGCCGCCGTCGCGAGGAACAGCGCCCCGAGCCCGACGAGAAGGCGAAGGGGGCGGTAGAGGAACACCAGTCGCGCCAGGGTGAGCAGGGACACGGTTACGTAGCGCGTGTTGCTGCGGAAGAGCCGAGACGGCCGGCTCGGCGGGCGGGTCGCGACAGGGACCGAAGTGACGGCGAGCCCCGCGTGGCCGGCCTGGATCAGCGTCTCGAGCGTGTACGTGAAGGACGTGAAGCACACGAGCCTGGACGCCGCTGCTCTGGAGAACGCGCGAAATCCGGTGGTGGCGTCAAACACCGGGACGCCCGAGAGGAACCTGACGACCGCGGAGCCGAGGCGCTGCAGCGCGCGCTTGGTCGGAGTGAAGTGACCGAGCGTGGCGACGCCGCGATCGCCGAGGACGAACTCCGCCTCTCCGCGGACGATCGGAGCGACGAGCGAGGGGATCGCTCCCGGGTCGTACTGGCCGTCCGCGTCGGTGTTGACGACCACGTCGGCGTGCCTGTCGACGGCGGCGGCGAGCCCGGCGGTGAACGCCGCCGCCAGACCGCGGTGGAGGGGGAGTCGGATCACCGCGGCTCCGGCATCCCGGGCGACGTCGCGGGTGCGATCCGTGGAGCCGTCGTCCACGACCAGCGTCTCCACTTCGTCGAATCCCTCGACGGATCGCGGGAGCTCCGCCAGCGTGGCCGGGAGCGTCGCCTCCTCGTTCCACGCCGGTACTGTGATCACCAGTTTCATCGTCGCCTCCCGAACCAGAGGAACACGAGCAGGAAGCAGAGTCCCAACCCGCCCACGACGGTTACTCGGGTGGGCACTGTGGCGCGGAGCGAAACCGACTGGGATCCCGCGGGCAGGTCCACGCCGATCCAGAGTCCGTCCACGGGTTCGGTGGCGGCGGGACGCCCGTTCACGACCGCCTGCCAGAGGCGCGGCCGGTACTTGACCAGGGCGACGAACCGGCCGGGCGCGGCGGAGTCGACCGAGCACTCCAGCGCGTGCGGCCGGAACGGGGCGCAGGTGATCGTTGCCGGGCCCGCGCCTCCACCTCCGAACGACACGAACGGACGGGCGTCGCGGATCTCCCAGACGCGTGCGCCGGCGCCCTCGCGCGAGACGCGGATGCCGGTCGTGTCGATGGCGACGGTGGCGTGGGGAGGTCGCGCACCTGGTAGAAGCAGGGTGAGGGACGTGCCGGCCGTGGGGGGCACGGTGTACCAGCGCCAGACATCGCTCTCCGGATCAAGCGAACGATCGCGAACCAGCGAGGTGGCCCGGTCGCCGGGGTGGACGATGAGGGGCACGACCTCGGGGGGAAGCTGAAAGCCGATGCGACCGGTGCCCGCGGGGACCTCGAGGTTGATCCGCGGCGGCGTTTCCGGTCCGAGGCGCACGCTTCTGATCTCGGCGCGCGAGAACAGTTCGCCCGAGACTACGTTCACTGGCGACGGTTCGAGGATCCAACGGACCCCGGCCCGGCCGAGTTCGGGGCCAGCCACGCGCGACAACGGGATCGATTGGTCCTCGCGGATGCCGAGCGCGGCGGCGTAACGGGGCTCGTTCCGCAACGAAGCCGCGAGCGCGTCCGGCATCCCGAGACCCGCCGAGACATCGGGGGGCAGGGTCCCGAAGAGCGCGATGAAGCGGTTGCCGGTGCCGGCCTCCTCGCGGAGCAGTGGAGCTGTAAGTCTGGCGTCCGCCGGAAAGGCGTAGGGCATTCGATGCAGCGCCGGAGGGGCGCTGCGCGCCATGACGAGCAGGGCGAGGAGCGCGCCGACTCCCGACCGCCACCGCTCCGGCAGTCGCCGGCACAACGCGGTCGCGCCGGAGGCTGAGAGCACCGCAAGGGCGAGCGCCATGATCGGCGGGACGTGTCCGCCGTGAACGCCGAGCCACGGAAGTGCTGAGGGTCCGAACCACGCGGCTGCGCTGGCAAGCGCCGCCGCAATCCAGACCCCCATGCCGCTCCCGGCCGCGGACGCCGTGCCGACCAGCGCGAGCAGGACGACGGGCGCTCCGACGAACGCGGCGCCCGAGCGCGAATTCGCGGTGTTCCGGACACTGGAGGGGCCGGAGGTGGGATCACCTTCCGGGAACGGATTCACCAGAGCCGACAGGGTGTCCCCTGCCGCCGCGTACGGTTGCGGTTGCGGGTGCGCGCCGTCTTCATTCCCTGCGTACGCGAGCCAACGCGACGGGGCCGTGGCGAGCGCGGCCGCGGCGAGGGCGAGAGCCGCCGCCGCCAGCCGCCGCGGGACGGCTTTCCCGGGGCCTCGGAAGATCTCCACGGCCAGCGCGAGGGCGACAAACGGGATGGCGTGACGACCGCATGGGGCGAGCAGCGCCGCAGCGCCGGCCCATCGGGCGAGGTGCCCTACGAACGCCGTCGGAGGCCCGGCGACGATCGCGACTGCGATCGGCCCGAGAGCGACGCTGGAACCGTCCGGACCCAGCCAGGCTGTCGCCGCCGCACCGGACAACGCGTAGGCGACGCCGCACGTTACGGCAGGACGGGGCTCGCCGCCCAGGCGGCGAACGAGCCAGAACGCTCCCGCGAACGAGAACCCGACGGTCAGCGCGAGGAGCCCCGTCCACACGTTATCCCGGCGCGCGAGACCGGCCGCGAGCAACGCGAGCGGCGCGCCGCCTTCGTCAGGACCCGCCAGCCACCCGACTCGACCGCCGCCGATCCAGGGGTTCCACACGGCAGTCTGGCCGCCGTAACCGGCGATCATCTGCAGTCGCGCGCCGAATCCCCGCGCTGCGGTCACCGCGAGCGGCGATGGGGACTGGGCCGGTCCTGACTCGCCCCGCCAAGGCGGGAAAACTCGCAGGGAGGCCTCCGGGGCGATGCGTCGTCCCTGGAACAGCGCCGGGTAGAAGGCGACAGTCAGAAGCAGCAGGAGCCCGGACAGGAGAGCGCGTGTGCCGGCAGGTTGCACTCGGTCATTGTACGGGCTCGCCGGCTCTCTGCTACGCTGCCCTCATGGCGCGCGTCCCACTCGAACGCTTGGCGCTCGGCAGGTCAGGTGACAAGGGGGATGGCTCAAACATCGGCCTGGTCGCCCGTTCGGAACCCGCATGGACCTGGCTGCTGGCGAACGTCACCGGGGATTTCGTCAAGGAGACTTTCGGCGAGATCGCGGCGGGACGAGTCGACCGCTACGAAGTTGCCGGTCTGCGTGCACTCAACTTCGTCCTTCACGATTCACTCGGAGGCGGGGGCGCGTCGAGTCTCCTCACCGACGCGCAGGGAAAGACCCACGCTCAGGCGTTGCTGCGCGTGATGGTGGAAGTGCCGGAAGATGTCGTCGCCGGTCTCGACGCGTGACGTCCCCGTTGACAGCCCTGTCCCTCACCCTCATAATTCGCCGGCCTGGAGTGCCCAGGTAGCTCAGCTGGTAGAGCACGGCACTGAAAATGCCGGTGTCGGCGGTTCAACTCCGTCCCTGGGCACCATCTTCTCGGGGAGTCCGGGCGCCCCGCTCCCAACCTCCGCGCCCTTGACCCCCCGAACCCCCCAGCGCTCCGGCGAAGTGAATTCGCCTCCGCGCTCATGACGCATCCCTGCTGTCGACGGAGATCGGATCAACTGGATGCCGAGCAGGCGTAACGAGAGGGATCAGAGCCGGTCTCTCCGGTCCGTGACGTCGACGGCCCAGCCGACGTATCCCAGGAAAGCGCCGGCGGCGTCGAATCGTGGAGACCCGACGACCTCCACCCACCGAAGCGTGCCGTCAGCACGACGCAGCTGGTACTCGGCCGTGAAGCGGGCGCGCCGCAGGAGGGCATCGCCGAAGATGACTTCCAGCCTCGACAGCGTTTCCGGGGCCACGCCCTCGACCCACCCGCGACCGAGTTCCTGCTCGAGAACGCGACCGCGGAAGTCGAGCCATGCCTGGTTGAAGTAGGTGCACAGGCCGACCGGGTCGCACGCCCACATCATCACGGGAGCACCATCGGCGATCGAGCGGTAGAAGGCCTCGTTTTCGCGCAGGGACTCCTCGATCCTCTCCCGGTCGATGAGGTGCCGATCGAAGCGCTCGTAGGCCCGGCGGAGTTCCTCGGAGCGCTCGTCGAGGAGCTGTTCAAGCCGTCGTCTGTACAGGTCGAGTCCTGCCTCGGCGCGCTTGCGGGCGGAGACGTCGCGCGAGACGCCGAGGACGCCGTGGACACGGCCGTTGCGCAGGATCGGGGTGGCGGCGACCTCGACAGGCACCTCGGACCCGTCCGGCCGGGTCGCGGTCACCGCGATCAGGCCGACCTTCTCCCCCGACGCGGCGCGCTCGAAAACGGCGCGCGCACCCGGGAACGCCTCGGCCGAGAAGAACTCGGCGAAGTGTCGGCCGACGAGCTCGTCGGCCGGGACGCCGAGCTGTTCGGCGGCCGAGCGCGAGGCGAAGGTGATCACGCCTTGCGGGTCGAACCGGTAGATGGCGTCGAGGGACAGTTCCTCGATCAGCCGCGCCAGATCAGAGTCCTCGGACTGCTCCGGTGAGCGCGGATCGTTCGTACCGGCGGACGGTGGGGATCGGCCGTCGTCGGCGGTGGAATGCGTCATCCCTTCACCACGCCGAGCGGGCGCAGGCGGGCGACCGGCCTGGCGATTCCGGCGGCGTTCAGGGCCGCCACGACCTCTCCCGCGTCCTTGTACGCCTCGGGCACCTCCTCGGCGAGCGTCTTGCGCGAGCGGGCTGCGACGATCACGCCGCGCGACGCCAGGTCCCGCTCGACATCGCGGTCCGCGCTCAAGCGCCGCGCCGCGGTACGCGAGAGAACGCGGCCGGCCCCGTGGGCCGCCGAGCCGAACGTCTCGGCCATCGCTCTCGCCGTACCCACGCAAACGAACGACGCACGTCCCATGTCGCCGGGGATGAGCACCGGCTGACCGACTTCCCTGTACAGCAATGGCACCTCTGGGTGGCCGGCGGGGAAGGCGCGTGTCGCGCCCTTGCGGTGGACGAGCAGGGACATGCGGCGGTCGTCGATGGTGTGTTCCTCGAGTTTGGCGATGTTGTGGGCGACGTCGTAGACGAGGCGAACGCCGAGCGAGCGGCGCGTGCCGCCGAGGACGCGCGTCATGGCCCGCACGGCGAGAACCATCATCACCTGCCGGTTTGCCCAGGCGAAGTTCGCCGCGGCGCGCATCGCCGCGAGGTAGTGGCGTCCCTCGGCGGACGCGACCGGGGCCGAGACCAGTTGCGGGTCGGGCAGGGGAACGCGAGAGCGCGAGCGGCACCGCCTCATGATGTCGAGGGCATCGTCGCACACCTGGTAGCCGAGCCCGCGGGAACCGGAGTGGATCATCAGCGCCACGGCTCCGACCTCCAGGCCGAACGCCTGCGCGGCGCCCTGATCGAGCACTTGCTCGACGACCTGGATCTCGGCGAAGTGGTTCCCCGAGCCGAGCGTCCCCATCTGGGTCGCCCCGCGCTCGCGCGCCCGGCGGGAGACCGCCGCGGGATCGGCCCCGCCGAGGCAGCCATCGGCCTCGGTGTGATCGAGATCCTCCCTCTCGCCGTAACCGCGAGCGACGGCCCACGCGGAACCGTTCCTGAGCACGTCGTCGAGGTCTTCAGCGCCGAGCGATGGAATGGCGCCCTCACTGCCGACCCCGGCCGGGATGTCGCGCTGGATCTGGTGAACGAGGGTCCCGATCCTCTCGCCCAGTTCGGAGGCGCGCACGTCGGTCCGCACGAGACGGACTCCGCAGTTGATGTCGTAGCCGACCCCGCCCGGGGAGATCACGCCGTCGGTCATGCGAAACGCGGCGACACCGCCGATCGGGAAGCCGTACCCTTCGTGGACGTCGGGCATCGCGAGCGAGGCGCGGACGATGCCCGGGAGGTGCGCAACGTTGCATGCCTGCTCTATGGACTCGTCGCCGCGCGCCGTCTCGAGCAGTCGCTCGGAGGCGTAGACCCGGGCCGGCACCAGCATTCCGCCCGTCGGCGCCACCTGCCAGAGCCCCGGCCCTACTCGGTCGAGCCGTGCGACCATGTCTCGACTATAGCGCCGATTTGGGGCGCCGCGTGCCGGCAGGGCTCAACGGAGGCAGGTCTGGGAGCGGCCGCCGTCGACCGGCAACGTCACTCCGGTCAACCACGCCGAGCGCGGCGACGCGAGGAAGGCGATGGCCTCCGCGACCTCCTCGGGCAGACCCACGCGACCCAGGGGGTGCGTGGACTTCGAGTGCTCGAGGAAGGCCGCGTACGCCTTCTCGTCCATGTAGCCGCGTCTGTGGAGCTCGGTGACCACAACTCCGGGATTCACGGCGTTGACGCGGACCCCGAGCGGTCCCCACTCGAGGGCGACGCAGCGGGTGAGCTGATCGACCGCCGCCTTGGCCACGGCGTAGGCGACGATCCCCGGGAAGGCGCGCGAGCCGGCCACCGAGGAGACGTTGACGACGCAGCCCCGGGCGACCTGGAGGTGCGGCAACGCGGCGCGCATGAGGTCCGCGGTGGCGTGCAGATTGATCTCGAGCATCGCGTCCCAGCACCCGCGCTCCGTCGCCTCGAGGGTTCCCGACGCGATCGCACCGGCAGCGTTCACCAGGGCGTCGAGCCGGCCGAGATGCGTGACGCACTCGCGGACGACCGCCGCTCTGGAGGCTGGATCCATGAGGTCGGCGTTCAGCACCAGCGCCGCGTCCTTGCCGATCTCCGCGGCCAGGTCCTCGATGCGCGCCCGGTCACGCGCCGCCAGCGCGACGCGGGCACCGCTGGCGGCGAGGCGGATCGCCGTGGCCCTGCCGATCCCGCTCGAGGCGCCGGTGACGAGCGCAACCATTCCGGTCAGTTCGCCTGGGTCGCTCATCGCTTCTCCTTCGCGGCACTGGCGTCGAGTACCAGGCGCGCGCTACCCCTGACCCATGACTCCACGATTTCCTCCCAGCGGCCGCGCGCACGGAGGATGACTTCGATGAGCTCGCGCACGGCGCCCGCTCCACCCGGCGCGGCGCACACGAGGTGGCAGCGTGTGCGGACTTCGGGAGCGGCATCCGCCGGACAGGCGGCGAAAGCCACCAGCCCCAGGGCCGGAAGATCGGGGAGGTCGTCGCCCATGAACGCGAGGCGTTCGGGTGGGATCGCCATCCGCTCGGAGAGCTGGAGGACGTCTCTGCCCTTGTCACGGCTCCCCTGGATGACAAGATCGGACGGTATTCCGAGGTCGGTGAGCCGGGCGCGAAGAGGGGGCGCCAGTCGGCCCGAGAGGATCGCGACCGAGATGCCCTCACTCTGAGCGAGCTTGATCGCGAAACCGTCGCGAGCGGAAAACCGCTTGAGCGACTCGCCCCGCGGACCGTAGAAGAGCGCGGCGTCAGTGAGCACGCCGTCGACGTCGAGTACAACACCGGCGACCTCTCTGGCGCGGCGGTCGCACTGATCGGGCGGGAAGACCACCTCGCACCTCCTGAGGCTATGCTAGCGGCGACGAGTCCGGGAGTGAAGCCGATGGACGAACGCGCGAAGTGGGAGAGCCGCTACAAGGCTGCTGACGAGCCATTCTACGGCCATGCTCCGTCGGCGTTCCTCGCGCAGTCGCTGGAGCTGCTGCCACGTCCTGGGCGGTGCCTCGACCTCGGTGGCGGGGAAGGGCGGAATGCGCTGTACCTCGCCTCCCTGGGCTGGGAGGTGACCGTGGCCGACGTTGCCGTCGCCGGACTGGCGCGCGCGCGTGCCTTGTGTCGAAGCGCCGCGCCGAAAATCAGTCTGGTCGCGGCCGACCTGACCGCGACGCCCTTGCGCCCGAGGCTGAACAGCGTCGACCTCATCCTGGTGATCAACTTCCACCATCGAAACACGATCCGCCTCGCCGCCGAGTGGCTGCGGCCGGGCGGCGCCCTCCTGGTCGAGGGCTTCGCGCTCGAGCAGTTGGGCCGTCCCTCTGGCGGGCCGCGTGATCCGCGCCATCTGTGGGAGCCCAACGAGCTCCTCTCCCTCGCCGAGGGACTGCGCGTGAAGTGGTACGAGGACCGCGAGGTCGCTGGCGACGACAACCCCAGGCATCGGGGCGCCCGTTGGGTGGTGCGCATGATCGCGAGCAGGGAGGCAGGGATCTCGTTGTCGGCGTAGAATTCCCCGATGCCGAATCTGGTCGAGGTTGACTCCCTGGCCGTCGGGTACCCGAAGGGTGGGACATGGCGGGACGTTGTGGACGGAGTCTCGCTTCGCCTCGGTGACGGTGGGGCGCTCGGCGTCGTCGGCGAGTCCGGGTCGGGAAAGACCCTGACTTCTCTGGCCCTCCTCGGTCTGGTTCCGGAGCCGGGCAGGATCACGCGGGGACGGGTGCAGGTGGCGGGCCTGGACGTCGTCGGCGCCGGCGAATCGGACCTGCGGAGGCTGCGCGGAGCCGTGGTCGGCATGGTCTTCCAAGATCCCGCCCTGGCGCTCAATCCGGTCCTCCGCGTCGGCGCGCAAGTGGTGGAGGCCGCCGTCCTCCACCGGCGGGTCGAGCCGGCCGACCGGCAGGCTCTGGCGTCGCGACTGCTCGAGGAGGTCGGACTCGGAGGTCAGGACGCGCTTCGCCGCGCGTTCCCCCACCAGCTGTCCGGCGGGCAGCGCCAGCGGGTGATGCTCGCGTCCGCGTTGGCGGGGAACCCCAGCCTCGTGATCGCGGACGAGCCGACCGCCTCGCTCGACGCCCTCGCGAGGGAGCGGTTCCTCCGGCAGGTGAGGACCTTGCGGGAGGAACGCGGCCTGGCACTGATCCTGATCTCGCACGACCTGGCGCTGGTCGCCGCAGCGGCGTCGACGATCGCCGTCCTGCACGCCGGCGAAACAGTGGAGTCGGGACCAGCGACCGAGGTGATGCGGACGCCGCTTCACCCGTACACGCGAGCGCTGGTGAGGTGCGCGCGGGACGGTGCCTCGACGGCCGGGGGTGCGCTGGCGACGGTCCCCGGGAAGGTGCCGGAACCCGAGGCGTGGGGCCCGGGATGCCGATTCGTCGGGCGCTGTGGCGAGGCGTTCGAGCGCTGCCGTTGGGCTCGGCCCGAGTTGGTCGAGGTCGATACGGAACGCTCGGTGCGTTGTTTCCTGTACGGGGAACAGGAGTCCTCCGATGGCTGAGCGTCGGGGAGAGATCCTGGTTGGGGAGGGGTTGGTCAAGAAGTACCCACCCAGGGGCGGGGCGTTCGTCCGCCGGGGCGAATGGGTACCGGCCGTGGACGGGGCCACGCTCGGGCTGCGGCCGGGAGAACTGGCCGGGCTCGTCGGCCCGTCGGGGGCGGGGAAATCTACACTGGTGCGTCTGCTGGCGTGGCTCGAGAGGCCCGACGCGGGGGTCGTGCGGTTGGACGGCGCGGAGGTCTGGGCGGCTTCGCGGCCCTGCGACCCGGCGACACGGCGGTCGGTTCAGGTCGTGTTCCAGGACTCGGCAAGCTCGCTCGACCCGCGGCAAGCCGTGGAGGCGATCGTCTCGGAGCCCCTGCGCGTCCATTTCCGCCTCGGGCCGGAGCAGCGCCGGGAAAGGGTCCGCGAGCTGCTCGGCGCGGTCGGTCTGGAGGGCGTGGGACAGGGTTTCCTGGGCCGGCGCCCCCGGCAGCTCTCTGGGGGCGAGCGTCAGAGGGTGGCGATCGCCCGCGCGCTTGCCTGCGAACCTCGTGTGCTGCTGCTCGACGAGCCCGTCGCGGCGCTCGATGCCCCGGTCAGGGGTCAGGTGCTCAACCTCCTTCGGGCGCTCCGCGACGACCTCGGGGTCGCGCTGCTGCTGGTTTCTCACGACCTGCGCACCGTGGCCCGCGTCGCCGACCGTATCCTGGTGATGGTCGACGGCAGGATCGTCGAGGAGGGCCTCCCGGAGCGGATTCTGCACTGTCCCGGCCAGGCGACGACCAGGGAATTGGTCGGTGCCATGCCGGTTTTTTCCGGGGACGAGGGAAACCAACTCGCCCCGAAATCCGTATCTAGCGCGTGAAAGTGGAGGAGGCGTCGATGGCGTTCGGCACCCGGATCACCCGTCTAGCGACTGTTCTCGTTCTGGCCGCTTCTGCTCTGTCCGCCCAGGAAGGCGCCCTGGTGGTTTCGACCACGCCGGGTCAGCAGCCGCGGGGCGCCAAGCTGGGGGCGCCCGAACTGCGCCTCTCGCTGCAGGACGTGGTCAGCATCGCGCTCGAGCACAACATCAACCTCGAAGTTTCGCGGCTCGGGCTGGCCTCGGCCGGCGAGGGCGTGATCGCCGCCACGGGCATATTCGACCCCTACGCACAGATCAGTTTCACCGAGCAGTACTCCGAGTCTCCCGCCACCAACCAACTCGTCGGCGCGCAGGTCAACGAGGTCAAGCGGAGGGTGTTCGATCTGAGCTACGGTCAGGCCTTCGCCACCGGTGGGACGCTCGGCGTGGCGTGGGACAACACCAGGACCGAGACGAACTCCTCCTTCTACTTCCTGAACCCCAACTACAGCTCCGGGCTCAACCTGCGACTCACACAGCCCTTGCTCCAGGGGTTCGGGACCGACGTCAATCGGGCCCAGATCGAGGTGGCGCGCCGCAACCGCGACATCTCCGGCCTGCAGTTCGAGAAGATCGTGATCACCACGATCCAGGCCGTCGAGGACGCCTACTGGAACCTCGTCTACCAGATCGACAACCTGAAGGTGAAGCAGCAGTCGCTGAGACTCGCGCAGGACCTGCTCGACCAGACGCAGACGCGGGTGCGGATCGGCACCTCGGCGCCGATCGATATCGTGCAGTCGGAAGCGACTGTGGCGGCGCGCGAGCAGGACATCATCGTCGCCGAGAACGCCGTCCAGGGAGCCGCGGACACGCTCAAGCTCCTGCTCGGCTTCGAGGACCCGGAGGACTGGAAGAGCCGGGTCCTCCCGACCGACACCCTGGAGACCGCGACGGTCACGGCGGAACTCGACTCGGCGATCGAGGAGTCCCTGCGCAGGCGCGTCGAGCTTCGCCAACGTGAACTCGAACGGGAGATCCGTGAAGTGTCCCTGCTGGCTGCGGACAACGCCACCCTCCCGGCGCTCGACCTGTCGGTCGGGTACGGGCTCTCCGGAGTCGGCGGGACCTATACCCAACGCGATCCGAACACCGGCGAGATCATCGCCGTGATCCCCGGGGGTTGGGACGACGCGATGCAGCAGATCGGCGACCGCGACTACAACCAGTGGTCGGCCGGGCTGGCGTTCACGTACACCTTCGGCAACAACGCCGCGCGCGCGGCGCGGGCGCAGCGGCGCTACGACCTGGCCATCGCCAGGCAGACAATGGCCGCCGAGCGCCAGGCCGTGATCGACGAGACGAGGCGAGCCGTGCGCGGCCTCGCCGACTCGGCGAAGTCGATCGCGGCGGCGGAAAAGGCGCGGGTTCTCGCCGAGCGCAACCTCGACGCCGAACAGAAGAAATTCGCCAACGGCATGTCGACCAACTACCAGGTGCTGCTCATCCAGGAGGACCTCGCCGTGGCGCAGGCCGCGGAACTGCTGTCCCGGGTGGCCTATCGTCGTTCCGCGGTCGCCTACGAGGTAGCGGTCGGGAAGCTTCTCGAGAGGCGCGGCGTGGCGCTCCAAGGCGGCGGCGAGGCAAAGGAGCCGCACACGTTCCTCTCGGAGGCCGGATGGCTGAAGTACGGCTCGTGGGCGGGAGACCCGGCGGGTGAAGCCGAGGCAGGGAAGTAGGGCGGGGGCATGAACGACGCGCAGGGGCGGGAGCCAGCCGAGCCGACCGGCGGCGGCGAGCCGGACCCAGCCGAGTTCTCCGGCGTCGCCCTCGGACGGCTCGCCCGTGTCTTCACGGAGCCGATGAAGGCGTTCAGCGAGATCGCGGCGGCACCGACCTGGGTGCTGCCTCTTCTCGTCATGGCGCTCCTGGCGCTGGCGGTGCAGTTCGTCATCGTGCCGCGAATCGACTTCGAGGCGACGATGCGTCAGGCGATGGAGGAGAGGAGCTCTTCGGGTCGCGAGCTCTCCGACGAGCAGGTCGACCGGATCGTCGCCACGCAGCGGAAGGTCGCCCGGGTGATGGGGTACGCCGCGCCGCTCACCACGGCGCTCGTGTTCCTCCTCCTCGGCGGCGCCTACTTCCTGACCATGAAGCTGTTCGGCTCGGAAGCGGAGTTCGGGCGGGTGTTCTCGGCGGTCCTGCACGCGAGCCTCCCGGCGACCGTGACCAAGACGGCGATTCTGGGCGTCGTGGCCGCGCAGCGGGAAAGCTTCGCGGCGCAGGAGTTGGAACAGCTCGTCAGGTCGAGCGTCGGCGCCTGGCTCGACCCGGCGACGTCGAAGCCGCTGCTCGCGCTGGCGAACGGGATCGATCTGTTCAACGCGTGGCAGTGGGTGCTGCTCGTCATCGGCCTGTCTGCCGCGGGGCGGATCAGCCGTGTCAAGGCCGCCTGGGTCGTGGCCGTTCTGTGGGGAGTCTGGCTCGGCGGCAAGGCCGCTCTGGCGGCACTCTTCTGATGAAACGCGCGGCCATCGCGGCGGCGGTCCTGATCGGACTGGCGGTTGTGGTGTGGGCCTCGCTCCGTGGCCCGGAGAAGAAGGGCAAGCCCGTCGAGGTCGAGGTCGCGGGGAGGCGGGACGTCGTGGCGAGGGTCAAGGCCACCGCCACGGTCAACCCGAAGAGAAAGGTCGAGGTGCAGTCGAAGGTGATCGGCGAGGTCGTCTCGGTGCCGGTCGCCGAGGGTGACACAGTCGCCGCCGGCCAGGTCGTTCTCGAGATCGAGAAGGCCCTCTACCAGGCGGCGCGGGATCAGGCCAAGGCCGCCCTCGACCAAGCCACCGTGAACCTCGAACGCACGCGCGCCGAAGTGGCCAACGAGGTGATGAATCTCGATCGGGTCTCCCGCCTGGTCGGCGAGGGTGTTCTCTCGCAGGAGGCGCTCGACCGGGCGCGACTGGCGCACGACAGCGCCGAGATCGCCGTCCGAGCCCAGCGGGAGGCGATCGAGCAGGCCCGTTCCGCCTACCGACGTGCGGTGGAGGATCTGGAGCGCACGACCATCCGGGCGCCGATGGACGGGGTCGTGACGGCGCTCAACGTGGAGAAGGGCGAGACGGCGATCGTCGGCACGATGAATTTCGCCGGATCCGTGCTGCTCGTGATCGGCGACCTCTCGGAGCTGATCGCCGAGGCCGAGGTGGCCGAGAGCGAGGTGGTGGGGTTGGCGCTCGGCCAGCCGGCGCGGGTCAAGGTGGACGCGTTGCCCGACGCTCCCATGGCGGGCCGCGTCGTCGAGATCGGGTCGTCGGGAGTTCGCCAGGCGGACGTGGTCAAGTTCCGCGTCAAGGTCGCGCTCGACAGCCCCGATCCTCGCGTCCGTCCGGGAATGACCGCGAAGGTCGAGATCACCACGGAGAAGGTCGAGGACGCCCTGGCTGTGGCGCAACAGGCCGTGCAGACCCGCTGGCTGGACCGGTCGGACAAGGAAGTCCAGCGCCGTGAGGGTGATGCGTCGCAGCGCGAGGTCTCGGCGGTCTATCTCTTCCGCGACGGAAAGGCGACGCGCCGCGAGGTCACGACAGGGATTCACGACGAGTTGTGGGCCGAGGTGCGCGGCGGCCTGACCGAGGGCGACACCGTGATCATGGGACCATACCGGACGCTGCGCGCGCTCAGAGACGGCGACCCCGTGCGTGTGGAGAAGAAGAAGACCGAGTCCGCGAAGGAGACAGCCGGTGGATCGTCGTGAACGGACCGCGCCGGCGGCCGGGGGCCGGAGCGGCTTGGAGGTACAGGGTGCTGATCGAAATCCGTGATCTCGTCAAGGTCTACGACATGGGGAGCGTCCAGGTGCGTGCGCTCGACGGAGTCGACTTCTCCGTCGAACGCGGCGAGTACGTGGCGATCATGGGCCCGTCCGGCTCCGGCAAGTCGACGCTGATGAACCTGATCGGCTGCCTGGACACGCCGTCGTCGGGTAGCTACACACTCAACGACCAACTGGTCAACGAGCTGGACGACGACGCACTTGCGCGTATTCGAAACCGCGAGATCGGGTTTGTCTTTCAGACCTTCAACCTTCTCGCCCGTACCTCGGCGCTGGAGAACGTGGAGGTCCCGCTGATCTACTCGGGAGTGTCCCGGCAGGAGCGGCACCAGAGGGCGCGGAAGATGCTGGAGCTGGTCGGATTGTCGGACCGCATGCACCACCAGCCGAGCGAGCTCTCCGGCGGCCAGCGCCAGCGCGTGGCGGTCGCCCGAGCCCTGATCAACGAGCCGTCGATCCTGCTCGCCGACGAACCGACCGGGAATCTCGACTCGCGAACCGGAACCGAGATCATGGCTCTCTTCGACGAGCTCAACCGGCAGGGGAACACGATCGTCCTGGTCACGCACGAGGAGGACATCGCCAGTCACGCACGCAGGGTGGTGAGGCTGCGCGACGGCAAGATTCTCGAGGACCGCGTCAGGGAGTCGT
Source organism: Acidobacteriota bacterium (assembly GCA_040754885.1). Taxonomy (GTDB): domain Bacteria; phylum Acidobacteriota; class Thermoanaerobaculia; order Thermoanaerobaculales; family Thermoanaerobaculaceae; genus JBFMCD01. The sequence goes on from JBFMCD010000009.1 coordinate 14,987, forward strand.
GAACCGGTGCTGCTCGAGAACCTCCGCATCGCGTTGCGCTCGATCCTGGCCAACCCGATGCGCTCGTTCCTCACCACGCTCGGGATCATCATCGGCGTGGCCGCCGTGATCGGCGTGGTGTCGATCGTTCAGGGACTGAACTTCTGGATCGCCGGGCAGCTGCAGGGCGTCGGCGCCACCTACATCCGCGTGGATCCGCGCCAGGACCCCACCGACCCGGATCTGGTCGGACGCGGTGTGACCCTGACCTACGAGGACGGATTCGCGTTGCTCGAGCGCGTCCCGGAGCTCGAGGCGTTCACGCCGATCGCCTTTCGCAGCGACAGGGTGCGCCGGCGGGACCGCACCTCCACGCCGTTCATCCTCGGCGTCGGCAGCTCGTTCCAGGAGGTCACCAACACGTGGGTGGAGCGCGGCCGATTCCTGACCGCGATCGACGAGCACAGCAACGCCAGGGTGTGCGTCATCGGCGACAAGGTGGCCGAGGACCTCGAGCTGGGGGTCGATCCGCTCGGCGCCGAGATCACGATCGGCGCCAACGTCTTCACGGTCGTCGGCGTGATGGAGAAGCTCGGACAGATCCTCGGGGCGAACCGCGACAGCCTGGTCGTGATCCCGTTCACGACCGCGCGCGAAATGTACGGCGAGGAGAGCGTCAAGCAGTTCTTCCGACTCGACTTCAAGGCCCGTTCCGCCGACGCAGTGGCGCGCGCCAAGGACCTCATGAGCGAGATCCTGCGCCGCCGCCACGGACTCACCGGCACGATGGCGAACGACTTCGAGGTGACGCTGCAGGAAGAGCTGCTCGAAACGACATCGTCGATCCTCGGGGCCGTGACCAAGGTGGTCGGCGCGGTGGTCGGCATCGCCCTCCTGGTCGGCGGAATAGGCATCATGAACATCATGCTCGTGACGGTCAGAGAGCGGACGCGCGAGATCGGAATCCGCAAGGCGGTCGGCGCGCGCCGCGCCGACGTGCTCGTTCAGTTCCTCATCGAAGCCGTGACGCTCTCGGCCCTGGGCGGCGCGATCGGCATCGGGGGCGGCTGGGGTCTGGGTGCGATCGGCGCGAGCGCGATCCCTGGCTTTCCCTCGGCCCATGTTCCTCTGTGGGCGATCCTGCTCGGCTTCGGTTTCGCCACCGCCGTTGGCGTCTTCTTCGGCGTCTACCCCGCCGCCAAGGCCGCCTCCGTGGACCCGATCGAGGCGCTGCGCTACGAATAGCCGACCGCGCCCTCCAGCGGATCGTCGCACGCTGGCGTGTGGCAAACTGACCCGGTGAGTGCGGGGCGAGGCAGGAGCGCGGTGGTCGTCGGGTCGGGTCTCGCCGGCCTGGTGTGCGCGCGGGACCTGACCGCCTGCGGGTGGCGCGTCACGGTGGTGAGCGCGGCCGGACCCGGCCGAGACGGGGCGAGCCATCGGGTCCACGCCCTCGCGCCGTGGATCCTGCTCACGGCGCCGTGGTCGCGCGGAGACTCGCCGGACCTGTTCCTGCGCGACCTGCAGCGTCGCGGCGGAGGCAGGGAACGGCCCGGCCTCGCCGAGCGGCTCGCCGCCAGCGCGCACGCTGGGGCGCGCGAACTGATTGGGGCTCTCGATCTGGAGCCGCTCGATTCCGAGCCGGTGTTGCTCCCGGGCGACGTTCACCGGCGCGGGCTCCGCTGTCGTCCACGGCGCCACGGCCCGATGCTGCGATCCCTCGTCAATGACCTTGTCGGGTGCGGATCGGCGGTGGTCGGAAACGCGCCGGTGGTGGGAGTCCTGCGTGCCGGCGATCGTGCGGCGGGTGTCGTCGTCCTGGACACCGCGGCCGGCACGCTCAGGGAAATCGCGAGCGACGCCGTCGTGCTCGCGACCGGCGGGCTCGCGGCCATCTTCCCCGATTCGACCTGTCCACGCTGGTGTCGCGGCGCCGCCGTGGCGCTCGCTTCTGCCGCCGGCGCCCTGCTGCACGGACCGAACCTGACCCAGGCGCTGCCGGTCCTCGCGACACCGCCAGGGTACTTCCCATCCTCGGCCGCCATCCTCGCCGGGCGCGTACTGGTGGACGGACAGGCTCTGCCGCCAGCGGCCGATCTGGCCGCACTGACGGCCGAATTGGCCGCGTCGGAGCGCGCCGGGCGCGCCGTCGAACTCGCGGGCCCCGGTGGTGGGCCCCTGACGGTTGCCGTCCACCACTCGATGGGTGGGGTGGCCATCGACGCGTCCGGCAGGACATCCGTGCCCGCGCTCTACGCATGCGGGGAGGCGGCCGGAGGGGTTCAGGGCGCCCGGCGGACGATGGGCACAGGGCTCCTCGAGGCGTGGGTCTTCGGTCGGCTGGTCGCGGAGGCCGTCGAACGTGACCACGCTCGTCTCGGCGCGGCACCGGCCGCAGACGACGCCGCCATGGTCGAGCCGTTGGTCGGCGCTGCGATGGTGGAGGCGACTCTCGACCGTGTCCTGACTCCGCTCAAGGTGATCCGACCAGCCGCGGAGGTGCGGGCGGCGCTGGAGGAGGTCGCCCGGGTCAGGGAGCCGGACTCCCACGGCGGTCTGAATCTCCGATCTTGGATGACTGGAATCCGTCACCGCGCCGTCGGGGTGGTCCTCGCGGCGGAGCTCGAGGCCTGGGACGCACGGCAGCGGGGCGAGTACGAGGCAAGGAGGCGTCATGCGTGACAGGGTGGTGAGCATCCCGCTGACCGAGTGGGAGCGGGACGTGGTGTCGGCGATTCGCGACGTGCCGGAGGGACAACCGAGGGAGCTCCTGGTCGAGGTCCTGAACAGGCTGATCGAAGTGGTCCGGGATCCGCACTGCGCGGAGCTGCAGGCCGACGGAGCGCCGTGCGCGACACCGGCAGGGGACTGCGAGCAGTGTCTCAAGCTGAAGGAGATCCTGGCGTCACTCCGGCGCGACCTTCACGGGTGACCGGCGGAACGTGGGGACGAGCGGTGATCGGCCTGACACCTTCGCCTCGTCCCTCTGGTACCATCGGACGACGGAAGGACGACAGTGCGGACCGGCGTCGCGCGGGTCCACCGCGCGCCGGCGGGTCGGCATGAGCGAAACGGAGTCGGCGGATGGACGAGGTTCGCGAGATAACCGAGCTCTTCCGGCTGGAGAAGGTGCTGAAGTCCAGCCCCTCGGGCGTGGTCTTCCGCGCGCAGTACCCGCGCACCGGGACCCGGGTGGCGATCAAGCTGGTCAACCGGGGGAGTTCGCCCGACCAGGAGGCGTGTCAGAGGAGCTTTCTGAACGCCGCCCGTATCGTGAAGGAGATCGCCCCGCCCGCGTTCCCGGAGGTGCTCGACTTCGGGCTCACGCCGGATGGGACCGCCTTCATGGTCCTCGAGTATGTCGACGGGAAGGGGATCGAGACTCTGGCCGGGAGTCCGGCCGCCTCCTACCTGCCGCTGTTCGATCCGGTCGCCGAGTCGTTCGACAGGCTGGCACGGGCCGGACTCGCCCACCTGAACCTGGCCCCGGAGAATTTGCTCGTCGTGGGTGAGGCTGAGGTTCGCGCGATACGGGTCCTCGGTTTCGGCAGCGCCGCGTTCAGGCCGGAGGGGACGGGACTCGGTCTCGGCGCCCCGGCTGGGGGTGGTGCGTTCGCCGCTCCGGAGCTGACCGGAACGCTCGAGGGGCCGGCCGATTGGCGCGCGGACCTTTACTCGCTGGCCCAGGTGCTCGTCAACCTTCTCGGGGCCAAGGTCATACAGGCAGGCATGCCGGATCCGGCGATCGAACTTCCGCCGGCGGTGGTCGAGGGTCTCAAGGACCCCGGCTCGCTGCACACTCTGCTCCAGAGGTGCCTGCGTCACGTGCCTGGGCAGAGACCGGCGTCGTTCGGCGAGGTGCGGCAGGGACTGGCGATGGCGATCTACGGACCGGTCGGGGAGCATGCAGGCGACGAGAAGACGCGGGCCATTCGCCTCCCCGGCGTCGTACCGCCGCCGCCGGCCCTGACGGAGCCCGTGGAAGCCGGCCCACCTCTTCCTCCCGACGACTTCGCGCCGTCGCCCGACTTCGAGACCCAGGCGGTTCCCCGCGAGCGAATCGAGAAGACCCTGGCCATGTCGTTGCGCGAATCGGACCTCGCCCCGCCGCCGGAGGCATCGACGGAGGCCGCAGCTGCGGGGCTCGACGCCCACGAATCGCCTGTGCCGCCGACTGCTTTCCAGGATGCGGACTCTCCCGTTGTTGACGAACCGACCGTCATGCTCGGGCCCGGCGATCTGCCCTCGGTTCCCCACCTGGCGATCGAGGCGCCGGAGATCGGGCCCGTGGCGGCCGATGTCGAGTCGCGCACGATCCGCATCGATGCGGCTGCGGTTTCGTCCCCGGAGGTCGCACCGGAGCCACCGCCGCCTCCACCCGCGGCGCCGGCAGCCGCTCAGGCGCCGCCGTTCCAGTCCGAGCCTCCGCCGCCGGCGCTTGCCGTGGCACTCGGGTCGCCCGCCCCACCAGCTCCCGTTCCTCCTTCCGCGAGCGCACCCCAGGAGTCGGAGAGCACCCGCACGGCCGCCACCGAACTGGCCCCGCCGGCTGTGCCGCCGGCTCAGTCCGGACCTCTCGAACCGCCGCCGGCGGTCGCTTACGCGGCACCGGTCGTCAAGTCCCCCGCGCGGGTTCAGCGACCCGCCGGCCGCAGACCGTGGCCGTTGGTCCTGGCTGGTGTCGCCGGTCTGGTCGTACTGGTCGTCGTCGGAGGTCTGGTCGCGGCCCGCCTGCTCAGGCGCGAGCCGGCGCCGCTCGTTGTCGTGCCGACTCCCGCGCCGACACGCCCGACGGCGGTTCCCGTGCCGACGCAGTTGCCGAGGGGAGTGGCGCTACTCCTGGCCGCGGAGGAGGCGCTCGCCGCCGGCAAGGCCGACGAGGCGCGCGAGGCGGCGGACAGCATGACGGTGGAGGAGGAGTCCTCCTTGACCTACGAGGAGGCCCAGCGCCTGAAGACTGTGCGGGTCGCGCTGTTGCAACTGCGCCGCGGCAGCCTGGCCCGCTCGCTGGAACGCGGACTGGCACAGGGCAATCTCGAACTCCTGCGTCGGACGGTCGCGGGTGTCACCGCCGAAGAGGAGGCCGAACTCAAGGCGGAACCGCGCGTCGAGGCCAGGCTGAAGACGGCTCGCGAGGCGGTCACGCAGCACGCCGAACTCCAGAAGGCGTTCCGGGAGCGGCGCTACCTGGAAGCAGTCCGAATCGCCACGGCTCTGCTCTCGGCGGTGCCGAAGGCGTCTGCCGCCGGCGATATCCGAGAGCGAGCGGCTGCGGTGATCGAGGCGGAGGGGGACGCCTCGGTCAAGACCGGCCAGTTTGAAGCCGGCATCGGGCGCTACCAGGAACTGCAGAGGGCCTGGCAGGACCGGCCGGGCCTGTCGGGGAAGATCGAGAGTGCCCGTGCGGAGATGAGGACGGAGCAGAGGCTCTCCACGGTGCTTGCCGAGGCGGAAAGGGCCGGACGCGACAACCGGCCCGAGAAGGGCCTGGAAGCCCTGGCCGGGGCGGCGCCGACGGCACGGTGGGAAGCACGATTCAAGCAGGTCCGGGACGCCCTCACGGAGCAACTGGCCGAACTCGACTCCAAGGCGCCAACGATCCAGGTCAGGCCCGGATTCAAGTTGGAGTATGAAAAAGGGAAGGGAACTACCGTCCCGGTCCGGGTCAGCGACGACTACATGGTCAAGTCCGTGTCGGCGTACGGCCGGGTGGAGGAGACCGCCTCCTTCGAGCAACTCCCGGTCAAGTCCGGCGCGGGAGGGGAGTGGGCGATCGACGTGGCCGCCACGTTCCATCGGAATGAGGCCGTGGAGTTCTACGTTACGGCGGTGGATTACTCGGGCCACGTCGGACAACTCGGGAGCAAGGAGGCGCCCCTGAAGCTGAAACGGAAGCGCTGGCTTTTCTGAGCCGCCTCGGGGGCGCATTGCGCTGCGGGGTATCCGAGCGAGAAGGATGCCCGAGGATCGGATCGGCCTCGTGAGCGGTTGTTCCCGTGGCTGGCGGCCGGGTGCATCGCCATCACGCGGCGGGGTTGGGAGAAACCGGTGGCCACACCCCTCACGTACCTCGAAGGCAAGCACGAGATCCTCGAAAAGATCTCCGAAGGCGGCATGGGCGCCATCTACAAGGTGCGCCACCGGCTGCTCGACGAGATCCGGGTCGTCAAGCTCATGCACCCGCAGCACGAGCACGACGAGGGGCTCAAGGCGCGCTTTCTTCACGAGGCGAGGATGGCGGTCAAGCTCCGCCACGCCAACATCGCTCAGATGTATGACTTCGCGGTGGACGAGGGAGGCAACGCCTTCATCGTCATGGAGTTCATCGAGGGCATCACGCTGCAGGAGTTGCTCGAGCGCATCGGTCCGCCGCCGGTCGGCCTGGCCTTGGAACTCGCCCGCCAGACGCTCTCGGCGCTCGGGTACCTCCACCGCAAGGGTATCGTCCACCGCGACATGGCCCCGGACAACGTCATGGTGGCGCGAGACGAGTCCGGTCGCCCGCAGGCAAAGCTGATCGATCTCGGCATCGCCAAGGTCCTCAAGGGCAGCACCGGCCTGACCGTGACCGGCATGTTCGTCGGCAAGCTGCGCTACTCGTCGCCGGAGCAGTTCCGATCGGAGCCCGGGGTGACGGTCGACGAGCGGAGCGACGTCTACTCGTTCGGTGTGGTGTTGTACGAACTGCTGACCGGGAAGCACCCGATTTCCGGGACATCGCCGCAGGCTTTGATCGCCGGGCACCTGGTGAATCCGCCCGCGGATTTCGCCCAGACGGACCCGAACGGGCGCGTGCCTGGCGACCTGCGGGCGATCACGCTCAGGGCGATGGCCAAGCAGCCGGAGGAGCGGTTCCAGAACGCCGACGCCTTCTCCCGCGCGCTCGCCGATGTCGCCGCGCGACACCCGCTGGAGGTCGAGGACTTCGAGCGCGCCATGGATCTTCCGGAGATGCCGACTCAGCGCATCGCGATCACGAGGCCGGGGTCCACGCAGGGCCGGCTCGATCGGCAGTTCAGGATGACGGCCACGCCTGTCCCCGATTCACTCCCTGCCGCGGCACCCGATTCCGCTGTCGCGCCGGTTCCAGCGCCGACCGCGGCGCCTCCTGTCAGGTCCCCCCTTGCCGAGGCCGTGGAGGGGATCTCGAGACTGGTCGGGGAAGGGAAGCTCGACCTGGCGGCGCAACGCCTCGAAGCTGCGCAGGCGCGGTACGGCGAGGAGAGGGAGCTGGTCCGCATGCGCGGCGAAGTCGGTGCGGCACTGGCCGCGCAGCGTGAGGCCCGTGTCCTGGCGCTGACCGGCGAAGCCCGGGAGCTTTCGAGCGGTGGCCGGCACAGCGAGGCGGTACGTCGGCTCGAACAGGCCAGGGCGATCTCGCCTGGGAACCCGACGGTGGATTCACTGCTGGCGGAAGCGACCGCGCTCTTGCAGGCGACGCAGGGGCCGGCTGCGCCACCTCCGCCTCCGCCGGTGGAGCCACCGCCGCATGGAGCGGAACGCGAGGGCGCGCCCAAGTCGACACGGCCGCCACGCCGAGGGCTCGCCGTGATCGGAGTTGCCGGGGCCGCGGTCGTGGTGGCCGGCCTCGCGATCGTCATCATCGGCCGCGAGGACGGGAGAACCTCCTCGGTGCCGACTCCGGTGTCGCAGGTGCCGACCTCCGTTGTCGCGCCGACGCCGAGCGGGCCGACGCCATCCGAGATGCTCGCGGCAGCCGAAGCGGCGCTCGCCAGGGGTGACATGGCCGCGGTCGAAGCGGAACTCGAACGCATCGAAGGGCTGGAAGACGCGAGTCTGGGAGGGGACGAGGAGGGACGCCTCGGAGCCGTGCGCGACGCCCTGGCCGGCCAGCGGGGGAAGAGCCTCGCGCGCGACCTCGAGCGGGCCCTGGGTTCGGGGAACCTCGAGCGCCTGTCGCTCCTACTCGCTGGAGTCGGCGAGCAGGAGCGAACAGCTGCGGCGGGAGACCTTCGCCTTGCCGAGGCCTTACGAGCGGCCGAGGCGGCGGCCGAGGCGTATTCGGCGATGGGCAAGGCACAGAAGGAGGCGAGGTCGCTTGACGTCATCCGACACGCCGGGGCGGTCCTGGCGGTCGCTCCGAAGGCGACGAAAGCCGCCCAGGCGCGTGAAGCGGCGGCTGCCTCGATCGAGGCCCAGGCGGAGGGGACGATCGCCGCCGGCGAGGCCGGGTCCGCGATCGCCAGCCTCGAAGGTCTCGCCGCGGCGTGGCCAGATCGTCCCGGCCTGGGCGGCCGTATCGAGGCAGCGAAGGGGGCGCAGCGGCGTGACAGCGAACTTGCGGCGGTGGCGACCCAGGCGGCGGACGCCGAACGGCAAGGAAGGCCGGACAGGGCGCTCGAGATTCTCGCCGCGGCGGCGCCGAGCGGTCGCTGGGAGGCCACCTTCCGCGAAACGCGGGCCCGCCTCGAGCGACGCCTTTCCGAGGTCGACAAGGCCGCCCCGACGCTGCAGCTTCGCTCCGGTTTCAAGCTGGAGTTCGAGAAGGGGAAAGGCGCCTCCGTGCCGGTTCGGGCTGTCGACGACTTCCTGGTGAAGGAGGTCGTGGCGTTCGGGAAGGTCGAGGGGACCTCGGCGTGGGTGGCGCTGCCGGTCCGCGCCGGTCAGGGCAGCGAGTACCTGATCGAGGTGGAGCCGGCGTTCCACCGCAACGAGGATATTCACCTTTACGTGCAGGCGGCCGACGTCTCGGGACACGTCACCAGGCTCGGGTCGCGCGAGGCGCCGCTCCAATTGAAACGGAAGCGGTGGCTGTTCTGAAGCCGGGCGGTCGCGCGTGCCGCGCCGTTGACACCCCCTGTCGGCACGGCTAGCCTCAAGACAGGGATTTGCGAACGGCGGGATTCGAATTGGCCACGCCTCTGTCCTCCATCGAGGGAAAGTACGAGGTCCTGGAGAAGCTCTCCGAGGGCGGCATGGGCGCCATCTACAAGGTGCGCCACCGCCTGCTCGACGAGATCCGGGTCGTCAAGGTGATGCAGCCGCAGCACGAGCACGACGAGGGGCTGCGGGCGCGCTTCCTCCGCGAGGCCCGGATGGCGGTCAAGCTCCGCCACGCCAACATCGCGCAGATGTACGACTTCGCGGTGGACGAGGGGGGCAACGCCTTCATCGTCATGGAGTACATCGAGGGCATCACGCTGCAGCAGTTGCTCGAGAGACTCGGTCCCCCGCCGCTGTGGCTGGCCATCGCGCTGATGCGCGGCTCGCTCGCCGCGCTCGGGTACCTGCACCGCAGGGGGATCGTCCACCGGGACATCTCGCCGGACAACATCATGGCGACCCGCGACGAGGACGGGATGCCGGCCGTTAAGCTCATCGATCTCGGCATCGCCAAGCTGGTCGAGGGAGACCTCGGCCTCACGGCGAGCGGGATGTTCCTGGGCAAGCTCCGTTACGCGTCTCCGGAGCAGTTCCAGCCGAGAGAGACCTCGCCGATCGACGCGCGGTCCGACCTCTACTCGCTCGGCCTCGTGCTCTACGAACTTCTGACCGGCAAGCACCCGATCACGGGCTCGACCCCCCCGGCGCTGATCGCCGGCCACCTCCTCAATCCTCCGCTGGACTTCGCGACCTCGGACCCCGACGACCGCGTGCCCGCCGATCTGCGCGAGATCGTGATCAGGGCGATGGCCAAGCTGCCGGCCGAGCGCTTCGCCTCGGCAGGCGACTTCTCCCGTGCCCTTGAGGCGGTGCAGGCGCGATTCAAGCCGGATCCGTCCTCGTTCGATCGAGCCCTGGAGGCGGACGGCGGACCGACGCAGAGGATCGCGGTTCCGGCGCGGACCTCGGCCCAGGGCAAACTGGACCGACATTTTCACGCTGTCACGACCCCGGCACCGTCACCCACGCCCGCGGAGCCGGCGTCGCCGATGTCGTCTGAGCGGGTCGCCGGAAGCCAGCACACCCGCGCGCTCCTGATCGGGGCCGAGAAGCTCGCCCGCCTGGAGCACCACGAGGAGGCCAGGATGCAGTTGCTGGCCGTCCTCCAGCTCGAGCCGGACCACCTCCGGGCCCGCGAGCTGCTCGCCGAGGTAGAGGCGGCTCTCGAGGGCGGCAAGACCATGTCGCGGGGGCACACCGCGGCCGTGGCGGTCGCCGTGGAGACGATCCGCGCCCACCTCGATCGTGGGGAGCTGCGCGAAGCTCTGGACAGATTGAGGGACGCGGAGGCGGCGTTCGGCCAGGGAGCCAGTGAGCTCGGCCCGTTGCGCAGTCGCCTGGCGGACCTCGACGACGCGGAGATCCTGTTCGCGAAGGCTCGGGAGCTCATCGCACGGAGCGACACACTGCTGGCGGAAGGCAGTGCCGAAGAGGCGCTCGCCGCCGTGCGCGAGGCCGTTGATCTCGATCCCCGGGTCTCCGGGGGCCCCGAAACGCTGGCCAGGGCGAAGGCGGCGGTGAGTGAACTCGAGCGACGGCGGACCGAGGCGCGACGTGACGAGCAGTGCGGAATCGCGGTGGCCGAGATCCAGGCGCTCACCGCTGCCTGCGAGCTCGACCGCGCCGCCAGGCAGCTGGTCAAGGCGGAGCGCCAGTTCGGAGACGACCCGCGGCTGGCAGTCGCGAGAGGGCTTCTGGAGGAAGCGCAGGCAGCCGCGGTGCGGGCAAGGGTCGCCGAGCTGCGGGACGACGCGCGGACGGCACTGGCCAGGGGCCGGCACCAGGTTGCCATCGCCAAGTTGCAGCAGGCGCTCGGCCTGGCGCCCGCCGACCCGACGCTGGAGGCCGCTCTCGGGGCGGCGCAGGCGGCCCAGGAAGAGGCTGAGCAGGCCAGGGCCGCCGAGGAGGCCCGATCCGAAGCTGCCGCGGCCGTGCTGCGGCTCGCCGAGGTCGGCACGTTCGACGCCGCCGAACGAGCGCTCGCGGAACTCGTAGCGACGTGGGGCGAAGGTGGCCCGGTCGAGTCCCTGCGCGCGGCGATCGCCCAGGCACGAGGCAAGGCCGTGCAGACGCGGGTGGTCCGCCTGCTCGGAGAGGCGCGCGAGGCAGGAGAGGCGCTGCGCTTCGACGCGGCGATCGAGTCCCTCGAGGCCGCGCTCGAACTCACGCCGGGCGACTTGCTGATCACGGAACTGCTGGCCGAAACGAAGGCGGGGAAGAGGCGCCACATCGAGGAGCGGAAACGGGCACGGGCGGTGGCGGCGGCGGTTGCCCGGATCGAGGGGGCGGTCTCCATCGCGGGTCTCGACGGCGCTCTGAGCCGGTTGGCCGAGGCGGAGGCGGAACTGGGGGCGGCGCAGGAACTGAGTGAGCTCCGGGCCCGCCTCGAGGACAGGCTGCGCCGCAAGCTCGAGGCGGAGATCGCCGAACTGCTCGAGGGAGCGCGGGCGCTGATCGACGCGGAGGCGTTCGAGGACGCTCTCGACCTGATCGAGCGCGCGCGCCGTCTCGACCCGTCTCACGCCGAGTCGGCATGGATGATGGCGGCGGCGGAGGAGGGCGCTCATCGCCAGGCGGAGAAGCGCCGTCGCGAGAACAAGGTGGCGCAGGCGATCGCCAGCGTCGAGGGGTGCCTGGAGCGTGGAAACCTGGACGAGGCGCTGCGCGAACTCACTCTGGCCGAGAGGGTGTACGGCGGAGAGGAGAGCGTCGTCGCCCTGCGCAGTCGGGTCGAGCGGTTGCGGCGCGCCGCGCGGCGCGGCGCGGTCGACCGGCAGATCGCGAACGCGCGTCAGTTGGCTGCTTCGGGTAAGCTCGAGCAGGCGATCGCGGAGCTTCGCCAGGCGGCGGCGGTGGAACCCGAGGAGGGCAGCATCAAGGCGGCACTCGAGGAGATCCTTCGCCAGCAGGCCGAGGCTTCGGTCGCCGCGCTCCTCGACCGCGGCGACTTCAAGGGGGCGGAGCGGGCGCTGACCGTGGCCGAGAGGTTCTTCGGCAGGATCGGCGCGTTGCCGGAACTGCGGCGGCTCCTGCGGGAGGGGCGCGACGAAGCGGAGTGACGGGTCCGACCCTCCGCTTTGATAGAATGGCGAATGAGGCAGCGGTGAGAACGTGCCTGATCCAGGCACACACGGGGGGCGCCCGGGTCGGATGAGCGACAAAGCTGATCCACTCGTCGTCGAAGTGCTTGACGGACCGATGGACGGCGCCATCGCAACGGTCGATGGGGACGCGCTGCGCATCGGCAGGAGCCCGGACAACGGGTTGCCGCTCCACTCCGACCGCTCCGTATCTCAGCGCCACGCCGTCCTCCGGCGCAACGACGGGGAGTGGCTCCTCGAGGACCTGCGCAGCACAAACGGGACCTGGCTCGAGGGTGCCCGGCTCGGTGCGCCGAAGCCGGTCGCCGAGGGACAGGAGTTCCTGGTCGGGAATGCCGTCGTGCGTCTGCGGCGGGGCAACGACCAGGCGTTCCTGCCCGACGCCGAGACGCTGCACGAGGAGCGGGAGCGGCTGCTCTCCCGGCTCGACCCCCGGGCCGCTCTCGGACACGCCGCGGCGATCGGCGTGACCGCGCAGGAACGGAGGGGCTTTCTCACGGATCGCCACCTCCTGCTCGGATTGGCGGCGATGAACCCCTCGATGGCGCCTTTCCGAGCCGGGGGCGGGCGAATCGGTCCGGCGTTCCTCGGCGGGACGTTGCTGCACAACGAGTGGTGGATCGGGCCGAAGGCCTGGATCGAGAGGCACCTGCGGGCCGTGCGCTGGGAGGACCAGGTGGCGTTCGCCACCGACGTCCAACTCACGCCCCGGGCGCTTCGCGTCCTGCTCGAGGCCGAGGGTCGGAGCGGAGAAGGGTCGATCGGCGTCGAGGACGTGCTCCGGGCGTTGCTCGGCGATGCCTCCAGGCGTATTCCCGAATTGCTTGCCCGGGACGGGATCGACGTGCGGGGGCTGCGCGAGGAACTCTCGAAACCTGTCGGCTCGACGGGATCGCGCGGACGGAGCAGCACCCCGTCGTCGAACGCCCGTGTGTCCGGCCGCACCATCGCCGGCGTTCCGTCCGCAGGGCCCGCCGACGGCCTCAGGGCCGTCCTGGCGGGCCGCGCGGGAACCGCGCTTGTGGGCCTCGGGACCGAAGAGCTGGGCCGCGCCAGGCTGCTGATCGAGATCGTCGCGTTCGCAGGGACCGTGGAACGCTTCGTCGTCGCGATGGTGAACTCCCTCACGCCCGAGGGCGACTCGACCAAGGTGCTCCTCCTGCCCGGGTGGCGCACGTCGATCGCCAGGATGGCGGAGATGGCGCTGAGCGGGCAGTCGGTGGATGCGGACGAGGCGCGCGCCTACCTGCGCGCGGTGGAGGGGTGGCTGCTGTCCTCGGCTGCCGCGTTCCAGGAGGCGCCCGAAGCGTGGTTCCGCGAGCTGTGGCAGCGCATCAGTCCTGAGGCGATCGAGGACTTCCTCTCCGAAGGCGGACGGAGGAAGGTGTACCGGATCGAGGCGGTCGAGTTGTGGGAGCAGTACAAGAAGCGCGCGGCCGCGGTCAACCCGTCGCTCGTCGCCACGCAGATTCTCGAAGTGGTGAGGAGCCGGGCCGAGGAACGAGTCAAGAAGATCGCGAAGAAGGACGAGGCGAAGCCCAGCCGTTCGTGAGGTGGGCTCGACGCCGGCACCCGGGCCGCCGGCGCGTCGCGCGGAAACACCGCTGGGTGCGCCCAGCCAAGGTCAGGAGACGTCGAAGGTCACGCCCTGGGCGAGAGGCAGATCACTCGACCAGTTGATGGTGTTCGTCTGTCGGCGCATGTACTGCTTCCACGCGTCGGAACCGGCCTCGCGCCCGCCCCCGGTCTCCTTCTCGCCGCCGAACGCGCCGCCGATCTCCGCGCCCGAGGTTCCGATGTTGACGTTGGCGATGCCGCAGTCGGAGCCCTGTGCCGAGAGGAAGCGTTCGGACGCGAGCAGGTTGGTGGTGAAGATCGCGGAGGAGAGGCCCTGCGGCACGCCGTTCTGGATGGCGATCGCCTCGTCCAGGTCCGCGACCTCGTAGACGTAGAGCAGCGGAGCGAAGGTCTCCTCCTCGGCGATGCGCACGGCAGGGGTGGCGCGCACGATCGTGGGCTCGACGAAGTAGCCGGGGCGCTCGACCTTCTTCCCCCCGGTGAGTACCTCGCCGCCCTGCTCGCGGACCTTGTCGAGCGCCGCCATCATGTCGTGGACGGCCGCCTCGTCGACCAGCGGTCCCATCAGCGTTCCCGGCGCGAGCGGGTCGCCGATCGGAATGGAGCGGTAGGCGCGGATCAACCTGTCGACGAGTCGGGAGTAGACCCCCTTCTGCACGATCAGACGGCGCAGTGTCGTGCAGCGCTGTCCGGCGGTGCCGACCGCGGCGAAGAGGATGGCGCGCAGGGCGAGATCGAGGTTGGCGTCGTCCAGGACGATGACCGCATTGTTGCCGCCGAGTTCCAGGATCGAGCGGCCGAAGCGGGAGGCCAGGGCGCGCGCCACGTTGCGTCCCTGCGCCGTCGACCCGGTGAAGGAGATGAGCGGTACGCGCCGGTCGTCGACCAGCTTCTGGCCGACCACGGAACCCTTGCCGATGCACAGGGTGAACACGCCGGGACACGCGAACCGCTCCTGCACGCGGTTGGCGATGTGCTGCACCGCCAGCGCGGTCAGCGGCGTCTGTGACGAGGGCTTCCACACCGTGCTGTCGCCGCACACGGCGGCCACCGCGGCGTTCCACGACCACACCGCGACAGGGAAGTTGAACGACGTGACCACGCCGACCGGGCCGAGCGGGTGCCATTGCTCGTACATGCGGTGGAGCGGGCGCTCCGACTGCATCGTCAGGCCGTAAAGCTGGCGCGACAGCCCGACGGCGAAGTCGCACATGTCGATCATCTCCTGCACCTCGCCGAGCCCCTCGGGCAGGATCTTGCCCATTTCGAGCGATACCAGCCTGCCGAGTGCCTCCTTGTGCGAGCGGAGTTCGTCGCCGAGGGCACGGATCATCTCGCCGCGTTTCGGAGCCGGGACCATCCGCCAGCGGAGGAACGCCTCGTGCGCGCTGCTCACGACCGTCTCGTAGGTCGCCGCGTCGGCCTGGACAACGCTGGCGATCACGCTTCCGTCGGCGGGGTTGATCGAATCGAGCGTGTCGCCGCCGGCTGGCGAGATCCAGCCGTTTGCCCACGCGCCAGGATTGACCGCGTCGATGTGCAGCTCCTCAAGGATCTGGTTCTTGTCCAAAGCGTCCCTCCGGGGCTTGAGCCCGACTTCACAAACGTGCAGTGTAGCGGCGTGGCGGCGGACCGTCCAGCCCATCGGGGAGGGGACTGCACACCGGCAGCCCCGGCTTCACGTCTCGGGCGGTCGGGCCAGAACGTCGAGGTCGCCCGGGAGGAAGCGGAGTCCCTCGCGCAGGCGCAGCGCCTGATCTCGCGGGAGAGCGGCGAACGAAGCACTGGCTGTCGCCACCACGACCCCTGAATCCGTGCGGATCTCGCCTTCGGCTTGCAGGTACGGACCCCAGGTCGCCCCCGCGACGCGGGCGCGAACCTCAAGGGACTCGGCGAGCGGCGCCGGCTCCTTGAAGCGGACGCGCAGGTCCCCGGTCACGCAGTAGCTCCCGCGCCGGACCGCGCATGCCCATGCCATGCACTCGTCGAGCAGCGAGGCGAGCACTCCGCCGTGAACCCTTCCGGCGTACCCGGCGTGGCCGCTTCCGGCGGAGAAGCTCCCGAAGGCTTCGAGGACCGCCTCGTCCCACCACCACGTCACTCCCAACGACCCGGGGTGGAGAGTCCGGTCGCCGCACACGGGACACTGATCGAGGGTCGGCAAGCGGCGCACCGGTGAATGGTAGCAAGCGCGAGTGGCGGTGTCGGCCCACTGCGTTCCGAAGCCTCGCGGCGACCTGTAGAATCCGCCCATGCCGGAGCTGTTCGCCCACCTCCACCTCCACTCGCACTACTCGCTGCTCGACTCGGCGATCAAGATCGACGAACTCGTTCGCCAGGTCGCGGCGCTGGACATGCCGGCCGTGGCTCTGACCGATCACGGCAACCTCTTCGGCGCGTACGAGTTCTACAGCGCGACGCGGAAGGCCGGGATCAAGGGCGTCCTCGGGTGCGAGGTGTACGTGGCCCCGGGCAGCCGGCTGGAGCGAGCGGGGAACCCGTTCGGCGCGCGCCGCCCGTACCACCACCTGGTGCTGCTGGCCGAGAACCAGCGCGGCTGGGAGAACCTGAACTGGCTGGTGACGCAGGCCTACCTCGACGGGTTCTACCACCGCCCGCGCATCGACAAGGAACTGCTCGCGGCGCACGCCGAGGGGCTGATCGGCCTGTCGGCGTGTCTGTCCGGGGAAGTCCCGGCCAGGATCCTGGCAGGTGACGAGGAAGGTGCCCTGCGCGGCGCCGAGGAGTTGCGCGAGATCCTCGGCCGCGACGGCTTCTTCCTCGAGATCCAGGACCACGGGTTGGCCGAGGAACGCGCCGCCCGCGAGGGCCTGGCCAGGATCGCCGGGGCGGCCGGGCTGCGGCTCGTCGCGACCAACGACTGTCACTTCCACAAGCGCGAAGACGTGGAAGCGCACCGCGTGCTGATCGGCATCGGGCAGAACAAGACGCTCGCCGACCTCGCGCGCGACTACGCCTACAACGACGAGTTCTACGTCAAGTCGCCGGCCGAGATGCGGCGGCTGTTCGCCGACGTGCCGGGGGCGATCGAGTGCACCGCCGAGATCGCCGCTCGCTGCCGCGTCAGCTTCCCCGACGAGGGTTTCTACCTTCCCCACTATCCGGTTCCCGAGGGTCGGCTGCCCGAGGACTACCTCGAGGAACTGGCCAGGCGCGGCCTCGAAGAGCGGCTCGGCGACGGACGAGGCCGACGGCACAAGTCGCAGGAGTACCTGGCCAGGCTCGAGGCGGAGCTGCGCGTCATCCACACCATGGGGTTCGAGGGCTACTTCCTCGTCGTGTGGGACTTCATCCGTTTCGCGCGGGAGCGCTCGATCCCGGTCGGGCCGGGGCGGGGCAGCGCGGCCGGCTCGCTGGTCGCGTACTCGCTGCGCATCACCGACATCGACCCGCTCGAGTACGACCTCCTCTTCGAGCGGTTCCTCAACCCCGACCGCGTGTCGATGCCCGACATCGACATCGACTTCTGCCAGCGCCGCCGGGACGAGGTGATCGCCCATGTCCGCGGCCTGTACGGGAACGACAACGTCTGCCAGATCGCGACTTTCAACATCCTGCAGGCGCGCTCCGCGATCCGCGACGTCGGTCGCGTGATGGGCATGTCGTTCGGCGAAACCGACCGGATCGCCAAGCTCGTTCCGGAGGGGATAGGCGTCACGCTCGAGAGCGCGCTGCGCGATTCGCCGCGGCTGACTGAGGCGGTGTCGGGAGATGCCCAGATCGCGCAGCTCATCGGCATCGGGCGCAAGCTCGAGGGGCTGGCGCGGCACTGCGGCGTGCACGCCGCCGGCGTCGTCATCGCGCCGCGACCGGTGCGCGAGATCGTGCCGCTGTATCGGACGTCCCGCGACGAAGTGGTCACGCAGTTCGACAAGGACGTGATCGAGAAGCTCGGCCTGCTCAAGATGGACTTCCTCGGCCTGCGCACGCTGACCGTGATCGACGACTGCCTGCACAGCCTGGCCGAGAGCGGCGACGAACCGCCCAGATTCGAGGTGATGCCGCTCGACGACCCGCTCGTCTACCGCCTGTTCAAGGCCGGCGACACCGACGGGATCTTCCAGTTCGAGTCATCGGGAATGCGCGATCTCCTTCGCTCGGTGCAACCCGATCGCTTCGAGGAACTGGTCGCCCTGAACGCGCTCTACCGTCCCGGGCCGATGCAGTGGACCCAGGAGTACGCCGACCGGAAGCACGGGCGCACGCCCATCACCTATGTCTTCCCTGAACTGGAGGAGATCCTCGCCGAGACGTACGGCGTGATCGTCTACCAGGAGCAGGTCATGCGCATCGCGGTGAAGCTTGCGGGCTTCACGATGGCGCGCGCCGACACGCTGCGCAAGGCGATGGGCAAGAAGATCAAGGAGCTGATCGACGAACAGGGCGCCCACTTCGTGCAGGGTGGAGCTGCCAAGGGTCACCCGAAGGACAAGGTCCTGGCGTTGTGGCAGCAGATCGTGCCGTTCGCCCAGTACGGCTTCAACAAGTCGCACTCGGTGGCGTACGCCTACGTCGCCTACCAGACCGCCTATCTCAAGGCGCACCACCCGTTGCACTTCTGGGCGGCGATGCTCTCGTCGGAGGTCTCCAACACGGACAAACTCGCCGCCTACGTCGCGCAGCTCGCGGCGGAGCGGGTGCGAATCCTCGGGCCGGACGTCAACGCCTCCGAGGTTCGCTTCACGGTCGAGAACGACGCGATCCGCGTCGGGCTGGGGGCGGTCAAGGGGGTCGGCGAGGGCGCCAGCGAGGCGGTCGTCAGCGCCCGGGCGTCGGAAGGGCCGTTCAGGAACCTGGCCCACTTCCTGCGCAGCGTCGGGGACAAGAGCATGAACCGCAAGGTCGTCGAGTGCCTGGTGCGCGCCGGGGCATTTGACTCCCTGCACTCGGACAGGCAGGAGGTCCTCTCCGGACTTGACCGGACGATGGATGAGGCGGGCCGGCAGCGGCAGGCACTGGCCTCCGGGCAGCAGTTCCTCTTCGGCCTCGACGGCGAGGAGCCCCCGAAGCCTCCGCCTGCGGCCCCGGCGGCCTCGCCACCGAACGAGGAAACGCTGCGCGGCGAACGCGAGACGCTCGGCTTCTACCTTTCCGGTCACCCGCTCGACAGGTGGAGCGGCGTGCTCCGCGAGTTGCGCGCCACGCCGGTCGCGGAACTCACCGAGTTGCTCGAGGCGGGCGGGGAGGGCGCGTCGGTCGCGGGGATCGTCACGGCCTTGCGCACCAGGCAGATCAAGGAAGGCCGTAACCAGGGGCGGCGGATGTCCTCCTTCACGCTCGAGGACCAGACCGGAGCGGTGCGCGCCGTCGCGTTTCCCGACGCGTTCGCGAAGCTCGAGGGGGTGCTTTCGGACGGCGCGGCGGTGCTTGTCACCGCCACGCTGCGCTCGGCGGACTCCGAGCACGTCGAGTTGAGCGTCGAGGAGGCCACCCCTCTCGAGGGGATCGAGGCGCGCCGGGCGAGCGCCCTGCGCATCCTGCTCGACGTCGAGCACCACACCTCCCCCGAAACCCTCGAACGCCTGCACGCCCTGCTGCTCCGCCACGAGGGCCGGACATCGGTGCGCTTGCGGCTGGTGGGCAGGGGGTGGCGCCTCGACCTCACTCCGAATCGCGTCCTCGGAGTCGATGCCCGGGCGGTGGCGCCGGCCGTCACGTCCCTGCTCGGTCCGGGGCATGTCGAGTACGTGTTCAACGGCTCGTAGTCGAGCTCGCAGCCAGCGGGTGTCGAGCGGGTTGCCGGCCGCCGCGGCCGGGGTTATCCTCGGCGCAAAGAGGACACGCTCATGACCGTCATGCTGCTCCTCCTGCTGAGCGCCGGCACGCCGGTTGCGGAGAAGCCCTGGTACACGCTGTACGACGAGGGTATCCGACTGGTCGAGCTGGGACGCTGCGCCGAGGCCGTTCGGGCTCTCGAGCGCGCGGCCGCCGCGCGGCCCGCGGAGGGTCTGCGGGTTCCGACCGACGGCCTTCACTACGTCGACTACCTGCCGCACCTGTACCTCGCCATCGCCAGTCACTGCGCGGGTGACGTCGCGTCGGCCCGCCGGCACCTGGGCTCGGCCCGCGCCTCCGGGGTAGCGGGCAGGTCGGAGGTCGGCGCCTCCCTGCTCGACGCGTACGAGGTTCTCCTCCGGGACGAGCGGCCCATCGTCGCTGGGGCAGGGGAGGCATCGCCCAGTCCGGAGGGGCGCTCGTTCAGGCTCTTCGAGAGGCGCGCGCCGGTGCTCAGCGAGGCCGAGGTCGAACGGATCCGTGCCGAGGTCTTGCTCAGGTGCGGAATGCAGCCCGCGCAGAGTGGAACTTCCGCGCCCTGGTACTTCCACTACGAGGTTGGGCAGGAGCTGTCGCGCCGGGGCGACCCGCAGCGGGCACTCGACGCGTTCCTGGCGTCGCTCGAACTGAGGCCGGGTCCGCAGCGGCAGGCGCGCATGTACGGGATGTGGTTCACCGACTACCTGCCGTTCTTCTCGATCGCGAGGGAGCACGCCCGGCTCGGCAACTGGGAGTGCGTGCGCGACGCGCTGGACTTCTCGGAGCGTTCCGGCGAGATGACCCCGGCGAACGCCGAATACGGGGAATTCCGGGCGCTGGTCGACGAGGCCAGGCAGCGGGCCGGGACTCGGGAACCCCTGTGATTGTCGTGCTAGTATCAGACCGGGATACGCGGACACAACAGATGCGGATCGGGCGGCGAGGGCGGAGAGCCGCCCTGGTGCCTGACCGAGGTCGATCGGCGGCTGGGACGCGCCGAGGGAGGAAACAGATGATGCGTCGTGTCGTTGTCCTGACGATGGTGCTGGCGCTGGCCGCCGTGGCCGCCCCGGCGCAAACGATCTCTCTCATCAACCAGAGCGTCTCCAACATCACCGGCACGGGTGCGCGCGCGCTGGGCATGGGCGGTGCGTTCATTGCCCTGGCCGACGACGCCACGGCGGCATCGTGGAATCCGGCCGGCCTCGCCCAGCTCTCCAAGTCGGAGGTGTCGCTGGTGTACGAGGACTACTCGGGCTCGTACGACTGGGACCAGGTGTACGAGGCCGTGTACACCGACCTCGCTGCCAAGGTCGAGAACTTCCTCACGCTGCCGGGCGACTTCGACAATTCGGGGTTGACGTTCGCCAGCGTGACGATTCCCTTCAAGGTCGGGAACGGCAACCTCGTCGCGCAGGGGAGCTACCGGCGCATGGCGTCGTTCCCCAACTTCGATCGCTCCGGCCCGAACCTGTGGCGCGTCACCGACCTCAGTACGCAGGAGATCGTCAACGAGTTCCAGACCTCGCTGAGCGATGCCGACGACTGGTCCGGGGGGTTCGACAGCTACACGCTGTCGCTCGGGTTCCCGCTCGGGGCCACGCTGCGCGGCGGGATTTCGGTCAACTACGTGGACGCCAGCATCGACAACGTGTTCCGCCGGAACGAGAGCTTCGAGGACATCGAGTGTCTCACCTGCAGGAGACTGACCGGAGGATACGAGTTCGCCGACTGGGCGGTCGACGTCGGGTTGCAGTGGCAGCCCGCTCGCCCGCTGACCATCGGTCTCGTCTATCACGCGGGGTTCAAGGCCGACTTCGACTACTACGAGTCGAAGGAGTTCGCCCAGTACGACTGGGAGGCCGAACAGCCGCGGCCCTTCGAGCCGACGAGCAGTCGGGGAACGACCACGGTGGAGTGGCCGTCGGGGTGGGGTGCGGGCCTGGCGTGGCGGGCTACCGACACGTTGACGTTCACCGCCGACTACAGCGAGATGTCGTGGTCCGACGCGATCGTCAAGGACTATCTGCCTGCCGTCTGGGACGAGAACGCCCAACCGACCGTCGGCGAGCCGCGCGACGTCTACTTTCCCTTCGCCTACGAACAGAAGGACTCGTGGACGGCCCGGGCCGGCGCGGAGTTCGTGATCGTCCTCGGCAACGGCGCCCTGCTGCCGCTGCGCGCCGGGTACTTCCAGGAGCGGCAGTTCGCGTCGCTTTCCCCGTACTACTCGCAGGACCCCGCGACGTTCGACGGCTACTCGCTGGGCACGGGGTTCGCGTACAAGAACCTCCAGTTCGACATAGCCTGGGCTCACACCGAGGGTGACGATCAAGTCAGCGAGAGCTACCAGTTCGAGGAAGTGATCATCATCGGCGGCGAGCCGAGGCCGGTCCAGGTTCAGGCGACGGAGGACAACGCCTTCGACTTCACCTCCGACCGCTTTCTCGCCTCGATCATCATCCGCTTCTGACCGCCTTCTCGCTGGATGTCTCCGGGCGGGGCGCATGCCCCGCCCTTCGTCTGCTCTTCAGCGGGCCTGTCGGAAGAACTCGGCGAAGGCCGGAGAGAACGCCCGCCTGTCGGGAGCGAGAGAGGGAGCGAGGCGACGGCACAGCGCCGCGTCGCTTGAGGCCCGGGCGAGAAGTCCGGAATCGGTGCGCCCCCCGGCCAAGTACAGGGCGTGACCGCAAGCGGAGCGGATGAGCGCGGCCGCGGCGTTCGCCCGCGGGTCGGGGAACGAGGCGGCGGAAAGCACGGTCAAGGCGGCCCGATAGTCGCCGGCGAGGAACGCGGCTGCCGCCGCTTTCACCTCGGCCGGAGCGGAGGCCGGGACGGCCGGCTCTGCCGGCGTCGGCGCGGACGGTCGTGTCGGAACCGGCGACGGAATCGCGGTCGGCTGCTCGGCGACCACCACCGGCTTGGTGGCGCGGACCTCGGCCCGCCTGGCCTCGACCTCTGAGCGAACGGCGGCTAGCTCACGCTGGGCTGCGCCGGCCTGCGTTCCGGCCGCCTCCACTTCCTTGAGGTCGCCCTTGCTCCGGCCCGCTTCGTAGCGCCCGCGGGCCGCGGCGAGGCCGAGTGCAGCCTGATCCGCGCGCGAGGAGAGCTCGGGTGTGTTCCGCCAGACGGGCGCAAACTCCGGGTTCCGCCGCAGCGCGGCGACTGCGTTCGCGGCGTCCGTAGCGTTGCGCAGCTCCTCCTCGCTCCGGCGTTGCGCCTCGGCCAGACCCGGCGGGGGACCGGCGGGCCTGGTCGGGACCGCCACTCGAGTCGGAGTGGGGGCGACGGCCTGAACCTTCGGCCGGCACTCGCCGTGCATGCTCTCGAGCCGGGCCATCTCTCCGGTCCGTCCCACGGCTCCCTGGGCGGCGCTGGCGTCGAGCGCTTCCAGCGCGCCGGCGCAGTCGCCGGACTGGAACAGCGCGAGACCGAGGTAGTACGCGGGGAGGTAGACCTCGAAACGCATCCCGACGATCCGGATTCGCTCGCCCTCTTCCGGATGCTCGGCCCGCGCCTGGCGCATCAACGAGGCGGCCGCGGCCCAGTCGCGCCGGTCGAGAGCCTCGATTCCGCGGCGAAAGGTGTCACGGTAATCCGCCCATGCGGGCGCGGCGGCGAGCGCGGAGGCCAGAACGAGGGCGATGCGTGCGCGCAGCATGTCAGTACCCAACCATGCGCAGGAACTGGTCGATGGTCGGGACAGCGAACTCGACGGCGACCTGACCACCACCCGCTCCGACCACGACCTGCGCGGTGAGTTCCCTGCCCGAATCGGACTGACGGACCGTGACCGTGTAGCGTCCGGGGGGCACACTCAGGGCCAGTGGAGTGGTTTTCGCCGCCGGCAATTCGACGCTGGCGCCGTCCTCGCCGCGAACCGAGATCACCTCACCCCACGGGCGCGCGTCAACGACGAGCGGCGCAGTAGTCGCGGGACCCGCGGGTTGGGTCGCAGGCACCGCGGTCGCCGGCTCGGCTCCCGGCTCCGTCGGAGACGTGGCCGGCCGCCGCAGCACGGACACGAGCACGACGGCGAGCACCACGACCGCCGCGCCGATCAACACGGGCAGCAGCGACCGACGGCCGCGCTGGGGGGAAGGGGAAGGCGCCGCCGTCGCTGCGGGGACCGCCACGGGCTTGGTCTTCGGAGGTTCCGCGCTCCTCGCTGCGGCGGCGGCCGCGGCCTTCTTCACCTGCTTGCGCAGCGGCTTGAATTCGGCCCGCTCACCGAGTTCCCGAATCGCGGTTTCGAGGCGTGACGCGGCCTGGTCGGCCGCCCCCGACCGGATCAGTCGCTCGACCTCGGCGACGGACGCCTTCGCCGACGACTCCGCGCGGCGTTCGGCCTCGTGCCTCGCCTCGTGGGAGCGCAACTCCTCGGCGGCCGCGGAGACCACCTGCGACTCCGGATCGGCTTGGCGTGCGCGGTCGAGTAACTCCCGCGCCTCGGCGAAGCGGGTCGCCCGGATCAGCGTCCGCGCATTCCTGACCTGGCTTTCGACCTCCATGCCGATTCGCGCGCGCCTGGCCTCCTCGACACGTCTCCGTGCGCCGTCGAGACTCACGTGGTCGCCGACGGCGGCGGCGGCGGTCTCGATGGTCCGGGTGGCGCCTTCGAAGTCACCCGCCTTGACCATGCGCTCGGCGCGAACCGTGGCGTCGGCGACCGCATGTTCTACCCTGTCCCTATCTTCCTTCTCGCGAAGACTGGCGCGGAGTTCCGTGAGGAGGGCGCGGGGCGCCTCGGTCGCCGGGTCGAGGCTGGCGGCCTCTTCGGCCTTGGCGATCGCCTCGGCGAGCCGGCCTGAGCGCCGCAGGGCATGGGCGTCGTTGAGGCGAGCCGCCGCGGCCGCCTGAGCCTGGGCAAGGCGACCCTCTTCGAGCCTCTGCCGCAAACGATCGAGCTGGGGTTCGACTCCCAACTCGCCGGCCGCCGCCCTGAGCGCCGACTCCACACGATCGAGCTGTCCGGACGCGAGCAGTCCTTCGATGCCGTCGACGTGGCGAGCGACGAGCTCCTGTCGCGCCAGCCGCGCCCGCTCCGCCTCCGTCTCCGCCTCGATCTGGGCAAGCAGCGCCGGGGCCTCGCTGGAGGTCGGGTCGAGTCGGGCGGCCTCGCGGACGCACTGCGCGGCTTCGCCGAGTTTCCCTGCTGCCCGGAGCGACGCGCCGCGGGCCAGCGATCGGGCCGCGGCGTCACGGTCGCGGCGCGCCCGCAAGCCGGCGAGCTGCTCCGCGAGCCGGCCGAACTCGCTCCGCTCTCCGACGACCCTGCGGGCTTCGTCGAGGGCTGCAGCGGCGCGATCGAGATCGCCCTCGTTGAGCGCGGCGGCGATCGCCGAGACGCGCCCGTCGATTTCCCGTCGGAGGCGCGCTTCCTCGGAGGCCAGGCGCTGGCGCTCCGCCTCTGCGTGAGCCTCCCGCCGCGCCGCCTGGAGCGCAGCGGCCGCCTCGACGTTGTCCGGGTCGAGCCTGAGGGCGTGGTCCAGCGTGCTCACCGCGTCGGCATACCGTCCCGCCTCGACCAGAACCTGCCCCGACTGGATGAGCCCCTGGACTTCCTGAGCCCGCGCCGCGTCCTCGAGCCTTTTCGCCAGCGCGGGCAGCGACCCGGCAGTTCCGAACGTCCCCTGGGCCTCCAGGAGCGCCTGGCGCGCCGTATCCAGGGCGCCCGAGGCGATCAGCGCCTCGACCCTCCCCTGCGCGTCGGCGAGCGCGGCGGCCCGCTTCGACTCCTCTTCAGCGCGGTTGGCGGCGGCTTCGACCTCGCGCAGGAGACTGGCTCCCTGGGCGTGACCGGGGGAGCGTTCGAGCAGTCTCGACAGGCGGTCCCGGGCATCGGCGAGCCTGCCGGACGCCGCGAGGTCTCGCGCAGCGGAAAGGAGGGAGTCGACCTCGACCTGGTCCGACGGCGGCACCGGAGGAGGCGTGAACTTCACGGTCTCGGACTCCGGAGGCGGCGAGGCGGGACCGGACGGCGTCATGGAGGGGATGCTCTGGAGCGCGGCAGAAGGCGTCGGCGTCCCGCCGATGGCGAACTGCTGATTCAGCCGCTCCTGCGTCGTCCCGGCCCTGCCCCCTTTCGGCAGGACGTGTGGCATGTGGCAGGCCTGCAGAACCTGCGCCAGTTGGGTGGCGTCGAAGGGTAGGGAGGGCTCCAGCCGGCGCAGCCGGTCGAGCATCTCCTGCGCGCTCTGGAAACGCTGCTCCGGCGCCTTCCTGATCGCGTGCAGGACGATCTCGCGCAACGCCTCCGGAACGCGTCCCTGGGGGTCGCTCTGGGCGAAGGCGAGCGGCTCGCGGAACAGGTGACCGGCGATGACCGCGGAGAGGCTGTCGCCCGGGATCGGGTGCCTGCCGGTGAGAAGCTCATAGAGGACGACTCCGAAGGAGTAGAGGTCGCTGCGTGCGTCGACGCCGGCTCCCTCTTGGGAGCGGAACTGCTCCGGAGAGGCATACCGGACCTTGCCGATGAACGTCCCCGTCGTGGTCAGATGGCTGCCGCCCTCGAGGGCCTTCGCGATGCCGAGGTCGATCAGCTTGACGCGCGGCTCGCCGTCCTCGTTCTGGGTCAGCATCAGGTTGTCCGGGGAGATGTCGCGGTGAACGATGCTGCGCCGGTGCAGGTAGCCGAGGGCGCGCAGCGACTGCTCGGCGACCTCGAGCGTCAGCGGCGGGGGAGGTGGACCCGCGGCCCGCAGCAGCTCCTCGAGGGTGACGCCCTCGATGAACTCCATGACGATGAAGGCGTTCCCTTCCTTGTCGATGGAGAAGTCGTAGAACTGAGCAATGTTCTCGTGGCGCATCTTGACCGCGGTGCGCGCCTCGCGCAGGAAACGTGCCTTGATCGCCTCGTCGCTCTCGAGCTGCGGACGGATCAGCTTGACGACGCGGATCTCGTCGAGGAGGCGGTGGCGCACCTTGTACACCGCGCCCATGCCGCCTTCCTTGATGCGGTCGATGATCTCGTACTTTCCCTCGAGTTGCGCGATCGGGGTCGCCATCTCTTCGCGCCTCAGCTTCCCTCGAGCCTAGTGGACGGGTGTGGAGGTGTCAACGAAACAGTGCGGGGATGTCATGACTCCTTGATAGTGTCCCCAAGCGGACTCGATAGAAATGTCCCCATACGCTGCGGCCAGGAGGGCCGAGAGAGTTGGGGGACGAAGTGGCGTTGAATGCGAAGGAGCGGGAGCTGTTG
>JBFMCD010000010.1:0-54963 GCA_040754885.1 Acidobacteriota bacterium
AGCCGGCAGCGGACCTCTCGCTGCGTTACGCTTCGCTCGCTCGCTCCTCACGGACGAGGAGTACGCTGCGTCGCGGCTTGGCTCGCGCGCCTTGCGATAGGCCCACTGGCGGCTGCGCCACGCCGCGTTTCCTCTCCGACGGATGTCGAATCGGTATGAGAGGCGGGAGCAGGTTCGACCATTGCGCCAGCGTCAGCGCGCGAGAATCTGGCGCGGGTCCATGCACACGCCGAACGTGAGCACCCAGGTCGACTCGGAGGCGGCGCGGTCGTGGATCCACGACACCTCGGGGAGGAGCTTGAGGGTCGGGGAGAGCACAATGTTCGGGCCCACGGCGAGGTGGAGCGGCCAGGGTCCGAACTCCGGCTCGCGGCTGGACGCCTCGATGTGGAGTTCGACGAGCGACCCTATGGGTATCTTGAGACCGAGCAGAGTGTGCGCCGAACCGACGTCGTCATCGACGGTGTAGGAAGCCCGCGAATACGGGATCGCGCCGCCGAGGTCGCGGCTCCACTCGGCCCCCGCGGCGAACGACACCGCCCCGAGTTCCGCCTCGACGGGGGTCCGGTCGAGGCCGAGCTCGCCCCACACGTCGACGCTGGTGCGGGAGGAGAACTCGGTGGTCCAGATGGCGACGGCTCCGAGGCGGGAGGTCCGACCGTCCGCGTACTGGAACGCCACACCGACTGAGAGACCGGGCACCAGCATGCCGCCGACGAGCGCGCTCCACTGCGGCTCGTCCTGACCGTTCTCGTGCGTGACGAACACCTCCAGCTCCGAGAGCCCCGGCGCCCAGGGCTGAACGAGATCGGCCGCCGTCGCTGTCGCGCACCAGGGCAGGCACGCGACCGCCGCCGCTATCGGCAATCGAGACGCCATCTCTCCTCCAGAGGAAGTGTACACCCTGATCGGGCGGGGTCCACCGCCTTCACTTCAGCCCGAGCGGTCGGCCCTCGGCGAGCAGGCGCAGCGCCTCCCTCAGGCGTCGCTGCCTGGTTTCCTCCCGCTTCGCGGAGTCGATCCACCCGATCAGAACGCGCCGGCGGGAAGGGGCGAGCCGTTCGAAGGCGGTCCCGGCTCGTGGGAGTGCGTCGAACGCCTGCCTGATGTACGGCGGAAGTGTCTCGGTGTCGGGGCGCGGAGCGTCGCCGTCGCGCTCGGTCGGCTGGCGCCGCGCGCCGGCCGGGGCGAGGAGTCCGCGAGCGGCCAGGTCGGCGTAGCGCAGGCGATTGGCGGTCGACCAATGGCTGTCGTGTCTGCGCGGCGTGAACTTCCTCGCGTACCTGTCTTGGTCGATTCTCTTGATCAGGCTGTCCACCCAACCGAAGCACAGCGCCTCCTCGACCGCCGCCTGGTACTCGAGACACGGCAGTCCGGTGTGGCGCTTGAGGAAGACGAGCCACACCTCCGACGCAGCGTCGTGGTGTTCCTCCAGCCAGCGGCGTCATGCGCGCCTATCCCGAACCTCCAGCGTCTCGGTTGCCTTCTTTGCCACCCCGCATCCCATGCGTCGTTGTGAATGCTATCGCGTCTTGACGACTGACCGGTTCGATCGCGGCTCACTGCCCACGGTCCACGGTCCACGTCTCTGTTGTCGAGGGGCAGGCCCGGTGTTTCCGGAGAGTCGCAGTTGAGGACGGACCCGTCGGGGCCGTATGCTGGCGCGGCCGCGGAGGGGTGGCCGAGCGGTCGAGGGCAGCGGTCTTGAAAACCGCCGAGGTGCAAGCCTCCAGGAGTTCGATCGCGCGGTGGTTGGGTGGGGGCGCGACGCGGGCTGCGCGGCGAGTCTGACACGCAACGGGTGGCGGGCGGTGGCTGTGTGATGCGGCGGGCGTCGCCTGCGCGGTGCTCCCGCGGGTGGGGGAGTGTCGGGTGGGGGAGAGGAGACGCCGAGCGTGAGGAGTTGAGCACGGGCATGGCGGGGCCGTATGCTGGCGCGGCCGCGGAGGGGTGGCCGAGCGGTCGAAGGCAGCGGTCTTGAAAACCGCCGAGGTGCAAGCCTCCAGGAGTTCGAATCTCCTCCCCTCCGCCACTCCTCTCCTCCGGTAGACTGCCTCCCCGATGGCACCCCTCGCCGGTCTCGTCCCGGTCTTCCTGGTCCTCGCGTTGGGCGTCGGCGCGCGCCGATTCGGGATCCTCCCCGAGGCTGCGGCAGCCGGGCTGAACCGGCTGGTCGCCAACGTGGCGCTTCCGGCGTTCTTCGTGCTCACGGTCGGTACGGCGCCGCTCGGCGAGAGTTTCTCGGCGCGCGCGGTGGGTGTGACGGCGGCGCTGGTGACGGCGGCGACCTTCCTCGCGCTGGTCGCGGCGCGATTCGTCCGGTTGAGCCGGGAACAGTCCGGGGTCTTCGCTCAGGCCGCGATGCGGGGCAACCTCGCCTACGTCGCCCTCCCGGTCGTGCAGGCGTCGGTCGGCGACGGCGGGTTGCGACTCGCTGCCGTGACCGCCGCTGTCCTGATCCCGTTGATGAACGTGCTTGCCGTGGCCGTTCTCGAGGCCGAGCGGACGACGGGGGATCGGGACTACAGGCTCGTCGTGCGCGTCCTGGCGAACCCGATGGTCGCCGCCGCGCTCGGCGGACTCGTCCTCTCCCGGGCGGGGTGGCATCCGTGGCTATGGCTGCAGCGGACCCTCGAGATCCTCTCCGACTTCGCCCTGCCCGGCGCGCTCCTTGCACTCGGCGCCGAACTCTCTTTCGGCCGTTTCGCGAGCGTGTGGCGTCCCGCGGTGGCGGTCACGGTCGTCAAGCTCTGCGTCGTTCCCGGCGTGGGACTGTGGGCGATGTGGGCGCTGGAGGCGACCCCGCTGGAGACATCGGTCGCGGTGCTCCTTCTCGCCGCGCCCACCGCCGTAGTCTCGTACCCCGTGGCGGCCGAACTGGGCGGGGACATCGACCTTGCCGGGTCGGCCATCCTCGTCACCACCGTTGCGTCGTTCGGGACCTATGCCGTCTGGGCGCTGGCGCTCGGCTCCTGACCCGCCCCCGACGCCCTGGCGTCACGCACCGTCCTTGTCGTAGGCCTGCAGGTACTTGAACGGCTCGCGATCGGCGACGACCCGGCGCTGGGCTTCGCGCTCTTCCTTGAGCGCGGCGAAGAGGGTCAGTCTCGGGTCGACTCGTGCCAGGCGCTTGATCGCCACCTGCGCAGGGTGTGAGCCGGCGGCCAGTTCCCTCGCCCACTGTTGGGCGACCTCGAGGTGCCTTCCGGCGGGGGTCCGCCGGTGGATCAGGCCCAGGCGGTAAGCGCCCTCCGTGTCGACCGGATCGCCGGTGAGGAGCAGGGCGAGGGCCGGTCCCATGCCGATCAGCCGTGGCAATGCCCAGGTCGCTCCGCCGTCGGGTACCAGGCCGAAGCGCACGTACGAGCTGGCAAACTGCGTGCCGCTCGCGGCCAGCCGCAGGTCGCACGCCAGGGAAAGGTCGAAGCCGGCGCCGAGCGCGAAGCCGTGCAGCGCCGCGATCGTCACCTTGGGCATGGTGGCAACGAGGGCGACCGTCTCCTGGAAGAGGTCCACGCTCGGCATGAACGCCGCGCTCGGGTCGTCGCCGCCGTGGAGCTGGGCCATCGCCTGGAGGTCGGCCCCGGAGCAGAATCCCGGGCCGATGCCGTGGAGGATGACCACGTCGACATCGGCCTTCGCGGCGACCTCTTGCAGGCGGTCGCGCAACTCCTCGAGCATTGCGCGGTCCAGGGCGTTCCGGCGCTCCGGCCGGTCGAGCGCGACATCGACGACCGGACCCTCGCAGGTGACCCGAATCATGTTGGCCATCGACTCCTCCGATGAGCGACCATTCATGGTAACCGATCGCAACCTCCTTATCGAGCGCGGAGGATACAATTCGCGCATGACATCGGACGATCTCGACGGAGCGGTCGTCGCCCTGGCGGCCGCCGTGCGCGTCGTGGCGCTCACCGGCGCGGGGGTTTCGGCCGAGAGCGGAGTGCCGACGTTCCGCGGCACCGGCGGATTGTGGGAAGGGCACAGGGTGGAGGAGATCGCGAGCCCGGAAGCGTGGCGCGCCGACCCGCTGGTGGTCTGGCGGTTCTACGAGACGCGCCGGCGCAAACTCGCCACGGTCTCGCCCAACCCGGGACACCTCGTGCTGGCACGATGGCAGGAGCGCTTCGAGGAGTTCGCGCTCGTGACCCAGAACGTCGATGGCCTGCACCAGGCCGCGGGGAGTCGAGACGTGATCGAACTGCACGGCAACATCTGGCGGGTCCGCTGCACCGGGTGCGGTGCGGAGCGGATGGAGCGCAGGCAGCTCGACGAGATGCCGCCGCGCTGTCCGAGATGCGGCGCCGCCGAGCGTCCGGCCGTGGTGTGGTTCGGCGAGTGCCTGCCCGAGGAGCCGTTCGAACGGGCGACGCGCGCCGCGCTGGATGCCGAGTTGCTGCTCGTCGTCGGGACCTCCGCCCAGGTCTACCCGGCCGCCGGCCTCGTCGAGATGACGGCGGTGAACGGCGGCACAGTGATCGAGGTCAATCCCGAGCCCTCGGCGCTCGCCCACGTGGCGAGCATTAGCCTGCGCGGGCCGTCGGGAGAGATCCTGCCCAGGCTGGACGAGCGGCTCGGGGAGGCGTCGTGATCAGGGTCGCGGACCTGCCGGTCGAGGAGCGCCCACGGGAGAAGATGATCGAGCGTGGCGCGGCCGCGCTGTCCGACGCCGAACTGGTCGCGATTCTGCTGCGCACCGCGCCGGCTGGCCACTCGGTCGTCGAGTTCGCCCGCGAGTGGCTGGAGGCGTTCGGCGGGCTGGAGGGCCTGTTCGACTCCGACATCCGGACGCTGCTGCAGCGGCACGGGATCGGTCCGGCCAAGGCGACGACGGTGCTCGCCGCGGTCGAACTGGGACGCCGCGTCGCGCGGCGCAAGCTCGAGAACCTCCCCGTTCTCGACCGCCCGGAGCTGGCGGCCGACTACATCGCGCGAGCGCACGGCGGAGAGCGGGTCGAGATGTTCGGCTGCCTGCTTCTCGACAGCCGGCGGCGAATGATCGGCGCTCCGGTGTTGCACCGCGGCGCCCGGGCGCACGCGGCGGTCGAGCCGGCCGAGGTTTTCCACGCTGCGATCGTGGCCAACGCGGACGCGCTGATCCTCTGGCACACCCATCCTTCCGGGGACTGCACTCCGAGCCAGGATGACCTCGACCTGACGCGCAGGTTGGCCGAGGCCGGGCGGCTGATGCACGTCGCTGTCCTCGACCACCTCGTGGTGGCGCGCGGCGGATTCGTCTCGCTGCGCCAGAGGGGAGCGTTCCCTTCGCCCTGACACGACGTCCACCTCGAGCGCGGGGGTGTGGTCGTCGCGGCGGGACGAAGGCCCTGCCTGGGGCAGGGCGCGCGGTGTGCGGGGCGAGTTGGCGGCGCACGCCTGCGCCCGGACTTTCGCGTGCGCCTCTCGCGCTGCGCGGTGGGCTCGCCGGTGGCTGCGCCAGGCCACGATGCGTCTCCGAGGGCTTTCGAATCGGCGTGAGCGGTCCGGACGGGGACGAGGCGGGTGCTATCCTCTACCTTCGCGCAGGCAGGAGGAGCGAGTGGCCGGCCGGAACTTCTACATCACGACACCGATCTACTACGTCAACGACCTGCCCCACATCGGGCATATCTACACGACGGTCGTCGCCGACACCATCGCCCGTTCACGGCGCATGCGCGGGTTCGACGTGCGTTTCCTGACCGGCACCGACGAGCACGGCCAGAAGGTGGAGCAGACTGCGAAGGCGCAGGGGATCGCGCCGCGCGAGCTGGTCGACCGCGTGGTCGGCCGGTACCCGCCGCTGTGGTCGGCGTTGGACATCACGCACGACGACTTCATCCGCACCACGCAGGACCGGCACCGCGCCGGCGTCCACGAGCTGATTCGCCGGCTCGATGCGCGCGGCGACATCTACAAGGGCAGCTACGGAGGGTGGTACTGCGCCGGGTGCGAAGCGTACTTCCCCGAGACGCAGCTCGTCGACGGGCGGTGTCCCGACCAGGGGCATCCGGTCTCGTGGGTCGAGGAGGAGTCGTACTTCTTCCGGTTGTCGGCGTATCAGGAGCCGCTCCTCCGGCACTACCGCGAGCACCCGTCGTTCGTCAGACCGGCCGCCCGATTCAACGAGGTGGTGCGCTTCGTCGAGGGCGGGTTGAAGGACCTGTCGATCTCCCGCGTGTCGCTGTCGTGGGGCATCCCGTGGCCCGACGACCCGGCTCACGTCGTCTACGTGTGGCTCGACGCGCTGACCAACTACATCTCGGCGCTGGGATTCGGCGGCGCCGACCACGGTCTGTACGAGAAGTACTGGCCGGCCGACCTGCACCTGGTCGGGAAGGACATCCTGCGCTTCCACTGCGTGTACTGGCCGGCGTTCCTGATGTCGGCGGGACTGCCGCTGCCCAGGCAGGTCTACGGTCACGGCTGGTGGCTGCGCGACGACAGGAAGATGTCGAAGTCGGTGGGCAACGTGGTCCGCCCCGACCATCTGATCGAGAAGTTCGGACCCGACGCGCTGCGCTACTTCCTGCTCCGCGAAATGACATTCGGCCAGGACGCCAACTTCTCCGACGAAGGGTTCCTCCATCGCTACAACGCCGACCTGGCGAACGGCCTGGGCAACACGGCGGCGCGCGTTCTGGCGATGGCGCGCCGCTACTTCTCCGGACGCACGCCCCGCGAGCGGTGCACGGAGAACGTCCTGATCGAGCGGTCGCGCGACGTCACGCTGCGCTACCTCCAGGCGTTGGACGCCTGCGAGTTCCAGCGCGCGCTGGAGATCGCCTGGGAACTGGTCTCGGCGGTCGACGGCTACGTGGCGGAGAAGGCGCCGTGGTCGATTGCCAAGCAGGAGGGGAACGACTCGCCGAAACTGCATCGCGTGCTGCACAACGGGCTCGAGGCGCTGCGCGTCGTGGCGGTGATGGTGTCGCCGGTGATGCCCGCGGTCGCCGCGCGGCTGCTCGAGCAACTCGGCGCCCCGGCCGGCCCGGTCGACGAGGCCGCGCTGGCGTGGGGCGGTCTCCCGCTCGACGCGCCGCTCGGCGGGGATGGCGTGCTGTTCCCCCGCGCCGACGTCGAGGCGTACTTCTCGGAGGCGACGATGAACGAAGAAAATCGCACGACGCAGAAGGTGACGATCCCGCCGATCGAGGCGCCGGCTCCCGAGCAGGCCGCGCAGCCGGCGGCCGAGGAGGCGCCTGCGCAGAGCGAGGCCGGGCTGCTCTCGATCGACGAGTTCCTCCGCGCGAAACTGGTCGTCGGAACGGTGAAGAGCGCCGAGCGGGTGCCGAAGTCGAAGAAGCTCGTGCGCCTCGAGGTGGACCTCGGGGAAGCTCAGTTGCGCCAGGTCGTCGCCGGGATCGGCGCGCAGTACGCCCCGGAGGAGCTGGTCGGCAGACAGATCGTCGTCGTCTCGAACCTCAAGCCGGCCACGCTCATGGGCGTCGAGTCGCGGGGTATGCTGCTCGCGGCATCGGTCGAGGGGGCGCCGTTCCTGCTCAACGTCGATCGCGAGGTACCGCCCGGGACAGGGGTGAAGTAGAGGCGGCTGGCGGTGTTGCATTCCCGGTAGTTCGGACGGCGAACGGACGACGGCCAACCCGCGACGCGTCTAGAATCGCCGCGTGATACTCCGGTTGCCGTTCGGGCGCGACGCGGTCACGGCCGACCTGCGCGGATTGCGGTGCCGGCTCCTGGAGCCCTCGGCGCCGCGTCCGGCGGAGTCGGCCGCGACACTGGCCGGGACGGCGTTGGACAGGCCCGAAGGCGCGCGCGCGCTGACCGAACTCGCCGCCGGAAGGCGGCGCGTCGTCGTGCTGGTCCCCGACGCGACGCGTCGGACGTTCCTCCCGGAGGTGCTGCCGGTGATCCTCGAGCGCCTCGGCAGGGGCGGCGTCGCCGCGTCGTCCGTCACCGTGCTGGTCGCCACGGGGACGCACCCGGCCGCCGCGCCCGACGCGCTCGCGGCGCTGATCGGCTCCGTGCCGGAGGGGGTGCGGGTCGTCCAGCACGACAGCCGCGATCGCGCCGCGCTGACCAGGGCAGGGGTGACGCCATCAGGTCTCGAGGTCAGGCTTCACAGCGCCGTGCTGGAAGCCGATCTGGTCCTGGCCGTTTCCGCCGTGGCGCACCACTACTTCGCCGGTTTCGGCGGCGGCCCGAAGCTGCTGTTCCCCGGGGTGGCGGGGTACGAGGAGATCCAGGCCAACCACTCGCGGGTGATCGACCTTGAGGTCCATCCCCCGCGCCGACACCCCGCGTGCGAGCCGGGAGTCCTCGAGGGCAACCCGGTCGCCGAGGAGATCGCCGCGGCGGCGGCTCTTCGCCTGCCCGACCTCGCGCTGCTCCAGGTCGCGGGTGCCGACGGCCGGCCGGCGTGGATGATCGCCGGGACAATGGAGCGGACGTTCCCCCTCGCGTGCGACAGGGCCAGGGCCTGGTACGAGGTGGAGGCCGGCCCCTTCGATCGCATCGTCGTCGCCGCCGGCGGGTTCCCCTCCGACAACACCCTCGTCCAGGCGCACAAGGCGCTCGACGCGGCGTGCCGCTTCGCGGCGCCGGACGCCGAAGTGCTGTTCGTCGCTTCCTGCGACGGAGGTCCGGGATCGTCGGACGTCGCGCCGTTCCTCGCCGATCCGCGCCCGGACGCGATCGTCGCCAGACTGGCGCAGCGCTACGTCCAGTACGGTCACACGACCTTGAGGCTGATCGAGAAGACCGCACGGTTCAGGGTATCGGCGGTGACCCGTCTTCCGGCCGATCAAACCGAGGCGCTCGGATTTCGCGTCGTCGCGGACACGCAGTCGGTGCTCGACCGGTGGCGCGACGAGGCGCCCGGAGCCGTGGTCGGCGTCACCGCCGGCGCGCCGGTGTACCCTCGGATCCGAGCCGCCGTCTAGATCGCGAAGCCGGAGAGGAGCACGGCCCGAACCGGCGAGGCCTCGCCGCCGACGAGGCGCAGCGGCAGGGCGATCAGCGTGTACAAGCCGGCCTCGATGCCCTCGAGGTCGAGTCCCTCGAGGATCGTCACCGATCGCTGCAGGCACCGGCGATGAGCGGGCAGACCGTCGGCGTCGGCTGCGTCCACGGACGGCGTGTCGACGCCGATCAGGACGACGCCGCGGTCGGCGAGGTGGTCCACGAGGTGCGGCGAGAGCGCGGCGAACCGCTCGGGCAGCGCCCCGCCGGTGGGCCAGCTTCCGGAGGCGAAGAGGATGCGAGGCGTGTCGGGAGACCAGCCCGCCGGGAGGTCGTCCGGCCGCGCCGGGCGCTGAAGGCCGTCGAGCCGGACCACCTGGCAGGCACCCAGACACCGCGCGAGCGGAACCGTCGCGGCGTCGCCGCCGTCCGCGTCGAGGTGAAGCGGAGCGTCGAGATGGGTCGCCAGATGCGGCGAGAGCGTCAACCGGGAGACGGCGGCGCCGGAGTCGTGGAGCGCGGTCCACGAGATCTCGAGCGGCGCGTCGCCGGGCCACGCCGGTGTGCTCACTCCGAGCGCACGGGAGATGTCCAGGATCCGCACGGCGGCATCCTGACACAGGCGCGGGTTCCGGGCGAACGGCGCGGCGTGCCTCGCGACGAGCCGCCTCTGCCGTCGAGCCGAAGTCTTGATCTCCGCGAGCTTTCGGTCTAACCTCCGCTCGCCCCGCACAACGGGAGCTCACCGAGGAGGCCGAAATGGCGCTTCCGCTCGTCCCCAAGCGACTCTATCTG
Organism: Acidobacteriota bacterium; assembly: GCA_040754885.1. Lineage (GTDB taxonomy): Bacteria > Acidobacteriota > Thermoanaerobaculia > Thermoanaerobaculales > Thermoanaerobaculaceae > JBFMCD01. Next base: position 9,697 of record JBFMCD010000010.1, read on the forward strand.
ACCAACGGTGTCGGCGTGCACAAGGAGAAGCTGCAGTCCTTCGAGCTCGCGCTGCGCGACGCGGGTATCGCGACGCTGAACCTGGTCACGGTGTCGTCGATCTATCCCCCGGGCTGCAAGATCATCTCCCGAAAGCGGGGCGAGGAGATGATCGAGCCGGGGCAGATCGCCTTCGTGGTGATGAGCCGAGAGGCGACGAACGAGCCGCACCGCATGCTGGCGGCCTCGGTGGGGGTCGCGGTTCCGAGCGACAAGCGCATGTACGGTTACCTCTCCGAGCACCACGCCTACGGCCAGACCGACAAGCAGGCCGGCGACTACGCCGAGGACCTCGCCGCCTCGATGCTCGCCTCGACGCTGGGAGTGGACTTCGACGAGAGCGCCTCGTGGGACGAGAAGCGGCAGTTGTGGAAGATCTCGAACAAGATCGTCGTCACGCGCAACGTCACGCAGTCCGCGGTGGTCGGTCGCAACGGTCACTGGACGACGGTCCTGGCGGCCGCCGTGCTGCTCTTCGACTGAGGCGGCGGTGATGGCGAGGAAGAAGAGCGCGTACCTGCGCGGCGAGCGCATCCTGCCCCCGCGCGTGAGCGGCGCGATCGGCGCGGCCGACCTGATCGACACCGCCTTCACCGCGTACAACGGCGCGCGACTGCGCGAGGGTGCGCGGCTGCTGGCGGGCAAGATGCTCGCGGAAGACGTCACCCTCGGCCTGTCGGTCACCGGGGCGCTGACCCCGGGCGGTTACGGAATGTCGTGTCTGATCCCGCTGGTCGAGGCCGGGTTCGTCGACTGGATCGTGTCGACCGGCGCGAACCTCTACCACGACATGCACTACGGCCTGGGCATGAAGCTGCACCACGGTTCGCCGTTCGTCTCCGACGTCGAACTGCGACGCGACGGGGTGATCCGCATCTACGACATCTTCTTCGACTATCAGGTGCTGCTCGACACCGACGCGTTCGTGCGCGAGGTGATCCGGTCAAAGGAGTTCCAGCAGCCGATGTCCTCCGCCGACTTCCACGATCGTCTCGGGAGGTACGTGGCCGAGCGCGAGCGCGTGCTCGGCGCCGAGCGCAGCTTCCTCGCCGCTTGCCACCGTTGCGGCGTGCCGGTGTACACCTCCTCGCCGGGCGACTCCTCGATCGGCATGAACGTCGCGGCCAACGCCCTGGTCGGTTCCAAGCTGCTCATCGACCCCAACGCCGACGTCAACGAAACCGCCGCGATCGTCTACGCGGCGAAGAGGGGCGGAGGAAAGAGCGCGGTGTGGATCCTCGGCGGCGGCAGCCCGAAGAACTTCCTCCTCCAGACCGAGCCGCAGATCCAGGAGGTGCTCGGCCTCGACGAGCGCGGGCACGATTACTTCCTCCAGGTGACCGACGCCCGGCCGGACACGGGCGGATTGTCGGGCGCGACGCCCTCCGAGGCGGTGTCGTGGGGGAAGATCGACCCGGATCAGCTCCCGGACACCGTGGTGGTGTACTCCGACGCGACGATCGCGCTGCCGCTCCTGACGGCGTATGTCCTGGCCCGGCGCGCACCGCGCCCGCTCAAGCGTCTGGCCGGCCAACGAGCGAAGCTGGTCGCCCGCCTGCGCAGGGACTACCGGAGCAGGCTGAAGGCGTGAGCGCGAACCGGGAACCGAGGGCGAGTTCGGCGGCGAGGGCAGGGGAGTCGAGCGGCTCGCGCTTCCCGAGCCGGGCCCTGTCGTGAGAGGGAGTGGGCGATGACCGACGAGCGCTACGCGCCGTACCAGGAATTCCTCGGAGTTCCACCCGACGCCAGGCCGGCGGGGAGGCCTCGGGCCGCCATCCTCCCCGTGCCGTACGACCTGACCACGTCGTACCAGCCCGGGGCGCGGCGCGGGCCGATCGCGATCCTCGAGGCGTCCACGCACCTCGAGACGTACGACCACGACCTCGACGCCGAGATTCACGAGCGCGTCGGCATCGAGACGCTGCCCGCCGTGGTGCCCGACACCTCCGGCCCGGCAGCGACGATGGCGAGGATCGAGCGGGTGGCTCGCTCCGTCGTGCGACGGGGCTCGTTCCTCGTCGGGCTCGGCGGCGAGCACTCCGTCAGCGCGCCGCTGGTGCGGGCCGTGCGCAGCCGCCACCGCTCGCTCGGAGTGCTGCAGCTCGACGCCCACGCCGACCTGCGCCACGACTTCGAGGGGTCGGAGTTCAACCACGCCTGCGTCATGCACCGCCTGCTCGACGACGGCGTGCCCATCGCCCAGGTGGGCATCCGCTCGCTGACGGGCGAGGAGCGCGCGTTGATCCGGCGCCGGCGCGTGTGCACGGTGTTCGCCGACGAGGCGGTCCATCGGCCCCTCGAGGGGTGGATCGACCGTGTCCTGGACGCGTTGCCGGAGAAGGTCTACGTCACCGTCGACCTCGACGCCTTCGATCCCTCGATAATGCCGGCCACCGGCACGCCGGAACCGGGTGGGCTGGACTGGTACCGCTCGCTGGCGGTGCTGCGCGCGGTCGCGGAGCGCAGGCGGATCGTCGGCTTCGATGTCGTCGAACTGGCGCCGATGCCAGGCAACGTGGCGCCGGACTTCCTGGCCGCGAAGCTGGTCTACACGCTGCTCGGGTACGCCTTCCTGCTCGGGCCGGGTCGGATGCGGTAGCGCCGCGAGTGGCGAGGCCGACGGGTTCCGCCTGCTATCGTCCCTTCGAGGAGGTCTCATGGACCACGCGATGACCACCACGTCGTTCGACCTGCCCAACCACCGGGTCGTCCGCACCCTCGGACTGGTGCGCGGCATCGTCGTCCGCTCGCGCTCGATCTTCGGCACCATCGGCGCGTCGCTGCAGACCCTGGTCGGGGGCAACATCACGCTGTTCACGGAGCTGTGCGAGAAGACGCGGAGCGACGCCTACGAAATGATGCTCCGTCACGCGGAACAGCTCGGCGCCAACGCGGTCGTCGGCATCCGCTACGACGCCACGGAGGTCATGCAAGGCGTCAGCGAGGTGCTGTGCTACGGGACGGCGGTGGTGGTCCAGCCCGACCGCGGGTGATCGTCCGGGACACGCTCCGCGAGGTCCTCCGCCTCTACCGCCTGCGGCTCGCGGGTACGCACGGCGTGTCCCACTGGGGCCGGGTGATGGAGAACGGGCGGCGCCTCGCTGCGACGAGCGGGGCCGACCTGGACGTCGTGGAGCTGTTCGCCGTCCTGCACGACGCCTGCCGATTCGACGACGACGTGGATCGCGACCACGGGCGCCGCGCGGCGGTACTGGCGAGCGAGCTGCGCGGGAGGACGTTCGACCTCGGCGACCGGCGTTTCGCGCTGCTCCGCGCGGCGCTGGCCGGTCACGTCGACGGTCTGACGTCGAGCAACGCTACCGTGGGTACGTGCTGGGACGCCGACCGCCTCGACATCGGCCGCGTGGGCACGGATCCGATCCCGCGTTACATGTCGACCGAGGCCGGGCGCGACGCCCGAGTGATCGCGTGGGCCACCGAGCGGGCGCTGGACCGGCACGTTCCGGGTCTCGTGCTCGGGGAGTGGGGCATCGACCTGTCCGTCCGGAGCCGCACCTGAACGCTCCCTTTCCCGGAACGGACCGGCTCTACCCCTCCCAGCGGCGAAAGAACAGCGCCTGCCGGTGCACCGGCTGCGCCCTGCTCTCCAGGGCGGCCATCTGCGTCCGGCTCAGAGGCGTGAACTCGCGTGCGATGCGCACGTCCTCCTCGAGCTGGGCGATCGAGTCGACGCCGACGATCACCGTCGAGACCGGGAGCGACAGCACGTAGCGCATCGCCTCGCGCATGTCGAGCGTGCCCGGGCGCGTGTCGCGGAAGCGGCTGGCCGGATCGGTGGGCGGTCTCCAGGAGGAGAGAAGGAGCCCGCGCGCCGGGATCTTCATGCCGATGATCGCCATGTCGCGCTCGACCGCTGCGGGCAGGAGCGTTTCCGCGAACGGCAGGCGGTGGGGGTCGGCGGCGTTGAGGGCGAGGAGCAGAGAGTCGAAGGGGAAGCGCTGCAGCGCGGCGAGGAGGACCTCGGGATCGGCGTGGCCGGTGATGCCCAGGTGCCTGACGATCTTCTCGTCGCGCGCCCGCTGAAGCGCCTCGATCGCGCCGCCGGGCGCGAAGATCTGCTCCACCTGCTCCATGCGCGCCAGGTTGTGAACCTGCCACAGGTCGATGTGGTCGGTCTGGAGGAGCTGCAGCGAGCGCTCGAGGAGGCGCAGCGAGCCGTCGCGCGTCCGGTCGTGTGTCTTGGTGGCGAGGAACACCTCGCGGCGCCGCCGCGCGATCACCTGGCCGATGTACTTCTCGCTCCACCGCGCGTCCTCGCCGCCGTAGCGGGCGGAGGTGTCGATGTAGTTCACGCCGAGGTCGAGCGCCCGCTCGACGATCGGGACGGCGACCGCCTCGTTGTCCGGCTTCTCGATCGCCGCCTGACCGCCGAGCGAGAAGATGCCGACCCGGTAGCCGGTCCTGCCCAGGTTGCGTGTCGGCATCGCCAGCGGCGTCATGGAGTTGACGGGGAGGGGAGGAGGGGCCGCGGCGCCCGCGCCGCGGGCAATGAAGCCGGCCGCCGCCGCGGCGCCCACGCGCAACACGTCCCGTCTCTCGATCGTCCCGGAGTCGCGCGGTTCGCCGTCCATGGCAGCCCCCTCGCCGAACGGTAACCTGGACTCGGGTGGCGGTCAACGCGCGTGGTGGTGGGTCCACGGTCGCCGGAGTAGAGTACCGACGCCGGTCCGCCGGGCCGGGGGAGAGGGCATGAAGACCCTGATCGAGCCGTACCGCAGCCGGGTGATCGAGCCGATCCGCATGACCACGCGGTCCGAGCGCGAGGTGTTCATCCGGGAGGCGGGGTACAACCCCTTCCTGCTCAAGGCCGAGCACGTGATCATCGACCTGGTCACCGACTCCGGGACGTCGGCGCTTTCGACCAGGCAGTGGTCGGGGATGATGGGCGCCGACGAGTCGTTCACCGGATCGCGCTCCTTCTACCGCTTCCGCGACCGGGTTCAGGCGCTGTTCGGCAAGCGTCACGTGATCCCGTGCCATCAGGGGCGCGCCGGGGAACACCTGCTGGCCCGGGCCGTGGTCCGCCCGGGAGACCGGGTGTTCGCCAACACCCACTTCGCGACGACGCGCGAGAACCTCGAGGAAGCGGGTGCGACGGCCACGGATCTGCCGATCCCGGAGGCGCTCGACCCGACCAGCCGCCACCCGTTCAAGGGCAACGTCGATGTCGGCCGGCTCGAGGCCGAACTCGGGGACGACGGCGGACGCGCCCGGATGGTGATCGTGACGGTCACGGACAACTCGAGGGGCGGACAACCGGTGTCGCTGGCCAACCTCCGCGCCGTCTCCGGGGTGTGCCGGCGCGCCGGCGTCCCGCTCTGGCTCGACGCCGCGCGGTTCGCCGAGAACGCGTTCCTCGTCCAGCGGCGCGAGGAGGGGCAGGCAGGAAGGCCGGTACGCGAGATCGCCCGCGAGATGTTCGACCTCGCCGACGGCGTGTTCATGTCGATGAAGAAGGACGGCCTGGGCAACTCCGGGGGATTGCTGACGCTCGACGACGGCGACTGGGCCGAGGCGATACGGGTCCGCCTGCTCGTCACGGAGGGAATCCCGTCCGCGGGCGGACTGGCGGGGCGCGACCTCGAGTCGATGGCCGTCGCGCTCGACGAGGTGCTCGACGAGGACTACCTGACGTATCGCGTCGCCGCGACCGCGCAGCTCGGCCGGAAGCTCGCGGAGGGCGGTGTGCCGGTGCTCGAGCCGTTCGGCGCACACGCGGTGTACGTCGACGGACGCGCCTTCTGCCCGCACCTGACCGACGAGAGGCTGCCCGCGTGGTCGTTGTCGGTGGCGCTCTATCTCCACGCCGGAGTCCGGACCTGGGAGACCGGCAACGTGATGCAGGGACGTCCCGATCCCGCGAGCGGGGAGTGGCGCTGGCCGGCGCTCGATCTGCTCAGGCTGGCGATCCCGCGGCGCGTGTACAGCCAGTCCCACCTGGAGTACGCGGGCGAGGCGTTGATCGAGCTCGTGGCGAGGCGTCACGAGGTCGGGGGGCTGCGCTTCGTCTACCGCCCCCCGGCGTTGCCGCAGTTCATCGCGACGTTCGAACCGGCGTGACCCGGTGTCGGGGGAGCGAGGTGGTGCTGTGACGTCGTCGCCGGCTCCTGGACGCGCGCGGATCTCGCTGGTCATCCCCGCGTACAACGAGGAGGCGCTGCTGCCCCGACTGCTCGACTCGGTCGATGTCGCGGCGAGGACCTGGGTGGCACGCGGCGGCACGCTCGAAGTGGTTGTCGCCGACAACGCCTCGACCGACGACACCGCGCAGATCGCCTCCGTGCGCGGCTGTCGCGTGGTGCGGGTCGAGCGGCGGCGCATCGCCTCGGCGCGCAACGGAGGCGCGGCGGCCGCGGACGGTGAGGTGCTGGCCTTCGTTGACGCGGACAGCCGGATCCACCCGGACACCCTCGTCGCGGTGGACCGCGCGATGCGCGACCCGCGGGTGATCGCCGGCGCCACCGGAGTCCGGCTCGAACGACGGTCGCCCGGGATCGTGGCGACGTGGCTCCTGCTCATCCCGCTGGTGATCCTCCTGCGCATGGACACCGGGGTTGTGTTCTGCCGGCGCGAGGACTTCGATGCCGTCGGCGGCTACGACGAGCGGCGGGCGTTCGGCGAGGACGTGCAGTTCCTCTGGGATCTGCGCAGGCGCGGCCGGACCCGTGGACAACGGCTGGTCCGCCTGCGCGGGACGAAGGCGCTGGCGTCGACGCGGAAGTTCGACCGCCACGGCGACTGGCACTACTTCACGAGCTTGCTGCGCCTTGCCCCGCTGATCGTGCGCGATCCGTCGGCGACGACCGAATTCGCCGAGCGCTACTGGTACGACGACGATCGATGAGGGCCGATCCGGCCGCGCGGCGGGGCGCTGCAGGCCTCGGCATTCGGCCTCGGCTATCCCGCCAGCGGGACGACGTAGAAGAGGACGGCGAAGAAGTGCAGCGCGCTGCCGACGAGGACGAAGCCGTGCCAGATGGCGTGGTGGTACGGCAGCCGCTGCCAGGCGTAGAACGCCACGCCTGCGGTGTAGGCGACGCCCCCGCCGATGAGGAGGACCAGCCCGCCCGTGGCCACGGAACTCGCCAGCGGTCGCGCCGCGATCAGTACCAGCCAGCCGAGGACGACGTAGAACGCGACCGAGAGCACGCGCAGCCGCCCGATCAGCGTCGCCTCGAAGATGATGCCGAGCACGGCCAGTCCCCACACCACGCCGAACAACGCCCACCCCCACGGACCGCGCAGGTTGACCAGAGTGAAAGGCGTGTACGTCCCGGCGATAAGCAGGAAGATCGCCGAGTGGTCGAGGACCCTGAGCACGTGCTTGGCTCCAGGGAAGGTCGGTGGAATGGCGTGGTACACGGTCGAAGCGGTGTAGGCGAGCACCAGCGTCGCGCCGTAGACGGCCGCGCCGACCACGTGCCAGGCGGTGCCCCGCAACGCCGCGAAGGCGACCAGTACCGTCAGACCGGCGATCGCGAGGACGATGCCGACGCCGTGCGTGACGCTGTGGGCGACTTCCTCACCCAGCGTGTAGCGCGGGATGCCGCGGTGCGTCATTCTCGTATCGTAGCAGCCGAACGCGCCGGCGCAAAGTCCGCCATTCAGTACGCCTCGTAGAACAGGTAGGAGATCGCCTCGCGGACGCGCTCCCACAGCCCGCGCTTCCGCCACTCCTCGATTGTGATCGGCTGCGAGCGCGCCAGATCGATCTCGATCGCCCGCTCCACCTCGGCGGCGAAGTCCCGGTCGTAGGCGACCAGGTTGACCTCGGCGTTCTTCTTCATCGAACGGGTCACCAGGTTGATCGTACCGACCGTCGCCCAAACGCCGTCGGCGACCATCGCCTTGGTGTGGAGCATCGTGGGCAGGTACTCGTAGATCTTCACGCCCGCCTCGAGCAGGTCGCCGTAATTCGTGCGCGCGGCGCGTCTGATCGGAGGGATGTCGATGGCCGGGCCGGGGACGACGACGCGGACGTCCACGCCTCGCCTGGCGGCGGCTGCCAGCGCCCCGATGATCTGGCGATCCGGAGCGAAGTAGGCGTTCTCGAGCCAGACGCGTTCGCGGGCCGCCTGGATGGCCATGTAGAACGTCAGCTTCGCAGTCGAGACGTGCTCGCCGCGCGAACTGGCCACCACCTGCGCGAGCGCCGGTCCGGCGCGATCCAGGGGCGGGAACTGCCGGTAGTCGTGGAGCACTTCGCCGGTGGTGTGAAGCCAGTCCTCGATGAACGCCCGCTGCAAGATGCGCACGGCCGGTCCCTCGACGCTTACCGCGAGGTCGCGCCACTCGTCCTCCGAGCGCGTGTCGCCGCGCCAGCGGTCGTCGATGCCGAAGCCCCCGGTGAAGCCGATCAGTCCGTCGACGATGACCAGGCGCCTGTGCGTGCGGTCCTGGATGCGGTGCACGGTGAACAGCTTGACCGGCTTGTAAGTGCGCACGTTCACGCCGGCCCGGCGCATCATCCCCGAGAGCGGGCCCATGCGAGCGCCGACCGCGTCGACCAGGACGCGCACCTCGACGCCCGCGCGCGCCCGCTCGGCCAGTGCTTCCGCGACGATGCGGCCGATCTCCCCGTCGGCGAAGAGGTACGTCTCGAAGTTGATCGAGAGGCGCGCCGAGCGGATCGCCTCGACGATCGCGGGGAACACGCCATCGCCGTTTTCCAGGAGGTCGAGCCGGTTGCCGGCGACCATGCCGTAGCGCAGCCCTTCGAGCGAGCGGAGAAACTGGTCGGACGCCACGCCGTACGGCGGCGCGTAGGTGTAGTTGAGCCGCTTCGGTGCCGACGCGCAGGCCGCCAGCGCCGACGCGACCAGGACCAGAGCGAGGGTGCGCAGTCTCGTCATCGTCGTTCAGCGCAGCGCGTCCCTCGCCCGCAGGAGTTCGAGCACGTCCCGGATCGGCAGCGCGTCCGCTTCGCGGCCGCGGAAGCCGCGGACCGTGGTGGCGCGGAACAGGGAATTGAGCACGGCCTCCTCGGTCGATTCGACGACCGCGAGGAAGAGTGGCGAGAGGTCGTCGTCGGCGAGGGGGGCGACCCGGACGTCGCTTCCCGCCCCGGTTCGGACACGGAGCCCGGGGTGCGTCGAGAACGCGATCGCGTAGTCGCCGGAGCCGCTCGACGCGAAGCCGCCCACACGCGCCAGGCCCATCGCCGTTCGCGCCGCCAGCCTGCGCAGCTGCCGGGCGTCGGCGGGAGCGTCGGTGGCGATGACCACGACGCACGATCCTCGCTCGGGCGGCTCGAGCGCCTCGCGGAAGGCGTGACGTCCGAGGAGCTGACCGACTGGAACGCCGGCGACCGACAGGACGCCGCCGAAGTTGGTCTGCGCCAGGACGCCGACCGTCCAGCCGCCGAGAGCGTCCGGCAGTCGCCTGGAAGCCGTGCCGATGCCGCCCTTCCAGCCGAGGCAGCGGGTTCCGGTCCCTCCGCCCACCGAACCCTCTTCGACGGTCGCGCCATGCGCCGCGGCGATGGCACGCCTGACGTGCTCGCGACCGACCGCGCGGCGGCGAGTGTCGGACAGGAAGGAGTCGTTGCACTCTCCGACCACCGGGTTCACCGACTGGACCTCCTCGTTGCCGGGCAGCTCGAGCACCCACTCGGCGAGCGCGTCCGCGACCCGCCACGTGGAGAGGGTGGAAGTGAGAGCCACCGGCGTTTCGAGCGTGCCGAGCTCCTCGATCTGCGAGATTCCCGTGAGCTTGCCGAACCCGTTGGTGACGAAGACGGCGGCCGGTACCTTCTCCTGGAAGGGGTTGCCGGGGTGCGCCAGGATCACCGTCACGCCGGTGCGCAGGTCGCTGCCCTCGGTGACTGTCGCGTGCCCGACGCGGACGCCGGCGACGTCGGTGATCGCGTTGCGCGGACCGACGGGGAGAATGCCGGTCACGACGCCGGCATCCCGCGCCCGCGGCCGCGCCGCGGCCGGAGGTCCACTCGTCGCCTCGCCGGGTGTCCAGCCGGAGAGGAGCAGAGCGGCGGCGAGGACTCGAATCATGGCCACGGCGAAGTGTACGCCCCGACCCGGGTCCTACCGCGAGCCTCGAGGCGCGTGTTCGACGGGCAGCGGCTTCGGATCGAGGTCCTCGATGAGAGCCTCGGACGCGGGCCGCGTCCGCTGGATCGCGCGCGCGCTCGCCTCGACGGCGCGCATGACGCGCAGGATGTTGAGCCCCGCCACCTTCCGGACCTCCTCGTCCGTGTAGCCGCGGCGGAGCAGCTCGGCGATCAGGTGGGGGTAGAACGACACGTCGTCGAGTCCCTCGGGGGTGAGGCTGATCCCGTCGAAGTCCGAACCGAGGCCGACGTGGTCGATCCCCGCGACGCGGCGGATGTGGTCGATGTGGTCGGCGACATCGGCGACGGTGACTCGGGGTGCCGGATTCTCCCTGCGCCACGCTTCCATCGCTTCGCGCACCTTGGCGCGATCGCCGGAGTGAAGTTCGCGCTGGCGCCGGTACTCCGGCCACGCCCTCTCATCCCACGCGCTCGCAGCCGCGGAGATGAAGCCGGGAGCGAAGTTGACCATCACGATGCCCTTCCTGGCGGCGGTCGCGCGCAGGATGTCGTCGGGGACGTTGCGCGGGTGGTTGCACACCGCGCGCGCCGACGAGTGCGAGAAGATCGGCGGGGCCTCGCTGAACTCCAGGACCTGCCTCATCACCTCGTCCGACACGTGTGACAGGTCCACCATCATTCCGAGGCGGTTCATCTCGCGCACGACCTCGCGGCCGAACGCGGTCAGGCCGTGGTGGCGGGCGGGCGAGGTCGCGGCGTCCGCCCAGTCGGTCGGCCCCCAGTGCGTCAGGGTCATGTAGCGGGCGCCGAGGCTGTGCGCCAGGCGCAGCACGGCCAGCGAGTTGCCGATCGCCTGGCCGCCCTCGATGCCGATCAGGCTCGCGATCCGGCCGGAGCGGTGGATGCGCTCGACGTCGTCGGCGGTGAGAGCGGGAACCAGGATGTCCGGGTAGCGGGCGGTCATCCGCGCCACCACGTCGATCTGTTCGAGGAGCAGCTGCACTCCCGCCGGGCCTGCCGAGTCGCTCGGCACGTACACCGCCCAGAACTGGCCGCCGACCATGCCGCGGCGGAGCCGGGGGAGGTCCGTGTGCATCGGCGGCTGCAGGCCCGAGGTGTCGCCGTCCAGGCCGGCCTTCTCCAGGTGATTGGCGAAGCGATCCCGCAGCTGTTCGGGCAGGTCGTTGTGGCCGTCGATCAGCGGCGTGCTCGAGAGGATCCTCCGTGCCCGCTCGAGGAAGGCCGGATCGACGGCGGTCGGCTCGGCGGCGACCTGGTCGGCCGAGGAAACGAGGAACGCGGCGCAGAGGATCGACAGCACGTGGGCTGCTCGTGGCGAGAATGCCGGCATGGCTCCCCCTCGCGGCGATTCTCGCTCCGCCGGCGCGACGCGGCAAGTCGGCGACCGACCCGGGTCGCGTGGCCTCAGAGCAGGTAACGGAAGACGATCTCGGCGACCACGCCGGGCTTCGTCGTTCCCTCGACCTCGAGGGAGCCCTTGATCGTCACCTGGAAGCCCCCCTCGATCGGCTCGACGCCCATCACCTCGAAGACCATGCGCACCCGCGCGCCGACGAACACCGGCGCCGGGAAGCGCACCTTGTTCAGGCCGTAGTTGACGACGAAGCGAGCACCGGTGACGTCGAGGATCTCGAAGAGGAACATCGGCGCCAGCGACAGCGACAGGTAGCCGTGGGCGATCGGACGGCCGAAGGGCGATTCCCTCCTGGCGCGCTCCGGGTCGACGTGGATCCACTGGTGGTCGCCGGTGGCGTCCGCGAACCCGTTCACTTGCTCTTGGGTCACCTCGTGCCAGCGCTCGCCGACGAGCGACTTCCCGACCAGCGTGCCGATCTCGTTGACGCCCACAGTCGTCTTGGCCATTGCCCTTCCTCCTTCTTCTTCGAACCCGGGCCGGTCCCCGGCCGAGGGCCTCAGGGCCTCCCGGCCGGTTCGTTGTACTCCTTCTCCCCGACGTGTTCCGCGCCGGCGGCGTCGCCCTCGACGTCGCGGCCCGCCGGCTGCCGGGAGAGGAACTCCCGGTAGAACTCGTGCTGGATGACCAGGTCCATGATCTCGTTGGTTCCGGTCCAGATCGTGATCAGGCGGCAGTCGCGGAGCAGGCGCTCGATCGGGTAGATGTCCGTGTAGCCGATTCCGCCGAGGATCTGCATGGCGTGGTTGATCACCGTCCAGGCCGAGTCGGTGGCGAACTTCTTCGCTTCGGAGACGAGGCGGCGAACCGTACCCTCGGACTCGCCGACGTCCGCCGCACGCGCCGCCCCGTGGTTGAGCGCCCGGGCCGCGTCGAGCAGCGTCAGGGAGTCTGCGATCTTGAACGAGACCCCCTCGAAGCGGCGGATCTTCTCGCCGAAGGCGTGCCGGCGGTCGGCGTAGCGGGCGGCGATCTCGATCGCCGCGCGCCCCATCCCGACCGCTCCTCCCGCGGAGGTCAGTCGCTCGGGCACCATCATCCTGTGGAACACCTCGGTGCCGCGGCCGACGCCCGCCTCGCCGCCGAGGACGTTGACCATCGGCACCTCGGCGTCGCGGAAGACCAGGCGGCCGGTGCCGCCGCCGCGTGTGCCCATCAGGCCGTAGACGTGATGGACCTCGACGCCCGGGCCGCGTTCGACGAGAAACGCGGTCATCGCGCGCTTGGCGTCGCCGATCCCCTCGACGGTGCCGTAGACGAGGATCACGTCGGCGCCCTCGGAGCCGACGACGAAACGCTTCTGCCCGTTGAGGATGAACCGGTCGCCGTGGCGCCGGGCCGTGGTCGTGGCGGCGAAGAAGTCCGAGCCGCCGCGCGGCTCGGTCAGCGCCTCCGCGGCGGCGAGGCGGCCGGCGAGCATCGGCCGCAGCAAGCGCTCCCTCTGCTCGTCGGTGCCGAAGGCATGGATCGCCTCGCCGACGATCGAAACGAGCGACCACAGGCAGGGCAGGGAGGTGCCGAGAACGCCGATCTCCTCGAGCGCGACCATCTCCTCCGTCCAGGGCAGCCCACGTCCGCCCCAGCGCCGATCGAAGCGGAGCCCGAGCAGGCCGCGCCGACCGGCCTCCTCGAGGAACTCGCGAGGGAAGCGGACGCGATCCGCGTCCATGTCGAGGAGGAGCTGGCGCGGCACCGAGGCGGCCAGTTCGCGCATCTCCGCCTGGAGCGCGAGCGTGTTCTCCGAGAGCATGCCGGGGGTGAGCATGGCGGGTCTCCCTGCGCCAAGACTACTCCACTGAACGATCGTTCACCACGCTTGGACCTTTGTGAACGAGGGTGCATACTCTTCGCGAGAGGTCATGGGCGGTCCGTTCTCTCGCATCGCCTCGTCGTTGTTGCGGCGCCGGGATCCGGTTCCCGGGCTCGAGGAGCGCGTGTCGTACTTTCGCGAGGTGCTGCACGCGAACAACGCTGCGCTGGGCGCGATCGCCGAGATCCAGCGGACTCTCGACGGCGAGCGGGAGGTGACGGCCGCAGAGGTCCGGCGGCTGGTCACCGGGGTGGCCGTGCAGACTTTCAGGATGATCTCCAACCTCAAGCGGCTGACCGGGGGGAAGCACCGGTCGCTGCTGCCGGTGTTCGACCGCGTGCGCGCCGAGGTGGTGCGGCGAACCCAGGTCACGCCGTTTCTCGGTCAGGTGGGGCCGGTCGTGTCGCTCGACCAGGTGCGCGCCGACATGGCCGAGGTGGTCGGCCAGAAGAGCGCGTTCCTCGGCGAAGCCCGGCGCGTTCTCGGCGGTCACGTCCCGGAGGGGTTCGCGACCTCGTCGGAGGCGTACCGGCAGTTCATGGCGGCCGGCGGTCTGGGTGCCCGGATCGCCGAAACGATCGCGACACTGACGGGCGGTGACGTGGAGAGCTGTTTCCGGGTGTCCGCCCGGATCACGCAGATGATCGAGGCAACCGCGGTCCCCCGGGCTCTCGCGGAAGCCCTCGCGGCTGCCGCGGCGGAGCTCGGACGAGGTCGGCAGGTGCGCTTCGCGGTCCGCTCCAGCGCCCTCCAGGAGGGGGGGATGGAGATGTCCTTCGCCGGGCAGTACCGGTCGATGCTGAACGTCTCCGGCGGGGATGTCGCCGAGGCGTTCCGCTCGGTCCTGGCGAGCAAGTACGCTCCGCAGGCGATCAGCTACCGCGTCGGCCGCGGGTGCGAGGACGACGAGGTCGCAATGTGCTGCTGCGTCGTGGAGATGATCGATGCGGCCTCGGCCGGCGTTCTCTACAGCGCGTGCCGGACTGAGGCAGGCACGCGGACCCTGCTGCAGGCGGTGCGTGGCCTCGGATTGTCAGCGGTGGACGGGTCGGCGGCGCCCGAGACCGTCCTCCTCGACCCCAGGCAACGGCGCGTCACCGGGCGCCGCGGCGGCAAGCAGTCGGCGTTGCTGCGCTGTGCGCCGGGGGGCGGGACACTGCGGGACGAGATCGAGGTCGATGACGGGCTGATCGTCACCGACGCGCAGGCCCTGCAGGTCGCCGAGCTGGCGTGGCGGCTGGAGTCCGCGCTCGGGCAGCCGCTCGATCTCGAGTGGGCGATCGACCGTGAGGGTCGACCGTGGGTGCTCCAGGTCCGGCCTCAACCCGCGCACGCTGAGGGTGCCGAGCGGCCTCGCCGGGAGCGGCAAGGCGGAGTGAGGGTGCTCGTGGATGGTGGCGCCAGGGTTTCAGGAGGGGTCGCGAGCGGAGCGGTCCGCCGCGTCGAGTCCGATCTCGACATCCTGCGCTGCCCGCCGGGCAGCGTGATCGTCACCTCCGAGGCCAGTCCTCGGCTGGCCGTCCTTCTCCCGCGCGCGGCCGGCATCGTGGCCGACATGGGGGAGGTCACCTCACACCTCGCGACCGTCGCGCGCGAATTTCACGTCCCGGCGCTCTTCGCGACACGGGACGCGACCGAGCGGCTCGCGGACGCGGCGGTGGTGACGCTCGACGCAGAGGCGTGCGTCGTGTACGAGGGGAGGGTCGAGGCCGTGTTGGCGGAAACGCCGACTCGGGACGCCGGTCGAACTTCACCCCACCTCGAGAGGCTCGAGTCGGTCGCGCCGCTGATTGTTCCCTTGACGCTGCGCGACCGCCTCGCCAGCGGCTTCTCGGCCGGGAAGTGCAAGACTCTTCACGACGTGATCCGCTACTGCCACCAGGCCACGGTCGAGGCGATGTTCGATCTCGGCGACCGCGCCATGCGTCGAGGCGCCGCCCTGCACCGCCTCGTCTCGGAGGTGCCGATCGACTGCCGGGTGCTGGACTTGGGCGGTGGCCTGCGGGCCGGAATCGAGACGACGGAGATCGGGATCGACGATGTCGTGTGCCGGCCGATGCTCGCCCTGTGGAGGGGGTTGACCGATCCTCGGCTGTCGTGGCGTAAGACCAGGCCCGTCTCGCTCAGGGGCTTCGCGTCGGCGCTGGTGAACTACAACTTCGACCAGGACCAGCGCCTGCGGGCGATGGGCGAGCCTTCGTACGCGTTCGTGACGGCCGACTACCTGAGCCTCAACTCGCGGATCGGCTACCACTTCTCGACCTTCGACGCACGCATCGGCGAGGTGATCGAGTGCAACTACGCGTCGTTCCGTTTCGTCGGCGGTTCGACCGGTGTCGATCAGCGGTCGCGCCGGGCGATGCTCATCCAGAGGCTGCTGTCCGCCCGCGGCTTCGAGACCGACTGCCGCGCGGATCTGGTCAACGCCCGCATCCGCTACCGCGTCGCGGCGGAGATGGAGGATGCGCTGGAGGTGGTGGGGCGGATCAGCGGCTTCGTCAACCACCTCGACATGGCGCTCACGTCCGACGCCCTCGTTCTCGAGTACGAAAGGGCGTTCCTGGCGGGGGAGTTCGGATGTCACGGGGAGGCAAACGGTGGCCCAGCCAGCCCTTAGCCCCTATCGCCGGTTGCGTGGGCAGATGTTCCTCGTCTTGCTGTGCTTCGGCTACGTGCCCCTGATCGTGATGGGCGCGGCCGGACTCATGGCCAATCGCGAGGCGGCCGAGGCCCGCATGCGCAACGTCCTCGAGGCGATGGTCAAGAACCGCAGGGCGACTGTGGAGCTGTTCCTGGAAACAACGCGCCGACAACTCGAACTGGTCGCCGCCTCGAGCTCCGTCGAGCAGCTTTCACTCCCGACGTTCCTCGAGGCGCTGCTCGACCAGATGAGGCACGACAACGGACCGATCGTCGACCTCGGCCTGATCGGCGACACCGGCCGGTACCTCGCGTATGCTGGGCCGTACAGGGTCGAGGGCCTGGACTATCGCGACCAGGGGTGGTTCCACGAGGTCCTCGTCCTGGGCCGCCACGAGAGCGACATCTTCCTCGGGCTGCGTCGCTTTCCCCACATGGTCGTGGCGGTCAAGAAGCGCGAGGCGGGGCGGGACTGGATCGTTCGCGCCACGATCGACACCGACATCCTCTCGGGGCTCGTGCGTGAGGGCGGCCTGGAGTCGGGAGCCGACGTCTTCATCCTCAACCGCGCCGGCGAGTACCAGACGAAGTACTCCGACTCGCACCGGTTGATGGAGAAAGCGGAATGCGGACCGCAACCCCTCCACTCAGGCGTCAGGGTTACGGTCGGGAGGCAGGATGGGCGGCGGCAACTCATCGCGACGACGTGGCTGAGAGGCGACTCCTGGGTGCTCGTCGCCATTCAGCGGGCGCCGGGACTGGCGGCCCTGCTCGGCGGCCAGTCGGCGGTCGCCGCGTTGCTCGCTGTCGGACTTGTTCTGGTGCCGGTCCTCTCGCATGTCATCGCGCGGCACCGGCTCCGGCAGATCCGTGGACTCGAGCGGGAGAGAGCGGCGCTCTACGAATCGGTTGCCCAGGACCAGAAGATGGCGGCGATAGGACGCCTGGCCGCGGGCATCGCTCACGAGATCAACAACCCCCTCGCGATCATCCAGGCGCAGGCCGGTGTGATGGCGGACATGTTGGCCGACGATCCGGCGTCGAGATCGTGCAGCGAGTTCCGGGAGCGCATCGGAAAAATCGAGGCGCAGGTCGAGCGGGGCAGGAAGGTGACGCACCGGCTGCTCGGGTTCTCCCGCCGCGTCGGCCACGAGTCGGAGCCGGTGGACGTCGCCGCGGCGATCGACGAGACGCTCTCCTTCGTCGAGAAGGAGCTCGAGTCGCTGCGGGTCAGGATCGTCCGCGACTATGCGGCCGACGTCCCGATCGTCCGATCCAACCTCTCGCAGATGCAGCAGGTGTTCTTGAACCTCGTCAACAACGCCCTCGACGCAGTCGGCGATGGGGGCGAAGTTCGCATCGGCGTGTCGAACAAGGAACGCGGAGTCGCGGTGAGCATCGCCGACAACGGTCCGGGGATTCCCCCGGCCGACCTGGCGCGCGTGTTCGAACCGTTCTACTCGACCAAGGGCGGGGCGGGCCGGCACAGCGGGCTCGGCCTGGCGATCTGTCAGGAGATCATGCGGTCGCTGGGCGGGAGGATCGCGGTCGAGAGCAACGTCGGCGTCGGGACCACCTTCTCGCTCTGGTTTCCGAGCGGCCATGAGCGGGGAGACGAGGGTGGTGTGGCCGGGTCGTGAGGGAGGCCGCAGATGGCGGATCCGAGGGTGCTGCTGGTTGATGACGAAGTCGAGTTCCTCGAGCCCATGAAGGCGAGGATCGAGCGCCGGGGAATCGCCTGCAACACGGCGACGAACGGCGAGGACGCGCTGCGCGCGCTGGCTCGAGAGCGATTCGACTGTGCCGTGGTCGACGTGAGGATGCCCGGGATGGACGGGATCGAGCTGCTGCGCCGCATTCGGCGCGACTTTCCGTCCGTGGCCGTCGTGCTGCTGACCGGGCACGCGTCGGTGGAACTCGGCGTGCAGGGCATGGACCTCGGCGCTTTCGAGTACCTGCTCAAGCCGATCGAACTCGATGACCTGCTCGACACCGTCCGACGGGCGGTGGCGCAGCAGGCCTGAGGCGCTCCCGGCGGTCCGGATGGGATGGTCCTTCAGGCGTGGTGTCGACGGCTTGCTCGCGAGGGCTGCACGTCGCCGTCCACCGGCGGCTCCCGGGGTCCGCGACGCCGCATTCCGACTGACCTACGAGCGGTTTCGCGAGATCCTCAGCTACAACGACGTGGTTCTCGGTTTGATCGCCGACCTCGAGGACGCGCTCGCCGGCCGCAGGCCCTTCTCCCTCGACGTGGTCCGGGAACGCGTCCGGAGCGTCGCGCTCGACGCCTTCGTCATGGTCAAGAACCTCGACCAGCTCGCCGGAGGGGCCGAGAGCAGGCTGTACGACGCGCTCGAGCGCATCGACGGGGAGATCAACGCTCTCTGGGCGGCGACCACGGAACGCCTCAATGGACCGCTCCTCGTCCCACTCGCCGCCCTGCGCGCCGGTGACGCCCAGTGGGCGGGCACGAAGATGGCGAACCTCGGCGAGGTCGCGAACAGGTGCGGCCTGGCGACACCCGTCGGTTTCGTGATCACCACGGTGGCCACCTCCCGGTTCCTCTCCGAGAACGGGCTATGGGAGCGGTGCGACCGGCTCGAGGCGGTCCTGGAAGAGGGCGGTCCGTCGGCGCTGGGACAGGCGTGCGAGGAGGTCGGTGGGGCGATCGAACGGGCGGTCATCCCGGCCGAGGTCGTCGAGTCGATCGCCGCCGGGATCGAGATGACGTTCGGATCGCGCCGCGTGCGGCTGGCGGTCCGATCGAGTGCCGTGGGCGAGGATTCGGCCGAATCGTCGCACGCAGGTTTGTACGCGACCTTACTCGACATCGCACCTGAAGGGCTGCCGGCCGCCTGGCGATCGGTCGTGGCGAGCGCGTTCTCGCCGGTCGCCGTCACGTACCGGTACGAGCGGGGCCTGTCGCCGCGCGAGGCCCAGATGGCGGTCGGCTGCGTCGAAATGGTGCAGGCACGCTGCGCAGGGGTGGCGTACTCCAGACCACCTGACGACCCGGCCTCCGACGTGGTGGTGATCGGCGCAACCAGCGGCGCCGGTGCTGCTCTGGCGGCCGGAGAGACGAGCGCGGAGACGCTCTTCGTCGTGCCGGGGCGCGAGGCTCGAGCGGGCGGTGCCCTCCTGGGCGACGCGGACCTGCGCTGGCTGGTGTCGGCGGCGCGCGGCCTCGAGGGGCATTTCGGTTCGGCGCAGGACATCGAGTGGGCGGTGGACGTGTCCGGAAACCGCTTCGTTCTGCAGTCGCGACCGGTCGTGGCGTTCGCCCCCCCTCCCGTTCCGTGTCCGGTCACCGACCGGAGCCCACTGCTCGCCGGCGGGAACTGCGCCTGCCCGGGCGTTGGTTCCGGGCCCGTGTTTGTGGTGCGGGGAGCGAACGACCTGCCGTCGCTGCCGCAAGGAGGGGTTCTTGTCGCGCACCACTCCTCGCCCACTTTCGTATCCGTGATGAGGCGGTGCGCGGCCATCGTCACCGATGTCGGTTCACCGACCGGACACATGGCGAGCCTGGCCCGCGAGTTCGGCGTGCCGGCGCTCGTGGGCCTGGAAGGAGCGACCGGGAAGCTTCGACCGGGCCAGGTCGTGACGGTCGACGCGAGCGGGCGCAGGGTGTACGAGGGTGACTTGCCGCTCGAAGGCGCCGCGCGGCCTATTGGGCCGTCCGACTCCCCGGCTCTGGAGAAACTGCGAGCGCTGGCCAGCTTCGTCACGCCGCTCGGACTCACCGATCCGAGCGTGCCCGGTTTCGCGCCGGAAGAGTGCCGCTCGCTCCACGACCTGACGCGCTACGTGCACGAGAGAGCGTACGAAACGGTCTTCCACTTCGGCGACCTGGCGAGAGAGGACCGGCACCACTCGTTCAAGCTCGACGCGCGCCTGCCGATCGTGGTGCGGGTTTTCGACGTGGGCGGCGGCGTGACTCTGGCCCGGTCGGGCGGTGGGCGGGTGAGGGTGGAGGAAATCTCCAGCGTGCCGTTTCGGGCGCTTCTCGACGGCATGCTCGAGCCGAGAATCCGCTGGGACCTGCCGCGTCCGGTTTCCGTGCGCGGCTTCCTGTCGGTACTCGGCGAGTCGATGGCCGGCCCGCCGGCCGAGACGCTGCAGATCGGCCGTCTCTCGTACGCCATCGTGTCGGACTGCTACCTCAACTTCTCGACGAAGGCGGGCTACCACTTCCAGACCGTCGACGCGTACTGCGGCGAGAGCCAGAACAAGAACTACGTGCACTTCCGCTTCAAGGGGGGCGCGGCCGACGAGATGAGGCGGCAACGGCGAATCCGGTTCGTTTCGGCGGTACTCGAGGCCCTCGACTTTCGTGTCGATTCGCGCTCGGACCTTGTCCACGCCAGACTCGACAAGTACCCGGGCGGACTGATCGCGGAGCGCCTCGTGGATCTCGGTCACCTGACGATGTGCGCCCGCCAGCTCGACATGCTGATGGATGCCGACGAGAGTGCGGACCACTTCGCGGCGGCGTTCCTCGCCGGACTGTGGGAGAGGTTCTGACTCCACCGTGCGCGACACCGACGACGTCGTGCCCCGCGGTCCGACGTGGCGAGCCCGGCGGAACCGGGCTCCGCCGGGCTGTCTGGGTCGGCTGGCGGGGCTTCGGGTTCCGGCGCGGATTTCGCGCGACCGGATTCCCGGTGCCGCTGCTCAGTGACCTGCGGAGCTCTTCCTGGTCAGCTCATCCTGCCGAGTGATGTTCATTACCCGCGTCGCGGACAGCCCGGTGGCCGCGCGCGAGAACGCGATCCGGACGACATCGCCGGGCGCCGGCTGGGCGCCGATCTCGGCGCGCGACGCGTCCACCGTGAGTGTCTGGTCGGGTGCCAGCTCGTCACGGACCACCAGCGCCCCCGAGGAAGCGTCGAAGCTGACGACTGAGCCCTGTACGACCTCGGGCGCCCGGACGCAGGCCACGGTGCCGAGAGCCGCGAGGACGATGAGGATCGAAGCGCCGAACCCGTGCATGAACTCCCCCTCGCGCGCGCTCATCGGCCGTTGTCCCGTTGCGCCGCCCGCTCGGCGACGATGCCCTTGAACAGCCAACCGATGATGACTCCGGAGATGACGATGCCGGCGGTCAGGATCATCGCTGCCGAGGCGGTCTGGAGCTGGAGCTGCTTGAGAACCACCGATGCGCATGCGATGAAGATCGTGGTGGCGAAGAGCAGGCGGATCGCATAGCCGCGCACGTACTTGACGGCGACCGTTCCGAGTTGCGCCCCGATCGCCGCGCCGAGCAGCATCCACATCGCGGCGATCAACTCGACGCGTCCCTTGACCGCGTAGGTGAGCGAGCCGTAGGCGCCGGTGATCATCACCTCGAAGAGATCGGTGCCGACGGCGACGGCGGTGGGACAGCCGATCAGGTAGATCAGCGCCGGCATGCGGATGAACCCACCACCGACGCCGAGCACCGCCGCGACCACTCCTGTGGTGAGACCGACCAGGACCGGAAGCCAGAGCGAGCAGGTGATGCCCGAGGCCTTGAAGTGGATCATCGGCGGCAAGTTGATCCGCTGCAGCCGGGCGGCGAGGTTGTCCTGCCCGGACGGCACGTAGTCGGCGCCCGCCGCCTTGGTCCGCCTGGTGTGGCTGATGTAGTCGTAGAGGACGTAGGAGCCGATCAGGCCGAGGAAGACGATGTAGGCCTTGCGGATCACCGACTCGGCGAGGCCGGCCCGCTCCAGGGCCATCACCAGCCGCGCGCCCGCCTCCATGCCCACGGTCGTTCCGATGATCATCGAGACACCGAGACGCACGTCGACGTTGCCGAACTTGCCGTGGCGCATCGTGGAGACGATCGACTTTCCGCCCATGTGCGCGAGGTCGGTGCCGATCGCGTAGGGCATCGGGAAGCCGAAGATGTTCAGTGCCGGCGTGACGATCCACGCCCCGCCGATGCCGAAGAACCCGCCGCAGACGCCGACCGTGAAGCCGATAAGAAGGAGCAAGAGGACATTGAAGTGCATTCCGGCGATCGGGAGATAGATGGTGAAGATGTCCATGTGCCCCTCCTACTCGTGGTGTTCCATGCGTCCGAGGTGGATGCCGAGAAGACCCATCGCCCGGTCACAGGCAAAGCCCAGAGCCAGTCCCATGAGCGCCATGAGCGCCACCGTGAACAGCCCGAAGAGCCAGTAGGAGCTGTTGTACAGGTCTGCGATCCAGCGGGTGATGCCCGGATCGAGTCCCCGCGTGTCGGCCACGTTGACCAGCTTTCTGGCCGGCTTGGCCGGCGCGGCGAGCGCCTCGACCGAGAGGAGCACGATCGCGGCGGTGGTGAGCCAGGCCCGCGCGGCGCGCAGTCGGTGTCGCCACAAGGGCAGGACGGGCAAGGGCTTCATTTCTTTTCCTCCTTCTCGGACGTCCGGCCCGCGCCCCGCGCGGCGGCCGCGTCGATCGCTGTGCACAGCAGTTCGATGCCGACCGGCTTCTGAAGGAAGTCAGCGGCGCCGAGTCGCATCCCGTCGATTCCCGCCGAGACGGTCGCGTGACCGGTCAGGACGAGAACGCGGATGTCGGGGTCGAGGTGTCTGATCTGTCGCAACACCTCGAGCCCGTCCATGCCCGGCATCTTGAGGTCGAGGACCACGACATCCACGGGGTCGTGTCCGAGGGAGACGAGAGCCGAAGGACCGGAGAAGGCGGCGGCGGCGGAGTAGCCGCGGCGCGTCAGGCGGGTGACGAGAGCTTCGGCGAAGTCTCGCTCGTCGTCGACGACCAGCACCCTCACCGGCCGAAGCGTCGTCGCTCGCATTCCAGCCGCCTGCTCTCACGCAGGGTCCTGAGTGGCCCGACCGTTTGGACCGAACCGGCTCGCGTGGTCATGAGCGAGTACGGTAGGAGCGCGCTTTTCTCTTGTCAATACTTTCACAAGCGACCGGAGGATCGAAAGGGCCGTGGCTGCCTGTGCGGGGCTTGACGCGAGAACCGAGTCTGCATAAACTTGCACTATACGCATGCCATGCATCTAATGCATGCATCGGAGAGGGTCATGAGGGTCGCGCTGGCGTTTTCGGGAGGGCTGGACACGTCGTTCTGCGTCGCCTATCTGGCGCGCGAGCGGGGGGCCGAGGTGGTCACCGTCACGGTCGACACGGGCGGGATGGACCGCGCGCAGCTCGACCGGGTGGCCGAGCAGAGCCGCGCCACCGGCGCCGCGGCGCACCGCGAGGTGAACGCCCGACAGGCGGTGTGGGACCGCTTCGTTGCGACGCTGATCCGCGGCAACGTCCTGCGCGGCGGAGTCTACCCGGTCTCGGTCGCCGCCGAGAGGACGCAGCAGGCCGTGGAGGTCGCGGCCGTGGCCCGGGAGATCGGCGCGGAGGCCGTGGCCCACGGTTCGACCGGGGCGGGCAACGACCAGGTCCGTTTCGACGTGGCGTTTGCCGTGCTCCTCCCCGGCGTGCCGGTGCTCGCCCCGGTCCGCTCCCTCGGCACGGCTCGGGAGCAGGCCGTCGCGTACCTGGAGAAGCAGGGACTGCCGGTCCCGGCGGGCGCCGGAAGATACTCCGTCAACCGCGGCCTGTGGGGGACGACGTTGGGCGGAGGCTGGACGCACGACCCGTGGGCGGGACCGCCGGCCGACGCCTGGCCGGAAGGAGCGCCCGAGCCGACGTTACCGTCCGCCGACGTGACGATCGCCTGGCGGGAGGGACTTCCCGTGGCGATCGACGGCGAAGTCCTCCCCGGTCCGGAGTTGGTCGAGGCGCTCGATGCGAAGCTGCGTCCCTTCGGGATCGGCCGAGGCGTCCACCTCGGCGAGACGGTGCTCGGCATCAAGGGCCGAGTCGGTTTCGAGGCCGGAGCGGCGGTGGTGCTCGTCCACGCGCACCGGGAGCTGGAGAAGCTCGTCCTCACGCGCTGGCAGTCGTTCTGGAAAGACCACGTCGCGCAGTTCTGGGGGGACAGGCTCCACGAGGGGCAGGCGTTCGACCCGGTCATGGCGGACATCGAGGCGCTGATCGTCAGCGCGCAGCGACGGGTGGAGGGCGAGACGCGCGTCAGGCTCGAGCCGGGCCGGTTCTCGGTCGAGGGTGTCCGCTCGCCCTACTCGCTCGTGGATCCCGCGGTCGCCCGTTACGGAGAAAGCCACGCACAGTGGACCGGCGAGGAGGCGCGCGCGTTCGCCAAGATCGCCGCCATCCCCGCTGTGCTGGCTGCGCGCGCCGGGTCCCGCCGGCCATGACCGCGCGATCCTCATCAGCGGCGGTTGGGCGGTCGGACGACGGGCTGCCGGCGACGGGTAGCCGGCCATGGTGACGACCAAGATCCGGCTCGACCGAATCGCGTCCTCGACGCGCAACGCCAGGCTCGGTCCCGAGGTCCTGCTCGGGCCGAACATCGTGTGCCGCGACGGGTACGTGCTGGCCGTGCGGGTCCTCGGCGACAAGGCGGTGTACAACCTGGTGGAGGATCCCTCCGGACGGTTCATCCGCCTGCGGGCGGGCGACGTGCTCGCCGGAGTCCTGGGCAGCCGGCGGGCGCTGCGCGGGTACGCCGGGGAGGTTCCCGAGCGACTCGACCCGGGCGACACCGTCCAGGTGCTGAACATGGGCGGCGTGCTCGGGCGCTGCACGGCGATCAACCCCGACCTCGGACCGCCGTTCGACGCCGAGGTCCTCGGCGCGGTGCTCGCCTTTCCCAAGACCGGCGACAGGATCGGGACTCCCGCGCACATCCGGGACAACGCCATCGCCTCAGCCTCCGGGCTGGAGGGGAGCGCGCCGATCGTGGCGGTGGTCGGCACCTGCATGGACGCCGGGAAGACGATGGCGGCCGCCGAGATCGTGCGCGGGCTGGCGCGCGCCGGACGTCGCGTCGGCGGACTGAAGCTGACCGGCGTCTCGCTCCGGCGCGACGCCCTGGCGATGCTGGACGCCGGCGCCGGCGCGGCGCTGACCTTCAACGACGCCGGGATGGTGTCGACCGACGAGTCCGCGGCGTTGGCCACCGCGTACGCCCTGGTCAACGAACTGGAGCGCGTCGCGCACCCGGACGTGATCGTGGCGGAGTTCGGCGACGGGATCCTCGGCGAGTACGGCGTCGCCGCGCTGCTCTCGGACCGCGCCCTCATGTCGCGTGTCCGTTCTCTCGTCTGCTGCGCCCCTGATCAGGTCGCCTCGTGGGGAGCGGTCCGCGTGCTCGAGGAGCGGTTCGAGCTCCGCCCGACGGTGATCTCGGGGCCGGCCACGGACAACGAGGTCGGGTGCCGCTTCATCCGCGAGCAGCTCGGCCTGCCCGCGCACAACGCCCGCCGCGGCGACGGCGAACTGGCGCGGGTCGTGATGGAGTCGCTCGATGCCGGGAGATGACGAGTTGCGCGTGGCCGTGGCCGGCGCCTCGGGGTACGTCGGAGGCGAACTGCTCCGCCTTCTCGCCGCCCACTCGGCGGTCGGTGGGCTGCGCGCGCTTTCCGAAAGCGCCGCGGGAAAGCCGTGGAGCGCGGTGCACGCGTCACTGCGCCACGCGCGGGAGGGGAGCTTCGAAGGCGCCGACGTTCTCGAAGCGGCGAGGTGGGCCGACGTGCTCTTCCTCGCCTGGCCTCACGGACGCTCCCAGCGGCGGATCGAGGACATCGAGTCGGCGTCTCCGCGTCTCGTCATCGACGCGGCCGCGGACTTCCGTGTCCGCGATCGCGGCCTCGGCGAGGCCCACTACGGCGACCACGCGGCGCCCGGCAGGCTTCCCGAGTGGACCTACGGGCTGGCCGACGTCGCGGGAGCGCGCCTGCTCGGGAAGCGGCGCATCGCCGCGCCCGGCTGTTTCGCCACCGCCACGCTGCTCGCCCTGTACCCCTTCGTTCGGCCCGGAGCGCTCGCCTCGCCGCCGGTCTCGTTCGCGGTCACGGGCTCGTCGGGCGCGGGGGCCGAGCCCCGGCGCACGACCCACCACCCCGTGCGCGGGCACAACATGTTCGCGTACTCGCTCGGCGGCCACCGGCACGAGGCGGAGATCGACGAGCAGGTGCGCGACTGGTCGGGCGACGGGAAGACGGCCTGCCGGTTGGTCGCGCACTCGGGGCCGTTCGTGCGCGGCATCCACGCGACCGTGCATCTGCGCCTGGCGATCGCCGATCCGGAGGCGCCCGCGCGTCTCGCCGAGACCTACGCCGGTAGCCGATTCGTCGAGGTGCTCGACCACCCCGTCGAGCTGACGGCGGTGGTCGGAACGAACTTCGCCCACCTGCACGCCGCGGTGAGGGACGGCGGCCGCGAGGTGCTCGTCACCTCGGTGATCGACAACCTGGTGAAGGGGGCGGCCGGCCAGGCGGTGCAGTGCATGAACCTCGCCCTCGGCCTGCCCGAGGCGTCGGGGCTGGAGTTCGGGGGGATCTATCCATGCTAGGGGACAACAGACGGGGGGCAGGGGACGGCCCCACGAGCGCGGGGGGAGCGCCGACGTTCTCGACCCACCCGAACGAACTGGCGGTGTTCGCGCGTCTGCCTGTCCAGCCCGTGCGCGGGCGGGGCTGCTGGCTCGAGGACGCGGCCGGGCGCCGTTACCTCGACATGTACGGCGGCCACGCCGTCGCGCTGGCCGGGCACTGCCATCCGCGGGTGGTTGCGGCGATCCGCGAACAGGCCGACGCGCTCCTGTTCTACTCCAACGTCGTGCCGCTCGAGGTCCGCGCTCGCCTGTTCACGGTGCTCGCCGAACTGGCCCCCGCCGAGCTGCCGACCGCGTTCCTGGTCAACTCCGGCGCCGAGGCGAACGAGGCCGCCCTGATGCTCGCCAGGCGGGTGACGGGGCGGCCCGGCGTGGTCAGCGTCGAGGGCGGTTTTCACGGCCGCAGCCTGGCGACGCTGGCGGTCTCGGGCCTCGCGCACTACCGCGAGCTGGCGGTCTCAGGCGGCGCGGGCGCCGCGCTCCTCGGCCTTTCCCGGCTGTGCCCGTTCGGCGACGCCGCGGCGCTCGACGAACTGGTCGGCGCGGACACCGCGGCGGTGATCGTCGAACCGGTCCAAGGCATGGCCGGGGCACGCGACTGCGCGCCGGAGTTCCTCGCCGCGCTGCGCGCCGCGTGCGACCGGGCCGGCGCCATGCTGATCTTCGACGAGGTGCAGTGCGGCTGCGGGCGCACCGGCGCCTTCACGGCCGCCCAGGCCTACGGCGTGACGCCCGACCTGCTGACGCTGGCCAAGGGAATCGCCGGCGGCCTGCCGATGGGCGCGGTGCTGATGACCGGGGCGATCGCGGCCACGGTCGGCAGGGGAGACATGGGCACGACGTTCGGCGGCGGCCCGGTGCCGTGCGCCGCCGCCGCGGCCAACCTCGCGGTGCTGCGCGACGACGGGCTGCCGGCGAACGCCGCGCGCATGGAGGGTCTCCTGCGCGCCGGCCTCGCGGCGCTGCCCGGCGTCCGTCGCGTGCAGGGGCGCGGGCTCCTGCTCGGCGCCGCTCTCGATCGGTCCGCCAGGGACGTCGCACAGGCCCTGTTCGAGCGCGGTGTGCTCTCCGGCACGTCCGAGGATCCCACCGTGCTGCGGCTGCTGCCGCCCCTGACGCTGGGCGAGGCCGAGGTCGAGGTGTTCGTGAAGACGATTGGGGAGGTCCTGTGATGAGCGTGCGCAACTTCATCGGCACCGACGAGTGGGACGACGCGGCGATCCTCGGGATGCTCGAACGCGCGGCGGCGCTGAAGACAGCGCCACCCGACCAGGCGTTGGCGGGGAAGGTGCTCGCGATGGTCTTCCTCGACCCCTCCCTGCGCACCCGCACTTCGTTCGAGGTTGGGATGCTGCGCCACGGCGGGCACGCGGTGTGCCTGGAGCCGGGCAAGGGGTCCTGGGCGATCGAGACGCGCGACGGCGCGGTGATGGACGGCGACACCGTCGAACACCTGGTCGAGGCGGCCCGCGTGCTCGGCCGGTACGCGCACGCGCTGGGCGTGCGCTCCTTCCCCAAGGCGGCGACGTGGGAGGAGGCGCGACGCGACGACGTCGTCCGCGGCTTCGCGCGGCACGCCGGCGTTCCCGTCATCAACCTCGAGTCGGCGCGGCGCCACCCGTGCCAGGGCCTGGCGGACGCCCTGACACTGCGGGAGAAGCTGGGCGAGCGGACCCGCGGCGGGCGTTTCGTCCTCACCTGGGCGTGGCACCCGAGGGCGCTGCCCACCGCCGTCCCCGCCTCGGCGGCGATCGCGGCGGCGCGGCTGGGCATGGAGGTGGTGATCGCGCACCCGGAGGGCTACGACCTCGACGCCGAGGACATGAGCGCGATCCGCGCCGTCGCGACGCGCAACGGCGGCAGCGTGGAGGTCGTCGACGACGTGGACGCGGCGCTGTCCGGCGCCGACGCGGTGTACGCCAAGAGCTGGGGCAGCCTGCGCCACTTCGGCGACGCCCCCGCCGAGGCGACGCTGCGCGCCCCGCTCCGGAACTGGCGCGTGGACGAGGCGCGGATGGCGCGCACGCGGGGCGGCAAGGGCATCTTCATGCACTGCCTGCCGGTGCGGCGCAACGTGGTGGTCACCGACGGCGTCCTCGACGGGCCGTGGTCGGTGGTGACCGACCAGGCCGAGAACCGCCTGCACGCCCAGCGCGCGCTGCTGCTGGAGCTACTCGGAGGTGACCGGTGACGACGCCGCTCCGGGTGGCGTGCGCCCGCCTCGTACTCGCGCCGGCCACGCTCGAATCCGCGGTCGCGGTGGGTGGGGGAAACCGTGGATCGGACAACCGGCAACGGGCAACAGGCGCGGGAGGGGGGAAATGACCGACCTCGTGCACGGTTTGAAGGAGGCGCTCGACTACACCCGCCTGTACCGCGATCAGACGTTCGTGATCAAGCTCGGCGGAGAGGTGCTCGCCTCGCCGAAGGTGCTCGGCAACCTGGCCATCCAGGTGGCGCTGCTCGAGTCGCTGTCGATCCGCGTCGTGCTCGTCCACGGCGGCGGCCCGCAGGCCTCGGAGCTGTCGCGGCGCATGGGGATCGAGCCGGAGATCGTCGCCGGCCGTCGCGTCACGAGCCCCGCGGCGCTCGAGGTGTGCAAGATGGTCTACGCCGGGACGCTGAACGTCGACGTCCTGTGCGCGCTGCGCGGGCACGGCGTGCGGGCGGTCGGGCTGTCAGGGATCGACGCCCAGCTCGTCACGGCGCGTCGCCGCCCGCCGGTGACGGTGCGCGACGACTCCGGAACCGAGAGGGTGGTGGACTTCGGCGAGGTCGGCGACGTGGAGTCCGTGGACGCCGCGGTCCTCGAGGCGCTGCTGCCCGGGGGGTTCGTTCCGGTCGTGGCCTCTCTGGCGGCGGATCGCGACGGGCGCCCGTTGAACATCAACGCCGACACGCTCGCCGAGGTCCTGGCCGTCGCGCTGAAGGCGAAGAAGCTCGTCTACCTGACCGGGGCGCCCGGGCTGCTGCGCGACCCGGGCGATCCCTCGTCCCTGGTGGCGTTCGCGGGCCCCGACGAACTGCAGGCGCTGCTCGCGTCGGGCGCCGTTCGCGGCGGCATGCGCCCCAAGGTGGAGGCCTGCCTGCGCGCCGTGATGGGCGGCGTCCGGCGCACGCACGTCATCGATGGTCGCACGCAGGACTCGCTGCTCATCGAGCTGTTCACCGGCCACGGCAGCGGGACGATGATCGTCGCCGCCCCCGAGATGCAGGCCTACAGGGAGCAGGAGCTATGACGGAGCGAATTCCTCAGCGCGCGCGCTCACCGCACCGGGAAGGTCGTGGCGGCGGTGCGCGACGCGGGTACGAAGCGTGGGCCGTGATCCGTGAACCGTGGGCCGGTTGCTGGGCGAGGCCCTCCTCTCCCGCTCCTGCCGGCGGACTGTGGTCCGCGGCGCACGAGGTCCTGGACTGCGGGCGGGTGGCATGAGCGGCAGCGCGTCGGCGACGGAGCTGTTGCTCGCGCTGGTGCGGACACCGAGCCCCTCGGGGCAGGAGTCGGCCGCCGCGTCGATGCTCGAGGCGTGGGCCAGGCACCAGGGGCTCGCCGTCGAGCGTGACGACGCGGCGGTTCGGATCGAGGTCCGCGGCCGCGGCGAGGGGCCGGCGCTGCTGCTGGCGTCGCACCTGGACACCGTGCCGCCGGGCGAGGGGTGGTCGGTCGATCCGTACGGCGGCGAGGTGCGCGACGGCCGCGTCGTCGCGCGCGGCGCCTGCGACGCCAAGGGTTCGGTGGCCGCGATGGCCGCCGCGGCCGCGACGGTGGCGGCGGCGGGCGGGCCGGCGCGCGGTCGGTTGATTTTGCTCGCGACCTTCTCCGAGGAGACGCGCGACACGACCATGCCGGAGGCGTTGCGCAGGTTGCCGGTTGCGCCGGACGCGGCGGTCGTCGGCGAGCCGACCGACCTCGAGCCGTGCGTGGCGCAGCGCGGCCAGCTTCTGCTCCGCCTGGTCCGGACCGGCGACCAGGTGCACGCCGGATGGGCGGCGGGGCGACACCCCGCCCCGGCGAACGCGATACGCCTCGCCGCCGCCGACATCCTCGCCCTGGAGTCGCTGCGCTTTCCGCGCGTGCACCCGTTGCTCGGCGAGGTGATGGTCACGCCGACCATGATGCAGGCCGGCATCGCGCGGAACGTCACGCCGCCGCGCTGCGAGGCGGTGCTCGACGTCCGCACCACTCCCGCGTACACCCACGAGGAAGTCGCCGCCGCGGTCCGCGCGTGCGTCGGCGGTGTCGTCGAGGTGATGTCCGAGCGCCTGGTCCCCGCCGAGACACCTGCCGATTCGCGCCTGCTGCGAGCCGTGCTCGACGTGGCCCCGGAGGCGGTTCCCTTCGCGTCCCCGACCTGCTCGGACTGGGTGTTTCTCCGCCACCTCGACGCGGTCAAGCTCGGTCCCGGAGAGTCGCGTGTGTCGCACACCGCCGACGAGTGGGTCGCGCTGGCGGACGTGGAGGCCGCCGCGCGGCTGTACGCGGCCGTCGCGAGGGAGTACCTGTCATGATGCGGGCACTGTGGGGGAGCGGCCGTGGCGCGAGCGCCTTCGTCGAGGCGTACACGGTCGGCGAGGACCGCGAGCACGACCGCCGCCTGCTCGAGTGGGACGTGCTCGGCACGCTCGGCCACGTCGAGGGGCTGGCCGCGGCCGGCCTGCTGACGGCGCCCGAGCGCGAACGGCTGCGCGCGGCGCTGCGGCGGATCCTGGCCGGCGCGCGCAGCGGTCGGATCACCGTCGAGGACGGCGACGAGGACATGCACTCGACGATCGAGCGCGTACTCGCCGAGCGCCTCGGCGAGCTGGGCGAACGGGTTCACGCGGGGCGCTCGCGCAACGACCAGGTGGCGTGCGCGCTGCGGCTGTACCTCAAGTCGGCGCTGCTCGACATCTCCGGCTCGGTCCTCGACGCCGCGGCCGCGCTGGTCGCCTTCGGCTCGGCGCACCCGGGTGTGGTGTGGCCCGGCTACACCCATCAGCGCCGCGCCATGCCCTCCACGGTCGGCCTGTGGGCGGGCGGCCACGCCGAGTCGCTCCTCGACGACCTGGTGCCCATCGAGGCGGCGTGGACGCTGGCCGACCGGTCGCCGCTGGGCAGCGCCGCCGGCTTCGGCGTGCCGCTCGACCTGCCCCGCGCCCTGGTCGCGCGGCGGCTCGGGTTCGCCGCCGTCCAGCGCAACGTCACCGCCGTTCAGGCCGCGCGCGGTAAGCTCGAGGTGACGGTGCTCGCCGCGCTGTGGCAGGTCGCGTACGACCTGGCCAAGCTGTCGTGGGACGTCGTCCTGTTCTCGTCCGAGGAGTTCGGCTTCCTCGGGCTGCCCGCCGACCTCGCCACCGGCTCCAGCATCATGCCGCACAAGCGCAACCCGGACGTCTTCGAGCTGACCCGCGCCCGCGCGGGCGTCGTCGAGGGGTGCCTGCACGAGGCGATGGCGGTCGCCGGCGGGCTGCCCGGGGGTTACCACCGGGACCTGCAGCTCACCAAGGGGCCGCTGCTGCGCGGGCTCGACACCGCCCGCGAGATGCTCGGCATGGTCGCGCTGGCCGTGCCCCGGCTGAACGTCGACCAGGAGGCGTGCCGGTACGCGGTGACCGGCGATCTGCTCGCGACCGACGAGGTGTACCGGCGCGTGCGCGCGGGCGAGTCCTTCCGCGCCGCCTACCGGGCCGTCTCGGCGGAGGTCGCGGCCGGCCGCCCGGTTCCGGCTCTCGACGACCGTCGCATTCTGGCGTCCCGTCGCCAGCTCGGGGGGGCCGGCGCGCCCGGGCTCGACCGCGTGTCGCGCGAGATCGCCGGGTGGCGCCGCCGGATCGAGCGCCGGGCGGAGAGCTTTGCGCGAGCGCTGTCGTCGCTGGCCGGAGCCACGGGAGGTCGGAAATGAGGAACCTGCGCCACCGTCGCGAACTGATCCTGCGCCTGATCGCCCGGCATGCGCTGAGCACGCAGGAGGAACTGGTCGGCGCGCTGGCCGCCGAGGGAGTCGTGGCGAGCCAGGCTTCGGTGTCGAGGGACATCGCCGCGCTCGGGCTGATCAAGGCTGGGGGGCGGTGGGCGATCCGGCCGGAGCCGGCCCCCGTGCGCGATCCGCTCGAGGAGAGGGTTCGCGAGTTCCTCCTCTCGGTGTCGCCGGCCGGACCGAATCTGCTCGTGCTCAAGACACCGCCGGGCGAGGCGCAGGCGCTCGCCTACGCACTGGACGGCCTGGCGCTGGCCGGCTTGGTCGGGACCGTGGCCGGGGACGACACGGTGTTCGCGGCGGTCGAGGGGCACGAGGCGTCCGATCGGGTCGCGCGGCGCCTCCGTTCCCTGGCCGGGTTGTCCTCGGGGAGTCGGCGGGCGTGAGACGGCGCGGCCGCGTTGTGCGCGGGGCGAGGGTCCGTTATCCTGACGGCCCGGTGGACTCCGGGTTCCTCCCTGCGTGGCTCGCGGCACCCGTACCGGCGCGTCTGGCGCTGGCGGACGGGACGATCTTCGAGGGGTTCGCGGCGGGCCCCCCGGCCGAGGCGTCCGGCGAGGTGGTGTTCAACACCTCGATGTTCGGCTACCAGGAGATGCTCTCGGATCCCAGCTACCACGGCCAGATCCTGGTGCTGACCACGCCCCACGTCGGGATCGTCGGCGTCAACCCGGACGACCGGGAGTCGGCGCGTGTCTGGGTCCGCGGTCTGATCGTGCCGGACCTCTCCGCGATCCCGTCGAACTGGCGGGCGGAGGGGTCGGTGCTCGAAAACCTCGCGGCGCACGGCGTCCCGGTCGCGTGGGGGTTCGACACGCGGGCGCTGACACTGCACCTGCGCGAGGCCGGCGCCCTGCCCGGCGTGCTGGTGTGCGGCGGCGACCGCCCGTCCGGCGAGTTGCGCGCGCGCGCGGCGTCGGCGCGCGGCACGGATGGGTGCAACCTGGCCGTCGAGGTCGCGTGCTCCGAGCCCGCCGAGTGGGCCGACGGTCCCTGGACCGGTCCTCTCGCTTTGGACCCCGGTCCCCGGAGACCGGAGCCAGGTCCCCGTGTCGTCGTGATCGACTGCGGCGTGAAGCACTCGATCCTCCGCCACCTGGTCGGAGCCGGCGCGTCCGTGACGGTTGTCCCGCCTTCGACGTCTCCGGCCGCGATCCTGGCGATGGGCCCGGCGGGTGTGGTGGTGTCGAACGGCCCCGGCGACCCGGCGGCGATCGGCGACGTACCGCGCACGATGCGCGACCTCCTCGGGAAGGCGCCGCTGCTCGGTATCTGCCTCGGCCACCAGCTGCTCGGCCTCGCCCTCGGCGGCCGGACCTACAAGCTGCCGTTCGGCCACCACGGCGGTAACCACCCCGTCCGCGACCACGCGACGTCGCAGGTGTGGATCACGTCGCAGAACCACAACTACGCGGTCGACGCCGGCTCGCTGCCCGGGCATGTCCGCGTCACCATGACCAACCTCACGGACGGCTCGGTCGAGGGGATCGCCGCCGACGACCTCGGCGCCGAGGGGATCCAGTTCCACCCCGAGGCAGGCCCGGGGCCGCACGACGCGCTGGGCGCGTTCGCCCGTTTCGTCGTTCGCTGTCGTGCAAGGGGAGAGGGGAGAGGGGAGAGGGAAGAGTGAACGGCTCGGATTCCGGTTGCTCGCACTCCCACCTTCCACCGGTCCTTTCACGCAGCTGCGTGGGGGCGTAGTGGCGAGGCGGGAGGATGTCCGCTCCGTGTGCATCCTCGGCGCCGGGCCGATCCGCATCGGCCAGGCGTGCGAGTTCGACTACTCGGGCTGCCAGGGCGTGCAGGCGCTCAAGGAGGAGGGGCTGCGGGTCGTACTGGTGAACTCGAACCCGGCGACGATCATGACCGACCCCGAGCGCGCCGACGCCACCTACGTCGAACCGGTCACCGCGGGCTTCGTCGCTCGGGTGCTCGAGGCCGAGAGGTGCGACGCGCTGCTGCCCACCCTGGGCGGCCAGACCGCCCTCAACGTCGCGGTCGAACTGGCCGAGCAGGGCGTGCTCGATCGCCTCGGCGTCCGCCTGCTCGGGGCGAGCGTGGACGCCATCCGCACCGCCGAGGACCGCGAGCGCTTCCGCGAGGCGATGCGCCGCGCCGGCGTGCCGGTGCTGCCTTCGGTCACGGTGACGTCGCTGGCGCAGTCCGAGCGCGCCGCCGAGGAGGTCGGCTTCCCGGCGATCCTGCGCCCGAGCTTCACGCTCGGCGGCACCGGCGCCGCGATGGTCTACAACCGCGAGGAGTACGCCTCGGCGATCCGCCAGGCGCTCGCGGCTTCGCCGGTCGGCGAGGTGCTGGTCGAGCGCTCCGTCGAGGGCTGGAAGGAGTACGAACTCGAGGTGATGCGCGACTGGGCCGACACCGTCGTGGTGGTGTGCTCGATCGAGAACCTCGACGCGATGGGCGTGCACACCGGCGACTCGGTGACCGTCGCGCCGGCGCTGACGCTCACGGACAAGGAGTACCAGGTGCTGCGCGACGCCGCCGCCACGTGCCTGCGCACGGTGGGGGTGGAGACCGGCGGCGCCAACGTCCAGTTCGCGGTCAACCCGGAGAACGGCGAGTGGGTGATCATCGAGATGAACCCGCGCGTGTCGCGCTCCTCGGCGCTGGCCTCCAAGGCGACCGGCTTCCCGATCGCGAGGATCGCCGCCAAGCTCGCGCTCGGATACCGGCTCGACGAGCTGACCAACGCGATCACCCGCTCGACGCCGGCGTCGTTCGAGCCCGCCCTCGACTACGTCGTGGTCAAGGTGCCCCGCTTCGCCTTCGAGAAGTTCGCCGGTGTCGCCGACACGCTCGGAACCTCGATGAAGTCGGTAGGCGAGGCGATGGCGATCGGTGCGAATTTCGACGAGGCTCTGCTCAAGGCGGTCCGCTCGCTGGAGAACGGCCGCGACGGGTTGGCCGCGCCGCAGCACGTCGCGGCGCTCGACGACGAGGCGCTCGGCGAGCGCCTGCGCACGCCGAACCCGGACCGGCTGTGGACCGCCGCCGAGGCGGTGCGCCGCGGTTGGACGATCGAGCAGGTCTCCGCGCTGACCCGCTGGGACCCGTGGTTCGTCCGCAGGATCGCGGGCCTCGCGCTCGCCGAGCGGGTGCTCGCCGAGAGCGAGGGAGACGGCCTGCTCGCGGCCGCGAAGCGGGTCGGCTTCGGCGACGCCAGCCTCGCGCGGCTGACCGGGACGGACGAGAGCGAGATCCGCGGCCGCCGGCTGGCGGCGGGGGCGGTGCGCCGCTACCGCAAGGTGGACACCTGTGCGGGGGAGTTCGCGGCGGCGACGCCGTATCTGTACGGTTCGTTCGGGACGCTCGACGAGGCGCCGGCGCACGACCGACCTTCGGTGGTGATTCTCGGTTCCGGGCCGGTGCGGATCGGGCAGGGGATCGAGTTCGACGCCTGCTGCGTCCACGCGGTCGAGGGGTTGCGCCGGCAGGGCCGCGACGCGGTGATGGTCAACTGCAACCCCGAGACCGTCTCGACCGACTGGGACACCGCCGACCGCCTGTACTTCGAGCCGCTCACGCTCGAGGAGGTGCTCGACGTGGTCGCGCGCGAGCGGGCCGAGGGCGTGATGGTCCAGTTCGGCGGTCAGACGCCGCTCAAGCTCGCCCGCGGTCTGGCCGAGGCCGGCGTGCGCATCGTCGGCACCTCGCCGGAGGCGATCCACCTCGCCGAGGACCGTGAGCGATTCTCGACCGTGCTCGCCCGCCTCGGCCTGCGCCAGCCGCCGGGCGAGACCGTCTTCGCGCTCGCCGACGCCAGGGCGGCGGCCGAGCGCCTCGGCTACCCCGTCCTGGTCCGGCCGTCGTACGTGCTCGGCGGGCGCGGCATGGAAGTCGTCTACGGCCCGCGCGAGCTCTCCGGGTACTGGCAGCGCGAGGTGCTCGCCACGCCGGAGCACCCGGTGCTCGTCGACCGCTTCCTCGAGCGCGCGGTGGAGATCGACGTCGACGCGCTGGCCGACGGCCAGGACGTGGTGATCTGCGGCGTGCTCGAACACATCGAGGAGGCGGGCATCCACTCCGGCGACTCGTCGTGCGTCCTCCCGGCGGTGTCGCTCGGTCTCGAGATCTCCGCCGAGGTGCGCAGGATCGCGCGCCTGCTCGCCAAGGAGCTCGGCGTGGTCGGGCTGATCAACGTGCAGCTCGCCGTGCGCGACGGACAGGTCTTCGTCCTCGAGGCCAACCCGCGCGCGTCGCGCACCGTGCCGTTCATCTCCAAGGCGACCGGCGTTCCGTGGGCCGTGCTCGCGGCGCAGGTGTCGTGCGGCGCGCGCCTGAAGGACCTCGGCGTCCACGACGGCGTGCCGTCGGGCGTCGCGGTGAAGATGCCGGTGTTCCCGTGGGACCGCTTCCCCGGCGTGGATCCCCTGCCCGGCCCGGAGATGCGCTCCACCGGCGAGGTGATGGGGCTGGCCGACTCGTTCGGCGAGGCGTTCGCCAAGGCCGCCCTCGGGGCCGGGCTGCGCCTGCCGCTCGAGGGCGCGCTGTTCCTCTCCGTCGCGGACACCGACAAGCCGCGTGCCGCGGCGCTCGCCGCGCGCTTCGAGGAGCTGGGGTTCGAGCTGCTCGCGACGCGCGGCACCGCCTCGTTCCTCGCCTCGCACGGCATCCGCGCCGAGGTCGTGCACAAGGTCTCCGAGGGGCGGCCGAACGTCGTGGACCGCATGGTCAACGGCGAGATCCAGCTGGCGATCAACACCGCCTCCGGCTCGCGCGCCCGCAAGGACGGGATCGCGATCCGGCGCGGGTCGCTCGAACACGGCGTGCCCTACGTGGCCACTGTCCCGGGCGCCTTCGCCACCGCCGAGGCGATCGCCGCCGTGCGCCGCGGCGAGCTGTCGGTGCGCCCGTTGCAGTCCTGGCAGGCGCGCGCGGGCTCGAGCCTGTCCTCGGGAAAGTGACCGAACCCGGCGCACCCGGAGCGCGCGCCTCGCGACAGGCCTGACGGCGGCTGGGCCACGTCGGGATGCCTCTCGGGCGGCTGCCGAATCGGTTTGATGTACTCTTGCCGGGGCGGACCCCCGCCGAGGAGTGCGTGATGGCCTCGACGCTCGAGCACGAGTGGCAACTGGACCTGCCGGCCTCGACCCCGGAGCAACTGCTCGCGGCGCTCGCCGCTCGCGACCGCATCTTCGGCGAGACGATCACCTTCGAGCCGGAGGACGACCCGAAGGCGGCCGTCGAGGCGTGGTTCGGCACCACCGAGACGCTCGAGGGGAACGCGTACCGGATGGCGGTCTACGCCGAGTTGAAGGGGCCCGAGGAGTACCTGGAAGCGGTGTGCGAGGCGCTCGACGACACGCTCGCCGAGCACGTCGAAGCCGGCGCGCTCGACGCCCAGGACGCGCGCCTGCTCGAGGCCAGGCCGGCCGCCACGATCCGTCTGGTCAAGGCGGAGGAGAAGGACGAGCGGCCCGAGCTGATCGTCCCCGAGTGGCTGGCGCCCGGCGAGCTGGATTTGCCGTGGAGCTACCGGCCGGCCGAGGAGGGGGGCGCCTGGTGGCCCTCCGACGCGCAACTGGAAGCGCACAAGCGTCTGGCCGTCGTGCCCGCCGGCGACGAGCTCCGCCTCTACGTCCTTCCCGAGATCTCCGACGGGGAGTGAGCGCGTCGCGCTAGAACAGGCGTCCGACCCTCGCCGCGGCGAACACGTCCACGGGTAGCGGCGCCACGCCGAGCGAACCGAAACGGAACACCTGCGCCGCGGCGAGTTCGGGGTCCCAGCCGCCGCACACCTGGGCGAGGTCGGCGTCGGAGAGCTCCTCGCCGTCCCTGATCGTGTGCGGGAGAACGATGTGGAACGTCGTCGCGGTGTCCCGCAGGAGGCGCACGGTCACCTGGTCGGGAACGGTCTGCCCGAGCACCTCGGCGAGGGCCTCTCTCGGGTCGGCGAGCAGCCGCCTCCGGAACGAGGCGTCCTCCGCCGCGCGACGGGCAAGGAAGTCCATCAACTGCCCTGGCGTCATCTCCGGCATCCGTCCCTCCGGGATCGTGTCCCCGCTCGCGACTACTGTAGCGCGCGGCGCAAGCCGCCGGGCAGGCCGTCACGCCTTAGAGGCCGCAGCGCTCCAGCACCAGGCGGGTGATCTCCGGGCTGGTCAACGCGCCCGGGGTCGGTGGGCACTCCTCGAGGCCCGCGTGGTGGAGCGCCTCGTGAATGAGCACTGCGGCCGCCGCGCTCGGGTTGAGCCGACCGAAGCCCGGGCAGAGCACCGTCGCCGGGCTCCCCACGCGAATGAGAGCGGCGGTGCCCCGGCAGGACCCTTCAGGCAGGTATGTGGACGCGGGCCGGTAGTAGATCGAGGCGCGCATCGTCCGTGCGCCGTCCGCGCCCAGGGCGTGGAAGAGGCCACGGCACTCGGGGCGGTGCTCCAACCTGTCGAGTGCCAGCGCCCAGCCCCCCTCGAGGCCCCTCTTCAATTCCACCGGGAGCCTCCCGCTGACCCGCGGCCGGAACTCCCGGAACGGGTGCGGCAGGCTCACCGCGGCGAGCGAGACGCCGTCGGGCGCCGGCGGCGGACCGGCGACCGCCCTCGCTGCGGCGAGCATCGCGACCACGGCCGCCGCGGCGACGCACCCCGCGAGGGGCGCTCGTTCGAGCCTCCCTGGAGCCATGCCGGCACACTCGGCCGACGCCGGGCTGGTGATGCGAGGGACCGACTCGCTTGGGACAAGGTCCGCCCTCGCATGTCACTACGGTCTTGCGCGGAACGCCCCTGGGGCAACTCGCCGCCTCGCGAATCGCGCCCCTCGCGCGCGGCGGCCGCTCTCCGGCGGGCCTGTCATGGCGTGCGTGGTATCGGCCCCCCTCTCAGGGGAGGCCGGCGACAAGACGCATTGCCTCGCGTATGCACACGTCCGAATTGAAGTACTGATGTTGTCCCCAGCGGCCGAGCCCGTAGAGCCGTTGGGCGGCGTAGTGCCCGGCGACCTCGCCGACCGCCGCCGCGTGGCCGCGCACGGGGATCGGGTAGGCGATCGGGTTGAGGTACGAGAAGACCTCACCCTCGTCGCCGCGCCAGCGCTGCCCGTGCGTCTCCCGGTAGACGCCGCCCGTGGCGCTATGCGGCGCGAAGTTGTGGATGAAGAACTCCCGGTGGTGGCGGAGCGATTCGTCCGGGCGGTACAGCCAGTGCCAGTGGTGGTCGTAGGACTCCTCGTGGAGCGAGACGACGAGCGAGGTGCAACGCAGCCGGGCGAGGTGTTCCCGCAGGCGTGGATCGCCCTCCTCCGCGGCGTGGACCGTGGACCACGGCACCGTGCTGATGACGACCTCCGCGTCGATCGCTCCGTTCACCCGCCACACGCCGTCGCGGCGTTCCAGAGTTCGCAGCGGGTCGCGCAGACTGATGCGGTTGGCCACTGGTGCGCTGATGGCGTCGAAGATGCGTTGGAAGCCGCCCTCGCGCGGGTAGTAGAACCGCTCGTGGCTGGGCATCCTGCTGCGCAGGGAGTCGCGGAGAAGGAACGACTCGCGGATCGCGCCCGTGTCGACGCGCGGGGTCTTGGCCAGCCAGTCCACGTCCATCTCTTCCGGCTCGACCCCCCAGAGCTTGCGGTTGTAAGGGAGCATGTAGTTCTCGGCGATCTCGGTGCCCAGTCGCCAGCGAATCCACTCCGCGAAGCTCGCGGGCGGCGCCTGGCCCTCCACCTCCCCGGTTCGCAGCGCCGACTCGAGGTACCTGCGGCCCTTCCCCGGGGAAAGCTGCCACAGGTTGAACTCGATCGGGTAGTCGATGGTCTCCCCTTCGATCTCGATCTTGGAGACGCGATCCCAGAGGCGAAACTCCTGCTCCGGAAGGTGTGCGAAGACGAACTCGCGCACCTCGGGATAGCGCGTACAGAAGAAGTGACCACCGCCGATGTCGAGCACGTGCGGGCCGATCCGCCGTGTCCGGCAGAGACCCCCGGGTTCGCCCTCGGCCTCGAGGATGAAAAAGTCCTCGTCGCCGCGGAGCTGGAGCAAACGGGCAGCGGCGCAGCCGGAGATGCCGGCCCCGACGATCAGGTACCGGACCTTCACGGCGCTCTCTCCACCACCCGATCCACGAACGAGGCCGGCGCCTCGGCGGAACCCATGCGAAAGTACGTGGCCGCGTCGTCGAGACCGCACGCTGCGAGGTCCCACTGGAGGGCGACCCCCGGCATCGGCCTCCACTCCCACTCGGGGCGCTGGTAGAGGATCCGCAGGTCGACCCGGGCCGAGGACAGGACGTCGCAGACCCCGCTGCGAGCCGCCACCGCCGTGCCGGCCAGCTCACAGATCGGAATCAGCTCATCGACCGGAATCACGAGGGGGGCGGTGCCGGGCAGGCAGAAGTCGCCCTCCGCCGCGACGTTGGTCGCGACGGCGAGGCCCCGCTCGGCGAAGCGGCCGGCGATCGCCGTCCACAAAGACACCGGAAAGGACGTCAGCGAAAAGGAGAGGGGGAACAGGACCACGGTGCGTCCCCTCGGAAGACCCGCCGCCTCGAGCCGCCTGGCGGCGGCGGCGCGGATCTCCGGCCCCACCTGGGGGCGCGCGAACGAGGGGAAGGGCAGCTCCAGGAGGTCGTGGTAGGTTTGCGTGAACGGGACCTCTCGGCCGCGGTACACAGTCGAGAAGTGCCCGAGGTGCATCACCGGCCGGAGGTGAAACGGCTCGCCGGGCCGGAAGCCCAGTCCCTGGCGGAAGGGGACTTCGACCGTGGCAGGATCGACAGGATCGATCCGCCCGGCGGGAAACAGCGAGAGTAGCGGGAACAACCGCGGCGGAACGATCACCAGCACGCGCCGGCCCCCATGCGCGCGCAGGAAGGCCTCGGCCAGGGCGCAGGTGAAATACGTGTCGCCCAGGTGAGGGGCAGGGGAAATTCCCCACTCGTCTGCAAGAAGCATGCGATTCATCGGTTTCTCGAGACAATGTACATCGGGCGCCCGGGAATTCCCGAGAGTCGGCAACACCGTCGCCACTGAGCGGGTGGTGCCCGACACATCGATCGGTGAGCGGCAATCCTCCCCGCCCGGCCGTGCTAGCGTTGCGGCCATGCTCGGATCGATCGCCGGCGACGTCATCGGCGCGCCGTACGAGTTCAACGGGATCAAGACGACGGATTTCCCGCTGTTCGGCCGGGACAGCGTCCCGACCGACGACACGGTACTGACCTGCGCGGTCGCCGAGGTGCTGCTCGACGGCGGCGCCTACGGCGAGGCGTTGCGCCGCTGGGGGCGCCGCCACCCGGGGATGAGCTGGGGCGGCCGCTTCCGCCAGTGGCTGTTCGACGACCGCATGGGGCCGTACGGCAGCTTCGGCAACGGCTCCGCGATGCGCGTCGGCCCGGTCGGCTGGGCGCGCGACTCGGTCGAGGACGTGCTCGCCGAGGCGCGGCGCACGGCGCTGCCCAGCCACGACCACCCTGAGGGGATCAAGGGCGCGCAGGCGACCGCTCTGGCGGTCTTCCTCGCCCGCACCGGCGTGGACAAGCAGTCGATTCGCGAGGAGGTCGCCGGACGCTTCGGCTACGACCTCGCCCGCACGGTTGACCGGATCCGCCCGGCGTACCGATTCGACGAGACGTGCCAGCGCACGGTCCCGGAGGCGATCGTCGCCTTCCTCGACTCCAACAGCTTCGAGCACGCCGTGCGCCTCGCCGTCTCGCTCGGCGGCGACGCCGACACCCTGGCGTGCATCACCGGAGGCGTCGCCGAGGCGCACTACGGCGGCGTGCCGCCCGCCATCGCCGCGAAGGTCACGGCCCGTCTGGCGCCGGACATGGCCGATGTCGTCGGGCGCTTCGCCCGCCGCTTCGGCGTCCCGGCGGCGGGCGTCCGATAGCGCGCCGCCGGAAGCGGGGCGCGCTCAGGCGAAGTCGGCCGACAGCGCCGGGTCGTTGTACACCCGCTCCACCTCGGCCAGGAAGTGCGCCGCGATCGCCGGGTCGCGGATGACGAACAGGTTCTCGTCGTTGTACTGATTCGCCGGCCCGGTGTAGTTGAAGCTGCCGCCGATCACCACCTCGCCGTCGAGCACCAGCAGCTTGTGGTGCAGCTTGCCGCCGCCCGGCAGCGTCTCCTTGCGCAGCTGCGCCCCGGCGGCGATCAGCGCGGGGTGCGGCGACCAGCGCTGCGCCGACTGGCCGCTGTCGAGCACGCCACGCACCGCGAAGCCCGGCACCGCCAACTTGGTCAGCAGCGCGTCGTCGATGGTGGTCGACTTGGCGAAGGTGAACATCAGCAGGTGGGCCGTGCGCCGCGCCTTGAGGATCTCGTTGACGATGCGCAACTCGGGGTTGTTGTCGGGGCTGAACAGGATCTGCACCGGTGTTCCCTCGATGTCGAGCGTGAGCGGGTCGGTCGCAGTGAGCTTTGGCGAACGCTCGCCGAAGATTCCCGCCTTGAGCTGATCGAACTCGCTCTGGAACGCCGAGGCCACGCCGAGGTCGTGGAAGATCACCACGTGGTTGAGGTTGCGGTGCGTGCACGTGGTCGTGAAGTTGGTCGAGCCGGTCAGCACGGCGACCTTCTCGTGCTCGAGGTCGCGGACGACGAACTTGTGGTGGAAGATCTTGGGGTTGAAGTCGATCTTCGCGTCCACCGCGCCACGCAGCAGCGTCATGAGGTGGCCGCGGTTGACGTCGAGGCTGACCTCCTCGGTCGGCGGCTCGACCGGCTCCTTCTCCTTCAGGTAGTCGCCCTCGGTGACGAAACGCACCCTCAAGTGGCGGTCAGTGCCGGGGCGCCGGCGCCGCGCCGCGTTGTCGATGGCGCGGGCGATCGCCGGGCTGTCCAGCTCCTGGATCGCGATGTCGAGCGTGTGCTCGGCGCCGTCGATGAAGGAGACGATGGCCTGCTCGAGGTTGTCGGGAGCACCCACCCCCTGCGGTCCGAGGAAGACCTGCAACTGTCCGTTCAGGAAGTCCATGACCTGCCTCCTGCCGCGCGCTAATCGGCACGCAGGACACAGGGCGTGCTCCGACTCGCTCGACGTCCTGCGTTCGCGTGCCGCAATGGTAGCGCACAGCCGGCGCAAGCGTGGGGGTGCCGGGGGGCCACGAGCGCCGGGAGGGCGGGTGGAGCGGCGCGGAGCCCAAAGAGACGGTTGCCGGTTGTCCGGTCTCCGTCGTTCGCAAGGAGAGGACCGACGGCGTGGGTCGTGGACCGTGTGCCGTGGGCCGCGGTCGACGACGGTGCGGGGGCTGGGAGGAGGGGCGGTCGGGTCGTGGTGGAGGTGAGAGGTGAGCGCGTCCGGCTGTGCCGGCGCGCGAAGGGGGTTTGGGGGGCGAGGCAGCGGAGGCGCGGGTGGCGGGCTGCCGGCCCCCCAAAGACCAATAGCCCGGGGGGTCGAGGGCGCGGAGGTTGGGAGCGGGGCGCCCGGACTCCCCGCCCTGATGGTGCCGGAGGAGGGACTTGAACCCTCACGGAGTTTGCACTCCAGGGGATTTTAAGTCCCCCGCGTCTACCGTTCCGCCACTCCGGCGTGGTCTGGGTTGTCGGCCGCGGCGGGCGCCGCCGCAGGCGCGCTGGATTCGGCCGCCGTCAGGTGTGCAGGATCGCCGCCACCTCGGCGACCTGGCGTAACGCCTCGGCGGCGGGCCCGTCGATCACCTCGACGTGGCCGCCACGCTCGAGAACGGCGCGCGACATGCGGTCGACGAGGAACGGCTCCTGGGCGACCGGCTTGCCGCACAGCGAGCAGCGCTCGTCGGCGGGGTTGGCCAGGACGTTGCAATCGGCGCAAACGCCGCCGTCGAGTCGCAGCCCCTGGATGTAGACGAGCTTCCACACGCGGCCCTGGTTGACGGCCTGGATGGTGGCGGGCAGGCCGGCGACGGCGCGGCCGCCCTTGCGCACCTCCTTGAGCAGGTCGCGCACGACCTCCAGCTCCTCCGCGCGCTCGAGCCGTGTCTGCACCTCGGAGGTGCGGCCGAGGATCTCCTCGATCGACGCGGTGACGGGGATGGGCAGCAGCTCGACGAGCCGCCCGCGCAGGCGCTTGGGCAGGATGCGCGCCAGCTCGGAGGCGGGGCCGACCGCCCCGCCGATGATCAGCCGATCCACCTCGA
Source organism: Acidobacteriota bacterium (assembly GCA_040754885.1). GTDB lineage: Bacteria > Acidobacteriota > Thermoanaerobaculia > Thermoanaerobaculales > Thermoanaerobaculaceae > JBFMCD01. Next base: position 54,104 of record JBFMCD010000010.1, read on the forward strand.
GGTGGTCGAGCAGCCGGCCCAGCTCGTTGGCGACCATGCGGACATGCGTGGACACGCTCTCGTCGTGACGCCGCTCCATCTTGGACTGCGAGCGGAGCTTGTCCGATGTGGGTGCGTCCGGGCGGGGCGGGACGGCGGAGAACAGGTCGCGGTGTTCCTCGATCTCGCCGAAGTAGACGGTGAACATGCGCGCGCGCTTGGAGTCCACGAGGACGATGCCGAACCGCTCGTGCTCGTCGAGCGCCTCGAGCAGCGGGCGGAGGAACGCGCCGCTTCCCCAGTACGCCCCGGAAGGGAGCGGGATCTTGAACACGGTGCGGAACGTGACGCCGAGGCGCCGGTGGCGGGCGAGAACCAGCGTCTTGCCGCTCGGCTCGACGCGCTTGACGATCTCCTCGGCTTCGGCGACCGCGTCGGGCAGCTCGTCGTCATCCGGATTGGCGGCGCGCAGCTGCCGGAAGAGGTCCTTCATGTGCGTCTCGAACTGCCGTTTCCGGTTCGCCGAGTTGGTCTGGTCGACGTCCAGGTAGAGGGTCAGGGTCTTGCCCGGGGCCTGCGACAGTTCCTGGAGTTGCACGAGATCTCGGTGCCGGACCATCGCCACCTCCCTAGGGGGCCAATCCCAGTATAGGAGCCGGAGCAACCCCCCCGAGGAAGGAGAGGAAGACGCCGGCGGCGACAGCGATGTTGAGCGACTCGACGGAGCCGGAGAGCGGTATGGAGACCAGGTCGTCGCACGCCGCCGCGACCTCCGGGCTCACCCCGGCTCCCTCGTTGCCGAGTGCGAGCAGCAAGGGCCGCCGGGGTTTCCACGCGCCGATCGGCGCGCCCCCTGTGGCGGCGGCGGCGGCGGACGCGCC
>JBFMCD010000011.1:0-24632 GCA_040754885.1 Acidobacteriota bacterium
GGAGGTCGCTCGCTCCTCGATGTCCTCGTCGACCGCAGCCTCCCCGGCGTGCTGCGCGTCCGCGTGCGGTTCTCCGGCGGCGGAGTCCTTTCGGCGCCGGCGCCCGCCACGGCGCCGCTTCTTGGTCTTCCCGGCGCCCGCTTCGGAACCGTCCTCGGCCGGAACTTCCGGACCCTCCTCGGTCAACTCGGTCACCGCCACCGCCGCCGGAGCGGGCGTCCGGCGCGTGTCGCGGGGATCCCTCGCCGTCCAGGTCACGTCCTCCTGGGAGCGGTGCAAGTGGGTCGCCGCGACGATCTCGAGGCGCAGGTCGAACTCGCGCTCGAGCGCCGCCAGGGCCTGCCGGTGCTGGTTCTGGAAGGCGTCGGCGAGTTCCGGGTGGAGGGCGACCCGCACCGCCGCGAGCGGCGAGGTGGCCGCCCGCTCCTCGATCCGGCGGAGCAGGTTCAGGCTGACGGTCTCGGGGCTGGGGATCGTGCCTGCCCCGCCGCACGTCGGGCAGGAGCGGTGGGTGCGCGCCTCGAGCGGCGTGCCCAGGCGCTGGCGGTTGATCTCGAGCAGCCCGTTGTGGCTGATCTTGCCGATGTCGGTGCGCGCGCGGTCGATCTTGACCGCCTCGCGCAGCGCCTTCTCGACTTCGCGCCGGTTACGGGGCGCGCGCATGTCGATGAAATCCACGACCACCAGGCCGCCGATGTCGCGCAGGCGCAGTTGGCGCGCCACCTCGCGCGCCGCCTCGAGATTGGTCGTCAGGTAGGTGTCTTCGTTGCTCCCGCCGCGCGACGTCCGCCCGGAGTTGACGTCCACCGCTGTCAGGGCCTCGGTACCCTCGATGACGATCGAGCCGCCCGAGGGCAGCGCGACCCTGGGCTTGAAGATCTGCTCGATCTGCGACTCCAGGCCGAAGCGCGAGAACAGCGGCACCCGGTCGGTGTAGCGAACCAGCTGGGTCTTGGCCCGCGGCATGAAGGAACGCATCGCCGCCGAGACCCGCTCGAAGGCGTCGTCGTCGTCGACCAGGACCTCGTCGATGCTCGCGTCGAGGGTGTCGCGCACCGCCTGGACGATCAGGTCCTGGTCGGAGTAGATGAGCAGCGGACCCTTGCCCGAGGTGAAGCGGGAGTGGATCTTCTTCCACAGCCTGAGCAGCGCCGCGAGGTCGCGGGTCAGGGTGGACTTGCTCTGTCCGAGCGCCGCGGTGCGCAGGATCATCCCGGATCCGGCCGGCACTTCGAGCTTGTCGGTGATCTCGCGCAGCTCCTTGCGAATCTCGTCGTCTTCGACCTTGCGCGAGATGCCCCGCGTGTCGTCGAACGGCGTGAATACCAGGTAACGGCCGGCGAGCGAGACGTTGGTGGTGAGCGCGGCGCCCTTCTCGCCGCCCGGTTCCTTGCTCACCTGGACGAGCAGCGGCCGGCCGCGCTCAAGCAGGGAGTCGGCGCGCGCGCGTCCGGACGACGGAGGCGTCCGGTGCGCCGCCTCGGCGACCACCTCGTCGGCGGGCAGGAATCCGTGCTTGGCGGCGCCGAAGTCCACGAACGCGGCGTCGAGCGACGCCTGGATCGAGACGACCACGCCGCGGTAGATGTTGCCGCGGATCTGTCCGGCCTGCGCCACCGAGACGCGGTAGGCGTCGAGCGTGCTGCCGGAAACCACCGCCACACGCACCTCCTCGGTGCGCTGGGCGTTGATGAGCATTCGTCTGGTCATGCGGAGAGACTCCCGGGGCCATCGCCCCCGATCACTGTAGCAGCGTGCCGCTCACGCCCGCAGCGCCGCGGCCGCGGCGAGAGCCCCGGCGAGCGCGACGTTCGTCGCCAGGTTCCACGCCACGTTGGCGGCGAGCGCCGGCACCGGGACGTCGCCGGCGGGCGAGCGCAACGCCCACGCGAGCGGCCGGACGAGCAGGAGCGACGGCACGAGCGCCGCCAGCGCGAGCGGCGGCAGCGCCCCGAGGACCACGGCGACGGCGATCGAGGCCGGCGTGGCCAGGGCCGCCGCCGCGTACGCGCCGGCGGCGGCGCGTCGGCCGAGCAGCAGCACGAGGTTGCGTCGCCCCCCGGAACGGTCCGCCTCTTCATCCGGAAACTCGTTGAGCAGCAGAAGGTTGAACGTCATGAACGTGGCCGGTACGGACACCGCGAGGGAGGCGGCCCCGGGGTCGCCGCCCTGGACCAGGGCCGATCCCCATACCGGCAACCCGCCCAGTCCGAGCCCGGCGAAGCACTCTCCCATCCCGGAGCGGGCCAGCACGTCGGTGTAGAGCAGGACGGCCGCCGCCCCGAGCACGAGCACCGGCAGCAGTCGCCAGCCGACGCGGTTGAGGAACCACGCGCCGATCGCCGCTCCGGCGATCGTCGCCCCCACCGCCACCGCGAGCGCCGCGCGGCTCGTCATCCTCCCCTCGGGCAACGTGCCGCTGCCGCCGGAGAACGGCGTGCGCCGGGTGGCGAGGTCGATGCCGGTGCGCAGGTCCGAGACCTCGTTGAAGGCGTTGACCGCCGCGTGCAGGGCGAGCAGGCCGACGAGCGCGACGACCGTGCGGGACCAGGAGAACGCGCCTTCCCACGCCCCCGCCGCCGCGCCGGCCGCGACCAGCGTCACCGGCAGGGCGAGGAACGGCGCCCGGATCACTCCGAACACCGCGGCGGGCGTTGGGGGAGGCGGCACCGCCGCGGTCACGCCGGCCGCTCCGACACCGGAGGCCGCCGGTCGAACCACGGACGGGCCTGCTCGAGCTGCGCCGCCAGTCGGAACAGCGTTCCCTCCTCGCCGGTGCGCGCCGCGAACTGAACGCCGATCGGAAGACCGTCGCCGTTCCACCACAGCGGCACCGACATCGCCGGCTGGCCGGTCTGGTTGAACAGCATGGTGTTGGCCGTGCGCTCGAACGCGGTCGCGGCCAGTTGCTCGAGGGCGGCGGCGAGCAGCGGCCGGAACGGCACCACGCGCATGGCGGCCATCGCGACACGCTCCGCCGGCCTGGGCTGCAGTTCGCCGATCCGGATCGGCGGCCAGGCGAGGGTCGAGGTGAGCAGCATGTCGAATCGCTCGAAGAACGCGGCCACCTGCCGGCGGACCCGGTGCAGGTGGTCGAGGGCGCCCTGGTACTCGGAGGCCGGCATACGCCAGCCGATCTGCGCGAGGAACCACGTCGAGGCCTCGAAGCCGCCCGGCGTCGGGCGCCTCCGGAGCAACTCCCCCGCACCGTCGATGGCCCGCGCGGTGTTGACCGCCACGACGGCCAGGTAGGCGTGCCGGAGCCTGGCCCGGTCGAACGAGGGCCTCGCCTCCTCGACGTGATGACCGAGCGTCTGACACAACGCCGCCGCGTCCTCGACGGCGGTCCGGCAGTCCGGGTGCGTCGTCTCGCCGAACAGCGAGGCAGTGGTGAACGCGATACGCAGCCGCCCGGGATCGCGGCCGACTTCGGCGAGGAACGGCCGCGGCGGCGGAACGGCGGCGTAGGGCGCGCCGAGATCGGGGCCGGCCGTGGCGTCGAGCAGCGCGGCCGAGTCGCGCACGCTGCGGGTCAACGCGTGCTCCTGGACGAAACCGCTCCAGCTCTCGCCGAAGTCGGGCCCGAGCGGGTTGCGCCCCCGCGTCGGCTTGAGTCCGAACACGCCGCAGCACGAGGCTGGGATGCGGATCGACCCGCCGCCGTCGCCTCCCTGTGCGATCGGCACCATTCCCGAGGCGACCGCCGCCGCGCTGCCGCCGGAGGAGCCTCCCGGGGTGTGTTCCAGGCCCCACGGATTCCGGCACGGACCGTACAGCTCCGGCTCGGTGAAACCGAGGATGCCGAGTTCCGGCGTGTTGGTCCTTCCCACGAACACGACGCCGGCGCGGCGCAGGCGGGCGACCAGCTCGGAGTCGTGATCGGGGATGAACGACGACAGGAAGCGGCACGCCGACGTGAGCGGATGTCCCTCACACGCGGCGAGCAAGTCCTTGAGCAGGACCGGCACGCCGGCGAACGGGCCTTCCGAACGGTTGATCGCGGTCGCGCGTGCGCTGTCGAACATGCGGAGCACGACGGCGTTGAGCGTGGGGTTACGAGCCTCGATCCGCTCGATGGCCGCCTCGACGAGATCGATGGCCCGCACTTCGCCGCGGCGCACCAGATCGGCCAGTCCGATGCCGTCGTACCTCTCGTATTCGGGAAACGTCATGTCGAGGAAAGTGTAGCGCCTCTTGGAGGTCGCACCTTCAGCGGAGCGGCCAGCAACGTGCCGGCGTGGGGCGGACCGGGTTGCCCGGCCCACCGGCGGCGCATGGTCACGACTCCTGCCGCACCTCGGTCGGTGGCGTCGCAGTGTCCGCGCCGGTCTCGCCGCGTTCGGCCTTCCTCTCGGCGCGGCGCTGGGCCTTCTCCTCGCGCTTCTGCTTCTTCGCGATTTCCCGGAGCCGTTTACCCTGTGCGTAGTTCTGTCGAGCCAATGGTCACTCCTCCCGGTGCCGTGGTCGTGGTGCGAGCGAGGTGTCGGATGCGGGACCGGACGCTGGCGGGAACACAGGCACACACGAGGCTACCACGGAGTGCCCTTCGCCCGCGCCCGTCCCGGGCACCACGCTCGTAGACCGTCCTTCAAACTCACGATCCGGTCAACGCACCCGCGACGGCGAGCCGGCGCAGTTCGCCCAGCGGACCGGCGCCGTCCAGGACCACGCCGGGTTCGCGCGGGACGGCCTCGGGCTCGCCGATCCAGAACGTCCGGATGCCGAGCGCGGCCGCCGGAACGATGTCCCACGCCCAGTCGTCGCCGGCCATCAGGCACTCGCCCGGCACCCTGCCGAGACGCTCGAGCACCTCACGGTAGTACGCCGGGTGGCTCTTGGTCGCGTGCATCGACTCGAACGCCGTGATCAGGTCGTAGGGAAACTCGGAAACCGGGACGCCGGCCCACCTCAGGCGCTCCTCGATCGCCGCCAGGGGAAACAGAGGGTTCGTGGCAATCGCCACCTGCAACCCCGCCGCGAACGCCCATTCGACCAGCGGCCGGGCCTCCGGGTGCGGGCGAGTGAGCGCCCGCAGCGTCGGGAACGCTTCGGCGTAGAAGCGGCGGAACTCGGGCTCGAGAACCTCGCGGGCAACGCCGACCGCGGGATAGAAGTGGGCCGCGAACGCCTCCTCGTTGGTCGCCCCGCCGCCGTCGTTGCCGTCCATCGCGCGCGTCCCGGCGAGCAGTTCCGCGATCAGCGTCTCCGCCGGGACGTGACCGGCGAGGAAGCGCGTCAGCGCCTGGAAGTAGGCCGGGATGAAGCGGCCCATGGGGTTGATCAGCAGCGTCTCGTCGAGATCGAGGAGGAGCGCTTTCAGCACCGGAGACCCATCGCGGCAACACGCCCACGCCCGTCGTTCCCGAACACCTCGACCTCGGCGATTCCCCGATGCGAGGCGCGCGGGTCGATCACGGGATCCCTCGCCCGTTCCGGGTCCAGGAGGTACGCGTGGTCGTCCGCCGTGCGCACCGGTTCGCCGTGGGGGTCGAAGACGTGGTTGCCGGCCCCGGAGAACTCCTCGCCGGGGTGCACCGAGGCGGCGACGCAACAACCGGCGACGAACACCGCGTTCTCGATCGCCCGCGCCCGCAGCAGGGCGCGCCACACATGGTCCCGCCGCCACGGCCACCACGCCACCGCCAGCAGGGTGTCGCAGGCGGCGTTCAGGCACAGCGCGCGCGCCTGCTCGGGGAAGCGCAGGTCGTTGCAGTTGAGCAGGCCGATCCGGCGGTCGTTCAGCTCGAACGCGACATAGCGGCGGCCTTCCTCCCAGATCTCGTTCTCCCGGTTCGGCTCGAACAGGTGCACCTTGTCGTAGCGCGCGACCTCGCGGCCGGCGCGCCACACCGTCACGCGGTTGCGCCGCCCCTCTGTGATCGAGCCGAAGACGAAGGTCGTATCCGGGTGCGCCGCCGAGCCGGCGGCGAACGCCTCGCGGGCCCGTCCAGGTTCCACCTGCCTCGTGTACCCGTTGAGGAAGCTCTCCGGGAAAATCGCCACGTCCGCCGCCGCCCCCGCGGCGCGCGCGCAGGCGTCCGGGAGACGGCGCAGGTTGTCCTCGACCTCGAGGCACACCCAGCGCGCGAGCCAGAGCTTCACCGCGCGAGGCTACCACGTCGCCCGGGGTGGTCTATCCTCGACGGCGACGGAGGCGCGCCCCATGTTCCGCAGGATCGAACTCGGCACACCGCACCGCGAGACGTTCGCGGAACCCACCCCGCTCGGACTGATCTGCCTGGCGATCGGCTGCGCGGCGCTCACGCCCATCGCGTTCGGCGCCGGCCTGAACCCGGCCGGACTGAAGACGGCGGCGATGTTCTGTCTGCTCTTCGGCGCCGGCGGTCAGGCCATCGCGGGCCTGCTCAACCTGGCCAACCGCAACCTCTACGGCGGCACGCTGTTCACCGCCTTCGCCTTCAACTGGGTGCTCAACTGGTGGGTGCTCGACTCCCTCTCGCGCGGCTTCGTTCCCGACGGCGGCATCGTCGTGGCGGCCGAGGTGTGCTTCCTGATCGTCTTCCTCGTCTTCACCTGGGGGTTCGGCTTCTACTCGACGCTGCTCTTCGCGTTCCTGCTCGACATCGACGTGCTCTACATCGCCCGCCTGGCCAACAGCGTGCTCCACACCCGCGCGTTCGACCCCGTTGTCGCAGTGTGCACGGTCGGGCTCGGCGCGATCTCGCTGTGGATCGCCTTCGCGCTGCTCATCAATCCGACCGCGGGCCGGGTGGTCTTCACCCTGGGCAGGCCGCTGTTCGCCGCCGCGCCGCGGCGCGGTTTCGACGCCTCGCTGCGCCGGTCGATCCTCGAGGCGCTGTACGGCCACTGGCGCGAGCACGGCTTCCAGCCCCTCCCGGTCGAACATCTCGAGCAGGCGCTCGCCGCGGGCGCGGGAGGACGGCCGATCGGCCCCGAACTCGACTACCTGGCGGAGCGCGGCGGCCTGCGCATCGAGAGGCCTCCGGACGGCGGGGCGGGGCGCGGTGGCGCGCGCCTGACCGCCGCCGGCATCGACTTCTGGGAGCAGGCCGCGTTGGGGAAAGACTCGTTCGCCTGAGGAGGACCCATGAGAGAGATCGCGATCACCGTCTGTGTCCTGACCGCCGCCCTCGGCCTCGCCCAGGAGCCGATCGCGCAGGGGACGCCGGAACTGGAGCGCGCGCAGACGACCGCCAAGGCGATGGCCACCGAGTTGATGGGGCGGCTGATGAAAGAGCTGTCCGCCGGCGGCCCGGTCCAGGCCGTGAGGGTGTGCTCGGAGGTCGCTCCGGCGATCGCCGCCGCGCACTCGAAGGACGGCGTGAAGATCCGCCGCGTGACGGCCAAGGCACGCAATCCCATGTCCACGCCGGACGCCTTCGAGGCCGAGCGGCTGGCGCGTCTCGAGGCGGCGCACGCCGCCGGACAGCCGCTCTCGGACGTGGTGGAGTGGGTGGAGGAGGACGGCGCGCGCTCGCTGCGCCTGCTCCGGCCGATCCAGGTCGGCAAGGCGTGCCTGGCCTGCCACGGCGACCCCGCCACGATCGACCCGGCGGTGAAGAAGCTGCTCGCCGAGCGCTACCCGGAGGATCGCGCCACCGGCTACCGCGAAGGCGACTTCCGCGGCGCGGTCTCGGTCATCGTCCAGGCCGCGGCGCGCGGGCAATGACGCGCGATCTGACGGAGACACGGATCGACGGCCGAAGGGTCTACGAAGGTCGGATCGTCGCGGTCGAGGTCGACCGGGTGCGCCTGGCCGACGGCGCCGAGACGTTGCGCGAGGTGGTGCGGCACCCTGGCGCCGTGGTCGTGGTGCCGCTGCGCGCCGACGGCCGCGTCCTGCTCGAACGCCAGTTTCGCTACCCGGTCGGGCGCGTGCTCCTCGAGTTGCCGGCCGGCAAGCTCGAACCCGGAGAGGCGCCGGAGTCGTGCGCGCGCCGCGAATTGGCGGAGGAGATCGGCCAGGCGGCCGCCGCGTGGCGGCCGCTGGCTCGCTTCTTCTCGGCGCCCGGGTTCTGCGACGAGGTGATGCACTGCTTCCTCGCGACCGGGTTGACGCCGGTCGATGGGGCCGAACCGGACGAGGACGAGCGCATCGAGGTCGCGGCCATGCCGCTCGCCGAGGCGATCGCCCGGGTCGAATCCGGAGAGATCTGCGACGCCAAGACCGTCGCCGCCCTGCTCCTCGCCGACCGCCTGATCACGGCAGCCGGTGTTCGGACGAGCGACCAAGTTCACCGGCAAACGAGGGCTGAGGAAGCGGAACGCCAGGGTCGAGACGGCCCGAATCGAGAGTGACCGGGCCTGGGCTGTCCTGACCTCGGAGCCCTGTCGTCGGGTCAGGCGTTCGCCGCCTTCTCCTGCTCCTGCTTGGCGACCTCGGCGTGCACGACGGCCATGTCGAGGTTCTTGACCTGCTCGATGAGGTTCTCCAGCGCCTCGGAGGGCAGCGCGCCGGGCTGGGCGTAGAGCAGCACCCTTTCGCGGAACACCATCAGCGTCGGGATGGAGCGGATGCCGAACGCCCCGGCCAGATCCGGCTGGGCCTCGGTGTCGCACGACGTGAAGACCATCTCGGGGTGACGTTCCGCGGCCGCCTCGAACACCGGTTTGAACGTCCGGCACGGCCCGCACCAGTTCGCCCAGAAGTCCACAAGGACGATGTCGTTATTCTCGATCGTCTCGTTGAAGTTGCTGGCAGTCAGCTCTTTGACCATTCGGGACCTCCTCGTGACCGCGTCGATACGAATCACCGTATCGCCAGGCAGTAATATATACCACACACGGACAGAGTGCAAGCCCCCTGAGGCTCACTCGAAGAGCTTCTCGATCGCCTGGTACTGGTCGTGGACCGCACCGACCGCGGTGTTGACCCGCGCCACCTCGCCGCCTTTGAGCGCCTCGCGCAGCGCTTCGGTCCGGGCGCACAGTTCGCCGAGCGCCGGACGGACGCTCGCCTCCCGGGGCGCGAAGCGCTTCGGCAGCGGCGCCGCGGCCAGAACCTGACAGCGCGCCGCCATCTCCTCGGCCGCCGCGCCGAGGCCGTCGAGGTCGCCGGCGGGCATGAGCTTGTGGAACACCTGGTAGAGCACCTGGTGGTAGGCGTCGAACTCCTTCATCGGCGGGCGCACGGTGCGGACCAGCGTCTCGTAGCGGGCGTGGAGCTGTTCCACGGCGTCGAGCAGGGCCTGCTGGTCGCCGGCGGCCGCGGCGCGTTCGTAGGCGGCCAGGCTCTCGCGCAACGCCGCCACGCCCTTCGACCACGCCGCTTGCTTGTCGCGCAGGATTCCCGGCAGCTCGGTCTTCTCGATCGCGCCCACCCCTTCGCGCGCCTGCGGCAGGAGTTCCTTCATCAGGGCGACGTCCTTGTTCGGCCACGCCTCGTGCCAGAGGGGGAAGATCACGTCGTGGAAGTCGGCCAGCGCCGGCACTTCGGCCTTCACCTCGGCCGGGTTCTCGGCCAGCGTCGGGACGGCAACCATGGTGGCGAGGGCGAGGATCAGGGCGGTGACGGGGGGACGTCGCATGTCATCTCCTCGCGCGGCGGCCGTGAGCGGCGCCGCGCCGGCCCGGCACGGTAGCACGTTTGCCGCGGCCGGCGGAAACGGAGCGCGTCCGCACCCGGCCCGTCAGGCGTCGAGGTCGGCGCCGGGCCCGAGGTAGCGCTTCGTCTCGGCCACGAGGACGCGCTGCAACAGGAGCAGCGAGATCAGGTTGGGCACCGCCATCAGGCCGTTGGCGATGTCCGCGAACGACCACACCGCCTTGAGCGTCACCACCGACCCGAGCATCACGGCGGCCACCCACATCCAGCGGTACGGGAGCACGGCGCGCTCGCCGAACAGGTACTCGGCGGCCTTCTCGCCGTAGTACGACCAGCCGAGGATGGTCGAGAAGACGAACGTCAGCAGTCCGACCGTGAGCACGAACGGGCCGATTACGGGAATGTCGGTGAACGCAGCCTGGGTCAACTTGGCGCCGTCCAGGCCGGCCGCCCAACCGCCGGAGTTGACCACGACCAGGCCGGTGATCGCGCACACCACCACCGTGTCCCAGAACGTCCCGGTCGAAGACACCAGCGCCTGGCGCACCGGGTTGGAGGTCTGCGCGGCCGCCGCGACGATCGGCGCCGATCCGAGCCCCGACTCGTTGGAGAACAGCCCGCGTGCGATGCCGAAACGGATCGCCTCGCGCACCCCGGCGCCGAGGAAGCCGCCGACCGCGGCGTGGCCGGAGAAGGCGCTCGAGACGATCACCCTCACGGTGTCGGGGATCGCGCCGGCGTGCATGATCAGCAGCACGACGCAGCCGAACACGTACACCACCGCCATGAACGGCACCAGCTTCTCGCACACCCGGGCGATCGACGTGATCCCCCCGAGGATGACCACCGCCGTCAGGACGGTCATCACGGCTCCGGTCAGCCACGGGCTCACGCCGAACGTGTGCTCGGCCATCTCCGAGATGGAGTTGGCCTGCACCATGCAGCCGATGCCGAACGCCGCCACCGCGGTCAGGCCGGCGAAGATCAGCCCGAGCCAGCGGGCGCCGAGGCCGCGCTCGAGCACGTACATCGGGCCCCCGGCCATCATCCCCTTGGAGTTCGTCACGCGGTACTTCACGGACAGCAGCGCCTCGGCGTACTTGGTGGCGATGCCGAACACGCCGGTCAGCCACATCCACAGCACCGCGCCGGGCCCGCCCGCGGCGACCGCCGTGGCCACCCCGACGATGTTCCCGGTGCCGATCGTCGCGGCCAGCGCCGTGGTCAGCGCGCCGAAGTGGCTGACGTCCCCCTCGCCCTCGTGCCTCCGGCTGAACGACAGGCGGATCGCCTTCCCGAGGTGGCGCTGGACGAAACCGAGCCGGAAGGTGAGGAACAGGTGGGTGCCGAACAGCAGCGCGAGCAGCGGCACGCCCCAGACCAGATCGCTGACCCGACCGAGCAGCGCCTCGACGGCTTGCATGAGCCCTCCCGCGAGTCGCGAAAGGGTAGCAGAGGCGCGCACCGCCCCCTTGACAGCCCATCTCCTGTGACCTAGTGTATTACAGCAGTAATACACCTCGACGATCGAGGTGGGGGACGGGCAGGATGAGCCACGCGTTGCACGTTGATCCAACCGACGCCACGCCGATCTGGGCGCAGATCGAGGCGGGTGTGCGCCGGCTGGTCGCGTGCGGTGCGTTGACCGCGGGTGCGCCCCTCCCGTCCGTGCGCGAGATGGCGCGCGAGCTACGCGTCAACCCGGCGACCGTCGCCAAGGGGTACCAACGCCTGGTGGAATCCGGCGTGCTGGAAGTGCGTCGAGGCGAAGGGACGTTCGTCGCCCTTGCGCCGCCGGTTCTCGACCGGGAGCACCGGCTGAAGGAGCTCGGCGACGCCGCGTCCCGCTACGCGGCGGTGGCACGCACGCTCGGCGCGTCGCGCGGCGACGCCGACGAGGCGTTGCGCGCGGCGTGGCATCGGTTGGATGCGGAGCGGAAGGGAGGGCGTCCGTGAACGTCGCCGTCGAGCCGGTCCTCGCCGTGGAGACCCTGTCCGTCCGCTACGGCCGCCGCAACGCGGTCGACGGCGTCTCGCTGTCGGTGCCTCGGGGCACCGTCTACGCCCTGCTCGGTCGCAACGGCGCCGGCAAGAGTTCGCTGGTGCGCTGCGTTCTCGGCCACCGCAAGCCCGAGCATGGTGTCGTGCGCCTGTTCGGCGACGACGTCTGGCGCAGGCGCAGCAGACTCATGACGAGGGTCGGGGTGGTCCCCGAGGAGCCCGACGCACCTCCGGCGATGACCTCCCGCCAACTGCTCGCGTTCAGTTCGCCGCTCTACCCGGGCTGGAAGAACGGCGACGCAGCGGACCGTATGGGTCGCTTCGGCGTCCCGCTCGACGTCCCGTTCGGTCGCCTGTCGAAGGGACAGAAGGGACAGGTCATGCTCGCTCTCGCACTCGGCTCGGCGCCGGAATTGCTCGTCCTCGACGACCCGACGCTCGGCCTCGACGTGGTGGCGCGCCGCGAACTGTACGAGGAGCTGGTCGGCGAGCTGGCCGACCGCGGCACGACCGTCTTCGTCACCACCCACGACATCGCGGGGATCGAGGGGATCGCCGACCGCGTCGGCATCCTCCGCGAAGGCAGGTTGGTCCTCGACCTCGGCATCGAGGAGCTCAAGGCGCGCTTCCGCCGGATTCGCATGGAGGGCGAGCACGAGGTGCCGCAGTCCCTCGAGCCGGTCTCCGTCACGCGCCGCCCATGGGGAACCGAGGCCGTGGTCGCCCGCTTCGACGAGGCCGCCCTCGCCGGTCTCCCAGGTGCGGAGGCGTCGCCGCTCTCGCTCGAGGAGATCTTCGTCGCCGTGGCCGGGAATCCGGAGGTGCCGCGATGAGAGGCGCACTGCTGGTCGCGCGCCGCGAACTCGTCGAGCGGCGCAACGTCTTCGTGGCGGCGCTGGCCGCCTCCCCGCTACCGTTCCTGGCCGCGCTCGCACCCTGGGTGGGCGTGGCGGACGGCGCCGAAGCCCGAGCGGTTGTCGCGCTCACACTCGCGATTGCCTTCGCGCTGGGAGCGGCCATCGTCCACGGGGCGACGATGATCGGCCGCGACCTCGCCGAGCGCCGCATCGGTTTCTACTTTTCCAGGCCCCTGTCGGGTCCGGCCATCTGGGGCGGGAAGACGATCGCCGGCGTGCTGCTCTTCGCGCTTCCGCCAGTGCTGGTCCTGCTGCCCGCGGTGATCGCGGGATGGCCCGGTGACGTCCTCTCGGTGCTGGGCTCCGCCAAGGGCGCGGCTGCCGTCCTGGCCGGCGGCGCTCTCCTCCTGGCGGCGGCCCACGCGGCCGGGATCGCCGTGCGCTCGCGCTCGCCGTGGATCGCGGCTGATGTCGCGGCGCTGGCGGTGACCGTGCTTGCTGTGTGGTACGCGGTCGGCACGCTCGTGGCGGAGGCCGCGCTCACGCCGTTTCGCTGCCTGGTTGTGGCGCTCGTTGCGATCGTCTTCCTCTCGGTCCACCTCGCAGGCGCAACCCAGGTGTGCGTCGGCCGGACCGACTCCCGTCGCAGTCACCGCGTCCTGTCACTGGTGCTGTGGGGCGTGCTGTTGCCGGCCGCCACTCTGGCAGTGGCCTTCTGCAGGTGGGTCGTCGACGTCACACCGGCGCACCTGACGGCGACCCAGGAAGTCATGATCGCCCCGAGCGGCGGCGCGGCCCTGGTCGGCGGGCCTGCCCGCCACCGCGGCGACTACCACGCTTTCTTCCTTCTCGACACCGAGACCGGACGCTTCGTGCGCGTCGGCCCCGGAGGGGCCAGGATTCTCGCCACCTATTCCGCCGACGGCCAGATCCTCGTGGCGCGCTCCCAAAACGCGGGACGCAAGACGGAGCTGACCGAGATCTTCCTCGGTCGTGTCGGGCCCGAAAGACCCACGCTTCGCCCCACGTCGATTGCCCTGCCGACTGCCTGGGTGCGGCTGGTCGCATCGCCTTCGGGCTCGCGGATCGCGACGTTCAGCACGGGGACTCTCTCCGTGTGGCAGGCGTCCGGCGGCCGGCTCCTTGGCTCGACCCGACTGGCCGACACCTCGGGCGTCGTCCGGCTGATGTTCGTCTCGGAAGGGGTCGTGCGTACCTACCGTTTCGTCCCTGCCGTGCCTGACGGCAATGCCGGCGATGTCGTCATCGACGAGTTCGATGTCGACTCCCGGAGCGCTGACAGTGCCGGGAGGATCAGCGGCGCATGGCGCTTCGACCTGATGTTCGCCGATGCCGACGCCAAGGGCGAACGCCTGCTGTGGCATTCCCGCTCCGACGCCGGCACTGAGTTGGTCGTGCTCGACGCCCGTTCCGGCGCTCGGCTCTTCGGTCTGGGCGCCGAGGGTCCGAAGGAACACGCCACGGGCATGTTCCTCGCCAACGGGGGCGTCGCCACGGCCCAGACGCGTCAGGGCGAGGGCTCGCTGCGCATCTTCGGGGCGGAAGGCGAACTCCTGAGAGAGGTGTCACTCGGTCGGGCGAGAGGGGCGACGCTCGGCGGGCAACCGACTCCGGGGTCGCTCCTCGTTGGAGTATCGGCGGGTGAGACGCGGGAGTCCTCCAGCACGCGCACCGAACTGGTCGATCTCACCGACGGTTCGCGTCGCCTCGTCGGCGAACGGATGTCGCCGGAGGGGACCCGCGGATGGTGGGGCTGGTCGGCGCTCAATGTCGCGCCGGTCCCGGGCAGTTTCGCGTCGAGGGCCTGCCGCACCGCGTCCGGTGCGCTGGTCGAGGTAGACCCCATGACCGGAGGCCGGCGCGTGGTGGTCGCCGGCGGCGGCGAGCCCGAAGCCTCGCGCTGACCGGCAACCGCGCGGCGTCCCTCGACGTATCCCCCCAGGGGTCGCGTGCCATGAGCCTCAAGGTGTGCTCAGTCGTGCTCGGTTGTGTCGTGGCGCTCGCCGCCGCCGCGGAGGAGTTGCCCCGCGGTCAGGTGATCGAGCATGTCGCGTGCGCCGGCCGCCGGCGCTGCGACTACGCCCTCTACCTGCCCTCGTCCTACACCGCCGAGCGACGCTGGCCGGTGATCGTCGCCTTCGACCCGGCGGCGCGCGGCGTCGTTCCGGTGCGCCTGCTCCAGCCGGTCGCGGAGCGCCTCGGCGTCATCGTCGCCGGATCGAACGAGAGCCGCAACGGCCCGTGGGAGCCGATCCTGGCGGCGCAGAAGGCGATGTGGAAGGACCTCCACGAGCGCTTCGCCATCGAACCGAAGCGGGCCGTGGCCACCGGTTTCTCCGGCGGCGCGCGCGCGGCGCTGCGCATGGCCCTCGACCGGGACGACGAGTTCCTCGGCGTCATCCCCTGCGGCGCCTTCTTCACCCAGGTAGAGGAGTTCCCGAAGAGAACGCACCTCGCCTTCTACGGGTTGGTCGGCCGCGACGACCTGGCGCTGTCGGAGTTCAAGAGCGCCGCCAGGCTCCTCGGCGAGCGCGAGGTGCGGTCGTGGATCGAGGTGTTCGAGGGCGGCCACGCCTGGCCTCCGCAGGAGCGGATGGCCGAGGCGGTCGAATTCCTGCGCATCGAGGCGGGCAGGAAGGGCCTCGCGCAGCGCGACGAGGCGCTCGAGCGGGCGTGGGTCGCGGCGCGGCTCGAACGGGCGCGCGCGCTCGAGGCGCCGGGTTCGCGCATCTGGGCGGCGTGGACCTACCGCCAGCTCGCGTCGGTCTTCCCCGACGTCGAGGGGTCGCGGGCCGCAGCGGACGCAGTGCAGACCATCTCCGCGCACCCGGAGCTCGGCGAGGCGACCGCGCGCGAGGTCGCCTTCGAGAACGCCCTGGCTGCGCTCGAAGACATCAACGACACGGGGGCCTTCCGGCGCGCCTGGGACGAGGTGGTCGCGCTCGCCGCAGGGGGCGGTCCGCTGGCCGGGCGCGCGGCGCACACGGTGCGCAACGTCCCCGACAACCTCGCCCGCTTCGCCCTCCAGGCGCTCGACGCCGGCGAGCCCCGGCAGTCCGAGAAGGCGCTGGAGGTGGCCGACGCGCTGCGCCCCGCCGACCGTCTCGCCTCGTACAACATCGCCTGCGGCTGGGCGCGCCTGGGCCGCACGTCCGAGGCGCTGGCGGCCCTGGAGCGGGCCGTGGCGGCCGGGTTCGCCAACCGGGAGTTCATGCTCGCCGACGACGACCTGCGCCGCCTGCGCAATGAGCCGGCGTTCCGCGCCCTGCTCGAGCGCCTGCCCGCGAGGAACTGACTACGGCGCGTCGGTCAGGCCGACCTCGACCGTGATGCGCGACCCCGCCCGCGCCACGCGTCCGAAACGCCCCGAGTAGTCGCGGAAGACGAAGCCCTCCGCCTCCTCGCGCAGCACCGCGATCGCCGGGTCGAGACCCGCGCGCAGCGACGTCGCCGCCGCCGCGGCCGTCGCCTCGTCCGGGTACGGCGCCACGATCACGGTGCGGCGCCCCTTCGCGTCCTCGACCTCCGCCGACGCGGCGGTGATCCGGCCGCCGAGCTGGAGCGGGTCGCCGTCGCCCAGCGTGATGAACGCGCCGAGGGCGAGCGGCCCGCGGATCAGGCGCTCCGATCCGGCCACGCGGCGCTCCGGCAGCAGCGCGGCGAACACGTCGGGAAGCGGCGCGGCGGGGATGCGCGCGACGAGGTCGTGGGCCATCCCGACAAGCGCCGGAGCGACCGTCTCGCGGCCGGTCTCGTTGCTCGCGATGACCAGGAAGTCGCCGCGCACCATCATCAGCTGGTGGCGTCCCGCCGTGTGGCGCGCGTCGAGCCCGGCCGCCGGCGTCTCCCTGCCGCACTTCCCGAGGTAGACGCCGAGCGCGGCGAGCGGGTCGCTCATCCGGTACAGTTCGAGCGTCACCTCGTCCTCGCCGCGCCGGTAGCGCTGCACCGTGACCCGCTCGAAACCGAACTCGAAGAAGATCTCCGCGCCGCCGTCGATGTGGCCGTACAGCTCCGCGCCAGGGAACACCTGGGTCGCCTCGGCGCGGCGGAAGCCGCCCGCGGCGCCGTCGGGGGGGAGCAGCGCGAGGTCGCCGGAGCCGGCCGCGGCGAACAGCAGCGCCGCGGCGAGCAACGGCGTCACGCCCGCACCGTGTGCAGCTTCAGCTTCGCCGGGTCGGCGATTCCCAGGCCGAGCTTCTCGGCGTAGTGCAGGTACTCGGTGAAGCGCGGGTGCTCGTTGACCGTGACGCCCATCTCCTTGCGCTTCTCGACGACCAGGCGGTGGCACACCATGTCGGCGGCGAACGGGTCGGTGGCGAAGAACAGCGTGGACAGCGGCCAGACGAACTTCTCGTTCTTGTCCGGACCGCCGTCGTACTGGCCGCGCAGGCCGTCGGTGACGTTGAGCACCAGCTTGTCGCGCACCCACGGCGCGGCCACCACCTCCGTGCACACGCGGAAGAACACCGGCTGGTGCAGGCGGCCGGTGTTGCACACCGCCGCGTAACCGAGGTTCTTGGTCGCCATCGAGATGCCGTTGCCGGTGTTCTTGAACGCGGCCAGGTTGACGATCTTGGTCAGGCCGCGGGTGACCAGCGTGCCGAAGTACGAGTGCTCGCCGGCGAAGACGTGCTGGTTGAGGTAGAACTCGTCGTCCTTGTAGCCGCGCACGCCCTTGCCCACGACCCCCTTGGCGAAGTAGAAGGCGTCGCGGTCGAAGCGGTCCTCGGAGACGTGCCGCCCGTCCGCCGTGCGCCAGCTCGACCCGGTCTCGTCCATCGTCTGCAGCCCCTCGATGCGCACGCCTGGGAAGCGCTCGGCGGTGTAGCCGGCGTCCTTGAGCATCCCGTCGAAGCGATCCCAGATGACGATGTTCTTCTTCGGCAGCCCACCGTCGACCAGCCAGCGGATCGCCGCGTCGACCAGCTCCGGCTTGGTGTGGATGAGCGGCGCGCCGACCGGGTTGACCTTGAGGCCGACCACGTCGTCCGGGGTGAAGAACAGCTTGAACGACTCGCGCATGTTCCGGCCGGTCAGTTTGGTGATCCCCTTCTCGAACATCTCGCCGACCACCTTGCCGTCCACCTTCTCATCGCGCAGCGCGCGCGGGTCGACGACCCGCACCACCTTGCCGGGGAACGGCCCGGGGATGGCGTGCGGCCCCCTGGGCACCTTCATGAAGTCGGCGATGTTGGTCTCGACCTCGGTGTCGGCGCCGGCGCGCGGCGTCCCGACCACGAGTCCGCCGGCGAGCACCGTCCCGGCGGCGAGCAGTTCACGGCGGTTCCAGCGGGGATCGAGTTCGTGGCTCATGGCGGCCTCCGGGCGCGCAGTGTCGCGCGCAGGGGGGCCGCGGCGCAATCCCGCGGCGCCCCCTGGTGGTACGCGAACGCGGCCCGTTGGTTCGCCTAACCGGCGAGCGCCGGGCGCAGGCGGCGCCGGCGCTGCAGCACCGCCGCCACCGCCAGTGCCTCGGCGATGTCCTCCGCGCTGACCAGCCCGAGGAAGCGCTCCCGATCGTGGACCGCGACCAGGCGGGTCGACTTCTCGCTCATCAGCTGATGGACCTCGTCGAGCCCGGCCCCGGGATCCACCCGATCCACCTCCCGGCGCATGATCCCCGTCACGTACGGGTCCTCCTCGTGCGCGGCGAGCGCCTTGAGGACGTCCTCGCGCGTCACGACGCCGAGCAGGCGGCCGGCGTGGACCACGCCGAAGTCCGGCTGGTAGCTGGTCAGCAGGTAGTCGACGACCCGGCTGACGCGGTCGTCCGGGGCGAGGGTGAGGGCGTGCTTGTTGTACGCGTCCCCGACCCGAAGGGTGGTGAGCACGGTGCGCGACGCGGTCTGGAAGCTCTCCATCCCGGCGCCGAAGAAGACGAACACGGCGACCAGGACGAGCAGGAAGTTGCCGCCGACCACGCCGAGGACGCCCAGGCCGACGGCGAGCAGTTGGCCGGTGCCGGCCGCGATCCGCGTCGCCCGCTGGTAGTCGGTGACCATGGCCAGCCCGGCGCGCAGCATCCGTCCGCCGTCGAGCGGGAACGCCGGGATCAGGTTGAACAGCACCAGCGAGATGTTGGCCTCCATCAGCCAGACGAGCAGGGTGCCGAGCGATGGCTCGGCGCGCGTGCCGGCGACGAGCCCCTTGCCGTCCAGCCCCTCCCAGCCGATCGTCGCGCCGGTGACCAGGTAGATCGCCGCCGCCAGAACGACGTTGACCGCCGGCCCGGCCGCGGCGATGAGCAGCTCCTGGCGCGGCTTCTCGGGCATGCGGCCGAGCAGGGCGACGCCGCCGAGCGGGAGCAGGACGATCTCCCGCACCGGGATGCGGAACGCCTGGGCGACCAGCGAGTGACCCAGTTCGTGGAGCGTGACGCAGAGGAAGAGCAGCGCCATGAGCAGCGCGCCGAACGCGGCCCCGGTCGGCCCGTGCGCGCTCCCCCACTGCAGCGCTCCGAGCAGGAGAACGAGCGGGAAGGTGACGTGCAGCTTGATGTCGATCCCGGACACCCGGGCGATCGTCGCGGACCAGTTCATGGCATCTCTCCGAAAGACCGCTTCAGGCGCCGTTCGCCGCCGCGAGCCGGCGGTTGCGCGCGATCGAGACGACGATCGACACGCCGATGACCGCGGCGATGACGCCGAGCGAGACGCCGATCGGAACCTTGGCGACGTCGGTGAGGAGCATCTTCACGCCGACGAACGCCAGCACGACGGACAGTCCGAGCTTCAGGTAGTGGAACTTCTCCACCACTCCGCCGAGCAGGAAGTACAGCGAGCGCAGGCCGAGGATGGCGAAGACGTTGGAGGTGTAGACGATGAACGGGTCGGAGGTGATCGCGAAGATCGCCGGGATCGAGTCCACGGCGAACACCAGGTCGGTGCTCTCGACCACCAGCAGGACGAGCAGCAACGGCGTCGCCCACCAGCGCCCGTCCTTGCGCACGACGAAGTTCTGGCCGTGGTACTCGCCGGTGACCGGGATCAGCTTCCTCGCCAGGCGCACCAGCGGGTTCTTCTCCGGGTGGATCCCGTCCGAGCGCACCAGCGCCATCTTGATCCCGGTCACGACGAGGAACGCGCCGAACACGTAGATGATCCAGTGGAACTTCGCGAGCAGCGCCGCGCCCGCGGCGATGAACGCGCCGCGCATGAGTAGCGCCCCGATGATGCCCCAGAACAGCACCCGGTGCTGGTAGGGGGCGGGCACCGCGAAGAAGCCGAAGATGAGGACGAAGACGAAGATGTTGTCCACGGACAGCGACTTCTCGATCAGGTAGCCGGCGAGGAATTGCAGCGCCGGCTCCTGCCCCTTCCACAGGTAGATGCCGGCGTTGAAGACGAGCGCCAGGGCGATCCACACGGCGCTCCAGATCCCCGCCTCCTTGAGCGACACCGCGTGCGCCGTGCGGTGGAACACGCCGAGGTCGAGCGCCAGCATGGCGAGGACGAAACCGTTGAAGGCGAGCCAGGGCCAGAGGACTTCCCACGTCATCGCACCATTCTCCTCTCGTACCCAGGATCGCAGCGGGGGCGCGACCACGGGCGAACCGCCTCGGTGGTCTCGCCGGGGGCGCCTGGCGCCCCGGGGCGGCCGGGAGCATCGCTCCGTGGTGACGACCGCCCACCCCTCGCGGGTGGCTACTCCCCACTGCTACCGACCGGCAACGCCGCCGCGCAGCACCCGTATTCCCGCCACGAACGGCTTAGAATGGGGCGCCGTCCCGCCATCCCGACGCACCAACGGCCCGATCCCGGGCCCCGGCGGGTCGGGGGAGCGTCGATGAGCGGGTCGACAACCAACGGGCGCGCGAAGGCCAGCCGGTCGAGGGTGCGGCGGCTGGAAGCCGTCGTCGAGGCGAGCCAACTGGTCAACGCGACGCTCGACCTCAAGGCCGTCGCCGACTACGTCATCTCCATCGCCACCAAGCTGATACGGGCGGAGCGCGGCAGCCTGTTCCTGGTCGACCGGACGCGCGGCGTGCTCACCTCGCTGGTCGCCCAGGGCGTCGCCAGCGCGCACCTCGAAGTGGCGATCGGCGACGGCATCGTCGGCGCCGTGGCGGCGAACGGCGAGGCGATCGTCATCGCCGACCCGTACGCCGACCCCCGCTTCGACCGCCGCGTCGACGCCGCGACGGGCTTCCGCACCCGCTCGCTGCTCACCGTCCCGGTGCGCGACCGGGAGGGCGAGCTGGTCGCCGTGCTCCAGCTCCTCAACCACCGCGGCCGGGGATTCTCCGCCGCCGACGTCGAGTTCCTCGCCGAACTGGGGGTGACGTTCGCCATCGCCCTGTCCACCGCGCGCATGCACGGCGAGATCGTCGAGCGCGAACGCCTGCGCGAGGAGGTGCGCCTGGCCGCCGAGATCCAGCGCACCCTGCTGCCGACCGACTTCTCGGAGGCGCCGGAGCTGGACATCGTCGCCCACTTCCGCCCGTCGCGGGAAGTCGGGGGCGACTACTACGACCTCATCCCCACCGAGCGCGGCACCGTCTGGCTGGTGATGGCCGACATCTCGGGCAAGGGGATCTCCGCCGGGTTGATCGCCTCCAACGTCCAGTCGTACCTGTGGAGCCGCAAGGCGGACGCGCGCCCGCTCGAGGTGGTGATGACCGAGGGCAACGAGCTGCTCCACCGCCTGACCCGCGGCCGCAAGTACGCCACCGTGGCGGTCGCGGAGTGGAACCCCGCCGCGCGCACCCTCACCTGGGTCAACGCCGGCCACCCGCCGATCCTCCTTCGCCACGAGGGTTCGATCCGGCGCCTGGGCGCCACCGGGCCGCCGCTCGGCCTGCTCCCGGGAATGCGTTACGAGGCCGGTTCGTGCGCTCTGGAGCCCGGCGACGTGCTGCTGCTGTGCACCGACGGCGTGCTCGAGGCCGGCGCCGAGGCCGACCTCGACGACTTCGGCCTCGACCGGCTCGAGCGGTGCTTCACCGACGGCGCGGATGTGCGCCAGCTCGTCGCCGCGGTGGCGATCTCCGTGGACGGCTACCTCGGCGGGGCGGCGCCGCACGACGACCTGACCATCCTCGCCGCGCAGGTGCGCCGCTGATCAACCGGCGATGTGCCGGCGCACCCGGGCGAGCACCCGCTCGACCCCGGAACGGAACTCCTCGGGCGGTGCGAGCAGGCTGACCACGAGGTAGCCGTCGCGCGCGAAGTCGAAGAAGTACCCGGGCTGGACCGCCACGCCGTCCTCGCGCAACAGTCCGAGCGCCAGCTCCTCCTCGCCGACCACCGCCGGGACGCGCACCACCGCGCTCCACCCGCCGCCGACCGGCAGCGCCTCGACCGCGGGCAACTGCGCCGCCAGCGCGCACAGCGCGGCGAGGTTGCCCCGGCACCGTCCCCGGATCGCCTCGCGCACCGCCTCCCCCTCGCGCAGCAGGCGCGGGGCGGCGAGCTGCACCGCGGTGGCGACGGAGAGGAACGTGTCGGCGACGAACTCCAGCCGCTCCAGAACCGGGGCCGCCGCCTGGTCCGGGCCGGACACGGCGATCCACGACAGCTTCGCCTGCGGCAACCCGACGCTCTTCGACAATCCGCCGAGGGCGAACGTCAGACAGTCGCCGCGGGCGGCGAACGAGCGCCCCGCCCCCGGCCCGCCGTCGAGCGGGAAGTCGAGGAACACCTCGTCGGCGATCAGCGCCCAGCCGCGCCGGGCGCACAGCACGGCGAGCGCCGTCGCGTCCTCCGGGTGGACATGCGAGCCGGTCGGGTTGTTCGGGTGGACCACCACCGCCGCGCGGACCGACTCCGGCGCCGCCGCGATCTCCTCCACGTCCAGGCGCCAGCCGTGCTCGGCGTCGAGCCGGTACGGCACCGCCTCCACGCCCTCGACCCGCGCCAGGTGCTCGAGCAGCGGGTACGACGGGACCGGCACCAGCACCGCTTGCCCGGGGTCGCACAGCACCTTGAAGAGGAACGCGTACGCCTCGCTGGTCGAGGCGGTGAGGACGATCCGCTCCGGGTCCACGACGGCGCCGTGCCGCCTCAACTCGCTGGCCACCGCCTCGCGCGCCGAGAGCAGCCCGCGCGGGTCGGGGCGGTACGCCAGCCCTGCGGGGTCGGCCAGCGCGTCGAGCAGCCCTTCCGGGTACGGCAGTTCGACCGCGGTTGGGTTGCTGACGGTCAGGTCGTGGCGCACCGCGGCGCTCGCCCGCGCCCGCGCCAGGCGGTTGGGGGAGAGATCCTCGGGCACGCGCGTCGAAAACACGGAGACATTCTCTCATCGCGCTGCAGCAGCGGCGTGCGATCCCGTGGACGAGCAAAGGCGTGGGCCGTGGACCGTGGGTGGTGGTCCGGACATACCAACTCCGACGCGTATCTCGGCCCACGGATCACGGCCCACGGTCCACGCCTTTCCGCCCCCCCCGCTCCATCCGTCGCACTACCGGCTGCTACACTCTCGCCGTCTCACAGGGGGAGGACGCCATGAAGGAACTGTTGCCCAAGCAGACCCAGGAGTACCAGGCCCGCGCCCGCGAGGTCGCCGAGAAGTTCGTCCGCCCGGTCGCGGCCGAACTGGACCGCACCGGCGAGTACCCGTGGAGCGTGATCAAGGCGCTCCAGGAGTACAACCTGATGGGCATCTGGGTGCCCAAGGAGTACGGCGGGCAGGGCGCCGGCGTCCTCGACATGTGCGTCGTCGTCGAGGAGCTGTCGCGCGCCTGCGGCGGCGTCGGCGTGGCCTACGCGGTCAACGCCCTCGGCTCCTTCCCGATCATCCTCGGCGGCACCGAGGAGCAGAAGCGCGCCTACCTGCCCGACATCACCACCGGCACGCGGCTGATCGCCTTCGGCCTCTCCGAGAAGTGGTCAGGCTCCGACGCCGGCTCGCTCATCGCCAGGGCGGTCAAGGACGGCGATTCGTACGTGATCAACGGCGAGAAGAAGTGGAACACCAACGGCGGCGCCGCCTCGATCTACACCGTCTACGCCTCGACCAACCCCGAGCGCGGCACCCGCGGCGCCTCGGCGTTCATCGTCGAGAAGGGCACCCCCGGCTTCGAGATCGGTAAGCGCGAGGACACCATGGGGATCCGCTGCGTGCCGGTCCACGAACTGCACTTCCGCGACTGCCGCGTCCCCGCCTCCGCTCTGATGGGAGGCAAGGAGGGCACCGGCTTCGCCAACGCCATGATGACCCTCGACCGCGCGCGCCCCGGCGTCGCCTCGCAGGCGGTCGGCCTGGCCCAGGGCGCGTTCGAGTGGGCGGTGCGCTACACCTCCGAGCGCCAGCAGTTCGGCCAGTCGGTGATGTCGTTCCAGTCCACCCAGTTCGCCCTCGCCGACATGGCCATCCAGATCGAGGCGGCGCGGCAGATGGTGCACACCGCGGCGCGCGCCATCGACGCCGGCGTCCCCAACCCGTCCAAGCTTGCGGCGATGTGCAAGGTGTTCGCCACCGACACCGCGATGCGCGTCACCACCGACGCGGTGCAGATGTTCGGCGGCTACGGCTACTGCCGCGACTACCCGATCGAGAAGTACATGCGCGACGCCAAGATCACCCAGATCTACGAGGGCACCAACCAGATCCAGCGGGTGGTCATCGGCCGCGCGCTGACCCGCGAGGTCGACCAGATCGCAGGGCACCTGTCGGTGAAGGTGGAGCACTTCCCCAAGCCCTGACCGCCGGGTCTCGGCCCTCCGGATCCTGTGGCATCCCCAGGCCCGAAGGGCCGGAGCATCCCGTCGCGCCTGGAGCACCGTGAACATGAGCAGCCCCACCCTCGAACGCCAGGAGATCCTTCGGTCGCCGCGTTGCGGCTCCCTCAGGATGACATTCAGTCCCCTTGTCATCCTGAGGCCCGAAGGGCCGAAGGATCCCGTCGCGCCTGGAGCGCCTTCAGCTGCCTACGTCTCTCTCTTCAACGCGGGCCTGCAGCCTGAGCGGCTGAGTGCTTCTGCGAAGCGCGGCCTTTTGATGCCCCCGGACCGAGCGGCTGTGGTCGGCCCTGGCGCACCCCCGCTTATCCGTTGCGGGGGGCTCCGCGCCGCTCCACCCGCCCACCCGGCGCTCGTGGCCCCCCGTGCCCCCACGCTCGCCCCGGCAGAGCCGCGGCTCGCTCGCGGGCCGACCGTCCCTAGTGGCCTGTAACGGCTGAAGTGGAACCGAGGAACGGGATCCGGCGGCTGGGATCGGAGTAGCTCCACCGGATGGGCTTCGGGGTTTGGTTGTAACGGCGGATGTAGCGCAGGAGCTTCCTCGCG
>JBFMCD010000012.1:0-25948 GCA_040754885.1 Acidobacteriota bacterium
CGCAGGAACGTGCATTGTGGACCATGGACCGAACGACGCGGCTGGGTGGTGGACGGGAGGGGGAAGCGTGGGTGGGGGGAAGATCCGCCCGCGGGCCGAAGCGGCCATGCGTTCCGGAGGCCGCGGGTGCCGGACGCGCGAATCGGCCCGCGGGCAAAACAAAGCCAGGCTTCGCAGAAGCAGAACGCCGCTCAGGCTGCAGCCGCACGGCGCCCGCCTCTCCCCGCGTGCGCCGCTCACTCGCCCCACACCCCGGCAGCCGGCGCGGCCTTCATCCTGCCAGATCACGCCGTGAAGCCCCCCACCCCTCGACCCAGCGCAGCCGGCAGCGGACCTCTCGGTGCGTTGCGTTTCGCTCGAGCGCCGTGCGACAGGCCCACGTGCGGTTGTTCCACGCCGCGAGTCCTCTCCGACGGTTGTCGAATCGATATCGCTTCTCCCCTCAGGAAGAGCCGGGCCCCGGCGAGGATCGCCGGGGCCCGGAGTGAGGAGGGGAGAAGGACGGTTAGAAGCGGAAGCCGACGGAGAAGCGGAACGTCATCGGTTGCTGGTAGTCGTTGGCCGTGACCGCCTGGCCGAAGCTCGGACCCTTCTGCCAGTTGTAGCCGGTGCAGCTGGCCTGACCCTGCGGGCACTCGGTCGGCGTGTCCGTGAAGGGGTTGAAGGCGGCGAGGCGGCGGACGGTCGTGTTCGGGTTCCACACGCCGTGCTCGTTGAAGACGTTGATCACCTCGGGCTGGAGGAAGAGCTCGATCGGCGTGCTGCCGGCGTTGAACTTGAACGCGTAGTTGAGCGCCAGGTTGGTCGAGTGGATGTCGTCGGTCCGGTACGCGTCGCGCGCCGTGAAGTAATAGGTCTGGGTGGTCGGCGGCGTCAGATAGCCGGGGTTCTGTACGTACGCCCCGACGCGCGCGTTGGTGATGAAGGCGCCGTACGGCGTGCCGGTGTTGTAGTTCTCCTGCCAGGTCAGGTTGAGCGAGTGGTGCGAGGTGTTCAGGAGGGTGAACAACGCCCACAGGCGCACCTTGTGGCGCTGATCGATGAGAAGGTCGCCCTCGGGAGCGTACCAGTCCATGTCCAGGTACTCGGGGTAGACCTTCGCGCCGCTGGTGATCGGGCCGGAGCCGGTGTTTTCGCCGTCGAAGTTGCCCTGGGTCTTGCTCAGGGTGTAGTTGCCGCCGAGGTTGAGCCAGTTGTTGGCGCGGTAGGTGAACTGGGTGTGCAGGCCGTCGTACTCGCGGCTGAGCAGTTCGTTGTCGTTGACGACGTAGCCGAGGTCGAACGACTGCTCGATCACGACGCCGGGCGCCGCCTCGACGGACGCATCCACCGTACCGGTGCTGAGATCACGCTGGACGATGTAGAAGTCGCCGTACTCGCGGTGCACGAGGTCGGCGCGGAACGTCCCCTTGTTGCCCAGGCGGGCGGTGAAGCCGAGAGTGTACTCGTCGGTGTACGGCGACTTCAGATCGCGGACCACCTCGTTGACGCCGCGGATCGCCGGGGAGTCGTACCACAGGTCGGTGTTGGTCAGACCGCCGACAGACTCGAACCAGTCGAACATCAGGGCGATCGTCTCGGGCGTGGTGTACTGCGGCACGAACACGCAGTTCTGCCCGTCGGCGTCGCACTGCGCGTTGATCGGTGGGCCCTGGTACAGGTAGGGGAACCACGACGGTGTGCCGCCGCCGGATCGGTCGGCGATGCCGTTGGCGACCGCCGCGACGTAGCGCCCGTAGCCGCCGTGGATCTGCACGGAGTCGTTCACCGCCCAGGTCGCGGCGAGGCGCGGCGAGATCTGAGAGTCATCGGCGACGACCTGGCCGAGCGAGTTCTCGCCGTCGTTCTTGTCGTAGCGCACGCCGAGCGAGAGCGTGAACCTGTCGCTGACCCGCCAGGTGTCGTTGAGGAAGACCGACTTGGTCTGGAAGTGATTGCCCTGCGACTCCTGGAAGATCGGCCAGAAGTCCATCTCGACGTAGCCGTTGATCTGCGGGTAGAGGATCCCGTCCTCGCCGTAGGTCGGGCCGGCCTCGTAGAGCCAGATGTGCCAGTTCGACGGCGACTGGTAGTTGTTGTTGAAGCGCATGTCGTCGAAGGAGTCGTAGCCGAAGACGATGTCGTGGGAGCCGGTCTTCTCCGTGGACAGGAAGTAGGAGCCCTTGACCAGGATGTTCTCGTTGTCGCGCCGCTCGTCGCCGCACGATCCGCAGAACGCCGGACTGCCCGCGTCCACACCCTCGAAGGCGTAGGTGATGTTGGTGCCGTTCGCGATGTCGCCGGGCGTCGCGTCGCCGCCGGAGCCGACGAAGGCGTACTCCTTCTTCGAGTACTGGCCCTCGAGGAAGAAGTTGTCCGTGACCGCCCCGGAGTAGTGCAGCGACCACAGCGTGTTGGGCAGCTCGCGGCTCGGGTCGATCGTCGAGGGCTCGGCCGGGTTCGGCCGGAAGGAGCTGTTCAACTGCTCCGTGAGGCGGTCCATGTACGAGCCGACGAAGCGGTGCGACGGGGTGAGCGCGAACGTCAGCTTGCCCTCGTATCGCTTGTCGGTCTGCGAGCTGGTGAACGTCTCGTTGTTGTAGTAGGGGTTCTGCTGGTCCTGTTCGAACGAGCGGCCGGCGGCGAAGAACCACAGGCGGTCGCGCAGAATGTAGCCGCCGAGAGTCGCTTCGAATGTGTTGTTGACGACGTCTTCCTGGCCGGTCGTGAGCGGCGTCTCGCCGTTCCACGAGTCGTTGGTGACGTTGTCGCGGAACGAGCCGTGGAAGGCGTTGCCGCCGGACTTGGTGATCGCCGCGATCACGCCGCCGGAGAAGCGGCCGTACTCGGCGGAGATCCCCGACAGCGAGGTGGTGGTCTCCTCGACCGCGTCCTCGATGTACAGGTCGTGGGCCTGGCCGCGGAGGTTCTCGTTGACCACCACGCCGTTGACCAGGAACAGGTTCTCGCTCGATCGCGCGCCGGACATGGTGATGGCGTTGCGCGGCGCGTTGTTGGTCACGCCCGGCGAGAGGTTGGCGATGTTGACCAGGGTGCGGTTGAGCGGCAGCGCCTCGACCACGTCCTTGTCGTAGGTTACGGCCGCCTGGGTGGTCGTCGAGACCGTCTCGCGCGTGCCGGTGACGACGATCTCCTCGGCCAGGGTGGCCTGCGGCAGCTCGGCGTCGAGCGGCGTGGTCTGGCCGACCGAGACCTTGATGTTCGCCTCGACCGGCTGGTAGCCGGCGAGCTCGAACTTGACCAGGTAGTTCCCTGGCGGCAGGGCGCGGAACAGGTAGTCGCCGGACGCCTGCGTCACCTCGACGCGGGAGCCCTGCAGCGACGGCGATGTGACGGTCACGGTCACGCCGGGGAGCGCGCCCTGGTTGTCGGAGACCTTGCCGGTGATCACGCCGGTGGCCGTCTGCCCGAGGGCGGTCCCGGCGGTGAGCACCAGGAGCAGGATGATGACGCGCAATCTCATGGATCCTCCTTCGGCCGCGTTCGCGGCTCGCGTTCGTGCTGCACTGCGAAGAACGACGTCGCCGTGCGACGTGTCGTGCGTGCGCTGCCTTTCTTCCACCGCTTGACACTCCTTTCCGGTTTCCCGGGCGCCGCCAGACGGCGGCAACACAGGTGAGACCGACTGCGCGAAGTGGGAGAGCAATGCGCGTGCCTGAACGCGACGCGTCCGAGAAGCGCGTGGTGGAGATGGCATCCGGGGGAATGGACGATGTTCCCTTGTGCCGGAGGTGTTTCAAATTGTGAAAGGAAATGAGGGAGAAGGGGGGAAGGGGACAGGGGAGAACGGTGGCCGGGAGAGGAAGCGGCGACGTCTGCCGTGGTCAGAAGGCCGTGGACCGGAGAGTCGGACAGAACGAGCTCCGGACCGACGGGAGACGCTGGTGAGGTGGCGTTACTGGGCGGTGGGCGGGCGGTGAATGCCGAGCTGGACGATCTGGCGGCGGAAGAACAGGCCGAGCGTCCAGTCGAGGGCGACGCGGATGCGGCGCGCCCAACCCGGCATCTTGAGCAGGTACACGGTCCGCCACAGGAACCAGGCGGGGAAGCCCGAGAGCTTCACGCCGTAGATCTTCGCCACGGCGGTCCGGCAGCCGAGAGCGGCGAGCGCGCCGGGCGAGCGGATCGCGCACGGGCGGGTCGGCTCGCCGCGCAGGGCACGGCGCAGATTGGCCGCCAGCGCGATAGCCTCCCGCACGGCGTGCTGCGCCGTGGCCGGGTAGGCGCGCCCGGACGGGTCGGGGTTGACCGCGCAGTCCCCGACCCCCCAGACGTCGGCGCAGCCGCGCACGCGCAGGTCCGGATCGCACAGGAGCCACCCCTGCGCGTCCGTCGGCAGCCCGAGACGGGGAACGAGAGGATTGGGCGCGATCCCGGCGCACCAGATGACCGTGCGCGTGTCGAGTCGCTCGCCGCTCGAGAGGACGGCGTGGTCGCGCGTGATTTCGGCGATGGTGGCGGAGAGCCGGACGTCGATGCCGCGCGCGCGCAACTTGGAGAGTGCGTAGCCGGCCAGGTCGGGGTCGAGCGCGGAGAGGATGCGCGGCGCCACCTCGAGAAGCGACACGCGGCACTCGGCGGGCGACAGGTTGCGGTACGCGCGGGCGGCCTCGCGGAGGAACTCGGAGAACTCGCCCGCGACCTCGACGCCCGAGAAGTTCGCCCCGACGACGACGAAGTGCAGGAGGGCGCGACGACGCTCCGGGTCGCGGGTGGCCTCGGCCTGTTCGAGCAACTGGATGGCCCTGTCGCGCAGCGCCACGGCGTCGGGCAGGCTCTTCATGGCGAAACCGAAGCGGGCGAGGCCGGGAACGTCGGGCAGGCGGGTGACGCTGCCCAGGGCGACGATCAGCTCGTCGTAGGCGATCTCGTCGTCGGCGTCGCTTCCCAGGACGCGGTAGCGAACGGTCCTTCGCTCGCGGTCCACGGACAGCGCCTCGGCGCTGCGCAGCCTGGCCGCGGAGAGGAAGTCCCGGAGCGGCACGACAGCGTGGCGAGGCTCCAGTGCGCCGGTTCCGGCCTCGACGAGCAGCGGTGTGAAGACGAAGTAGTTGCCCTGGTTGATGAGCGTGACCTCGGCATCTCCCCGCCTGACCAGGGGTTCTAGCTCGCGCGCGCAGGTGGCGCCGGCGAACCCGCCGCCCAGGATCACGATGCGAGCGGGACGGCGCCCGTGCCCCGCCGGCGCGTGGGTCGGGGTCACCGGCGTCGCTACCAGGGGTTGGTGACGTGGCACGCCGCGCCGGCGGTGGCGACGTAGTCCTGGTGGTACTTCTCGGCGGGCCAGAACGTCTTCGCCGCCTCGATCCTGGTGACGAGCGGTCGCGGGTACTTCTTCGCCGCGTCCAGTTCGCGGACGAACGCCTCGGCTTCGCGCCGCTGTTCCTCGCTCGCGGCCCAGATCCCCGACCGGTACTGGCTGCCGACGTCGGGACCCTGGCGGTCGAGCTGGGTGGGGTCGTGCATGTCGAAGAACGCCTGAAGCAGGCGGCGGTAGGAGATACGCCCCGGGTCGAACACCACCTTGACCGTCTCGGCGTGGCCGGTCGTGCCGCTGCAGACCTGCTTGTAGGTCGGCTTCTCGACGTGACCCTGCATGTACCCGCTCTCGGCGTCGACCACCCCCGGGCCCTGTTCGAAGAAGTGCTCGATCCCCCAGAAGCACCCGCCCGCGAAGTACGCGGTCTCGAGTTTGAGCGGACGGCTGGCGGGGGGTAGGGCCGCGCCGTTCTCGATGAACACCAGCGAGGCGGAGTTGAGGCAGTGGCGCTCGCGCGTCGGGCGGGGCCCGTCGTCGAAGACATGGCCGAGGTGCGCGTCGCAGCGGGCGCAGGCGATCTCCGTGCGCACCATGCCGTGGGAGGTGTCGCGCCGGCGCGTCACGTGCTCGGGGTCGAACTCGCGGTAGAAGCTCGGCCAGCCGGTACCGGAGTCGAACTTGTGCTCGGAGGAGAACAGCGGCAGGCCACACACCGCGCAGGTGTAGGTGCCGTCCTTCTTGTTGTCGAGCAGGGTCCCGCAGAAGGGCGGCTCCGTGCCCGCCCGCTGGGTAATGCGATACGCCTCGGGATCGAGTCGCCTGGCGAGTTCCTCCACCCGCTCGCGGGGGAGCGGCGTGACGTCGTACCCGGACTTCGACACCCTGATGCCCGCCATGCGCTCCTCTCCGTCACCCGCTCCCCGGCGGGCCGCGGCCGGCGTGCCGGCGTCGGCCAGCCCGGCCGTGCCCGGCTGACACGCGCTCGAAACCAGCACGAGCGCGAAGACCGGTCCGAGTGAGCGAGACCACCTCATGTCCCGGAAAGCGCGGGGACGGGGCGCCGCATTCCTGCTCTCCGGTCGGCGCGCCCCGCGCCGCGAGGGCGACGCTAGAGGAGCCAGCGCGCGGCCAGCCGTCCGGCGACCGCGGTGCCGGCGGTGAGGACCGTGCCCCAGACGAGGTCGACCACGGTGACGGCCACCGGCCAGCGGGCGATCGTCGCGAGGTTGGTGAGGTCGTAGGCGGCGTAGGCGCACAACCCGAGCACGCCGCCCAGCGCCACCGTCCGGACAAGCGACGCGTCGCGGTGGGGCAGGACGACCAGGGCCAGGATCCCGGCGACGTACAGGAAGTAGAAGACGACAGCCGCCCCCCAGCGAATCTCCGGCGCGAGCAGGTGGGCCAGTTCGCGCCGGTACACGCCGCGGGCCACGACGCCGAGCCACAGTCCGTCGAGGAGCAGGAAGGCGCCGAGGGTGAGGCCGTACACACCACACAGCTTGGCGAATGTCATGCGCCAACTGTACACGCAACCGGCCGCGTCGGCGGGGTGCGCGACGGTTCGGCTGATAGAATCGGCCATCTCGCGCCGGACCGACCCGAAGGCAGGTGTGCCGCGCTCGTCGAGGGGTGTGATGAAGAGCCACAAGACACGCATCGTCGCCACGATCGGTCCGGCATCCTCGTCGCCCGCGGTGATGCGCGGCCTGATCGAAGCGGGCATGGACGTGGCCCGGCTCAACTTCTCGCACGGGGCGCTCGAGGAGCACGCCCGGGTCGTCGCCGACCTCCGGGCCGCGGCCGCCACGGCCGGCACGCGGCTGGCGATCATGGCGGACCTGCCGGGACCGAAGATGCGCGTGGGCCGCGTCGCGCCGGAACCGGCCCTGTTGGTCGCCGGCGAACCGTTCACGCTCACCACCCGCGACGTTGTCGGCGACGCCGGCGGCGCGTCCGTGACCTTCCCCCGCCTGCCTCGGGTCGTGCGGCGGGGGGACACGTTGTTCCTCAACGACGGTCTGATCCAGCTCGAGGTCGAGTCGACCTCGGGCGACGACGTGCGTTGCCGGGTCGTGACCGGCGGCGAGCTGCGCTCCCGGAAGGGCCTCAACCTGCCGGGGATCGACCTCGGGATTTCGGCGTTCACCGAGCGGGACCGCGAGTGCCTGCGCTTCGCGATGGCGCAGGAGATCGACGCCGTCAGCCAGTCGTTCGTCGGCTCGGCGGCCGACCTCGAGGCGGTACGCGTGGCGGCGACGGAGGCGGGCGCCCGGCCTTTCGTGATCGCGAAGATCGAGCGCGCGGCCGCGCTCGATCGGCTCGACGAGATCGTCCGCGCCGCGGACGGGGTGATGGTGGCGCGGGGCGACCTCGGTGTGGAGATCCCCATCGAGCGCATCGCGGTCGTCCAGAAGGAGGTCATCCGCCGCGCCAACGTCCTCGGCACGCCGGTGATCACCGCCACGCAGATGCTCGAGTCGATGGTCGGCCAGCGGCGACCGACCCGCGCCGAGGCGACCGACGTCGCCAACGCCATCCTCGACGGCACCGACGCGGTGATGCTCTCGGCCGAGTCGGCGGTCGGCGCGTACCCGGTCGAGGCGGTCGGGATGCTGGCGAGAATCGCCGCGGAGACGGAGCCGCACCGGTCGGCCGCCGCCCGGCGCGAGGTGTTCCGCACTCACGGCAACGACGCGCACCCATCGGAGGTCGACCTGGTGGCGCTCTCGGTGGCGCGGGTGTTCGAGAGGGCGGCGCCGGTCGCGGTCTTCGTCCCGACGCTGTCCGGGGCGACCGCGCGCAACATCGCCCGTTTCCGCCTGCCGGTGTGGGCCGTCGCGGTGAGCCCGAGCCAGGCGACGTGTCAGGCGTTGCAGTTCTCGTACGGCGTCGCGACCGTCCACCTGCCGGAAGGGTGCGGCGACTGGACCGCCTTCGCCCGGTCCTGGCTGGCGGACCGCGGGATCGGCGGCGAGCTCGCGCTGCTCATCGAGGGCCCTTCGGCGCTCAACCCCGGCGCCAACAACCGGATGGAGATCATCACCCTGACCGGGCCGGGCGGCGCGTCGTAGTCCGACGCGGCGCCGCTCGAATGGAGGCGCGGCGTCAGCGCATCCGTGCCAGCCGCCGCTTCGCCGCCGCCAGTTCCGCGCGCTGCGCGTCGCCGACCTCGGGGTAGGCGAGGCCGAGCGAGGAGAGGGCGTCGATCACCGCCGCGGCGACGACCAGCCGGGTGAACCACTTGTTGTCCGCCGGCACGACGTACCAGGGCGCGTCCGGCGTGGCGGTGTTGCGGATCGTGTCCTCGTACGCCTCCATGTAGGCGCCCCAGTGCCGGCGCTCCTCGACGTCCGCGGAGGAGAACTTCCAGTTCTTGTCCGGGTTGTCGATCCGTTCCATGAAGCGGCGCTTCTGCTCGCCCTGCGAGACGTGGAGGAAGAACTTGCGGATCAGCACGCCGTTGCGACCGAGGTAGCGCTCGAACGCGCGGATGTCCTGGAAACGCTGCTTCCAGATCTTCTTGCCGACCAGCGAGGGAGGCAATTTCTGGCGGGCGAGGAACTCCGGGTGGACTCGGACGACCAGCGTCTCCTCGTAGTAGGACCGGTTGAAGATGCCGATCCTGCCGCGTTCCGGCAGACGGCAGGTGCAGCGCCACAGGAAGTCGTGGTCGAGTTCCTCGGCGGTCGGCGCCTTGAAGGAAAAGACCTGACATCCCTGCGGGTTGACGCCGGACATGACGTGCTTGATGGCGCTGTCCTTGCCGGCGGCGTCCATGGCCTGGAAGATCAGCAGCACCGCCCAGCGGTCCTGCGCGTACAGCGTGTCCTGCAGCGCGGCAAGCGTCTCGATGCCCTGGCGCAACGCCTCCCTGGCGCGCGGCTTGTCCTCCGAGGTGAGTCCGAGCGTGTCTTCGGGATCGAACTTCGAGAGGCGGAACTTCTTGCCGTCGGCGACGCGAAACGGCCTCGAGAACTCCCGAACCTTCTCGACCAGATTGTCCTTCTTCACGACAACCTCCCCGGACGCGCATGGCGCTGCGCCCGACGCTCGACGGCGTAGACCGCATTGCCAGGACCTGATTTGCAGTCTAGCACCGGGGCCGCGGGGAACCGGGGCGTTCGCGGCGCGCGCGTCGTGCTCCTCGTGCTCAACGACGACAAACGCTCGGCGCGCGACGTGGTCACGCTCACACCGACCAGGATCGCCGACGCCGGGACGATTCAGGGATACTCGGGACCCGCCGGCGCCGCCCGGCTGCGTCCCGGCCCCGACTCACGGCCGGTGGAAGTAGCGCGTGTCGGGCACCGGCGCGAGGGCGTGATCGGGTCCGTCCATGCGCAGCTCCAACCCCATCACCGAACGGCGCTGCACGTAGCGCACCTCGATCGGATGGAGGCCGGCTTCCAGGGCGACGTCGGCCCGGGTGTCGGTGAAGTCGATGTTGGTCTTGGCCAGCACCCTCTCGTCGCCCAGCCACAGCTCGCTGCCCGCCTCGGAGCGCAGCGAGAGCGTGTAGACGCCGGTGGCCGGGACGGAGAGCAGGCCGTCGCACACCATGGCGAAGCGCTTCTCCGGCCGCGGGCGCGGAAGACCGAGCGCGGCGAGCGTGACCGTGCGCGCCGGGGTCATGCCGGTGAAGTCCGGAACGTCACGCCACTCCCCCTCGTAGACGCGGCACGAGACGCCGGGCGCCATTCCTGCCGGAGTCGCGTGGGCGGCTCTCCGTGGCGTGGCGCGCGTCAGCGAGGCCGAGGCGACGAACCGGTCGTCGAGCCCCGGAGCGAAGGCGCGCGCCTTGAGCGTCGCGGTGCGGTCGACGGCGATCGGCGCGCGGTACACCCGCGAACCTCCGTCCGGGTCGGTCCCGTCGAGCGTGTAGCGGATCACGGCTCCCGGATTCGGCGAGGTGAGCGCGACCGATGTCGACTCGAGGAACAGCCGGCGCGGGGCGTGGACGTGCACGACCGTCGCGTCCGACGGGTCGTGGACGCTCTGGGCCGGGGACGCGACCGCGTCGCCGAAGCGGACAGCCGCGGCCGCGAGGACGCGCAGCGCCGGGTCGTCGGGCAGCGTCACAGTCGTGGCGCCCGGCGGCAGCGGCAGCGCGATGCGGAACAGGTAGGTGAAGACATAAGCCTGATTCTCGCCTCGAGGTCCATGCCGGTGCGTGCCGACGAAGGCCAGTGGGACGGCCTTGGCGTAGGCCGGCGCGATGCGGTCCGGCGCTCCGACGAACGCGCCTCCGACCATGCGGCTGTTCCACTGGCCGACGGGCTCGGACCAGTCGGGCACGAGCCTCGTGACGGCCGAGGCGCCGGCGACGAACGTCGCCGGCCGATCGCCTCCGACCGCCGATACGAGAAGCAGCAAGTGGTCGAAGGAGCCGCGTGGGAGTTCGATGGACTGCCCGCGGCAGCTCATCACGTTTGCGCGGCCCGGCTGCTGCGGTCCGGTGCGGAACGGCACGCCTCCGCTGGTCAGCGTCGCAGGGAGCAGTTCGCCGGCGATCGTGTGGCCGTCGCCGTCGAAATCGCCGTCGCGGCGGTCCTCGTCGCGACTGATCCCGTCCCGGTCGTAGGGCAGGTCGAGAGGCACCGCCACGCTCGGTTCCAGGCTCAGCGGCCCGGGCGCCAGGCGCAGCGCCAGGGTGCGCGGACGGAACGGCTCGAAGTCGAGCACCACGGCGCCGCCGCGCAGCGCCAGCGGCGGACGCTCGTCGCCGGGGAGCGCGCCGCCGCGCGCCAGCCCCTCGAGCGGCTCCTCGGCGGCGTTGACCTCGCGGACAGCGGCGACCGGACGCGCGAAGCGCAGCGTCGCCCCCTGCACCGGCCGGCCCGAGGTCTCGAACAGCCGGACGATCACCTCGTCGGACTCCTCCGCGAACTTGACCGCGCGCACCGCGATCGGCGTCGCGCCTCCCTCGCCGCCCTCGACGCGGAGCAGCGAGAACGCGCGACCGAGCGCGCCCGGGTGAGACGGGACCTGCCAGGCGAGGAGCGGCCGATTGAGCCGATCGGCGGCCTCCGGCACGCGGCCCTCGCGCCAGTCGCCCCGGTGGCCGGCGAGCGCCGTCAGCACGCGGTGCCGGCCGAGATCGTTGGAGGCCTGGTCGTCGAGCCAGCTCCAGCTCTTCACCACCGCAGGGGTGTGAACGAGGGTCAGCCGCAGCGTGCGCCCGTCCGGCTTGTCCCAGCCGTGACGGCTGTCGTTGAGCACCGCGACGCCGAACGCGCCGGACGCGTCCGTGATGTCGGCCCAGGTCTGCGCGGGCACCTCGTAGAGGTTGGGGCGATTGGAGCCGCGCTCGGCGACGCCGAGGCCGAGGTCGTAGACCGCGAGCGGGTTCGCCGCGGCGAGCGGGAAGGCGGCCTTGAGCAGCGTCCCGGCCGAGCGCCAGTCGATGTCGGTGAGCACCTCGACGCGGTCGCCGGCGGTCCCCGCGGCGAGTCGGATCCGCTGGGTGAACGTCGAGCCGCCGGCGCGGCGGACAACCTCGACGGCGACGCGCGCCGGGCCGTCCTCGACGACGCGGATCTCGGCCGGGCCGCCGACTTTCTCGCGCGGCGGCGCCGACAGCGCCGAGTACTCGACCTCCCACGCCGCCCACCTGCGCGGCTCGTCCCCGAACAGCTGGAGGCGCAGCGGCGCGGCGAGGAGTTCGCGCGCGATCCGCGTGTCGAACACCGACACGATGTCACCCGACTCGTCGAGGGTGACGCGGTAGAGGTCGTTGGACAGCGTGCGCCGGTCCACCGCGAGTTCGCCGGCCGGAGCCGGCACCTTGACCGGTTCGACGGCGAACACCGAGAAGCTCACCGGGGCGACCCGCGCGACGAACGTCACCGTCGCCCGGTCCACTCCGGCCGCCGAGAGCTGGGCCGGCACGACCCGGCCATCCGGGCCGGTGACGCGCACGCCCGGGGGGGCGCCGTCCGGGAAGCGCACGACCGCTTCGACCACGTCCTCGCGCTCGATCGCGAGCGGGTTGTAGACGACCAGCGCGTGCCCGTCAGTCCGAGTGTCGAGAGCCGAGGCGACCGCCGCGACCGAGACGTCGAGGACGTCGGCGAACTGGTTGGCCGCGACGACCTCGTCGTTCCACGACAGCGTGTACGCCTCGGGGACGCTAGTGCCGGTCAGGTCGTCGTGGAACTGGTGCCAGAGGAAGCGCACCCACGCCTCGCGCAGCGCCTCGCGCGGGTACGCCGGCCCGGCCAGCCAGGCGGCGGCGACGGCGGCGCGCTCGGCGGCGTCGGCGAGCCTCTGGTTGAGCCGGTTGTAGCGCTTCATCGCCGCCTGCGAGGTGTAGCAGCCCGCGCCGTGCGAAGTGAGGAGGAACTCGCCGCGGTATCGCTGAAGCCCGGAGAGCCCGGGGACGTCGCCGGACGCGAGGTCGCGCGCGAGCTGGTCGGGGGCCGCGCTGACGACGCGCAACGGCCCCGGTCCGCGCACGCTCTCCTGCAGCAGCGCCACCGAGGGCTCGAGCGGCGCGACGCCCACGTCGCCGGTGCCGAAGTAGCGCACTCCCGCAGGCACGCCGGACATCGCCCTCTGCCGATCGATCATCGCGTAGACCTCGGGGTCGAGCGTGAGGTTCCCCTTGAGGTCCGCGCTGTAGTCGCCCGGGTTGATCGAGGCGACCAGCGTCGAGCCGTCCACGCCTTCCCACAGCCCGACGTCGAACGGGATGCGCACCGACGAGCCCCAGGTCAGCTTCTGGGTCGAGAACGCCGCCAGACCGCTGTGCGCGGCGATCGAGGGGAGCGCGAGGCCGAAGCCGAAGCAGTCGGGGAGGAAGACGTCGCGCGAGGTGACGCCGAACTCGCGACGGAAGAAGCCGTTGCCGTAGAGGGCGTGGCGGAACAGCGACTCCGGGGAGGGGATGTTCGGGTCGACCGCGTCCACCCAGCTCCCGGCCACGCGCCAGCGGCCGGAGGCGACGTACGCCTTGAGTCGCTCGTACTCCGCCGGGTAGTACTCCCTGGCCAGGGCGTAGCGGAACGCGCCCTCGAAGCTGAACGCGTAGTCCGGGTACTTCTCGAACATCGCGAAGTTGTCGCGCAGCGTCGCGGGGAGGAAGTCGTCGATGGCGTCGCGCACCGTCCACCGCCACTGCGTGTCGAGGTGCGACGTGGCGATCACATACAGCCTGCGCTCGGTCTCGGCGTCCGCGCCGACTGCCGGCGCCGCCGCCAGCGCGGCGACGGCCGCGAGCGCTCCGATGACGATGGGATGCCGCATCACCGTTCTCCTTCCTCGAGCGCCGCGTCGAGCGCGGCGGCCAGTTCGCGGTCGTCGACGGCGCCGAGCAGGCGCTGCCGGCACTCGTCGTCCATGAGCCGCCGCGACAGCGCGGCGATCAACCGCAAGTGGCGGGTCCCGCTCCCCGGGCGGACCGCGATGAGGACGGCGAGCGACACCGCCTCGCCGTCCGCCGCGCCCCAGTCGACCGGGCGGACGAAGCGCAGCGCGGCGACCGAGTCCGAGCGCACGTGCGGCGAGGCGCAGTGCGGGACCGCGATGGACAGTCCGACCGCCGTGGAGGCGATATCCTCGCGCGCCCAGACGGCGTCCTCGACGGCGTCGGCGTCCGACACGCGTCCGTCGACGTCGAGCAGTCCGACGAGCTCGCGCAGCGCCGCTTCCCTGGACGCACTGTCCGAGCGCGCCCTCACGATCGCCGGCGAGGCGAGCGGGGCGGCGGCGCGCAGGGAGGCGCGGCCGAGCGCCGCGGCCACGTCGCTCGCCGCGTCGAGATCGAGGGTGGCGAGAGCCGCCTCTGCGCACGCCCCGGCGTCGAGATCCGCCAGGGCTCCCTTGATCTCGGCGACGCGGTCCGGGGCCACGCTGAGGTGTTCGAGCCCGAGTCCGACGAGCAGCGGCAGGGCGCCGAGGTCGGAGGCCGCTTCGCCGCACACTCCGACCGGCCGGCCGCCGCAAGCGTGCGCGTCGCCGACGACGCGCGCGAGCAGGCGCAGGAACGCCGGGTGGAGCGGGGAGGAGAGTCCGGCCACGCCGGGGTTGCCGCGGTCGGCGGCGAACAGGTACTGCAGGAGGTCGTTCGAGCCGACGCTGAAGAACGCCGCCTCGCCGGCGAGTCGGTCGACGAGCAGCGCCGCGGACGGCACCTCGATCATCACCCCGAGACGGACGTTCGGATCGAACGGCGTGCCGCACTCGGCCAGCCGCTCCTGCTCGCGGGCGAGGAGGACGCGCATCGCGCGCGCCTCTTCAACCGAGGCGACCATCGGGAACATCACCCGCACGGGACCGGCGGCGGACGCGCGCAGGATCGCCCGCAGGTGGGCACCGATCAGCTCGTCGAACTGCTCGTAGATGCGGATCGCGCGCCTGCCCAGCGAAGGGTTCGGCTCCGCCGGCAACGGTATGCAGGGAAGCGGCTTGTCGGCGCCGGCGTCGAGCGTCCGGATCGTCACCGGCATCCCGGCCGCGCTGCGCACCGCCTCGCCGAGCAGTTCGGTCTGCTCTTCCTCCGACGGCGGAGTCGTCCGACCGAGGAACATGAACTCGGTGCGGAAGAGGCCGATGCCGTCGGCGCCCTCCGCGACCGCGAGGCGGACCTCTTCGACCGACGAGGCGTTGGCCGCGACCGTCACCGGCCGGCCGTCCGCGGTCGCTCCCCGCCGTGCGGCTACCGCGCGCAGGCGCGCCCTCCTGGTCTCTCGCCTCTCCGCCTCGCGCCGGTAAAAGGCGCGGACGGAAGGGGAGGGTTGGGTCACGACCAGGCCGCGGTCGCCGTCGATCACAGCCTGGGTGCCCGTGGCGAGCCGCCGCTCCGGGAGGCCGGCGACGCACGGCACGCCTGCCGCGCGGGCCAGGATCGCGACGTGCGAGGTCGCACCGCAGCGCTCGAGCACCAGACCGCGCAGCCGCTCCCGGTCGAGAGCGAGGAACTCGGAGGGTGACAACTCCCCCGCCGCCACGATCGCGTCCATCGGGAGATCGCGAGCGGTGCCGCCGCACTCTCCCGCGAGCGCCCGGCGCACCCGCCGGGCGAGGTCGTCGATGTCGGCGGCGCGTTCGGCGAGCAGCGCGTCACCGGAGTCGGACAGCGTGGCGGCGAACTCTGCGGCGACCGCCGTGACCGCGGTCGCCGCGCCGCCTCCGGCGGCGATGACCGCCTCGACGCGACCGCCGAACACCACGTCGCCGACGATCGCCAGGTGCGCGCGCAGCAACGCCCGTGCGGTCGCGTCCGGGGCGAGCGACAGGCTGCGCTCGATGGCGGCCGCGACCGCGCCCTTCGCCTCTCGGAAGGCCTCGGTCTCCCGCTCGGGCGAGAGGGACGACGGCACCGCGGCGGGCGGCGCCTCAGCTTCGGTTTCGAGCGCCGCGAACGTCCCGAACGCGGTTCCACCCGACACCGGGGTGCCGCGCCACGCCCGTGTTGCCTCCCCCCGCAGGGCGCGGGGCAGCGGCCGCTCGGCCTCCGCCGGCGGGGCCGGCGAGACCGTGTCGGCGGCCAGGAACGGCCCGGCCAGAAAGGCGGACAGGGTCGCCGCCGCGTGTTCCTCGTCGTCGCCCTCGGCGGACAGGACGCAGGGGTCGCCGCGCCGGGTCAGGGTCGCGACGAGTCCCAGAGTGCTCGCCACCGGAGCGCTACGGCCGGTGCGGCTGTTCACGAAGGTGATCGAGGAGCGAAGGCCGGCGGCCGCCTCGTGAAGCGCCGCGGCAGGGCGGGCGTGAAGGCCATGCTCGAGAGGGAACGTGAAGGCGATCTCGCGAGCCACGTCACCCGCCGAGCGAGGCGAGAACGCGCTCGGGGTCCTTGATCGCATCCTGCACCGCGACCTCGACGATTCGCAATCCTGAGAAGCGTTCCCGCCCTCGAACGGCGATGCCGGCGGCGAACAGCGCGACGTCGGCTCCGGCGATGTCCGTTGCCGAGAGTTCGTTCTCGATCCCCATCGACCCCTGCGTCTCCACCCTGATGGCGTGGCCGAGCTTTCGAGCGGCGCGCTCGAGGCGTTCCGCCGCCATGTACGTGTGGGCGATCCCGGTCGGGCAGGCGGT
The DNA here is from genome assembly GCA_040754885.1 of Acidobacteriota bacterium. Classification (GTDB taxonomy): domain Bacteria; phylum Acidobacteriota; class Thermoanaerobaculia; order Thermoanaerobaculales; family Thermoanaerobaculaceae; genus JBFMCD01. Next base: position 16,298 of record JBFMCD010000012.1, read on the forward strand.
GACCGCGACGACGCGCATCACGACTCCGCGGCGGCCCCGCGGGCCGCGAGCTTCTTCCAGGCGTTGATCGCGAACGCGACCGCGGCGGTCCCCGCGAGGATGGCGCCGACGTAGACCAGGCGGTTGTCGACCACGGGCAGGACGATCGGCCCGCCGTGCGGGGCGTGGTCGCCGACGCCGCCGAGCATGGCGATCACAGAGCCGAGCGCGGACCCGGCCATGATCACCGGGATCACGCGCACCGGGTCGGCCGCGGCGAACGGGATGGCGCCCTCGGTGATGCCGATCATACCCATGGTCAGCGCGGCCACCCCCGCTTCGCGCTCCTCCTCGCTCCACAGCCTCCGGCCGATCAGCGTGGCGAGGCCGAGCCCGAGCGGCGGGATGCAGATCGCCGCGGCGCACGCGCCCATGATCGCGAAGTTCCCCTCCTTGATCATGGCGGCGCCGAAGAAGAACGCCACCTTGTTGACCGGGCCCCCCATGTCGAACGCGATCATGGCGCCGAGCACCACCGCGAGCAGGACGGCGTTGCCGGTGCTCATCGACTGCAGCCACAAGGTCATGGCGGACATGGCGTCCTTGATCGGCGGGCCGAGGAGGGTGAACATCGCCGCTCCGACCGCGAGCGAGGACACGACCGGGATGACCAGGATCGGCATCACCGGGCGCAACGCCGCCGGGACGCGGATCCGCTTGAGCAGGTGCACCACCGCGCCGGCGAGTAGCCCGGCGGCGATGCCTCCCAGAAACCCCGCGCCGATCTGGTTGGCGATCGCGCCGCCGACGAAACCGGCGGCGAGGCCGGGCCGGTCGGCGATGCCGAAGGCGATGTAGCCGGCGAGCACCGGCACCAGGAAGGAGAACGCGGCGCCGCCGATGTCGAACACCAGCTTCCAGAGCGGCGAGGCCGAGAAGTCGGGCCCCGCCGGCGTCATCGGCACGAAGGCGATCGCGGCGGCGATCAGGATACCGCCGGAGGCGACGAACGGGATTGCGTAGGAGACGCCGGAGAGCAGGTATGTCCTGACGCGGGAGAGGGCAGATGATGCGGACGTCGCCACGGTCGGTCGCCTCGCAGCGGTGCGGTTGCACCGGCGGCGAGTCTAGCATCGGCCGCCGAAGTGCCCGCGGGCGAGTCTCGAGAGCCTACTCGGTGACCACCTTCTCGAGGTGAGTCGAGAACGCGGCCCGGTACAGGGCCAGGAGCGCGGCGCACAGGGCGAACACGATCGGCCCGTAGAGCAGCCCGAGGAAGCCGAAGTACTGCAGTCCGCCGACCACCGCGAAGAACATCCACAGGGTGCTCATCTCCGACGAGCCCTTCATGAGCAGGGGGCGGAGGAAGTTGTCGATCGAACCGACCACCACCAGGCACCAGAGAGCCAGGAACACCGCCTTTCCGGTGTGGCCCGTGACGAGCAGAAAGGTCGCGGCCGGGATCCAGACGAGCGCGGTCCCGACGAACGGGATGAGGCTGGTGATGGCCATCACCGCCCCCCAGAACAGACCGGGAAGGCCGACGAAGGCCAGGCCGAGCCCGCCGGCGGCGCCCTGCGCGATTGCCGTGCCGAAGATCCCTACCAGGGAGGACTTCGAAGCGGCCTTGAAGGAACGCAGAAGGGCCTCCTCCTGTGACGAGTGCAGGGGGCTGAGGCCGCGGACGGCGGCGAGCAGCTCCTCGCCGTCGCGCACGAAGAAGAAGAGCACGAAGAGCATGAGGAAGATCTGCGAAACGACCAGCCCGGTCCCGGTCACGACGGTGGTGGCCTTGCTCGCCACCGCGTTGCCCAGCTTGGCGGACACCGCCATGAGCAGGCTCTCGAGGTCGAGGCGATCAGGTTCGACCAGGGGCATGATCCGGGACACGAACTCCTTGGCGGCGTCGAGCCGGGGATCGGCGAGCAGCCGCTGGACGTTCCCCTCGGTGACCCACGTCTGGATCGCCTCGACGGAATCGGCGCCCTGCGAGACGATGCCGATGGCGAGCAGCGAGAGCGGTCCGGCGATGACCAGCAGGACGAGCGCGCAGACGAGGAACGCGGCCAGGCCGGCCCGGCCGCGCAGGCGGGTGCGCATCCAGCGGAACAACGGGTGGAGGATCGGCGCGAGGATCATGGCGACGACGATCGGGTCGAGGAACGGCCGCAGGATGCGGAACGCCAGGTAGAGGGCGACCGCCAGCGTCACCAGGAGCGCGACCTGTCCAAACGAGACTCCTTGGCGGGGCTGCTGGAGTTCGGACATGCCCGGAATGTAGCATGCGGAGAGGTCGTTTCCAGGTGCTCGGAGGGCGGAGCGGTGCCTCTCGAGACATCGGGCCGGGTTCGGACGCTCGGCACGAAACCGAGGTCGTGGGTCGCTCCGAACCCGGGAGGAGAGCAATGCGAGCCATCGGAGTCGTTGTGGACGTGCTGGCGATCACGGGCCTGGTCGGTTGTTCGACACTGTCGGTCTCCTCGGACTGGGATCGGGAGGTCGATTTCTCCAGGTACGCGACGTTCAATCTGATGCCGAGCGGCTCGGCGATGGACCCCTTCATCCGACAGCGGCTGGAGGCCGCCGTGATCGGCGAGATGGAGGCCAAGGGGCTGCGCAGGGCGGGGGAGAAGGCCGATCTGCTCGTCGCCCTGCACGGCCGCGTCGACAGCCGGACCCAGATCGACACCGTCGGATTCGGTTACGGCGTCGGCAGGTGGGGGTACTGGGGGCGGTACGGCGCGTTGAGGACGGCGACCACGACGGTACGCGAGATTCCGGTCGGGACGCTGGTGATCGACATCGTCGACGCGCGCCAGATGAAGCTGGCCTGGCAGGGCGTGGGCACGGACACGCTCGAGTCGAGGTCCACGCCCGAGCGCAGCGAGAAGCGCATCAACGAGGCGGTGAAGGCGATTCTCGCGAGTTTCCCCCCGTCTGCGAAGTAGCGCGGCGATCTTCCGGGGCCGGGTCTCCGGGACGATTCGATGTGAGCCGGCGGCCCGGCCCCGATGGCAGAGCAGGCCGCGCTGCAACCCCTGGCACCCCTCGGGTCGGCCGGTGATCTTCCCGTGACCGTTTCGAGTGTCGTCTTCGGGGTGCTGACGCGAGTCCGTCGCCGGTTCGTCGCCCACTGCCGGTCCGGCTGCCTGCGGCACGGCGGAACCGACGCGGATGCTCCACTCACCCCCCTGCCGGACGGCCCGTGGCCGACCGGGCCATGGGGCACGGCCTCGCCCGATGGCGCTTCGATTGTCCGATCCGTGGGCGGCTGGTAGAGTCGGTCGGAAGGGTGGGCCGCATGCGCAATCGGTGCGATGTCGCGGTGATCGGAGCGGGGGTGATCGGGTGCAGCGTGGCGTTCCACCTCGCCCGGCGCGGCCGGCGCGGCGTGGCCGTCCTGGAAGCGGAACCGCTGCCGGGGAGCGGTTCGACGTCCAAGGCGAACGGCGGCATCCGCGCCCAGTTCACCACCGAGATCAACCTGCGGATGTCGCTCCTGTCGATGGAGATCCTCGACCGTCTCGAAGCGGAAATCGGCGAGCCCCCGCTGTACCGAAAGGCCGGATACCTGTTCGTCACCGATTCGGACGAGAAGCTCGCGTCGATGGCGAAGGCCGCCGACTTTCAACGGGCACGCGGAGTGAGCGTCGAGGTGCTCGACGCGGCCGGCGTGAGGCGCTGCGCCCCGTGGATCGGCGGCTTGCCGGTGGGCGGCACTTTCGGGGGTCGCGACGGGTTCATCGACCCGGGAGGCCTGGCCAACTGGTTGCTGTCGGCGGCGGTGAGAGGGGGTGTCCAGCCCCTCTACGGCGCGCGCGTGGAGGCGATCGAACGGCTCGGCTCCGGAGAGTTCCTCCTCGTCACGCCCACCGGAGAGTGGCTGGCGCCGGTGGTGGTGAACGCGGCCGGGCCGCACGCCGCGTCGATCGCGGCGTTTCTCGGCGTCGAGGTGCCCGTGGCGCCGGTACGCCGGCACATCCTGGTCTCCGGGCCGTGTCGGGAGTTGCCGGCGACGATCCCGATGACCATCGACGCGGACACCGGCATCCTGATCCGGCGCGAGGGAGAACGGGTGGTGATCGCCTACTCCAACCCGGACGAGCCGTCCGGTTTCAACCTGGAGTTCGATCCGGAGTTCGGAGAGCGCATCGCCGAGCCGCTCGAGCGTCGCTTCCCGGAGGTCGCGGCGGCCGGCGTCGATCTGCGCCGGAGCTGGGTCGGGTTGTACGAGGTGACCCCGGACCACCACTCGATCCTCGGCGAGGCGCCGGGGGTGAGCGGTTTCTACCTGTGCAACGGCTTCTCGGGCCACGGAGTGATGCACGCGCCCGCCGCCGGAGCGTGCATCGCAGAGTTGATCGACACGGGTCGGTGCGCGACGGTGGACATCGCGCCTCTGGCGCTGGACCGCTTCGCGCGGGGCGCCGAGATCCACGAGACGATGGTGCTCTGACGACGGGACGCCGGGGATCCCGGCCGGTCCCGTCCGTTCGATTGGAGAGGCCATGATCGACGACATGCTCACGATGATCCCCGGCCCGACGCCGGTCCACCCGCGCATCCTGGCCCGGCTGGCGAGGCCGACGGTCTCGCACCTCTTCCCCGCCTTCCTCGAGAGCTTCCGCAAGGCCCTGGCGGACTTTCGCGCCGTGTGCCGTTCGGCGACCGGAAGGCCGGTGATCGTCGGCGGCGGCGGAACGCTGGCGATGGAAATGGCGCTGGTCAACACCGTCCCGGCGGGGTCCCGGGTGTTGGTCGTCTCCCAGGGGTACTTCGGGGACCGCTTCGCCGACCTGTCCCGAGCGTTCGGCATCGAGGCCGAGGTGCTCGGCGCCGAGTGGGGGCGTGCGGTGCCGCCCGAAGCTCTCGCCGCGAGGCTGTCCGCCGGGCGCTTCGACGCCGTCACCATCACCCACGTCGACACCTCGACCGGCACCTGCGCCCCGGCCGCCGCGTACTGCGAGGTGCTCCGCGACCGTGACGAGATCGTCATCCTCGACGGAGTGTGCGCGACCGCCGGCATCGACGAGCGGTTCGACGAGTGGGGCGTGGACGTGCTGCTCACCGCGCCGCAGAAGGCGATCGGAGCGCCTCCCGGACTGGCGATGTGTCTGTTCTCCGAGCGCGCCGTGGCGCGCCGGAAGTCGATGGCCTGCGCGCGCGCCTTCTACGCCGACGTGTTGCGCTGGCTGCCGGTCATGGAAGACCCGGGCCGCTACTACTCGACGCCGTGCGTGAACGAGATCGAGGCGGTCGGCGAGGCGCTGGCGATGGTCGTCGAGGAAGGGCTCGAGGCCAGGTTCGCTCGTCACGCGCGGATCGGCGCGGCGTTCCGCGCCGGGCTCGCCGCGGCCGGCCTGAGCCTGTTCACGGACCCTTCCTGCCGCGCCGACACGTTGTCGGTCGTGCTCTATCCGGACGGTGTCGAGGACAGCGCGTTCCGCGGGGAGATGATGGCGCGCGGCGTGACCGTCGCCGGGTGCCTGGGGCCGATCGCCGGGAAGGCGTTCCGGCTCGGGCACATGGGGAACATCGGCGCCGGCGAGGTGGCGGCCGTGCTCGACGCCGTCGAGGCCAGTCTTGAGGCACTCGGCCGGCCGGTGGCGCGCGGCGCTGCCGTTTCCGCCGCGGCGCCCGTGCTCGGAGGTCGGTCGTGAGGCTCGAGGGCGTGTTCCCGCCGATCACCACACCGTTCACCGACGGCGCGGTCGATGCCGGAAAGCTGGCCGAGAACATTCGGCGCTACGAGCGTTGCGGTCTGGCAGGCTACCTGCTGCTCGGTTCGACCGGCGAGGCGGCGGCGCTCGACGAGGGTGAACGCGAGGTCGTGCTGCGCGCGGCGCGCGCGGCGGTTCCCCGGGGGCGGCCACTGATCGCCGGCGTCGGCATGGAGAGCACCGCGGCCACCGTGCGCACAGCGCGGACGGCGGCGCGATGCGGAGCCGATTTCGTCCTCGTCGTGACGCCGTTCTACTTCCGTTCGCGCATGACCGAGGCGGCGCTCGAACGCCACTTCGCGACGGTGGCCGACGCCTCGCCGGTGCCGGTGTTGCTCTACAACGTGCCGATGGTCACCGGCGTGACGATCCCGCCCGCGCTGGTCGGCACCCTCGCGAAGCACCCGAACGTTCTCGGACTGAAAGACAGCTCGGGAGACCTGACGTGGCTGGTGGACGTGTTCGGCCGGGTGCCGGAGTCTTTCAGCGTGCTGTGCGGGCATGCCCTGGCGTTCCAGTCGGGGCTCGCCGCGGGCGCCTGCGGCGGCATCCTCGCCGTGGCCGACGTGGTCCCCGAGCCGTTCGTTCGGCTGCACGCCCTGCACCGCAGCGGCGACACTTCCGGAGCGCTGTTGCTGCAGAGGTGTCTGGTCGCGACGGTTCGCGCGTTCGTCGACGCCTACGGCGTGGCCGGGGTCAAGGCGGCGATGGACCTGCGCGGGCTGCACGGCGGCGATCCGCGGCCTCCCCTGCTGCCGGCCGGCGGGCCGGAGACGGAGATCTTGCGCCGCCGGCTCGAGGAGTGTGTCGCCGCAGGGCTGATCGACGGCGTCGGTCTCTAGTCGCCCCCGTCCTTCTCCGGGAGGGGGCCTCTGAGGAGGTGCTCGAGCCGGTCGCCGGGCGCGTCGCGCCAGCGTTCGCGCGGCACCCAGGTCGGATGCTCGCGGTCGGCCTCGTAGTTGGGCGACATGATCTGCACACCGTACTCGTTGAACACGTCCTGGATGTTGGCGTGCAGCGCGGAGAGCGTGCGGCGGCGGGTCTCGGGTCGTTCGATGGTGGCGAGCAGCGTGTACTCGACGTAGAAGTCGGCGAGCGCCGACTGCTGGACGCGCGGCCGTGGACCCCGCCTCAAACCCGCGGTGCGGTCGGCCGCCATCATCAGCATGGCATGGACCTGGCGCCACGGCGTGTCGTAACCGATCGTCACCGACGTGCCGATCTCCACGCCCTGCTCGGCGAGTCGGGAGTAGTTGATGGTGATGTTTCCGGCCATTACCGAGTTGGGGATGACGACCAGTTCTCCGCGCGGCGTGCGAATTGAGGTCGAGACCATCGCCATCGAGTCGACCGTGCCCTCCGTGTCCCCGACGCGCACGTACTCACCCGGCTTGAGCGCCCTGGCGTACTGCAGCGTCAGGCCCGACAGCACCTGACCGATGATGCTCCCCGAGCCCAGTGAGAGCAGCACGCCGAGCATCACGGAAACGCCCTTGAAGGCGGGGCTTTCGCTGCCCGGGAGGAAAGGGTACGCGGCGACGATGGCGAAGATCCAGATGAGCAGGGAGAAGATGCGCCGGCTCGCCGTCGCGGTGTCGGCATGGATCCCCGGGATGTCGAGCTTTCCCGCCTCGACGCGCTCGAAGATCACCCGCACGAAGCGCGTACCCAGCCGGGCGGAGGCGAGGATCACCAGCGCAGTGAACAGTCCCGGTACGGCGTGAAGGACGCCCAGAGCGAGGTGGCGAAGGGTGTTGATCAGGAACGTTCCGAGCGCCGCGCTCCACGGCCGGGTGTACGGGAACGTGTAGAGAAGAGTGACCAGCCAGAGGTAGGTGAGGAACAGCCCGGAGGTCCAGTACACCGCCAAGTCGACCGCACGCAGCGCGCGCAGCGTGAAGCGGGGCGAGGCGGGAGCCCAGTTGCCCCACCGCCCGGTCGGCAGCCGGCGGACGATCCAGGGTGGGACGGTCCGGCGCGTGATCCGGTGGAGGCGGGCCAGCACGGCGAGGAGCAGGAGGAAGACGGCGGTCTCGGCCACGGCCTGCGCGATCAGGGGCAGCAGGTCCTCCAGGGAGCGGCTCTCCTGCATCGCCCGCAGGGCCTCCCGGAGTCTCTCGAGGGCGAGCAGGGCCTCGTCGGCCGCTGCCTCGGTGTCGGGAGGATCGACGTCACCCGGTGTGACGGTGAACAGGCGCCGATCGCCGAGCGCGACGACCCAACCCTCGCTCACGCGGTCGAGGCGCAAGGTCGCGCCCAGGTCGGCGAAGGAGAGCGACCGTATCCGCTCCTCCACGTTGGCGGCGCGATCCTGGGGCAGGTTCGCACCCAGGGGCACGCGGAAGGTGACGATCGGGCGGTTGAACACCATCACCACGGCGGGCGCGGCCACCCTGCCTTCTTCGTTCGTCTCGCGGGACGGCCGCGCCGAGGCAGACCGGGTGGCGGCGGCGAAGCCGAGGACCAACAAGAGGAAGACCCTGGCGGTGTTCATCATCGTCCCCCGGCCCCGCGGACCGCGAAGCCGGAACCCTGGTCCACGGCGCCGGCCCGGAGGGCATCCCAGTCTAGCCGAGGGGGAGAACCGCGCGGTATTCTGACGACAGCATGGCGGTGAGGGGGACTGCTTCGCGCGTGTGCGGTCGGATCGCCGCCCGGCCGTTCTCCGTCGCCGAACAGGCGCGTCGCCCCGACGGCTGCATGAGTGGCGGTTCACGGGTGGACCTGACACGATGAGGATCGCGCTGCGCGCCGCGCGCGGCCCGCTGGCCGCCTTGCTCCTGCTCGGCGCCGTGTCGATCGTCGCCCGGCCGCTCCTCCCCATCGACGAGACGCGCGCGGCGTCGGTCGCCTGGGAGATGTGGACGACGCCTTCGTGGCTGGTGCCTCTGCTCAACGGCGAGCCGTACAGCCACAAGCCGCCGATGCTGGCCTGGACGATCTTCGCGGGATGGGCGGTGGCGGGAGTGAGCGAGACGTGGGTCCGGCTGATCCCCCTGCTCTTCGCGGCGGCGACACTCCTGCTCGTAGCGGCGCTCGCGCGGCGTCTGTGGCCGGAGGACCGGGCGGCGCCGGAGTTGGCGGCCTGGGTGCTGGTCGGCAGCCTCCTGTTCAACGTGCTCGGCACGAGCCTGCTCTACGACGCGCCGTTGACGTTCTTCGCCTTGCTGGCGCTGCTCGGCATCGTGCAGGCCGCGGATCGTCGCCGGATCGGGATCCTGCTGGCCGGAGTCGCGATCGGCCTCGGTGTCCTCACCAAGGGGCCGGTGGTCCTGGTCGCTGTCATGCCCGCGGCCCTGCTCGCGCCGTGGTGGGCCGGAGCGGCGGTCGGACGGTTCGGACGCTGGGCGGCGAAGGCTGCGGCCATGCTCGGGATCGGAGCGTCGGTGGCGCTCGCCTGGGCGTTGCCGGCGGCGGCCGCCGGCGGCGAGGCCTACCGGCAGGAGCTACTGTGGGGACAAACCGCCGGGCGGGTCGTCGAGGCGTTCTCGCACCGGGAGCCGTGGTGGTGGTACCTGCCGTTCCTGCCCGTCATCGTCTTCCCCTGGTCGGTGTGGCCACCTCTGTGGCGCGCCGTCGTGCGCGTCGTCCGGGGTCCCTCGGACCGGGGCGTGCGACTGGCCCTGGCGGTCGTGGTTCCGGGCCTGGTCATGATGTCCTCGGTGAGCGGCAAGCAACCCTACTATCTCCTGCCGCTGGTACCCGGGTTCGCTCTCCTGGCGGCGCGGGCGCTGTCGGCAGAGGCTGTGGTGCCGGCGAGGTGGCACGCGGCCGTTCCAGCCACGTTGCTGGCCGCGCCGGGACTCGCGATCGCCGCGGCGCGCTCCGCGCATCTCGACGCATGGGCGCTGGCCGGCGTGTCGCCGTGGGCCGGCGTCGCGGTCGCGTCGGTCGGGGTTGCACTGGTCGCCAGTCCTCCCGCCGGGCCGGTGGCGAGCGCCCGGCGGCTCGC
>JBFMCD010000013.1:0-33087 GCA_040754885.1 Acidobacteriota bacterium
GCGCCGAGGCTCCAGCATCCCCGGCCGGGCAGGCGGTTGTGCGAATCCACTACTCTGCCGGCGAGGATCTGGCGATTCTCGCGCGCGAGCTCGACGTGTGGGAGGTCCGCCGCGACGAGCGCGTACTCGTTGCCGCCGTCGACCCCGGTCAGTACCTGCGCCTGCTTTCACTCGGATACCGCGTCGAGATCGACGAGGCCCTGACCGCGCGCCTCGACGCTCCCCTCGAACCCCTGCCCGGACAGGTCAGCGGCGTGCCCGGGTATCCGTGTTACAGGACGGTCGAGGAGACGTTCGCGTCGCTCTCCGGGCTGGAGGCTGCGTTCCCGGAACTCGCCGAGTGGGTCGACATCGGCGACAGCTGGGAGAAGGTCCAGGCCGGGGGAGCCCCGGGGTACGACCTGTGGGTGCTGGTGCTGACCAATGAAGCCAGGCCGGGACCCAAACCGCGCCTGTTCCTGATGTCGGAAATTCACGCTCGCGAACTGGCGACCGCGGAGATCGCGGCGCGATTCGCCGAGTACCTGATCGCCGGGTACGGAAGCGACCCCGAGGCGACGTGGCTGCTGGACTTCAACGAGATCCACATCCTGGCGATGACCAACCCGGACGGGCGGAAGATCGCCGAAACCGGGTTGTACCAGCGCAAGAACACGAACAACACCAACGGCGGGTCGTGTGCGGTCCCGCCCACCTCGTCGAACCACTTCGGAACGGACCTCAACCGGAACTCCAGCTTCCTTTGGGGGGGCGCGGCGACGAACCCGTGCGACGCCACGTACCAGGGGCCCGTGCCGGCTTCCGAGCCGGAGACCCAGGGCGTCCAGGACTATGTCCTGACTCTGTTCCCGGACCAGCGAGGCCCCGGCCTGGGCGACGCGGCCCCGCCCGAATCGACAGGGTTGTTTCTCACGCTTCACTCGTACTCCCAGCTCGTCCTCTGGCCGTGGGGTCACACGTACGACTCGGCACCGAACGACGCGCAGCTTTCGACCCTGGGACGCAAGTTCGCGTACTACAACCAGTACACGCCGCAGCAGTCCTCCGACCTCTACCCGACGACCGGAGCGACCGACGACTGGGCCTACGGAGAACTTGGCGTCGCCGCCTACACCTTCGAGGTCGGCACCGCGTTCTTCCAGGACTGCGGCAGCTTCGAGTCGACAATCTGGCCGCGGAACCGCGACGCCATTCTCTACGGCTTCAAGGCCGCCCGGCGCCCGTACCTCGATCCGGCCGGTCCCGAGTCGCGCGCAGTGGCGCTGGGCACGCCGGGAGTCGTGGCGGGCGGCGCGGCGACCGTCTCGGCCACGGCCGACGACACGCGGCACGTCGGAGGAGGGTCCGCACTGCCCATCGCCGCGGCTCGCGCCGGTGTCGCCGTGCCGAGCTGGCTGGGTGGTACGACGACCGCGTTGTCGGCGGTGGACGGCGCCTTCGACGAGACGGTTGAGCAGGTGATCGGAGAGGTGTCGGCGGCCGGGCTGCCGCCTGGACGCCACGTGGTCTTCGTCGAGAGCCAGGACTCCGGGGGTAGCTGGGGGGTGGCCGGAGCAGGGCTGCTGTGCGTCGCGGCGACGGAACATGGCGTCGGCGTCTCTCCGGCCAGCGACACGCGGTGGGGCACGCCTGGCGGCGCGGTTTCCTACACGTTGCGCGTCACCAATTCCGGCGCCGTCGCCGAGACGGTCTCGGTGCAGCTGTCCGGGAACGCGTGGCCCTCGAGCGCGGCGCAGTCGATCGGCCCGGTCGCGCCGTGTTCATTCTCGGACTTGACCGTGACGGTAGCGCTGCCGTCCGGCCTCGCGGCGGGAGCGTCGGACAGCCTGCAGGTGACGCTCACGGCGCAGGGCGCTTCCTCGGTCACGTCGTCCGCCACGCTGACCACGCGCGTCGCCGCCGGAGTCGCGGTCACCCCGGCGGGCGATCCGACCACGACCGAGGCGGGCGGGGCCGCGCAGTTCACCTTCGAGCTGACCGCGGTTCCGGCCGCGCCCGTCGTCTTCTCGCTCTCGTCGAGCGATCCCGGCGAGGGGAGCGTGTCGCCGGCATCCCTCACCTTTGCTCCCGACTCGTGGAACCAGCCTCAGGTTGTCACCGTAACGGGGGTCGACGACACGGCAGTGGACGGCGACCGCGCGTATGCCGTCGTCACCGGCGCCGCTGAGAGCGGCGACCCCTTCTTTTCCGGGCTCGCGGTCCCCGACCTCGACGTCGTGAACCTCGACGACGACGTGGCGGGCTTCGCGATCTCGCCCGCGGGAAGCCTGACGACCACGGAGACCGGCGGGCGGGAGACGTTCACCATCCGCCTGACGAGCGAGCCGTCGTCGAGCGTCGCGATCGCGCTCTCGACGAGCGACTCCTCCGAGGGGACGGTTTCCCCGCAGTCGCTCACGTTCGGCCCGACGAACTGGAACACGCCTCGAACGGTGACGGCAACCGGCGTGAACGATGGACTGGTCGACGGTCCAATCGCCTACGCGATCCTCACGGCACTTGCGACCAGCACGGACCCGATCTACTCCGGCCTCAATCCGCCCGATGTCCCGGTCACGAATCTCGACGACGAGTCCGCGGACCTGTCCGTCGCCGCCGCCGACTCGCCCGATCCGGTGCCGGTCGGGACGCCCTTCACCGTGGTGGTGGAGGTCGCGAACAACGGGATGCTGACCTCGACAACCACCACGCTGACCCTGAGTATCGCGGCGTCGGCGACACTGTCCGAACTGTCGTCGACTCGGGGCTCGTGTTCCGGAACCACGTGCCAACTCGGGGAGATGGCGATGGGCGCCTCGGCCGCGGTCACCGCGGAGATCGTGCCCGGCGCTCTCGGCAGCGTGGTCACCACGGCATCGGTGACGACGGACAAGGCCGACCCGAAGGCCTCGAACAACTCGGCGTCGGTGATCACGGCGGCTGTCGCTTTCGGGGCGGTCGGGCTCGCGGTCGACACCGTACCTCCCGTCTCCGGATCCTCGAACCTGAACGGGGTGCTCGAGGCCGGCGAGACGGTGACGCTCTCTCCGGGCTGGCGCAACTTCACGGCCGCTCCGCTGGCGCTGACCAGCACCGGCGGTCTGTTCACCGGCAACGCGTCGACCAGCTACGTGTACGTGGACTCGACTGCGGACTACGGCACTATCGGTGCCGGCCAGGTGGGGTCGTGCCTGGACGGTGGGCCGAATTGCCTGACGGTGAAGATCACCCCTCCGGCGAGCAGACCCGAGCATTTCGACGCGACGCTCGTCGAACGGTTGTCGGACGGCTCGGCTCGCACGTGGACGTTGCACGTCGGGGGCTCCTTCGCCGACGTAGCGCCGGAGTTCTGGGCGTACCGCTTCGTCGAGACGCTGCTCCACTCGGGGATCACGTCCGGTTGCGGCGGCGGCCGGTTCTGTCCCGGCACGTCTGTCTCCCGCTGGCAGATGGCGGTCTTCCTCGCCAAGGGAATGACCGACGGAACGGCGATTCCCCTGTCCGGGACGGTGCCGGGGCTGGGCGACTATGACTGTCGGGCAGGGGGTACCTCCGTTTTCGGGGACGTACCTCCGGAGGATCCGGGGTGCAGGTTCATCCACCATCTTGCGGTCGAGGGCGTGACCGCAGGGTGCGGCGCTGGGCTGTACTGCCCGGCCGACACGGTGACGCGCTGGCAGATGGCGGTCTTCCTGGCCAGGGCAATGGCGGGAGGACAGGCGCTGCCCATCTCAGGCTCGATCCCGGGTTTCGGCGAGTTCGACTGCCGCGCAGGCGGAGTCTCGGTGTTTTCGGACGTACCGCCCGAGGACGCGGCGTGCACCCACGTGCACTTCGTCGCTGCCGAGGGCGTCACTGCCGGCTGCGGGCAAGGGGCCTATTGCCCGACGGCGGCGGTCGGCCGCGACCAGATGGCCGTCTTCCTGACCAAGGCGTTCGACCTGGTGCTCTACGGGCCGTGAGGTGGCGGCGGTCGCTGGTCCGCGTGCAGACACCGGGTCTCTGTAGACGGGGCGGGCTGGGGATTCCGAACGGTACCGTGCTCTGACTGCGTGGTTGAGGATCACGGCGGGGAAGGTGCTGCCGGGCTCGGTGCGGTATGATCGGATTCTCTGCGATGGTTGACGAAGGGGAACTCCGCGCTGCCCTGGCGTCGCTGGCGGGTTTGGCCAGAGTTGACCTCGGGTCGCTTCGCGGGGCCGCGGCGGCCGCACAGCGTATCACCCTGGCCTCGGGTGCAGTTCTCTTCGAGCCGGGCGACGCGTGCCGGGCGTTCGGCATCGTTCTGAGCGGGCGAGTAAGGGTCGTGGCGCTTTCCGCAGCTGGGCGAGAACTCGTGTTGTACAGAGTGCAGCCCGGCGAAGCCTGCACCGTCACGGTCTCGTGCCTGCTCGGCGGCACGCCCTACCCGGCGCGCGGCGTGGTCGAGGGTGCCTTCGAGGCGGTCGCCGTGCCGCTGGCGGCGTTCCGTCACCTGGTCGACTCGAGCCCTGATTTCCGTTCCTGGGTCTTCGCGCTCATGAGTGTTCGCCTAGTCGATCTCATGCGACTCGTCTCCGAGGTCGCCTTCGGCAAACTCGACCAGCGCCTGGCGGCGCTGCTCCTGGATCGCGGGCCGCGGCTCGCGCTCTCCCACCAGGAGCTCGCGTCGGAGGTCGGCAGCACGCGAGAGATCGTCTCGCGGGTGCTTGAGTCCCTGCAGGACCAGGGCCTGGTCCGGCTGGCGCGCCGGCAGGTCGAGGTCGTCGACTCCGCCGGGCTGTCCCAACTGCGCCGCGGCGCCTACTGACCCCTCCAGGGCGTCGGTGAGAAAAGTCACAGACAGCGAGTCGGCGGTCTCATATCCTGCGACGCAGTTTCAGAGAACGCGGCGAGCCTGGGGGGGGCTGGTGATGAGACTGAATGCGGCGGTGTTGACGACGTTGACAGTGATGGCGTTGGTGGCGACGGCCCACGGCCAGACCTTCGCCCCCGGCTTGAGCGGAGTGCGGGAGGTCGGCGCCCCAGGGGACCCGGACGGTGCCGGGCTCGCGGTCATCACTCTGGAGGGCGGGAGCGCCCACTACTACCTGTGGGTGGCGGCGACGGACCAGCCGACCGCCGCGCATGTGCACGCCGGACTGGCCGGTGAGAACGGCAGCGTGGCGCTCGACCTCGCGCCGGCCTTCCAGGCGGCGGGCGGGGGGACATTCGTCGCCGTCGGGAGCGTGGCGATCGCTCCCGCGCTGGCGGCGGCCATCCTGCAGAATCCGGCCGGCTACTACGCCAACATCCACACGGCGGCTTTCCCGGCGGGAGCGGTGCGCGGTCAGTTGCTCGGTGATGGCGCGCCCAGAGGTGCCTTCGGCGCGTCGCTGTTCGGAAGGCGCGAGGCCCCGACCGCCGGCGATCCCGACGGGCAGGGGTTCGCGACCGCCGTGATCAGCGGAGCCTCGCTGCACTTCTACATCCGAGTCAAGGACATCGCGTCTCCGACGGCGGCTCATGTCCACCGAGGCGACGGCGGACAGAGCGGGCCGGTGGTTCTCGACTTCGCGCCACAGTTCGCCGCCGGCGTCGCCCGCGGCGAGGTCGCACTGGCCGCCGGTCTGGCCGCCGAACTGCTGGCGGACCCGGCCGGCTTCTACTTCAACGTCCACAACGGCCAGTTTCCGGCAGGGGCGCTGCGCGGGCAGCTCGGTGCGACGGAAACGGTGCTGCACTTCCCGGTGGCGGCACGCAATCCGGGCGCCGGGACAAGCGCCTTCAAGAGCGACCTGCGCGTGGTCGCGGCCGGCGATCAGGAAACCCCGGTCTGGGCGGAGTGGTACCCGGCGAACAGCGGCGGATCGACAGGGCCGGCGGCGCGCGCGCGTTTCTCGGTCGCCGCAGGCGGCGTGGCGGTGATCGACGACGTGGTCGGGACGTTGTTCGGTGCCAACGCCCGGGGCGCGATCCGGCTGTTGGCCGCGCAGCCGATCTCGGCCGGGATCAACACCTACAACGACCAGCGCGCGGTCGGGTCCGGCACCTTCGGCCAGTTCCAGGCCGGGCTGGGTCTCGAGCACGCCGCGCGGGCGGGGTCGCTCGGCCTCGGGTCGCATCGGCCGAAGGCGGATCTCGTCGACTTCAGAACCAACGTGGGGTACTTCAACCCCGGGCCGGTGCCCGCCGTGGTGAGGTTCAACGTCAAGCGGCCCGACGGCGCCGTGACGAACAGCCAGGCGATCACCATTCCCGGCTGGGCGAACGACTTGCGCCTCTACCACGACATCATCAGCGACGTGCCTGCCGGCGAGCGCACGAAGGCCGACTTCCTCGTGACCTACAATTCCGACCGACCGGTGTTCATCTACTCCTCGGTGGTGGACAACCGGACCGACGACGGGCTGCACCAGCCGGCGGCGCCGTTCCCGCCGGACCTGACGGAGGGAGTGAACCAACCGCCAGAGGGGACCATCCTCGAGCCGAGTGGCAACGTCGCGGTCCAGGTCGGCCAGCCGGTCGCGTTCGCCGGCAGCGTCATCGACCCCGAGGGTCAAGCGGTGACGGTGAGGTGGGAGTTCGGCGATCAGGTCGACTCGCCGGAACTCGCCACCACCCACGCCTATCTGGTCGCCGGAACCTACACCGTGACCTTCACGGCCACCGACTCGGCAGGCGCATCCGACCCTGTTCCGGACACCCGCGTGATTACCGTGACGCCGCAGTCCGCGCCGTCGCTGACGGCCATCCAGGAGTCTGTCTTCTCCCCGCGTTGCTCGGGCTGCCATCCGCCGAACGCGGGGCTGAACCTGTCTCCAGGGGCGTCGCACGGCGCTCTGGTGAACGTGTCCTCCGGGCAGCAGCCCGCGCTGTTGCGCGTCAAGCCCGGTGACCCAACCAACAGCTACCTGGTGCGGAAGCTTGAGGGCGCTGCCGGGATCGCCGGGAGTCGCATGCCGCAGGGCGGCCCGTACCTGACCGAAGCCGAACTGCAGCAGATCCGCCAGTGGATCCTCGCTGGCGCGCCGAACAACTGAGGCACCGGTGCGACGCCGCAGATCCGCAGTCATGCTGCTCGCCGCGGCGGCGGCGATCGGCTGCGGCGACAGGAAGTCGCTGCCGTTCGAGCCTGGCGGCGAGATTCCCGATCCCAACGCGACCTTCACTCGGGTGCAGGCCGAGGTTTTCACCCCCTCGTGTGCCCGAGCGGGGTGTCACGCAGGGGCGGTGCCGCAGGCCGGAATGGACCTCGGGTCGGGGCGTTCGCACGCGGCTTTGGTGCACGTCCCGTCAGCCCAGCGTTCGAGCCTCGCCCGCGTCGAGCCTGGCGACGCCGAGCGCTCGTACCTCGTGAAGAAGATCCGCGGGGACGCGGACATCGCGGGATCGGCGATGCCGCCAGACGGGGCACTCCCGGCCGACAGAGTGAGCCTGGTCATCGACTGGGTGCGCCGTGGTGCGCCGAACGATTGAAGGGGGGGCGATGCGCAGCCGCGTAACTCTAGCCCTGGGTCTGACGTTCACCGGGACGGCGTTGGCCCAGCCAGTGCCGCTGCCGGAGCTTTCCAACCGGCTCGTCAATGTGCCCACCCACATCACCGTGGGGGCGTCTACGGTCGGACTGCTGTTCACTCACAGGTTCGTGCAGACGATCGAGGACGGGGGAGGGGAGGAACTCCTGGGGCTTGACGGCTCGGCCGATATCGGAATCGGGCTTGAGGTCGGATTCGGGAAGGCGTGGCAGGTCGAACTGTACAGGTCATCCGCGTACAAGACATACGAGGCAGCGGTCAAGTGGACGGCCCTGCGCCAGGGTTCCGTGTCGCCGTTGGGTCTGGCGGTCAGGCTGGGTACCGACTACCGCGGGGCCTCCGGGATCGACGAACGTTGGTCGGGGTTCGTCCAGGCGGTCGTTTCCCGTCGCCTCGGGGACCGCCTGGATGTCTTTCTTGTCCCCATGGTTTCCACCGACACGCCGACCCTGCGCAACGCGACGAATGTGGCCTTCGGCGGCGCGTTCCATCTTCCGCGAGGGTGGGACCTCGCGGCCGAGGTCGTGGCCGAGAACGGCGACACGCCCGAGGGGAGCGCTGCGTGGTCCGTGGCGGTCAACAAACGTGTCCCCGGCCACTCGTTCCTGGTCTATCTGGGGAATTCGCCGGCGACCACCGTCGATCTCCTCGTGGGTTCGGACTATCCGGGTGGGTTCCGCACGGGTGACGTCCGGCTGGGATTCAACATCGTCCGGCGATTTCCGGAGTGAAGCGGGCATAATCCGGTTGGATCCGGTGTTGGTTGCCGTCGTGAGATCGACGACACCTCCACCGCCAGTCACCACGGGTCGAAGCCCGAGAACCAGCGCGTCGCGCGAATTCAGTCGCGGAGCCGGGATCGCAGTACTACTCCTCGCGACGTCGGTCGGGCCGTCGTGCCGGCCACCCGAGCCGCCGGCGGGCGCCTTGTCGTCAGCGACTGCGGCCGCGCCCGAGTTGCGTCCGTCCGGCGCGGCCGGCGTGAAGGCCGCAGTCGAGGCGGCGCGGGGCAAGGTGGTGTTGGTGAACGTCTGGGCGACCTGGTGCGAGCCGTGCCGCGAGGAGTTTCCCGACCTCCTTCGGCTTCGCCGCGAGGAGCGTTCTCGGGGATTGGAGTTGATCCTGGTCTCGGCCGACTTCGAGCGGCAGGCTGCGACGGCGCAGGCGTTCCTTCGCGAACAGGGCGTGGACTTTCCGAGTCTCCTGAAGAGCGGTGACGACATGGACTTCATCGAGGGGCTGGAGCCGCGGTGGTCGGGCTCGTTGCCCGCGACGTTCGTCTACGACCGGTCCGGACGCCTGGTGGAGTATTGGGAAGGGATGGCGGACTACGAAACGCTCAGGGGTAAGGTGGTCCCGCTTCTGTGACGCGGGGCCCGGAATGGGAGAGAAGATGAGGACACATGTGCTGCTCGCTGCTCTGGTAGGTGCGGCTCTGCAGGTGGGAGCCGCGGGGGCCCTGGAACTGGGCGCGGCCATGCCGAGCCGTGACGTGAAGATGAAGAACGTGAACGGTCAGACCCTCTCGCTGGCCGGGGCCGGGGGCGAGAAGGGCACGCTGGTGGTCTTCTCCTGCAATCACTGCCCGTACGTCAAGGCGTGGGAGGAACGGATCACCGCGCTCGGCAATGAGTACCTGCGCAAGGGAATCGGCGTGGTGGCGGTGAACTCCAACGACGCCGCCGAGTACCCGGACGACGACCTCCCGGCGATGCAGGCGCGCGCCAGGGAGCGGGGTTTCGAGTTTCCCTACGTGGTGGACGCGACCTCGAACGTCGCGCGCGCCTTCGGCGCGACCAAGACGCCCGAGGCATTCCTCTTCGACGCCGCGGGGAGGCTGGTCTACCACGGCACGATCGACGACAACGCCCAGGATCCGGCCAAGGTCGGCAAGCGCTACCTGAGGGACGCGCTGGAGGATCTCCTCGCCGGGCGTGAGGTCGCCGTGAAGGAGACCAAGGCGCTCGGCTGTTCGATCAAGTTCCGACCCGCGGCGTAGCCCGCGCGCGCTCGCCGGAAGAGGGGAAGCGCGGATTCTCCTGGAGGGGCGGGGCAGGAGCCTGCCCGAACCCGGGCAGGTCTTTCCCTTCCCTGGGTCGACGCGCCGCGGAGTACGGGCCTGCTCGAGGGTCGTCACGGCCAACGCCGGGAGGAGCCTGGTGGCGGGCCGGACCGAGCCGTGAGCCGACGTCCCGAAATCGGGTCCGTCGCCTTTTCGGTCGCGGTCTTGCAGCGTGGCCTGGGCTGCTACAGTTGGCGCGGAGGGTCGTCCGATGTCCAGCGAACACCACGAGAGCCTCGGCGCTGACATGGGATCCGAGGAGTTCCGCGCTGCGCTTCAGAGGGTGGGCGAGTGGGTCGCGGCGTACCGCGAACGGGTGGGAGGAATGCCGGTGCTGTCGCGCGTCCGACCGGGGGAGGTCGGGGCGGGGATTCCGGATGCCGCGCCGAGGGAGGGCGAACCGGTCGAGGCGTGGCTCGCCGACCTGGACCGTCTCGTCGTTCCCGGCCTGACTCACTGGAACCACCCCGGCTTCATGGCCTACTTCGGGATCAGCGGGTCGGGTCCCGGAATCCTCGGCGAGCTTGTCGCCGCGGCGTTCAACGTCAACGGCATGCTGTGGAAGACCTCGCCGGCGCTGACCGAGGTCGAGCAGGCCGTCCTGCGTTGGCTCGCGTCGGCGCTGGGCCTGCCCAGTGACTGGTTCGCGATGATCGCCGACACCGCCTCCACCTCCACGCTCGTGGCGCTGGCGGCGGCGCGCGAGGCCGCCGGCGTGGCGGTCCGGGAGCGCGGCCTCGCCGGAAGTCGGCCGCTCGTCATGTACTGCTCCGAGGAGGCGCACTCCTCGGTGGACAAGGCGGGGATCGTGCTCGGAGTCGGGCTCGAGAACGTGCGGCGGATCCCGTCGGACTCCGATTTCCGGATGAGGGTCGACCTCCTCGATGCCGCAATCCGCGACGACCTGGCCGTGGGACGCATGCCGTTCGCCGTGGTGGCGACGGTGGGGACGACCTCCGCTACGGCGGTCGACCCCGTGCCGGCGATCGCCGACGCGTGCCGGCGTCACGGCCTGTGGCTGCACGTCGACGCCGCCTACGCCGGGTCGGCCGCGATCGCTCCCGAGTTCCGTTGGCTGCTCGAGGGCTGCGAGAGAGCGGATTCGCTGGTCACCAACCCGCACAAGTGGCTGTTCACGCCGATCGACTGCTCGGTGCTGTACACCAGGAGGCCGGAGGTGTTCCGCGCCGCGTTGTCGCTCGTTCCCGAGTACCTGCGAACCGACGTCGGCGAGGTTGTCGATCTGATGGACTACTCGTTCCAGCTCGGACGGAGATTCCGCGCGCTCAAGCTGTGGTGGGTGTTCCGGCACTTTGGCGTCGATGGCATCGCCGAGCGGATCAGGGAGCACTGCCGACTCGCGCGCACGCTCGCCGAGTGGATCGACGCGGAGCCCGGCATGGAGCGCCTCGCGCCGGTGACGACCTCGGTGGTGTGCTTCCGTCTCCGACCGCACGGCGTGGACGACGAGGGTGAACTGGAGAGGGCCAATCGGGCGGCGCTCGACGCGGTCAACGCCAGCGGCGAGGTCTTCCTATCGCACACCAAACTCAAGGGGCGTTTCTGTTTGCGCGCTGCGATCGGGAACCTGCAGACCGGGGAGACGCAGGTCCGGCGGGCGTTCGAGCTGACCCGCGGCGCGGCCGGGGCGGGGTTGGTCTAGAATACGTCCGCTCGCGCGAGCGCGGGCTGGGGGCACCGGTGATGGACGGCGAGAACACCAACCAGGTCGAGGCGGTCGATCCCTCTCTCAACGAGCTGTTCCAGGCCGGGCACGTCATCGCCGATTTGAAGGCGAAGACGCGCGAGAATGTGATCGGCCAGATCGTCAAGAAGGTCGCCGGGATGGGCCTGGTGACGGACGAGAAGTGGCTGGAGTCGGCCCTTACCGAACGGGAGCGCATGGTGCCGACGGCCATGCCGAACGGCGTCGCCTTCCTACATGCTCGACATCGCGCAGCGGAGCGCTTCCCCAGGCAGTTCCTGTTTCTCGCGCGCTCGTCCGCCGGTGTGGCGTTCGGCTCCCCGGACGAGAAGCCGACGCACCTGTTCTTCCTTCTGGCTCTGCGCAAGGACATGGCGCACCTGCGCTGGCTCGCGCGCCTGTCGTGGATCTGCAGGAACCGCAACACGGTCGCCAACCTGGTCAAGGCCGGCGGCGGCGAGGACATCGCGCGGATCCTGCGCCTGGCGGTCGAGGAGCTGCCCGGCAACCTGAGGCACAAGGCCTGACGCCGCCGGTCGCGGAGGCGGGGCCGGACCCGGTCACGACGGGCCGGTGGAGTGCGGAGCCTTCAGTTGAGATAGCCGATCAAGGCGCGGGCCTGGGACGACCTGCGCAGTTTCGCGAGGGCCTGGTTCTCGATCTGCCGAACGCGCTCGCGTGAGATTCCCAGCTCCTCGCCGATCTCGCGCAAGGTGAGCGGCTGGTCGTTCTCCAGACCGAAGCGCATCGCCAGGATCTGCCGCTCCTTCTCGGTCAACTGTGCGAGCGCCTCGCGCAGCGTCTCCTCGAATGAACTGCGCAGGATCTCCTCGTCGGTGCCGGGCACGACGTACTGCTCGAGCAGGTCCCCGAACTCGGCCTCGCCGTCCTCGTCGACCGGTTCGTTGAGCGACAGGATGTTCTGGTTGGAGGAGAGGAGCAGCCGGACTTCCTCCGCGTTCATCCCGAGCTCGTCCGCCAGTTCGACCTCGCTGGGCATGCGCTCGAGCTCGCGTCCGAGCGCCTGCCGGGAGCGTTCGAGGCGGTAGAGAATGTTCGCCTGCTTCTGGGGCAGGCGAAAGCTGGCTCCGTGCTCGGAGAGGGCGTGCAGAATCGCCTGGCGGATCCACCACACGGCGTACGTGATGAACTTGACGTTCCGGTCGGGGTCGAACTTGCGCGCGGCCTGGATCAGGCCGATGTTCCCTTCGTTGATCAGGTCGAGAAGCGAAACGCGCGAGTGGCGGAAGCGCTTCGCGTACGCCACCACGAAGCGCAGGTTGGCCTCGACGAGTCTGCGCAGGGCGTCGCTGTCGCCCTGGCGAACGCGAAGCCCGAGCTCCTTCTCCTCCTCGGGCGACAGCTGCTGAAAACGCCCAATCTCCTGAAGGTAACGACGGAGCAGTCCTCCTTCAGGGTCGGTCTGCCGCTCGTCGTTGGTCATTCGCCCTCGCTCGGGACAAGACCGCGTTGAGGTCGTGGAACGAGGGCGTGCTCCCGCAGCACGGTCCCCCGCCGCGCCGCCTCGCGCTCGACGGCCGACATCAGACGCTCCACCTCGCGCTGGAGCGCGTCGATCTGGTCCTTCATTCGCATTACGACCTCGACTCCCGCCAAGTTTACTCCGAGGTCGCGAGTGAGAGTGAGGATGACCTCCAGCCGCTCGCACGTCTCGTCGTCGTACAGCCTCGTGTTCCCGACACTGCGCGGGGGACATATCAACCCCTCGCGCTCGTACAGCCGCAGCGTCTGGGGGTGGACGCCATAGCGCTCGGCAACCCAGCTGATCATGTGGTAGCGCCGGCCGCGACTGCTCATACGCCCCTCTCTTCGATGACGATCCGCCTCTTCGATGGGACGGCGCAGGGCAGGCGGACCTCGAGGACGCCCTGGCGGAGGCGGGCGGAGGGAGCGCCGGATACTTCGACCGGGAGCGCGACGACCCGGTGGAACGTGCCGCGCGGCCTCTCGACGCGGACGAAGTGGCCTCCGGCGGAGGCCGTCGGAGGCAGGTGGCCGCTCACGGTCAACGTTCCCGCTTCCAGCTTCAACTCGATGTCCTCGGCACGCGCAGAGGGGACCTCGATCTCGACGACCACCTCGCCTTCGATCTCCCAGACGTCGGCGGGCGGTTCGAAGGGGCCGGCTCCCTGTGCCGCCGCGCTCGGCGCCGACATGAGCGCCTCCTCGAGCAGTTCGCCGAACTTCGTCCGCAGCAGCGAGAGCTCCCGGATCGCACGCCAGGTGAGGTCGGTCATCCGTGCCTCCGCGCGAGGCGGGCCCGTGAACCACGTGGGCCCGCGCCCGACGCCGTTTCAGTTGCTCGGCTTGGACTCTACGTCGACATACTCGGCGTCCACGACATCTCCCTCGCCGCCGGACTGGGATGACGCGGCGCCGCCGCCCTCGGTCCGCGGCGCGCCCTCGTCGCCGGCCGGAGGCACCTGACGGTAGATCTCCTCGGCGAGCTTGTGCGACGCACGGGTGAGGGCCTCGAAGGCGGCGTCCATCGACTCCTTGCTGCCCGACTCGAGGGCCTTGCGCGCATCAACGATCGCCTTCTCGAGCTCTTCACGACTGGCCTGCGGGATCCGCTCCTGGTTTTCCTTGAGGAGTTTCTCGGTCGAGTAGACCAGGGAGTCGAGCCGGTTGCGCGACTCCACTTCCTCCTTGCGCTTGCGGTCTTCGTCGGCGAACTTTTCGGACTCGTTGACCATCTTCTGGATCTCGTCGTCCGCCAGACCGGAGGAGGAAGTGATCTGGATCTTCTGTTCGCGGCCGGTACCGAGGTCCTTGGCGGAGACGTGGAGGATGCCGTTCGCGTCGATGTCGAAGGTCACCTCGACCTGGGGGATGCCGCGCGGGGCCGGGGGGATGCCGACGAGGTGGAAGCGACCGAGCGTACGGTTGTCCCTGGCCATCGGGCGTTCGCCCTGGAGGACGTGGATCTCGACCTGGGTCTGGTTGTCGTCCGCGGTGGAGTACACCTTCGACTTGCGGGCCGGGATCGTGGTGTTGCGCGGAATCACGACGTCGCACACGCCACCTAGCGTCTCGACGCCGAGGGACAGGGGAGTGACGTCGAGCAGCAGCAGGTCGTGGACCTCGCCTCCCAGGACCCCCGCTTGGATCGCCGCACCGACGGCCACCACCTCGTCGGGGTTGACGCCGCGGTGGGGCTCCTTGCCGAAGAACTCCTGGACCAGCCGCTGGACGCGGGGAATGCGCGTGGATCCGCCGACCATCACGACCTCGTTGACGTCCTTGGCGTCCACGCCGGCATCGCGTAGCGCCTGACGGCAGGGCTCCATGGTGCGCACGAGGATGTCCTCGACCAGCTGCTCGAACTTGGCGCGGGTCAGGCGGATGTTGAGGTGTTTCGGACCCGAGGCGTCCGCCGTGATGAAGGGCAGGTTGATCTCCGACTCCTGCACCGTGGACAGTTCGCACTTCGCCTTCTCGCCGGCTTCCTTGAGGCGTTGAAGCGCCATCCTGTCCTTGGACAGGTCGATTCCCTGGTCGCGTCTGAACTCCTCGACCAGCCACTCGATGAGACGCTGATCGATGTCGTCGCCGCCGAGGTGAGTGTCGCCGTTGGTCGACTTCACCTCGACAACCCCTTCGCCGACCTCGAGGATGGAGATGTCGAACGTTCCACCGCCGAAGTCATAGACGGCGATCAGTTCGTTCTTCTTCTTGTCCAGTCCGTACGCGAGCGCCGCAGCGGTCGGCTCGTTGACCAACCGCACGACCTCGAGTCCAGCGATCTGCCCCGCGTCCTTGGTCGCCTGTCGTTGCGCGTCGTTGAAGTAGGCGGGAACGGTGATCACGGCCTTCTCGATCTTCTCGCCGAGGTAGTCCTCCGCTGCGGCCTTGAGCTTCTGCAGGACCATCGCCGAGATCTCGGGCGGGGAGTAGAGCTTGCCCTCGATACTGACGCGCGCGGTGTCGTTCTCGCCGGAAGCGACCTTGAACGGGAACATCTTGATCTCGCGAGTCACCTCACCGTACAGGCGGCCCATGAAGCGCTTGATGGAGAACACCGTGTTTTCCGGGTTGGTGATCGCCTGGCGCTTGGCTACCTGGCCTACGAGGCGCTCGCCGTTGCGCGCGAATGCCACAACCGACGGCGTGGTCCGGGCCCCCTCCTGATTGGCGATGACGATTGGCTTACCGCCCTCGATGATGGCGACGACGGAGTTGGTGGTTCCCAGGTCGATGCCGATGATCTTGGACATTGATGAAGACCTCCTCAGGTCAGCAACCGGAGGAAATCATAAGACCTGAGTGTCAATTTGTCAATGTTCGAGCACGGCCCCGGGTCCCACCGAACTCTCGCTCTCTTCCGTTCCCAGGTGCCTGAACAGCAGCAGGTTAGGGTCTGGCAAACCGGCCGGAGTGCTGCCGCCGAGGAGAACCGAGTCCTCTCGAAGGACATAGCGATACGGGTTTCCCCAGGGGTCAATGCCTGGAACGAGGCCCGGCGAGCCCTCCTGTGCCATCGCGGAAACGGTATCCGGAAAACTGCCCTCCAGAGTCGCCTTGGCGTTGACGAGTTGCCACAGCCCCCACATCCTCGCCCATGACACCGACGATGCGACGCGGGGGACGATCTTCGGCCCTTTTCCGACCGCGGGGTTGAACGGGTTCGCGGTCGACAGAAGGACCGAGGCCGCGAGCAACGGCAGCGCAACGAACGCGAGCCACGGCACCCGGAGAGGCGGCCTGACGGCGGCGGTCTGGCCGCTGATCGCCTGGGAGGCGTGATCGAGTTCCTCGCGCGTCGCCTCGCGGATCAGCCCGCGAGTAAGCAAGTTGTAGAGACTCTTGCAGGTCTCGAAGTCGCTGATCGGAGCGACCTTGATCACGTCGTCCACGGTCGCGACGCCGTCCACCAGGGTGAGGATGTCCGCCTCTTGTTGTGTGAGCCGAATCCTCGACTGCGCCGGGGCGGGCGGCGGTGGCGCCTCGAGGTTGAGCTCGAACTCGACCGCAGCATCCGCATCCTGGTCGTCTGACACCTCGATCAGCCGGGCGGCCGGCGTCCGCACGAAGACGATCCCCCGGTGGGGAATCCGGCGCTCGATGATCGGCCACTCGTCGAGCATCCTCGCGCCTTCCATGAGGATGCTCTCGGTGCTCATCGGCGTGACCAGTTCCTGGTCGTAGTCGATGCTCGTCTCCTGAGAGAAGTGATAGTCGCCGTCCTGCCAGCGAAAGACCCGGAAGACGATCTGCAGGATCTGCTGCTCGAGCGCCTTGCGCAGCTCGTCGCGCGAGAGCGCGCCGTTGCGCAGCAAGATGTGCCCGAGTCGTTCGAGCGTCTCCATCTGGGTCTTCAACGCACGTTCGAGCTCGGCCTTCTCCGCGAGCCGGCTCTTCAGCAGAACCTGACCGAGCCGGTCCTCGAGGCGCTTGTTCAGCGAGTCGGCGCCGACCACGCGCCCCTCGAGGAACGAAATGGTCACCACGTCCTCCGGAGCGCGAAGCGTCAGCACTCCGGTCTTACGCTGCAGGCCGATGAGCTGGAAGATGTCGGCGAGCGAGAAGTCGCGGAGCGTCCCCTCGAGTGCCATGGCTACCTCCGCTCCGAGGGAACCGTCTGCGCGATCGCGACCGTCGCGCCCCACACCGCGATCAGGATCGCCTCCAGGGGCCAGATCGAGGCCAGCATCAGCGCCGGCGCCAGGTACCGTGGCAGCCACACCAGAGCGAGGGCGATGGCGCTCAACGAGACGACCATGAGCAGACTACCGAGTGCCAGCCTCCCGGACTGCATCACGCCGAGACCGGGAACGAGGAGGTCTGCGGCCCGCCGTTCGATCCAGCGAGCGCGCTGGAACCTGCCGAGCTGTCTGCGCTTCGCCATCTGCGCCTCGATGGCGACCATGTCTTTCTTGAGGAAAATGTTGACACACTGGGTGCAGTAACTCTGGCTCTCCTGCGAGAGCTTGCAGCGCCGGCAGAACGGGCGGCCGCACTTCACGCACGCGACCGCGAAGCCGGTCCAATGCTGTCTCGCGACGTAGTGCGCCAGGGCGATCATGAACGCGGCGAGCGCGGCGAGCGCGAGCGGATGGGTGATCGACCTCTCCCGCACGACGGGCGGAGGCAGCAGGCCGCGGTTGAGGAGGAGGACCGGGTCGGTCCGACCGACGAGGCGGTGCACGTCGCTGCGAGTGGCGGTGGGCTGGAGGAGCGCCTGGTCGGCGCCGCGTGTCAACTCCTGCAGGCGTGCGCCGTCGGCGGCGCGCGCACGGGCGATCGCCTCGTCGCTCTCCCGGAAGTGGTAGGTGTGGGCGAAGGTGAGGGAGAGGTTGTAGTTCGCCACCACGGGATCGGCGCCGTTGTCCCGGGCGATCTGGAATGACTGCAGCGCGGCGTTGAAGTCGCCCTGCAGATACTGAACGATTCCAAGACCCAGGGACGCCGCCGCGTGGGTTGGATTGACGTGGAGTCCTTCCCGATAGGCCCAGGCGGCCGAGTCGAGGTTGCCGAACTGGCGGTAGCTGTCTCCCTGCAGCGTCCGGAAGTCGGGATCCTGCCCGAGTAGGTCGGCCAGCGAGGAGAGTTCCTCGAGCGCCTGCGGATCGAACCGTCTCTGCTCCAGCGCGGCCGCCGCCTGGAGCAGGGCGTCGGGTGGGCGCGTGAGCTCCCGGTACGCGAACTCGACGACGGTGGGCACGGCGGCGACGGCGAGCAGGCCGAGGGCACCGATGACCTTCTGTCCGGAGGACATGTAGGCCCAGGCAAGGGCGAACACCCACAGGTAGGCCCAGATCACGTCGCCTCCGATGAACAGGGGCAGGGCGACGAGAACGGTCGAGAGCACGACCGTGTTGGGGCCGAGGCGAAAGTGGTCGCCGAGTTCCGTCAGGTCGTGCCAGAGCCTGAGGAACGTGCGGCGAAGGGCGAGGAGCGACCAGAGCAGCAGTGCCGCGCACCCCGTCAGGCACCCGGCGAGCGCGAGGCTGGACCAGGTCACATGTGCGAGGCGCAGGTCGGTGAAGAGGGCCCGGAGGCCGCGGACGGTCGAGGCGACCGCGGCCACGAACGCACCGTCGCGGACCTGGGCGGTGGACAGCGCGAACCACGCCTCCGGGCTGCCCGGATCGAGGCGGACGGCGTGACGGAGCAGGGCGGCGGCGCGCCGTGCCTCGAGCCCGCGGCTACGCGCCACCATCGCGTGGCTGTAGGGCGTCAGCCTGCGAAGTCCGAGCGAGGACGCCAGGTCGAGCAGCTCGTTCGTTCGCTCCGCGAGCAGGGCGCTCTCCGGTTCATCCATCTCCTGCATCAGTCGCAGCCAACCGCGCTCGAGGTCGGCGCCGCGCGCGACATCGGCCGCCGTGGCGCCGGTGGCGGCGAGCAGGGCGGCCAGCGCGAGCAGACCGCTAGCGAGGCGCGATGTAGTACGACCGGAGCTGGAACAGGACATCGTCGAGGACCTTCGCTTCCTGGGGCGAGAGCGTGCCCTGGGTCCGTGATTGCACTTCGGCCAGCAGGTCGATGAACAGACGCGCCGCCGCGGGATCCCGGTCGAGACCCGGGACCTGCCCGCTCAGGAGCGCCATGGCGTACTGGGAGAGCATGTCGACGAGGTCGAGGAAGGCGCGCTGGGGCAGGCGGACCGCGTCGCCCCCCGAGACCGCCTCGGCCTTCGCGGGGATGGGATCGCTCGGGGCCGGCTCCGGAGGAGGGCTCGCGTGGGTGGGGGCGGGATGATCGACGATGGGGGGGATCGGTTCCTTGGGCTCGCCTTCGGGCGTCAGCCAGCGACGATCCACCACTTTCACCTTCCCCTCCCTGTGATCCTCGCTCACCCGGCCCTCCTGCGCGTGTTACGGCTGCAATCTTACGCACTTCCCGTCCGACCGACAAGCGAGACCGCCCGGCGCGGGCTATACTCCGCGACCGTGGCCCGGTCCGCCGACTTCGACGCGCTGATCACGCTGTGCGCGAGGCTGCGCGCGCCCGACGGCTGTCCGTGGGACCGGGAGCAGACGTTCGAGAGTCTCAGGGCGTACCTGATCGAGGAGGTCTACGAGGTCGTGGACGCGATCACGGCGGACGAGCCGGCGGCGCTGGCCGGCGAACTCGGCGACCTGCTCTTCCAGGTCGTGTTCGTCGCCCAGCTGGCGACCGAGCGCGGCTGGTTCGACATCGCCGACGTGTGTCGCGGAATCCACGACAAGATGGTCCGCCGGCACCCACACGTCTTCGGCGAAGCCGAGGCGCGTGACGCGGGAGAGGTGGTCCGGAACTGGGAGGCGATCAAGCAGACGGAGCGCAGTCGGCGTGGTGCGCTCGCCGGCGTGCCCCGACAGCTCCCCGCGTTGTTGAAGGCGCTGCGCATGACCGAGAAAGCGGCGGCTCTCGGCTTCGACTGGGAACGGGTCGACGACGTGGTGGCGAAGCTCGAGGAGGAGGTAGGGGAGCTGGCGGCGGAGATCCGCGGCGCCGACGAACACCGTCGCTCGGATCGGATCCGTGACGAACTGGGAGACGTGTTGTTCGTCATCGCCAATCTCGCGCGTCAGATCGGCGTCGACCCCGAGGCGGCTCTGCAGGGCGCGAACGAGAAATTCGCGCGCCGCTTCGCCGGGATGGAGCGACTCGCGGTCGAGCGCGGATTGGAATTCGAACGGATGACCCTGAGCGAGCTGGACACGCTGTGGGACGAGGTCAAGGCGGGGGAGCGATGACCGCAGCGGAGCGCCGGCCCGGGCTGCGCTTGGTCGTGGCGGCGGTGATCCGCGCCGACGACGGACGTCTGCTCGTGGCACGTCGGGCCGAAGGGCAGCACCTTGCCGGTCTGTGGGAGTTCCCGGGCGGAGCCGTCGAGCCGGGCGAGACGGCCGAGGCGGCCCTGGTCCGTGAACTCGACGAGGAACTCGGGATCAGCGCACGGGTTGGTTTCCCGATCACCTTCTCGTGGCACCGTGACGGCGAGCGCGAGATCCTGCTCCTGTTCTACCGCGTCCGTATGGGCTGCGGTCGGCCGGTCGGGCGCCAGGGTCAGGAGGTCCGATGGGTGACGCCGACCGAACTGGCCGGGCTTCCGACCCCGCCGGCCGACGCGGTGCTGGTTTCCCTCCTGGCGCGAGGGCAGGTCGGCTGGGACGAGTGAGAGCGGGCCGCAGCCCGGCCGAGCGCAGCGCGTTCAGAATTGCGGCACGCCGTCGCGAAGGACCGTTTCGCCGTCGAGTTCGAGCGTCGGACGGAGCAGGATGCCGTCGACGTGGAACGGCACGTCGAACGTGCCCCCCATCGAAGCGTTGTTGCCGAACGCGATGTGCACCGTGCCGAGAATCTTCTCGTCCTCGAGGATGTGACCGGTGAGCACCGCCCGGTCGTTGGTGCCGACGCCGAGTTCCGCAACGTTGCGCGCCGGTCGGCCGACCTTGTCGAGCTGAGCCTCGAAGCGTCGCGCCTGTTCGCCGCCCTCGACCTTCACCGCGAAGCCCTTCTCCACGGTGATCCGTACCGGCTCGTCGAGACGGCCGATGCCGGCCAGCGATCCGTCCACGACGACCACGCCCTCGGAGAGCCCTTCCTCGGGGCGCAGGTACGCCTCCCCGGACGGCAGGTTGCCCCACGTGCCGCGGCCGAGAATCAGCCCGGTCGAGGGTATGCCTGCGATCCCGGAGAGCGGCATGACGACGTCCGTGCCGATCGACGACGTCACCCGGGCCCTGTTCGCGGCGGTGAGCATGGCGGCGACCTTCTCGGTGCGGCCGGCGATCGCACGGTAGTCGGCGTTCATCGTGCGTACCAGGCACTCTTCCGTGATCCCCGGCATCGTCGCGACGCGCGCCCCCGCTGCGGTCGCGGCTCGCCGGGCCGCGGTGTGCGTGATCGACCTCGAGGTGACCGCGAGCACCGCGTCGACGGCGGTCATCACCGCCGGCACGGGGTCCGGAGGCTCCTGGCCGTTGAGTTCGCGCGCCGAGTACTCGACGAGGAGCACCTCCCCAGCCATGGTGCGGGCGACCTCGACCAGTACCCGACCGAGGTTGGCGAGGGGAGGGTCGGTGACGATCAGGAGCGTCTCGGTCGGCTGGATCCCCAGGCAGTCGCGCACGGCGATGGCGGCGGCGTTCTCGAGGTCGGTCATGGCACCCTCCAGCTCGGATCTTACCGCGAACCAACCGGGCATTCGGCCCACGGTCCACGGCTCACGGTCCACGGCTCACGGTCCACGGCTCACGGTCCACGGCTCGTGGCCGGGACGGTTGGCAGGCGCGTCACTCACCCGCAGGTGCGTGGCAGGGGCCGGCGCGTCCTCAAGGCCTGGTCGCGCACAGCACGGGGACGCTGGATCGCCGCGCCAGGTACTCGCTGGTCGAGCCGAGAACCAGCTCGACGACCCTGCTGTGGCCGTGCGCGCCTAGGCAGATGAGATCCGAGTCCCCGGGTTCGAGCTGGGCGAAGAGCACCTGCTCCACGGCCTCGCCGGGCTCGTGCCTGTACTCGACCGCGAGGTCGCACGGCTCCAGATACGCCCTGGCCTCGCGCAGCCTGGCCGCGGCCCGCTCCCGGTTGTCGTCCACGGTGACGACGTTCAACGGCGCGGCGAGCCCCCGGCACAGCTCGCCGGCCAGGTGGAGGGCGCGGACGGCCTTGGCGCTGCCGTCGTAGGCGGCGAGCGGGTGGCGCGGAACGGAGGCGGCCTCCGGGCACACGAGCACGGGCACCGGCGAGCGGCGCAGCAGCGACGCCGTGGCCGGCCCGAGCAGTTCCTCGTGCAGGCGGGCGTTGACCCCGCGCTGACCGATCAAGAGCACGTCGGCCAGGCGCGTCGCCGAGAGGAGTCCGGCAACCACGCCCAGCCGCTCGATGTGGAAGTCGTGCCTCACCCCCGCGGCGGCGCAGTGCTCCTCGAAGCGGGCGCGCAGGGCCCCGGCCAGCTCCTCGAGCGTGGCGCGGGTCTGTGCCTGCAGGTTGAGAAACGGCTCGAAGCCCATCGCGCCCGAGATGTCGGTGATGAAAGCGCCCTCGAGGAACGTGACGTCGATGATGTGCACGCCGTGGACGACCGCGCCCAGGCGCGCCGCCAGGCCGATCGCGAGTTCCTCCGCGGCCGCCGCGTGCGCCGATCCGTCGAGCCCGACAGCGAGGTGCTTGAACATTCGTGTCCTCCCCGGCCGGCGTCCTGTTCCTATGCTAGGTCCGCTGCGGGCGGGCGGCAAGGGCGAGGGAATCATCTGGGCTCAAAGCACATTCCGTCTACAATGAGTGACCCAGGTGGCGCCAGGCGGCTTTGGGGACACGATCGGCACGGAGTGAGGGAGGGCGTTTCGATGGCGACCGAGGTCGGAGAGAAGGGGGCGGCGCTGCCTCGTGGGGACGTTCTCGACGCATACCGGTTGATGCTCCTCTCCCGCCGCGTGGACGACAAGGAGATCCAGCTCAAGCAACAGAACCTGGCGTACTTCCAGATCTCCGGTGCCGGCCACGAGGCGATCCTGGTCGCGGCGGCCCGCCACCTCGATCCCGCGAAGGACTGGTTCTTCACCTACTACCGCGACCGCGCCCTCGCGCTCGCTCTCGGCTACTCGGCCTGCGACATGCTGCTCGGCGCGGTCGGAGCCGAGTCCGGCCCCGACACCGCGGGGAGGCAGATGCCGAACCACTTCGGCAGCCGACGGCTGCACTTCACGGCGCCGTCGTCGCCGACCGGCACGCAGTGCCTGCAGGCGGTGGGTTTTGCCGAGGCGGGCCGATACATGCAGGCGGTCGAGGCGGCGCGTTGCGGCGCCGTCGCCGGCGACGAGCTCGTATGGGTCTCGCTCGGCGACGGCACGACCTCGCAGGGAGAGTTCTGGGAGTCGCTCAACACCGCGTGCAACGGCCGCCTTCCGGTCCTCTACGTGATCGAGGACAACGGCTACGCGATCTCGGTGACCGTAGACGTGCAGACGCCGGGCGGCTCGATCTCGAACATCGTGCGCGGCTTCCCCGGGCTGACGGTGTTCGAGGTGGACGGCTGCGACTACCTCGAGTCGTACGCGGTGATGCGCGACGCGGTGGCCGCGGTGCGTTCCGGTTCGGGCCCGGCTCTGGTGCACGCGCACGTCGTCCGGCCGTACTCCCACTCGCTGTCGGACGACGAGCGGCTGTACAAGCCCTCCGCCGTGCGCGAGGCCGAAGCGCAGCGCGACCCGCTGGCGCGCACCGCGCGACTGCTGCGCGAGCACTACGGCGTGACGCAGGAGGAGCTGGACGCGATCGAGTCCGCGGTCAACGTCGAGGTCAACGACGCCGCGGAGCGGGCCGTGGCCCAGCCTCAGCCGCCGCCGGAGACCTGGGCGGCGAACATCTACTCGCCCGACGTCGATCCGACCTCGGCGGCCTTCGAGGCCGAGCCGATCGGGAGCGATCCGTCGCCCAAGACGATGGTCGACCTGCTCAACGCGTGCATGCGCGACGAGATGGCGCGCGACCAGAGGATCGTGGTGTTCGGCGAGGACGTCGCCGACGCCTCGCACCAGCGCTCGCTCGAGGAAGTCAAGGGCAAGGGCGGCGTGTTCAAGGTGACGCACGGCCTGCAGAGGCAGTTCGGCTCGCACAGGGTGTTCAACTCGCCGCTCGCCGAGGCGAACATCGTCGGGCGGGCGGTGGGGATGGCGACCCGGGGCCTCAAGCCGGTGGTCGAGATCCAGTTCTTCGACTACATCTGGCCCGCCTTCATGCAGTTGCGCGACGAGCTTGCGACGGCGCGCTGGCGCTCGGCCGGACAGTGGCCGGCGCCGGTGGTGGTGCGCGTGCCGATCGGCGGCTACCTCAAGGGGGGCGGGCCGTACCACTCGCAGTCGGGGGAAGTGCTGTTCACACACATCCCCGGCTTCCGCGTCGTGATGCCGTCGAACGCGCTCGACGCCAACGGCCTGCTGCGCACCGCGATCCGCTGCGACGACCCGGTGATGTTCCTCGAGCACAAGCACCTCTACCGGCAGACTCACAACAAGGCCGCCTACCCGGGGCCGGAGTACATGGTGCCGTTCGGCAAGGCCGCGACGGTGCGGGCGGGAGACGCCCTCACCGTGATCACCTACGGCGCCACCGTGGTGCGCAGCGTGCAGGCGGCCAAGCGCCTGGAGGAGGAATCGGGGCGGGTCGCGGAGGTGATCGACTTGCGCTCGCTGGCGCCGTACGACTGGGCGGCGATCGCGGCGTCGGTGCGCCGTACCCGGCGCGTCCTGGTCGTGCACGAAGACATCCTGCCGTTCGGCTTCGGCGCCGAGATCGCGGCGCGGATCGCCGACGAGCTGTTCCTCGAACTCGACGCGCCGGTGCGGCGGGTCGGCGCCAGGGACACCTTCGTCGCCTACGCGCCGTCGCTCGAGGAGACGATCCTGCCGCAACCGGGGCACATCCTCGAGGCGATGCGCGCGCTCGTCGCGTTCTGACTCCCGGCCGGGCACGCCCCTCGGCCGGCCATCGGAGCGACGGTGGCGGGGGCAGGATGCAAACAGTACACTCTCTCCGTCATCGGGGGGACGGTGGGCACGTTCCGCATCGCCAAACGCTTCACGTTCGACGCCGGGCACCGGCTGTCCAAGCACCCGGAGCTGTGCCGATTCCCGCACGGGCACACCTACGAGGTCGAGGTCGTGGTCGCCGCGGAGTCGCTCGACGCGCACGACATGGTGTGCGACTACAAGGCGCTCAAGACCGTGCTCGCCGAGGAGTTCGCCCGCCTCGACCACGCCATGCTGCTCTCCTCGGGCGACCCGCAGCGCGGCGCGTTCGGTTCGTTCGGCGAACGCGTCGTGCTCCTCGACGAGGGCGACCCGACCGCGGAAGTGCTGGCGCGCCGGCTCTTCGAGCGAGTCAGGGAGTTGTTCCGCCCAGGCATGGTGGTCGCTACCGCCGGGGGATCCTACGCCGTTCCCGACGGGGTGAGAGTGGAGCGAATCAGGGTGGCCGAGACGGCGACCACCTGGGCCGAGTATGGGGAGTGAGTGGCACGAGCTGCCGCCGGCCATCGGTGACGGCGAACTGGCGGCGTTCGCATCGGGCATCGCGGCGCCCGTCGCGGTGACGGGAGCGACGGGGTTCGTCGGCTCGCACCTGGTCGAGGCGCTCCTCCGCGCGGGCCTCCGGCCTCGGGTGTTGGCTCGCGACCCAGCGCGGCTCGATGCGCCGACCCGGGAATCCGTCGATGTCGTGGTCGGTGACCTCGGCGATCCCGCTGCGCTCGCCGGACTCGTCACCGGCGCGAGTACCGTCGTGCACCTGGCCGGAGTGGTCCGCGCGGGGCGCGCCGCCGAGTTCGACGCCGCCAACCGGGGCGGCACGTCGCGGCTGGTGGCCGCGCGCGATTTGTGCGCGCCCGGGGCCTTCTTCGTCCATGTCTCGTCCTTGGCCGCGGCCGGTCCCAGCCCTCGGCCGGAAGGGCGGAGTCCGGACGAGCCGGCGTCGCCGGTGTCCGCCTACGGCAGGTCGAAGC
Source organism: Acidobacteriota bacterium (assembly GCA_040754885.1). Taxonomy (GTDB): domain Bacteria; phylum Acidobacteriota; class Thermoanaerobaculia; order Thermoanaerobaculales; family Thermoanaerobaculaceae; genus JBFMCD01. Next base: position 25,695 of record JBFMCD010000013.1, read on the forward strand.
TGGCTGGCGAAGAGGCGGTGCGCGGCTCGGCCGGGCCGTGGGTGATTCTTCGGCCGCCGGCGATCTACGGCCCGCGCGAAACCGACGTGCTGCAGTTCTTCAGGCTCGCCGCGCGTGGACTGGTCCCGCTCCCCGCCGGGGAGCGCTGGGTGACGATGGCCCACGTCGCCGACATCGTGCGCGCCATCCTTTCGGCGGCCGCGCTGCGCCCGGCGGGGCGGACGTTCCACCTGGGCGAGCCCTCGCCGTTGCGCATGGACGAGCTGGTCGGACGGCTGGCTGCAGCGGGTGGCGTACGCGCCCGCGTCGTGCCGGTCCCGCCGTGGGCGCTGCGGGCGGCGGGAGCACTGGGTGACGTCGCACACCTGGTCGGCGCCCGCTCGGTGGCGATCACCTCGGACAAGGCCCGCGAGCTGCTCGCCCGCCACTGGAGCGCCGAGAGCGGACCTTCGCTTCGCGCCCTCGGCCTCGACGGCTTCATCCCGTTCGCGAGCGGCGCCGCCCAGGCGTGGGCGTGGTATCGAGAACGCGACTGGCTGCCGCATGCTAAGATCTCTCGCCAGTGACGTTTCGGGACCGGGCAGGGCGCGGAGGCGGCTTGGACATCTTCAAGAAGTGTTATGACTTCCATGACGTCGAGGAGATCAAGGCCGCGGGGCTCTACCCGTACTTTCGCACTATCAGCTCGGCCCAGGATCCGGTCGTCCGCATGGATGACCGCGACGTGGTCATGCTCGGTTCGAACAACTACCTGGGGCTTACGAACCACCCCGAGGTGAAGGCGGCCGCGCAGGAGGCGATCGCCGTCTACGGCACGGGCTGCGCCGGCTCGCGCTTTCTCAACGGCACGCTGGACATCCACGTCCAGCTCGAGGAACGGCTGGCGCAGTTCATGAACAAGCCCGCCGCCGTGACCTTCTCGACCGGATTCCAGGTCAACCTGGGGGCGATCTCCTGCCTGGTCGAGCGCGGCGACCTCGTCTACCTGGACAGGTACGACCACGCCTGCATCATCGACGGGGCGCGGCTCGGTTTCGGCACGGCGATCAAGTTCGACCACAACGACATGGACGACCTCGGCCGTAGGCTCGAGCTGCGTGACCGGAGCAAGGGCGCGATGATCGTGGTCGACGGCGTGTTCTCGATGGAGGGCGACATCGTCGACCTGCCGCGACTGGTCGAACTGGCCGGCCGGCACGAGTGCCGGGTGATGGTCGACGACGCGCACGGGGTCGGTGTCCTCGGCGACCACGGCCGCGGAACCGCCGAGCACTTCGGGCTCGAGGACCGCGTCGACCTCATCATGGGCACATTCTCCAAGTCGCTGGCGTCGGTCGGGGGGTTCGTCGCCGGCGGAGAACGGGTGATCAACTGGATCAAGCACCGCGCCCGCACCCTGATCTTCTCCGCCGCTCCGCCGCCGGCCTCGGTGGCGTCGGTGCTGAAAGCGATCGAGATCATCGAGCGCGAACCGGAGCGGCGCGAGCGCCTGTGGGAGAACACCCGCTTCATGGCGGAAGGGTTCAGGAGCCTCGGATTCGACACCGGCGACTCTTCCACGCCGGTCATCCCGGTGGTGGTCGGCGAGGACCGCACGGCGTTCTTCCTCGCCCGCCGCCTGCAGGAGGAGGGCGTGTACGTCAACCCGGTGATCACGCCCGCGGTGCCGCCCGGACGCGCGCTGATCCGCACCTCGTACATGGCCACGCACCGGCGCGAGCACCTCGAGAGGGCCCTCGAGGCCTTCGCCAAGGTGGGCCGGGAAACGGGCCTGATCCAATGAACCTCCAGCCCGTGCAGGTCGCCCCCGTGGACGGGCGGGCCGACCTCCGGAGCTTCATCGCCCTGCCTTGGCGCCTGTACGCCGGCGACCCCTGCTGGGTGGCGCCGCTCAAGCGCCAGGTGCGCGGCATGCTCGCCACCTCGCACCCGTTCTACCGCGACGGCGCGGCCGAGCGCGAGTTGTTCCTGGCGCGCCGCGGATCCCGCGTGGTCGGCCGGATCGCGGCGATCCGCAACGCCGCCCACAACCGTTTCCACGGCGACGCCTGGGGGTTCTTCGGTTTCTTCGAGTGCGAGGACGATCCGGGCGCCTGCCAGGCGCTGGTCGAGGTCGCCGGCGCGTGGCTGAAGGCCCGTGGCTGCGACACCCTGATCGGCCCCGCCAGCCCTTCGACCAACTACGAGTGCGGCCTGCTGATCAAGGGCTTCGACTCTCCTCCGACCGTGATGATGACGTACAACCCGCCGCGCTATCAGGAGATGCTGGAGAGCGCCGGACTGGTCAAGGCGAAGGACCTGTACGCCTACTCCTCGCCGGTCCACCCCAAGTCGCTCGAGCGGCTGGCCCGTTTCTCGGAGAAGAACCGGCGCCGCGAGCCGGGCCTGACGACGCGCGACGTGGTTCTCAGGGAGTTCCGGCGCGAGGTCCAGATCATCCGGGAGATTTACAACCAGGCGTGGGAGAAGAACTGGGGTTTCATCCCGACCAGCGAGGCGGAGTTCGACTGGCTGGCCCGCGACCTCAAGCCGCTCGTGGACGCGAAGCTGCTGCGACTCGCCTTCATGGACGGCGACCCGGCCGCGTTCCTCCTCGCCCTGCCCGACGTCAACCCGGCGCTGGCGGTGCTCGACGGCACGCTGTGGAACCCGATCCGGCTGGCGCGCGCGCAGCTCATCGGGCGGCGCAAGGCGGGGCTGAGGCTCATCACTATGGGGGTCAAGGAGCGGTATCGCCTGCGCGGGATCGAGGCCGTGATGTTCCACGAAGGCCTGCAGGCGGCGCTCGACGCAGGGTACACGACCTGCGAGTACTCCTGGATCCTCGAGGACAACGAACTGACCAAGCGCACCGTCCGGCTGATGGACGCCGAGTTGACCAAGATCTACCGCATGTACGCGCTACCACTTTGACGGGGCATCCATGGGGTCGGCGTCAGTGCTCTGGTCGGCCGCGCTCGCGGGACGGCGTGGGCGGTGGGCAGTGTTCCGTTGGGGAGGAGTCGGCGTGGACCATCCCCGGCTCACGGCGGTCGGACCGCGTCTGTGATCGAGCCGGACGCAGTCCGGACCGAAGCGCTCTCCGCAGCGTGGGGAGCGCAGATCAGTCCGTCGCCCGCTCGAAGCTGGCGGTGAAGTGGGGGAGCACCGCCGGTCTGTGCACGAAGCGCAGCCCGGTGATGGTCCTGCGCCGCCGGTGCAGCTCGTCGATTCCTTCGACCACGTAGTCCATGTGGCTCTGGGTGTAGACGCGGCGGGGGATCGCCAGGCGGACCAGGTCGAGCGGCGGCCAGCGCCAGCCTCCGGGCGCCTCGGGCTCGGGCTTGCCGAACATGACGTTTCCGATCTCGCAGGCGCGCACGCCGATCGCCTCGTAGAGCGCGACCGACAGCGAGTGGCCGGGCAGGCGCTCGTTCGCGAGGTGGTCGCAGAACCGGCGGCCGTCCAGGTAAACGGCGTGCCCGCCGAACGGCTTGAGCAGCGGCACGCCGCACGCGTCGAGGTGGCTTCCGACGTACGCCGTCGAAGCGATCCGGTAGCGCAGGTAGTCCTCGTCGAGGATCTCGTCGATCCCGACGGCAAGGGCCTCGAGGTCCCGACCGGCCAGGCCGCCGTAGGTGACGAATCCCTCGGTGAGTATGAGCAGCGTGCGGACCCGCTCCGCCCACTCGTCGGAGGCGAGCGAGAGGACACCGCCGATGTTGCCGAACGCGTCCTTCTTCATGCTCATCAGCGCGCCGTCGGTGTGGGAGAACATCTCGCGGGCGATCTCGCGCGGGGAGGTATCCGCGTACCCCTCCTCGCGCAGCTTGATGAAGTAGGCGTTCTCGGCGAAGCGAGCGGCGTCGAGGAGCAGCGGCACGCCGTGCCGATCGCACACGGCGCGGGCGCCCTTGATGTTGGCCATGGACACCGGCTGGCCGCCGCCGGAGTTGTTGGTCACGGTGATCAGCACGAACGGGACGCGCTCGCGTCCGAAGCGAGCGAGCGCCTCGTCGAGGCGCTGGAGGTCGATGTTGCCCTTGAACGGGTGGAGGTTCTCCGGGTCGCGCGCCTCCGGGATCGGGATGTCGAGCGCCTCGCCGTGGGCGTCCTCGATGTTGGCGCGGGTTGTGTCGAAGTGTGTGTTGCCGGGGATCACGTCCCCCGGCTTGATCACCGCGCGGCAGAGCAGCCGCTCGGAGGCGCGACCCTGGTGGGTCGGCATCACGTGGGCGTGACCGAAGACGGCCCGCACCGCGCTCTCGAAGCGGAAGAAGCTGCGCGCCCCGGCGTACGACTCGTCCCCCTCCATCACTCCGGCCCACTGGTGCGTCGACATGGCGCCGGTCCCGGAGTCGGTGAGCAGGTCGATGAGCACGTCGTCGGCCTTGAGACGGAAGGGGTTGTAGCCGGCGGCGCGGATCAGCTCCCGGCGCTGATCGGGGCTGGTCATGCGCATCGGCTCGACCACCTTGATGCGGAACGGCTCGATGATCGTCTTCATCGTGTCCCCCTCGTGCGAAACCGCACAAGCGCTGAGAGCATAGCAGCCCGGAGGCGCGGGGTCCGGGCTCCGGGATCCCGGGGGAGGCGGACCAGGCCGAGTGGCGGCAACGCATGGACTGCAACCGTGTGGGGACACTACCGCCCGCGCCACGAGGAAGCAGCGACAGAGCGTGAATGCGCTTCAGGTGCGCCGAGATCCTCACGGCCGCTGCGCGGCCTCAGGATGACATCGTGTGGGGAGGGCGATCCGTGGTCGGGACGACCCATCACATCGGCCCACGGCCCACGCCTCCAGGGGTCTCGTGGGCGGGGCGGGACGCCCCGCCCCACACGACGATGGCCCACGACGGCGGAGCGAGACGCTCCGCCTACGGTATCTTCGCCTTCACGGACCACGGGCAACGGATCCCGGACCCCGGAACTCGGGGAAGGGAGGGTGGGGGTAGCTTGTTACACTCCACCGATGCGTCCGATTCTCGACCTGGCGACCGCCAAGGTGGCGGTGGAGCTGACCAACCGCTGCAACCTGCGCTGCGGCATGTGTCCGATGAACAAGCTCGGCCGGCCCGACGCGGACATGGAGTGGGAGCTGGTCGAGAAGGTGGCGGCCGACTTCGCCGCCAACGGCGTGACCGTCACGTGGCTGCACGAGATGGGGGAACCGTTGCTCTACCCGCGGTTGGCCGAGGCGATCGACCTGTTCCCGGGGTGCTCGGTCTCGACCAACGCCATGCTCCTGGACGAGCGTGCCGGCCGCGAGCTGCTGGGCAGCACGCTGCGCCGCATCAGGTTGTGCGTGGACACGACCAACGCGCGCCTGTACCCGTTCATCAGGCGTGGCGGGATCTTCGAGGAGGTCGTGGCGAACATCCGCGGTTTCCTCGAGCTGTCGAAGGGCAAGGACATCAGGGTCGAGATCCAGCGCATGATCACGCCGGAGACCTCGCAGGAGTCGGTGCGCACGTTTCACGAGTTCTTCCGCCTCGACCGCTACCCGCAGGCGGCGGTGATCGAGAAGACCTGCGAGCCGCTCGACACCGCCGACGAGACGCCGCTGCACCAGGCCTTCTACGGCTGCTTCCAGGGCTACCCGTTCCGCTGGTTCATCGTCCTCGCCGACGGGCGCGTCACGCACTGCTGCTACGACGCGCACGGGCAGCAGTGCATCGGCGACATGAGGACCCAGACGGTGCGCGAGATCGTCGACTCGGTGACGGTCGACGCGCACATGGCGGCGTTCAAGGCGCGGGACTGGAGGGCGCTGCCACGCTGCGGCGAGTGCTACCGGCACTCCGAGGGCAAGCCGCCGTTCTACGACCAGCTCATCCAGCTCGGCCACGGCCTCGACCGGGCGCTGCCGATCCGTCCCCTCGTCCGCCGCCTGATCAACAGGTGAGCGGTGTCCGAATCCGGCGGACCTGGTCCGCCACTTTTTCGACGAGAGCGGAGAAGGCGGGGTCGGACCGGCGGCGGGAGGCGGCGCGGGTCACCCAGTGGGCCAGCGTGTCCGCGCTCTTGCCCAGCGCCGCCGCGAGATCGCTCAGGCGGAGCCGGAAGTGCTCCCGTCCGATCAGGACCAGCGCTTCCCGCGCCCGGCTCGTGGCCCGGTCCCAGCCGGTCCCGCCGAGGGCGCGGGGGGGAACGCCGAGCGCCCGCGCGGCGAGTTCCACGAAGCTCGCCGCGTTGAGCAGGGGTGGCGCGCCCGCGGCGGCCTTCGGCTTCTCTCCGTGCGGCCCGACGCGGCGCGCGGCGGAGGAGGGGAGGCGTGCGGCTTCCGCCTCGGTCATCTCCCATCCGGGAGGCTCGGGGCGTCCGCGCTTCTCGCGCCGCAGCGCCGCGAGCAAGGCGAGGTACGCACGTTGCGCCTGCAGCGGGTCGTCGTCGAACAACGCCAGTGCCGCGGACACGTCGGTGACGTCCGCGCGCCGCCGGCCGACCAGCTCCGCGTGACCGCTCCAGCGGTACAGCGCCGGCCGCTCGACGAGCCCCGCCGCCACCGGGTTGAGGTGTATGTAGGCCACCAGCCGCCGGAAGTACGCGTCATCGGTGACCGGCTTGGCCTTGTAGCGCGACTGCCACAACGGGCCGATCAGATCGTGCCTGCGGTTGTACGACACCGCGAACCGCCCCTGCAGGCTGCGCATCGTCCGCGAGAGGGGCACGGCCCCGGTGCGAACCAGCAAGTGCAGGTGATTGGTCATCAGGCACCACGCCAGCACCTGCTGGCCGTCGCGCTCCTTGACTTCGCGCAGCAGCTCGAGAAACGCCTCGGGCTCCCCCTCCTGGGCGAAAATCCCCTCGCGCCTGCTGATGCGCGCGTACACGTGGTACAACGTGTGGTCCGCCAATTCCCTTAGACGCCGTGGCATGTCCAACTTCTACATATAATTGCCAAACTGTCAATAATCGGCGGACCTGGTACCCATCCGATCCTGACTCGCTCCGGCGACAAGCCTCAACCAGCGGTAGGTTGAGAACCGGAGCCTTGGGGGGCCTCCTGTGCCGGCCCTCGCGTCGCTCGGCGCTGTCACCAGTCTCAGTTTTCACATGGGATTGTCGTAGTCGTCGCGGCAGGTGTTGAGGGTCTCGATGAAGGCAGGCCGAGTTCGGTCGGCGCAGTAGACGGGTCTTGGCGCTGAGCCCGTGGCTCGACGTGAGGGAAGCATGACACACCGCGCGACACAGTTGCGTCGGGTTACCCATCCGGATTGACCCCGGCCCACGGTCCACGGATCACGGCCCACACTGTTTGCTCTCGCCTTGCACGTCGTATCATCCCGCGATGCCGAAGGCCGAGTGGGGAGCCGAGCCGGAGTTCTTCGGGCCGCGTCACGCGCACCGCGAGGGGAGGATCCTGCGCGCTCTGGGCGAGGCGGCCGGCGCGGCCGGGCCGCACCTCGAGTGC
>JBFMCD010000013.1:33187-56970 GCA_040754885.1 Acidobacteriota bacterium
CGCGATGCCGAAGGCCGAGTGGGGAGCCGAGCCGGAGTTCTTCGGGCCGCGTCACGCGCACCGCGAGGGGAGGATCCTGCGCGCTCTGGGCGAGGCGGCCGGCGCGGCCGGGCCGCACCTCGAGTGCGCGGCGGGGGTCGGTTCGCTTACGCTGGCACTGGCGCGGCGGGGGCGCCGGGTGGTGGCGGCGGACCGGTCGCTGCGCTCGCTGGCGGAGACCGCCCGCTGCCTGCGGGCCTCGGGAGAGGCGCGCGGGACGGCGATGCCGGTGTGCGTGGACATCACGCGGCTGCCGTTCCGCGACGGCGCGTTCGCCTCTGCGACCAGCGCCGAAACCCTCGAGCACATCGGCGACGACGGCGCCGCGGCGCGGGAGCTGGCGCGCGTGCTGCACGCGGGCGGCACGCTGGTCGGAACGGTTCCCGCGGGTCCGGGCCAGTGGTCGGCGTGGGACGACTGGGCCGGACACGAACGGCGCTACACCGCCGACGGGATGGAGAGGCTGCTGCGCGGGGCCGGGCTGGAGCCGCAGGTACGCGTCTGGGGGTGGCCGCTGGTGCGCCTGTACGACGCGCTGTTCCTCGGGCGGGTCAACCGCAGGCGGCTGGAGTCTCCGGGAGAGTCGACCGACGACGCGCGGCTGCGCGCAGTGGCCGCCGCCGGGAGGAGCCGGAAACTGGTCGCTCTGGTGACGGCCGCCTTCGCGCTCGACCGGCTGTTCGACGGCGTGCCGTGGGGAGTCGGTCTCGTGTTCGTGGCCCGCAAGCCCGCGGGTTCCGCCCGCTGACCGGACCTACCTGGCCAGGCGACGCGACGCCTCCGTGGATCCGAGCGCTCGCACGCGAGCGTACAGAGACGAAGCCTCGCCGAACGCCGCGAGTCCCGCCTGGATCTGATCGTCGGCGGCGGTCAGGGTCTTGTACCCCTCGGTGAGCGAGACTCCGGCGTTGAGAACCTCCGCGTGGAGCGCGATCTCGATGTCGCGCCTGTCGGTGGCGTCCGCGAGCGCCGCATCGATCTCCTCCTCGGACAACCACTTGGCGGCCACGACCTGGGCGCGGAACGTCTTCAGCGCCTCGTCCGTCGGCCCGAACGCGCGTGCCGCAGCCGCCTTGTCGGCCTTGTCGGAGAGGTGCGCCACCGCGAACTGGAAGAACGCGGCGTTGCCGAGCAGGCGAGCTACGCGCTCCGAGTACTGCGAGAGCTTGACTTCGCGGTCCGGGGCGATGCCGCCGCCGCCGTACACACTGCGCCCGCCCTCGGTCAGGTACGCGGTTCCGTTCGGTGCCTTCGGCTCTTCGCCCGACGGCTCGGCGCCGGTGTCGGCGACCTCGGCGTGGCGGACGTAGGTGAAGTACGAGTCGTAGTCCCGCTGGATGCAGCGTCCCGACGGCGTGTAGTACTTCGCCGTGGTCAGCGCGAGGCCGGCGTCGCGCACCGGGTAGATGGTCTGGACGACGCCCTTGCCGAACGTCTGCTCGCCGACGACCAGGCCGCGGTCGTGGTCCTGGATCGCGCCGGCGACGATCTCGGCCGCCGACGCGGAGCCGCGGTTGACCAGGACGACCACCGGTCCGGTGAAGTGCAAGCCGTCGCGGGATGCTCGGTAGTCCTGAAACGAGTCGGCTGTCCGGCCCTTGGTCGAGAACACCTGCTGGCCGGGCTCGAGCGCCGCCGCGGCGACCTCGACGGCCGAGTCGACGATGCCGCCCGGGTTGTCGCGCAGGTCGAGGAGAAGCCGGTTCGCGCCCTGCTCCTGTAGCCGCCTGAGAGCGTTCACGAATTCCTTGCCCGTGGTGTGGGTGAAGTCGCCGATGCGGACATACGCGGTGCCGCCGTAGAGGAGGAACGCGTAGCGCACCGAATCGGTCGGGACCCTGGCTCTGGTGATGGTCAGTTCCAGAGGGGCGGGAATTCCCGGCCGTGCGACCGTGATCCGGACGGCGCTCCCCTCCGGTCCGCGCAACCGGCGGGCGACGTCGTCGAGGTCGAGGCCCTCGGTGCCGACTCCGTCGACCGCCTCGATGACGTCGCCGGCGCGCAGGCCGAGGCGGGCGGCCGGAGTGCCCTCGATCGGCGTGATCACGGTGATCTTGCCGGCGCGCAGAGAAATGATCACGCCGATGCCGTGGAACGATCCCTGCTGTCTCTCGCGCATGTGCGCGAAGGCGTCGGGACGGAGGAAGTTGGAGTGGGGGTCGAGGAGGGCGAGCATCCCGTCCATGCTGTCGTAGACCAGGTCGGCGGGGGGAGTTCCCTTGGGCCCGTGCTCGACGGCCAGACGCAGCACCTCGGTGTAGCGCTGGAGGAAGCCGTCGGCCTGGGCGAATCCGCCCTGAGTCCGGTCGCCGGCCACCGCGCCGGCCATGGCGCCGAGGGCGACCACTGCGGCGGCCAGGAGTACCTCGATTCGAAGGCGCATCGACCCTCCCTGAGGGCCGGACTCTAGCACACGAGCGGGTATACTCCCGCCAGCCCGACCGGAGTCGGACGGGCAGGGGAGCGGGATGTTCGGATCGATCGGACTGCCGGAACTGATCCTGATCTTCGTGATCGCCCTGCTGTTGTTCGGGCCGAAGAAGCTCCCCGACATCGGCCGCACGGTCGGCAAGGCGCTGTCCGAGTTCCGCAAGGCATCCAACGACCTCAAACGCTCGCTCGAGGAGGAAGTCGCGGCCGACGACCTGCGCAAGATCCGCACCGATCTGCACGACGTCGCCGCTCCGATCTCGCTTCCCGAAGCGAAACCGTCCGAGCCCGTCGCCGCCGCGCCGCCGGTCGAGCGTCAGCAGGGAGAGCGGGACCCATGAGCGCCGAGACGGAACGGGCGCGCGACGAGCGGGCCGACGACGACGACCTGGCGAGAATGTCTCTCCTCGAACACCTCGAGGAGCTGCGCAAACGGCTGCTCGTCTCGATCCTCGCGGTGTTCGTCGGGTTCCTCGGTTGCTGGTACTTCGCCAAGCCGCTCTTCGCCTGGCTCTCGCGACCCTTGACCCAGTTCCTGCCCGAGGGAGACAGGCTCGCGTTCACCGGCCTGGTCGACCCCTTCATGCTCTACGTCAAGGTCGCGCTCCTCGCCGGTATCTTCGTCGCCGCACCGGTCGTCCTTCACCAGGTCTGGCTGTTCGTCGCTCCGGGGCTGTACCGCGGCGAGAAGCGCGTTGCGATTCCGTTCATCCTCTTCACCACCGTGTTCTTCCTGCTCGGGGGATACTTCGGCTACGCGGTTGCCTTCCCGATGGTGTGCCGGTTCCTGCTCGAGGTCGGCGCCGACTTCAAGCAAGTCATCACCGTCAACGAGTACTTCTCACTGGCCTCCAAGGTGATCCTCGGCCTCGGTCTGGTGTTCGAGATGCCGGTGTTGATCCTCTTCCTGGCCAGGATCGGCGTCGTCACGCACCGCTTCCTGCTGCGCAACTTCCGCTACGCCGTTCTTGTCATCTTCGTCGTCGCGGCGATCATCACCCCCACCCCCGACATCGCCACGCAGTCCGTCTTCGCCGTCCCGATGATCGCCCTCTACCTCTTCGGGGTCCTGGTCGCGTGGTTGTTCGGCAAGAAGCCCGAAGCGGCGTAGGACGGTTGACCGTTCTCCGCAGCCCGCGTTCCGTGATGGACTGAAGTGACCGGAAGTTGTGCCGGGGCAGGCGGCGGGAGGAGGACGGAGAACGGGAAGCCGACAACAGGGCAAGCGTGGTCAGTGGTCCGGTTCGGACCTGGGACGTCGCGCCTTCGCCGTCCACGGCAGACGGTCCACGGCCAACGTCGTTTCATACGGCGACGGCCGCACCGTTCCCGCGGCCGGGCCTCAGCCGATCAGCTTCTCGTAGAGTTCGACGTAGGCGCGGGCGGAGGCGGTCCACGAGAAATCGCGGGCCATGCCGCGCGCGCGGATCGCCGTCAGGCGCTCGCGGTCGGCCACGATGTCCCGGGCGCGTGCCATCGCGGCCACGAATCCGGCCGCAGTCAGATCGTCGAAGACGACCCCGGTCCCATCCGGCCAGGCGGCATCCACGACCGTGTCGGCGAGGCCGCCGGTGGCGTTGACGACCGGGAGGGTGCCGTAACGCATCGCGATCATCTGCCCGAGGCCGCACGGCTCGTAGCGGGACGGCATCATGAACACGTCGCTCCCGGCGTAGATCAGCCGCGCCAGCCGATCGTCGAACTTGCGCGCCACGCACACCCGACCGGGGTGGGCGGCCTGCGCCGCCTCGAGCGTCTCCTCGTAGCGCCGCTCGCCCGTGCCCAGAACCACGACGTCGAAGCCCATGGCGACGAGGTCGTCGATCCCGGCCGCGAGCAGGTCCGCGCCCTTCTGTTCGGCGAGGCGGGAGACCATGCCGGCGACCGGACGCTCGGCGGCCTCGAGGCCGACCTCGGCCGCCAGGGCGGCGCGCGAGGCTCGCTTGCCGCTCTCGACCGTCCTCGCGCCGTAGGGAAGCGGGAGCGCCGGGTCGCGGGCCGGGTCCCAGAGGTCGACATCGAGCCCGTTGACGATGCCCGAGAGGGCGGAGCTCCGCGTCTCGAGGACACCCTCGAGGCGGCAGCCGAACTGCGGCGTGAGGATCTCGCGTGCGTAGGTTGGGGAAACCGTGGTGATGGCGTCCGCGCTGACCAGACCGCCCTTGAGCAGGTTCACCTGGCCGTAGTACTCGAGCCGGTCGATCGAGAACAGCTCGCGGGGCAGGGAGCACGCATCCAGCGCCCAGGGGGGAAACACCCCCTGGTAGGCGAGGTTGTGAACCGTGAGGACCGAGCGCGTGCCCGGCAGCGTGCCGCGGACCACCCAGTCGGTGCCGAGCAGGAGTGGGGCGAGGGCGGCCTGCCAGTCGTGGGCATGGACGACATCGACGCCGCCGCGCTCGGCGAGGACCGCCAGGGCGGCGCGGGCGAAGAAGGCGAAACGAACGGCGTTGTCGGGGAAGTCCCCGTCGGGCAGCGCATAGAGCGCCGGGCGAACGTAGAGCTGCGGGCAGTCGAGGAGCAGGAACTCGACGCCGTGGCGTTCGATCCGGTGCACCGTAGCGCGCATGTCGAGCGCGTGGACCACGCCCACCGGGGTACCGGGCACGGCCTCGGAGAGCGTCTGGCGGTGGGCCGGGGTGACCACGGTGACGCGCTCGCCGAGCGCCGCGAGCGCCGGGGGAAGGGCGCCTGCGACGTCGGCGAGCCCTCCGGTCTTGGAAAACGGGACGACCTCGGAACTCAGATGGGCGATGTGCATGTCGGCTCCCGGCGAGTCTGTGTGTCCGTCAGGACATTGTACGTGGCCCGGCGCCGCGTCACGCAGGCCCGGATCGAGCGAGCACCTACGGCTTGACCTCGCGGAGGAACCGGGCGGCCTCCTCGGGCGGCGTGGGATTGATGGAGTAGCCGGAGCCCCACTCGAATCCGGCGATTCGCGTGATCCTGGGGATGAACTCCAGGTGCCAGTGGAAGTCGAAGTCGATGGTCGTCCAGTACTGCGGTTGCCCAGGCCGTGGGTGCGGGCTCGGCGCGGTGTGAAGGATGAAGTTGTACGGCGGGTCGGCGAGAAGCGACCTGATCCGGCCGAGGAAGTCGCGGATCACCGCGGCGAGGTCGAGGAGCACGCCGTCGTCGCAGGCGGCGAAGTCGTGACTGTGTCGCTTGGGCAGCAGCCAGGTCTCGAACGGGAACGACGCGGCGAACGGCTCCAGGAGGATGAAGCTGTCTGTTTCCAGCGCGATGCGGTCTCCCAGCGCCCGCTCCTGTTGGATCAGGTCGCAGAAGATGCACCTCTCCTTGTGTCCCCAGTGCTCTCGGGCCACGTTCAGCTCCTGGACGACGACGGTGGGAATGATCGGCGTCGCGATCAGCTGGGAGTGCGGGTGGTAGAGAGACGCGCCGGCCTCGCGGCCGTGGTTCTTGAAGAGCAGGACGTAGCGGATGCGGTTGTCCCGCCGCAGGTCCACGATCCGCTCGCGCCAGGCCCGCAGGACGAGGGAGATCTCCTGCGCGGACAGATCGGCCATCGAGCGGTGGTGGTCGGGCGTCTCGATGATCACCTCGTGGGCGCCGATGCCCGAGACGCGGTCGAAGATCCCCACGGCCTCTCTCTCCAGTTCGCCCTCGATGCCGAGCGCGGGGAACTTGTTCGGCACAACGCGGACCTGCCAGTTCGGCCCGTTCGGCTCCCGCGGCCCGGCCGGAATCGCCACAATCTCGGGCGGCGTGGTGTGCTCCCGTCCGTACTCGAACGGGCACGCGCCGACGTCTCCCGGCGACTCCACGGAGGGGCGCTTGAACTCGTGCGGGCGGAACCGGCGCTCGGTGGCGATGATCGACCAGCGCCGCCGGATGGGGTCGAAACGCAGCTCCGACATTTCCCTAGCCTCCCTTGACGTCGTCGCGACCGGCCGGCGCGCCGCCCCTGACCAGCGCCTCGATCCGCGTCCGGTAGCGCGCGACGAGGCGCGCCGCGGCGCGCTGGTTCGGCCCTTCCGCGTGCAGGTGGATTCGAGCCAGGACCCGGTCCGGGCGGAGCAGCACCCAGCCCCCTTCCGCGCCCACCTTCAGGCCGTCGAGATACGAGTGCGCCGGCCCTGCCGCGCCGTCCGCCCAGAGCCGCATGACCTCTCCCTTGCGGTCCATCGGGCACTCGATCGCGGCGCGGGCGACGGTCACGCGCGGTGCCGCCCGCCCGAGTTGCTCGAGCGGGCGCCCTGAACGGGCGAGGAGCTCGAGCACCTTGCCGAGAGCAAACATCGCGTCGGGCGCGTGGTGCAGCGACGGCCAGAGCATGTCGCCCTCGCCGGAGGAGGCGAGCAGGACACCGTGCCGGCGCGATGCCTCGGTCAGCGCCCGCGGCGCGGAGAGCGTCTCGAGCAGGCGGTGGCCCGCCTCATCGAGCGCCTTCGCGAACGTCGAGGGGACGAAGATCGGGAGCGCCAGTTCCGACGGCGGAAGACCGGCGGCGCACACCATGGCCACGACCAGCGCCGTAAGCTCCATGTCGCTCCACACCCGCCCCTCCCTGTCCGCCAGGGCGAGCCGTTCTCCGGACGGGTGCAGCCACACGCCGAGGTCCGCGCCGAGGGAGCGCACGATCGCCGCCAGGCGCTGGCGGTCGACCTCGGGGTCGCCGTCCGCGACCGCGCCCGAGTGTCTCTCGAGGTGGGCGTTGAGCGTGACCACGTCGCAGCCGAGCTCTCCGAGCAGGCGGGGCAGAACCACCACGGCCGCGGAGTGCGAGTAGTCGACAACCAGACGAAGACGCCGCGACCTGATCGCGCCGACGTCGAGCGCCTTGAGGAACGCCTCGGCGTAGAAATCGAGGATCCTCGGCAGCTCGAAGATCGCCCCGATCTCCTCGTGCTGGACGCGGCGGAACTCCTCGCGGAGGAAGACCCGCTCGATCGACTTCGAGGAGCCGGTCGAGATGTCCAGTCCGTCGCCGTCGAAGAAGCGGATCGATGTCATGCCCCGAAGCTGCGGGACCTGCTGAAACGAGACGCCGCCCTGCTCGCCGAACGACTCCAGCTTGTGACGCATCACCGGCACCGGCAACAAGCCGAGGTCGACCATGTGCACGCCGGTCGAGCCGACGCCGCCGAAGAAGGACCGCCGGAGCATGCGCGAGGCGGGGTGCGCGTCGCGCACCGAGAGCGCCGTGCTGCCCGGCGCGAGCAGCGTCCCGTAGGCGGCCCCGAGACGCGCGGCGACCTCGGGCGTCAGCTCGAGGTTGGTCAGGCCGCTCACCGCGCCCTCCTCGAAGGCGGACGTTCGCCAGCGGGCGGCGTGGACGAGGTTGGAGTGGACCACGGCGTGGTCCTCGATCACCTTGGCGGGCCAGATCCTGACGCCTTCCTTGACCCGAACCTCGCGCCCCAGACGGGTGCCGTCGCCGACGATCGCGCCGGCCTCGATGACGGTCCTCGGACCGATTTCGACGCGTTCGCACAGCACCGCGCCCTCGACGCGCGCGTGATCGCCGACGCGCACGGCCCGCCACGCGACGGCTTGCCTGAGATCGGCTCCGGCCGCGACGGACGTGCCGTCCCCGAGCACGACGTCCTCGAGCCGCGCGCCCGGACCGATGCGGCAGCCGTCGCCCAGGACGATGCGGCCGCGCAGCTCGGCTCCCGTCTCGACGACGACTCCGGCGCCCTGCCAGATCATCGCGGTCGCCGTCTCGCTTGGGCGGCCGGGGGGCTCGATCGGGAGCACGCCGCGGAAGAAATCGGCGTGTGCGGCGAGGTACGACTCCGGGTCGCCGACGTCGCGCCAGTAGCCCTCGGCCTCGATGCCGTGCAGCGGCACCCCGTCGGCGAGCAAAAGGGGGAAGAGATCCGCGGCGAAGTCGATCGGGCCCTCGCCGAGAGCCTGGGCGAGGACGCTGCGCTCGAGCACGAAGACGCCGGCATTGACCGAGTCGGAGAACACCTCGCCCCAGGTCGGCTTCTCGAGAAAGCGCCGCACCCTGCCGTGCCGGTCGAGGACCAGGATTCCGAACTGGAGCGGGTTGGCCACGCGGGTCACGGCGATGCTCGCGCGCGCGTGACGGGCGCGGTGCGTCGCCACCAGGGCGCGGAGGTCGAAGGAGCAGAGCACGTCGGCCGAGACGACCAGCGCGGTCCTCGCGCCCGACGCGGCCACGCTTTTCGCCGCCGCGCCGGCGGTGCCCCGATCGCGTTCCTCGTGCCGGTAGGAGACGCGCACGCCGAGCGCGGCGCCGTCGCCGACCGCGTCGCGGACCTTCTCCGCATCGTGGTGGGTCAGCACCTCGGCCCGGCGGAAGCCGCAGCCGCGCAGGTGCAGCAGCACGTGTTCGATGAGCGGTCGGTTGGCGACCGGCAGGAGGGGCTTCGGCCGGCTAACCGTGAGGGGGCGGGCCCGTGTCCCGAGGCCGCCTGCCAGGACCAGGGGGATCAACGAGACCGCTCCAGAAGGCGTCGGACCGTCTTGCGCAACTCGGTGAGGTCGGAGGACTTGACCACGTAGGCGTCGGCCAGCCAGGCGGAGAAGTCGTCCTGATACCGGGCGTACGCCGTGGACAGGATCACGGGCAGGTGTGGGTGCGCGGCCTTGATCTCGCGAAGCAGCGTCAGACCCGAGCCCTCGACCAGGCGGATGTCCAGCACCACGGCCTGGACCTCTCCCCGCGCCAGCTCCTCGCGCGCCGCGTCCAGCGTCGCCGCGGTGCGTACCTCGACTCCCTCCCGGCCGAAAGCGGAGCGGTAGAGTTCGAGCAGCCCTTCCTCGTCGTCGACGAACAGCACCACCGGCTTCGTCATGGGGTCCTCCGGAGGAACAGGGTGAAACGTACCCAGCCGGGTTCGCGCTCATCGTACTCCACGCGGGCGGACATCGCGTCGGCTAGCCTGCGCACCGAGACGAGTCCGAGGCCCGCACCGGCGCGCCTGCCGGCGAGTGCGCCGGAGAACGGATCGGTACGCAGCGGCTCCGGCAGTCCGGGACCGTTGTCGGCGACCTCGACGTGGACCCACTCGCCGCGAGCGAGAACCGACACGCGCAGCACGGGCTCCGGTGTGGCCGTGTCGCGCAGGGCGTGCAGTCCGTTCCCCACCAGGTTCTCCACGCATCTCTCGAGCAGTGATGCCTCGGCGCTGGCCGCGAGCGCGCAGTCCGGAACCTCGAGTTCCACGCGGATGCCCCGGCTGTCCGCGAGCGGCCGGAACGAGCCGACGACCCGCTCGACCGCGCCGACGATGTCCACGGGGCCGATCGTGACGCGATTCGCCTTCGTGGTCAGCCCTTCCGCCAGTTCAGCCAGTCGCTCTTCCGCGCGCTGCACCGCGGCGGAAATCAGCGCCAACTGCTTGTGCAGCGCCTCTCCGGGAGCGGGCGGGGCCGCCTGGAGCTCGCGCGCCAGCCCGCCAGCGAGGGCCAGGGGGTTCTTCAGATCGTGCGCGAGCGCGCGGGCGGCCTCCAGAAGCGTGGTCGCGTGCTCGGCGGCGACCCGGCGACGCTGCTCGTCGCGCAGGTCCGAGAGCAGGCGGGTGCGTTCGAGGGCTGCGTGGAGCGTGCGCGCGATCGTCTGGGCCGCGTCGACCGTGGCCGCCTTGATCGGCGTCCGAGTGACGAAGTTGTCCGCGAGCACGACGCCCCACGGCTCGTCGTTGCCGATCATGGGCAGCACGAGGACGGCGTCGGACTCGAGCACGTCGACCCAGTGGCGGACGCACGGGTGCGGGTGGTTGGGCCGGGCGACGAAGGCGCGGCGCCAGGAGGGGCAGCCGCCGACGATCGGGTGCGAGAGTCGCGAGAGGAGTTCGGCGTGGCGGGCCCGCTCCGCGTCGACCACCGCCCTGTCCGGCGAGGCCAGGCGGTCGAACGGTCCCGTCGTTCCGTTTCCGATCTCGGCCCACACCACGGCGGCGTCCGCCCTGGAGGCCGGGCCGACGCCGAACCAGCCGCGGATGTCATCGCCCTGGGCGAGGAGGAGAAACGCGCGGTTGAGGCCCAGCCCCTCTCCGGCCGTCAGCCCGACCAGAGCGGCCCAGGCGGCGGTGTCGGGTTCGACAGCGGACTCGAGCGCCTCCGAGACGAGCTGGATGGTGGCGATCAGGCGCATGACACGGGAACGCCGCCTGGGCCCTCCGAGAAGTCGTCCTCCCCTGACCGGGCCGAGCCGTGGCCGGCGCCAGAGCGGATCGGAGAGGCGAAGTCGCGGCATGGCAGCCGGCACTCGTCCGGTCACGTCCTCCTCTTCGGTAGAACTTCGCCCGCGGCGTCTCTCGTCCACCCCGGCGCGGGCGCTGCGGCTGACCTCGACGGCATTCTACGCTGTCCCTCCGCTCTCGATCCCGATCACGTTGCGGAGATCGGGAGAGGCCGCCACCCGGCCTCGTCGAAGAACCCGAAGTGTCGTTCGAGCTTCACGAAGCCCACGCGCCACCCCGTGATTTCGCGGGAAGTCAGTTCGAGAGTCCCCTGCCCGGCGAACCCGCGAAAGCGCGCCTCCCCCGCGGTTGCCCCACTGGGGAGGTGCGAGACCACGGCCCGGGCCGGGATGTCGGGGACCGGCATGCACAGCGACCGTATTTCGCCCGCGGGGCCGAGACCGAGGAAGTGCAGGCGGCGGCGCCCCCACGCCCGGGCCAGAGGCCTGCTGCGCAGCCGGAGAACGAGATTCTCACCCTCGACGCCGTCCACCGACACCGGGTGTGGCTGGACTGCCGGCACCTCGGGATCGAGGAACTGCTCGGCGGCGGCGGCGAACGAGCGCAGCCAGCGCCTCCGCCACGCCATCTGGGTCCTGTGACAGAGGATCGCCTCGAGCTTGCGCGCTCGCTCGGCGGAGGAGAGTTGCAGGCGGGCTGTCTGTTCGCCCACGCCGCGCAGCGCGGGGTTGTGGACGACGGCCTCGAGCAGCCGTGGCGGGCCGGAGGGAAGGCGCGTCCGCGCGACCGCGAGGCGCAGCATCACGGCGAGCGCACTGTGGTCGGGGTGCAGGTCCGCGATGCTCGGTCCGACCAGGACGGTCGGCTCGAACTCGCGGAGCTGCGTCTCGACGGCGGCGAGGGGGCGGTGGTCACCGTAGAGCATCGCCCCGGTCGTTCCCTGGTCGGCGAAGCGGAGGAACACCGCGCAGGTCCGCTCGACCCCGAGCGCGTCGAGGGCGGCGAGCACCTCGCCCTCGCGCCGGTGGCCGAATCGGGCCCGGTCCTCGGCGCGGATCCTGAACTTGCGCTCGTTGACGCGCTGCGCCCACGGGTTGTCCTCGCCGCTGGTGAGAAACGCCACACGGACCGCACAGCCGACCGCAGCGGCGCGCTGAAGCAGGCCGCCGGCGGAGAGGCTCTCGTCGTCCGGATGGGCGACTGTGACGAGAACGCGGTCGGCGCTGGAGAACGCCAGGCCCACTGTCATGGCCGGCATTGTCGCATTCCTTTCCCGGCCATGCGGGGCGTGCGCGAGAGACCGGAGCGCGCTACGATCGCGCTCGGCGATCCGATGAGGCGCATCCTCGCGAAGGTGGGCCTGGGAGCGGCGGTGCTGGCTCTGGCGACGGCGGTTGCTGGCGTGGTCGCGGTGCGCCGCTCGCTGTGGCCGCCGCGCTCCGCGGACGTGACGGTTCCGGGACTTTCGGCGCCGGTCGAGGTCGCCTTCGACCGTTTTGCCGTACCCCACGTCCGGGCCGCGTCGGTGGCGGACGCCTTGGCGGCGCAGGGCACGCTGCACGCGCGCAGCAGGCTCTTCCAGATGGAGCTGGCGCGCAGGGCGGCGTCCGGACGCCTCGCCGAGATGCTCGGCGCCGCGGCGGTTCCTGTCGACGTCAGGATGCGCCGTTGGGGACTGCACCGGGCCGCCGCGCGGCAGCTCGACGAGCTCGACGGGGAGAGCCTCTCGATGCTCGAGGCCTACGCCCGCGGCGTCAACGCAGCCTTGTCGTCGCGCGGGGCAGCCGGACTGGCGCCCGAGTTCCTCGTCCTGCGCGCCGAGGTCGAGCCGTGGCGCCCACTCGACAGCGTCGCGACGATGCTGCTGCTCCAGATGGACCTCACCGACGCGGCTTCGGTCGAGCTCGGCCGCGCCCGGGAGCTGCGCGCGCTCGGGGTGGCCCGCGCCGCCGACCTGTGGGGGTGGAGCCCGGCGCAGGTCCGCGAGTGGATCCCCCCCGACCTCGCCGCGGCGGGCGGCATCCGCGTCCTGGGCGGCGAGGAGCCGGGCAGAGGCGGCGGCGCGTCGAACAACTGGGCGATCGCTCCGTCCCGCACCCGAACCGGGGCGCCGCTGCTCGCCAACGACCCGCATGTCGGCGTGGCGAACCCATCGACCTGGTACGAGATCCACCTGGTCGCGCCCGACTTCGAGGTCGCCGGTGCGTCGTTCGCCGGCGCGCCGGGCGTGCTCATCGGTCACAACGCCGACGTCGCCTGGGGCGTGACGATGTCCATGCTCGACGACCAGGACGCCTTCAGGTTGCGGCTGGACGCCGGCGGCCGGCGCGAGGAGGTCGGCGGGGAGTGGCTCGAGGTCGCCGAGCGGAAGGAGACGATCGGCGTGCGGGGCGCGGCGTCGCGCGAGCTGGTGACGCGAACCTCGCGCCACGGGCCGGTGATCCGCGAGGAGGGCGGGGAGTCGATCGCCGTGGCGTGGACCGCGTTGCGCGGCCGCTCGGTCTTCCGGTCGTTCGCGGCGCTCAACCGCGCGCGCACCGTGGAGGAGGCGGCGCAGTCGTTCGCCGGTGCCGAGTCTCCGGGGCTCAACCTGGTGTGCGCGGATCGCCGCGGCCACATCCGGTGGCAGGTCGCGGGCGTGCCGCCGCGCCGGGGGGCTGGGGCGGGGAGGCTCCCCGCGCCGGGGTGGGACGAACGGTGGGAGTGGCGGGGATTCGAGTCGTTCGCCGCCAACCCCACCGCCTTGGATCCGCCCTCCGGCTTCGTCTCGACCGCCAACCACGACCCGTTCGCCGAAGGGGACGCCCCGGGCCCGGGCTTCCCGGGCGAGTTCGCCGGCCCCTGGCGGGTGAGGACGATCCGGCGCGCGCTGGCGGCGCGCTCTGACTGGGGCGTCGAGGCGTGCGTCCGCCTGCAGCTCGACGAGGGAAACGGGCAGGCGCGGGCGTTGCTCGAACTGCTGCGGCCGACGCTCGTCGGGCTCCAGACGGAGCCGGCGCGGCGTCTGCTCTCCTGGGACGGCGTGATGTCGGCGGGGAGCCGCGAGGCGCTGCTGTGGGCGGAGTTCCTGCGCGAGCTGGGAAAGCGCGTGGGCGGCGACGAGGCCGAATCGTCGGGACTGTCGCGCACGCCGATAGGCGGCGCCGAACTGCTCCGTCTGCTCGGCGGCGGCCTCGACGCGCGCTGGTGGGACGACGTTTCGACCGCCGGCACCGAGGACGCCAGGGCGATCGTCGCCGCATCGCTGGCGGCGGCTGCCGCGCGTGCCGGCGAGGCGGCCTGGGGCGACCGACACCGGGTCACGTTTCGGCACGCGCTCGGTGGTGTCCCCCTCCTCGGCGGTCTGTTCGACCGCGGCCCGTTCGGGGTCGGGGGAGCCTCACCGACGGTCAACGCCACGTGGCACCCGGCCCAGGGCGGCGGCTTCCCGGTCACGGGGCTGCCTTCGCTGCGCTTCGTCGCGGACCTGGGAGACTGGGACCGCAGCGTGTTGACGCTGCCGCTGGGACAGTCCGGGCACCCGTTCTCGCCGCACGCCGGGGACCAGACCGGGGACTGGCTGGCGGGTCGGATGCACGCGATGCCGTGGAGCGCCGCCGCCGTGGAAGCGGCGACGGTGTCGCGCGTGCGCCTCGTGCCCTGACTCCCGGGGAGGCGAACGAGTGTCGTGTCGGGCCTTCTGTGGATCGAGGACCGCTGATTCGCGGCTCACGAGGCACGGCCCACGCTGATGGTCCAGGCCTCTTCTCACCCGATCCGCGAGGCCCTTCGCCTCCAACCGCGTGCTAGCCTCTGATGATGAACCCGAACGCGACGCGCTGCGGCTGGTGCGGCACGGACCCGCTGTACGTCTTGTACCACGACACCGAATGGGGCGTGCCGTGCCACGACGAACGGGCGCTGTTCGAGGCGATCGTCCTCGACGGCGCGCAGGCGGGCCTGGCGTGGATCACCATCCTGCGCAAGCGCGACGCCTACCGCCGGGCCTTCGACGGCTTCGATCCGGAGCGGGTCGCGCGCTACAACTGCCGCTCCGTCGAACGCCTCCTCGCCGACCCGGGGATCGTGCGCAATCGACTGAAGATCGAGTCGGCGATCGGCAACGCGCGCGCGGTCCTGCGCCTGCGCGACGCCGGCCGGTCCCTCGACGAGGTGTTGTGGGGCTTTGTCGGCGGGCGGACGAGGAGGAACCGCTGGCGCACGCTGTCCCGGGTTCCGGCTGAGACCCCGGAGGCCGAGGCGATGAGCCGCGAACTGCGCGCGCTCGGCTTCGCCTTCGTCGGGCCGACGATCTGCTACGCCTTCATGCAGGCGTGCGGCCTGGTCAACGACCATCTGGTCAGCTGTTTCCGCCACGGAGAGGTGTGAGTGGCGCCGCGGGCCCCTCGCCGAGCCCCGTTCGCCCGTCGCGTGCACGGCGAGGTGCAGGGCGAGCGCCGGTCGGTGTGGGACGAGGTGTACGCGGCGGTCCGGCGCATCCCGCGCGGCCGGGTGATGACGTACGGGCAGGTCTCCGAGCTGCTCGGTTCGCGGATCTCGCCCAAGGCGGTCGGCTGGGCGATGCACACCGCGCCGGAGGACGTGCCGTGGCAGCGCGTCGTCAACGCCTCGGGGCGGTGCTCGACGGAGCGGCGCCACGACATCCCGCTCGGGATGCAGCGCGGTCTGCTCGAGAGCGAGGGGGTCGCGTTCCGGCTCGACGGGAGCATCGACCTCGACGCGTACCGCCACGTTTCGCGCGCGGTCCCGGGTGTGCGGCGGACGCGACGCGAGCGCA
The DNA here is from genome assembly GCA_040754885.1 of Acidobacteriota bacterium. Lineage (GTDB taxonomy): Bacteria > Acidobacteriota > Thermoanaerobaculia > Thermoanaerobaculales > Thermoanaerobaculaceae > JBFMCD01. The sequence goes on from JBFMCD010000013.1 coordinate 48,575, forward strand.
CAGGCATGACGCTCGTCGCGCTGCTGCGCGGCATCAACGTCGGCCGCGCGAAGCGGGTGGCGATGTCGGAACTGCGGCGGCTGATCGAGGGGATCGGCTTCCGGGACGTCCGGACGGTGCTGAACAGCGGCAACCTCCTCCTCGTCGCCCCAAGGGGCGAGAGGCGCGCGGCCGCCGCGCGGATCCGCGAGGCGATCGCATCGTCCCTCGAGGTCGAGGCGCTCGTCGTCGTCGTCTCCGCCGCGGACCTGGCCGAGGCCGTCGCGCAGAACCCGCTCGCCGCCGTCGCCACCGACCCGTCGCGCCTCCTGGTGGCGTTCCCCGAGGAGCCGGGAGCGCTGAGACGGCTGTCGTCGCTGGCCGGCGAGGACTGGCGCGACGAGGTCCTCGCCGTCGGCCGGCGCGCCGCGTATCTCTGGTGCCCGCGAGGCGTGGCGGCCGGCCGCCTGGCCAAAGCGGTCGAGAGGGCGTTGGACGGCGCGGTGACGATGCGCAACTGGGCGACGGCCACGCGGGTGTGCGACCTCGCGGCCGCGGTCGGACGTGGGGAGGCGTGATGCGAAGCACCCTCGTGTCGGTGGCCGTGCTGGTTCTCGGCGCGGTGTGCGCGCCATCCGCGTGGGCCGCCACCACGGCGGAACTCGCGGCCGAGGTGAGCGCCGCCGAGACCGCCTTCGCGGCGACCATGGCGCGCCGCGACCTCGCGGCGTTCGGTGTGTTCGTCGCCGAGGAGGCGCTGTTCTTCGGCCGCAGCCGCGTCCTGCGCGGCCGCGCCGCGGTGGTCGAGGGGTGGAGGCCGTACTTCGACGGCCCGCAGGCGCCCTTTTCCTGGGCCCCCGAGACCGTCGAGGTGCTCGACTCCGGGACGCTCGCACTGAGCAGCGGGCCGGTCCGCGACCCGTCCGGCGCCGTCGTCGGCTCGTTCGTCTCGACGTGGCGCCGCGAGCCCGACGGGGCGTGGCGGGTCGTCCTCGACAAGGGCTGCCCGCCGTGCGACTGCCCGCCGAAGCCGTGACCCCGGTTTTTCCGGTGAACGGCTGAGTCCCGGGTCGGGCTATCCTTGGCGCTCCGGAGGTCGGCGATGGACCCGATGCGCGTGGTGGAGCGGCAGGCCGAACAGAATCCGACGCGAATCCTCTTCCTGGTGCTGGACGGGCTGGGCGATCTGCCGCGTGAGGGCGACGGCCACACGCCGCTCTCGGCGGCGCGCACGCCGAATCTCGACCGGCTGTCGGCAGAAGGGTGCAGCGGGCGGTTCGACCCGGTCGGTCCGGGGATCACCCCGGGGTCGGGGCCCGGCCACCTCGGTCTCTTCGGCTACGACCCGACGGAGTACGAGATCGGCCGCGGTGTCCTTTCGGCGGTCGGCATCGACTTCCCGCTGCGCGCCGGCGACGTCGCGGCGCGCTTCAACTTCTGCACCCTCGACGCCGCGGGCAACGTAGCCGACCGGCGCGCCGGGCGCATACCCACCGACGAGAACCGTCGCCTGGTGGCGGTGCTGCGCGAGCTGCCGCCGCCGGCCGGCGTCGAGGTGTTCGTCGAGACCGAGGCCGAGCACCGCGGCGCGCTGGTTCTGCGCGGCGCCGGGCTCGGCGCGCGCGTCGCCGACACCGATCCCCAGCACGTCGGCGTGCCGCCGTTGCCGGTCCGCGCGCTCGACGCATCGTCCGAGGGAACCGCGAGACTGGTCGCCGACTTCGTCGCGCGCGCCGTCGCGGCCCTTGAAGGCGAGTCGAAGGCGAACGGCATCCTGCTGCGCGGCTTCGACTCGCTGCCCGACATTCCCTCGCTCGGCGGGCGGTTCCGCCTGCGCCCCGTGTGCGTCGCCACCTATCCGATGTACCGCGGCCTGGCCCGGCTGGTCGGCATGGACATGCCCCCCGCGCCGCCGTCGCTCGCCGAGTTTCCCGCCGCCGTGCGCGCCGCGCTCGACGGGCACGACTTCTTCTTCGTCCACGTCAAGTACACGGACAAGGCCGGCGAGGACGGCGACTTCGAGCGCAAGCGCGCGGTGGTCGAGGAGGTGGACGCGCTGCTCCCGGAGCTGCTCGCGCCCGGCTTCGAGACGGTGGTGGTGACCGCCGACCACTCGACGCCGGTGGCGCACAAGGCGCACTCGTGGCACCCGGTGCCAGGGCTGCTCTGGTCGCCGGGCCGGGCGTTCCGCGACGAGGTCGCGACGTTCTCCGAGCGTGCCTGCGTGGGCGGCGCCCTTGGGCGGATGCCGCTGCGTTTCCTGCTCGCCGAGGCGCTCGCCGCCGCCGGCAAGCTGGCCAAGTTCGGCGCCTGAGGGGCCCGCGAGGTGATTGTGCGCCGTTCGGTGATGCTCCTGCCGGTGCTGAGCGTAGTTGCCGCGTTTGCCGCGGGACAGCAGGTTCCCGCCGAGCACGCGGACCTGTACGCGTATCTCGGCGGGAAGCTGGAGGCGTTCGACTCCAGGCTCGACGCGCGCTGGGACGGCACCCGCCACTCGGTGACGTTCGCCGCGGAGCTGCTCACCGCCAACGGAAACCGCGGGCTGGCGCTGCTCGCGCCGCAGGCGCTGATCGGCGTGAGGCTGGAGCTGGACCGCTTGAAGGGGCTTGGACTCGGCGCAGTCACGGTGTCGCTGCCGTTTCCGATCCTCGACGCCGAGTTCATGGCATCGGGGGGGAACTCCGGCAAGGACGTCGAGCTGATCGCGTTCTACGCCGCGGTCGTCGCCGAGGCACACGCACGCGGGCTCAAGGTCGCGATCGAGAGCGGCGCCATGTTCCCCGGCGCCTACTCGGCCGGTTCGGGGCTGGACGCTGCGTCGTACTACCCGACGCTGACGTGGAACCGCTACGTGATCGGGCGCGCGGACCACGTCGTCGCCATCGCGCGGGACGTCCGGCCGGACTTCATCGGCGTCGGCTCCGAGCCCGACACCGAGGCCGACCTGAGCGGCCAGGACAACCTGCGGGCGCCGGCCGGCTTCGCCGCGATGGTCTCGTACATCACCGACCGGGTCGCCGGCGCCGGGGTGTCGGGGGTGCCGGTGCTGGCCGGCGTCGGCACCTGGACACCTCACGGTGACGCCTTCGTCGAGGCCCTGTGCGGGATCTCGGGCCTGTGGGGGATCGACCTGCACCAGTACCCGGTCAACCTCGACTTCCTCGATCGTGGCCTGGCGCTCGCCGAGCTGGCCCGCGCCCGCGGCAAACGGGTCACCTTCATGGAGGCGTGGCTGCAGAAGGAGACCGACGCGGAGCTGGCCACGCTGAACCCTGCGTTCGACACGACGATCTACGCGCGCGACAGCTACTCGTTCTGGGCGCCGCTGGACACGCGCTTCCTCGAGGTCATGGTGAAGCTGGCGCATGTCGCCGAGGTGGACATGCTGTCGCCGTTCTGGAGCCGCTATTTCTGGGCCTACCTGGATCACGCGCAGGTCGCGTCGGCGGTGCCGCCGCTGACATCCGATCAGGTCGTCGCGCTCTCGACGCAGGTCGCGGCCGCGGCGCTGGTCTCCGGTTCGGTGACGTCCACCGGGATGGCCTACTCGAGCCTCGCCCGACCGCGCCTGGTTCGCCGGCAACTCCGTTCGCGCTGACCGCCTTCGTTTCGCGGCGCGCCGGCGCCCGCTGGACAGCATCGCGGGCCGGACCGTATGCTCGTGCGAAGGGAGCACGTCATGCGATTTCCGGTGTGTGTCGCGGCCACGATTCTCGCCGGCGTCGCGGGAGCCCAGGCTACCGTCATCCGCGGCACGGCGTACACCGAGCGTGCCGTCCAGTCGCTGAACATTCGCGTGTGGGCGGCCGGGGAAGCGCTCGTCGCCGACCCCGCGAAAGCGTGGAACCCGTGCGCGACCGCGTCAGCGACACCCGGCGCTCCCTTCGCCGTCGAGGTGGGTGCATCGCCGCCGTTGCGCGTGGAGGTGTCCGCTCCGGGTCATCTGGCGGCGACGTTCGACGTGGTCATCCCGCGGCAGGTTCGGCTCCCGCCGCTGTGGCTGCCGGCCGGGAAGGTGGTCGAGGTGCCCGTTACGGGCGCGGCTGCCGGCGTTGCCGCGCGCCTGTCGGGGACGATCGAGGACCTGCCGTCCCGCTGGAAGGACCTCGGCCGATGGATCCCCGCCGTCGCCGTCACCGACGTCGGGGCGGACGGCGTCGCGCGCGTCGTCCTGCCGGACCGGGAAGCCGGCCTGAGACTGGCAGCCCTCTGTGCCGACGGGCGGTGGGGCGTGCTGCGGCGTTCGGCGTGGGAAGGCGGAACGCCGGCCGTCGAGGTGACCTCGCGGCCCGTGGCGGTCGAGGTGCGCGACGAACGCGACCGGCCGGCCGCCGGGGCGGCGGTGGCCGCCGCGACGGCGCCCGCCGGAACGGGGGCGCGGACCGACGGGGAGGGGCGCGCGACGATTCAGGCGCCTGCGAAGGGAAGCTGGGCGGTGGTAGTGCTGGGCCAGGGGATCGCAGCGCGACGCCCGATCAGCGGAGCGACGGGCGAGCCGCTGCGGCTCGTGGCCCGTCCAACCGAACCGCTGCGCGTGGTTCTCGTCGGGGCCGGGGCCGGAGGAACGGCGCTGGCGTCCGGATCGTCGCTGCCGGCAGCGCTGGGCGGCGATGTCCCGTTCGCCCTCCCCGACGGCAGGGGATCTCTGCCGCGGCCCGCGCCAGGCGACTGGATCGCCGCGTACGCGCCGGGACTCGGCGCACAGGGCGTGCTGGCCAACGACGAGGAGTCCGCGGTCGCGCTCCGCCTCTCGCCGGCGGCGCGCGTCGAGGGGCGGGTGGTGGACGAGGAGGGCAACGCCGTGGCGGGCGTCCCGGTGTGGAGCTGGTCGGCGCCGGGAGCGACGCTCCATCCGCGGCGCGCGCTGGCTTTGGTCCGTCCGGAGATGCTGCAGAAGCCGCTCCTGCCCGCGGCGGTCAGCGGCGCGGACGGGCGCTTCGCGGTCGCCGACCTGGTTCCCGGCATCCAGCGGTTCACCGCCAGCTGTCCCGGCTTCCCCGACGCGGACTCCGGCGTGCTCGACGCTGCGGCGGGAGCGACGGTGCCGGTGACGCTCGCGTTCGCGCGGGGAGCATGGCTGGCGCTGACCGTCGGCGACCCCGGGGGCAGCCCCGTCACGGGCGCGGCGGTGAGCGCACGCGCGGTCGCGGGCTCGGGTCCGGAGTCGGGCCTTCCCCGCGCCGCGCGGCCGTACGGTTCCGCCCCGCCCTCGGCGGTCGGCGCAACGGACGGCGAGGGGCGCGCTCGCCTGGAGCGGCTGCGCCCGGGTCGCTTCGAGGTGGAGATCAAGGCGCCGGGGCATGTCCTGAAGACGCTCGACGCAACCGTGGCCCGGGAGGGGACGGATCTCGGCGTGCAGACGCTCGAACCGGGGATCGACGTCGCCGGCCGGGTCGTCGATGAGCACGAACAGGGCGTGGCGGAGGCGGACATCGTGATCGAGGTCTTCCCCGGCATCCCCGGAGGCATGGCGGCGGCGCGCACCGACGCGCAGGGCCACTTCGTCATCCCCGACCAGCCGATGGCCGGGGAGATCCGTCTTCTCACGCGGGGAGGCGGGGTCGTCGCGACCTCGCCGACCCCGGTCAGGCTGCCTCCGGAAGGTCCGGTGACGGTGCGCGTGCAGCGCGCCCGCGCTCTCGAGGGGAGAGTGGTGGACGAGCGCGACGGGGCGCCGGTTCCCGGGGTGCGGCTCGACGTCATGAAGGAGGTGCTTCTCGACGAGATGAGGTCCTTCAGGAACATCGGGCAGGGAGAAAGCGGGGAGGATGGCGCGTTCCGGGTCGAGGGGCTGGGGTCGGGGGGGCATGTCCTGAGGGCGTTCGCCGCGGGGTTCAAACCTGCGCGGCTCGAGGTGGAGGTTGCGGAGAGCGAGCCGCCCCGTCCCCTCACCGTCATCTTGCGCCGGGGCGCCGGGATCGCGGGGCGGGTCGAGGAGGCGACCGGAGCGCCCGCCGCCGGAGTCAACGTGGACGTCGGCCCGGCCGCGGCGGAACAGGGGTCGCGCATGGGGATGGGCATGCGCGTGGATGTCCGCACCGATCCGGAGGGGCGCTTCAGCGTCGAGGGGCTCGACCCGGGCAGGTACCTCCTCAGCGTCGGCGACGAGGCGGGGTTCGGGGCGAGCGAGATCGTCGAGGCGGGCGCGAACGAGGAGGTCGTGCTGCGCCTGCGGGCGCCCGGATCGCTGCTCTGCCGCGTCGTCGACTCCGCGGGCGCACCGGTGGCGGGCGCGGAAGTGATGGCGATGCCGGCACAGACGGTTGCCGGCGGCGTGCAGAGGCGCACGACCGGTCCGGACGGCGCGGCGAGCTTCGAGGGGCTGGCCGCGGAGCGCCACCGGCTCCAGGTGTCGGCCGACGGCCTGCCGCCGGCCATGCAGGTCGTCACCGTCGGCTCGGGCCGAACGACGGACATCACCGTCACGCTGGAGCGCGGAGGCACGCTCGTCGGCAGGGTACTCGGCCTCACGGCCGAACAACGCGCCCGCGTCAGCGTTGCCGTCCGCGGCAATCGTGCCCGGGTGAGCCAGGACGGGTCGTTCACGATCACGGGGGTTCGGATCGGCGTGGGTCAGGTGTCCGCGTGGCTCCTCCCGGAAGGGACCGAGCGCAACGCCACGTTCGAGATCGCCGACGCCCAGACGCCGGCGTCCGTCGAGATCGATTTCGGGGGCGGCGCGACGCTGGTCGGATCGGTCACAAGGGGAGGGCGCGCCGCGGCCGGTCTGCGCGTCGCTGCGGTCGCAGGCCGCGGGCGCGCAACATCGACCGTGACCGGCGAGGACGGCGCCTACAGGCTCGAGGGGATCGAGGAAGGGGACGTGGTCGTGACCGTGAACTCCGACACCGGCGCGACGCTCGCCACGCGCCGGCTGACCGCGAATGGCGAGACGCGTGCCGACTTCGACGTCCCGGCGGGGGAGGTGGTCGGGAGGGTGATCGATGCGGCGACCCGCGAGGGCGTGGCGCAGGCGAGTCTCGCCGCACGCGCGGAGGCATCCCCGCCGGTCGAGCGGGCCGCGACGGGCGGCGAGGACGGAACGTTCAGGATCGGCGAGCTGGCCGACGGCGACTATCTCGTTCGCGCCAGCGCGTCCGGATTCGCCCCCGCCGAGGCGCGCGTCCACGTCGCCTTCGGTCGCGCCGCGGAGGTGACGCTGGCGCTCGAAGGAGAGCAGCGTCTCGACGTGACCGTCGTCGAGCCGGACGGGACGCCGTGCGACTCGTTCCTGCTCGTCCCCGCGGCGAGCGGCGTCGTGCTCGACAGCGTGTGGGCGCGCTGCGACCGGCGCGGCCGGGCGGTCGTCGCGTCGCTGGGACCGGGGAGCTACACGGCGCTCCTGGTCGGCCGCGGCGCGGCCCTGGCCCGACTCTCGGTGCCGTCGAGCGGTGGCCGGGTTGTGCTGCGTCCGCTCGGCACTCTGGTCGTCCTTGCGCCGCCCCCAGGCGCCTCGGCGTGGCGTGTTCGCGCGCTGCTGGACGGCATCGCGGTTCCGGTGCAGCGGTGGAGCAACCCCGAGCGAGGAGAGTGGGTGAGCCTCGTCACGCGCACCCTCTCCATGCGTCTCCCCGAGGGTGAGGTGGTGGTCCAGGCGGTGGACCCCGGGGGTGCGACGCACGAGCGCAGGGTCCGGATACCGCCGGGCGGCGAGGCGATCGCGCGTTTCGGCGACTGAGCGCGTCTCGGGGCTCGTGCGGAGTCGGTTCGCGGGGGGCGGAATCGGTCCCGGCGCCGCGCTGTTCCCGGGACGGGAGGTCGTACATGCGCTTCGCGATTTTGACGCTCATCGGAGCTCTCGTCGCCGCCGCAGCCGCGGCGGGGGAGATGCTCAAGCCGGGCGATCCGTTCCCGGCGTGGGAACTCACCGACCACACCGGCAAGGCCGTCTCCTCCAAGGACCTCGCCGGGAAGACCTACCTTCTCTGGTTCTACCCCAAGGCGATGACCCCGGGGTGCACCGCCGAAGGGTGCGCGCTGCGCGACAACTTCGACGGGTTCAAGAAGGCCGGCGTCGAGGTGCTCGGCGCCTCGTTCGACGAGCCGAAGGACAACGCGGCGTTCGTCGAGAAGGAGAAGCTGCCGTTCCGGCTGCTCTCCGACACCCAGCGCACGCTGGCCGTTGCGGTCGGCGCGGCGGACTCGCCGTCGCGGATGTGGGCGCGCCGGATCTCGTACCTGGTCGGCGCCGACGGCACCGTGCTCAAGGCCTACGCCGACGTGAAGCCGGGCGCGCACGCGACGGAGGTCCTGGCCGACTTCGCGGCGTTCGCGAAGAAGTAGGGCCTCGAACTCGGCGCATCGCCGGTCCGGCGGACGGTCGTGGGGGGGGGGGGGGGGGGGGGGGGGGCGGGGGGGGGGGGGGGGGGGGGGGGGGGGGGGGGGGGGGGGGGGGGGGGGGGGGGGGGGGGGGGGGG
>JBFMCD010000014.1:0-11444 GCA_040754885.1 Acidobacteriota bacterium
GTCCGCTGCCGGCTGCGCAGGGTGGAGGGGTGGGGGGCTCCACGCCGCGTGTGGCAGGACGAAGGCCGCGCCGGCGGCCGGGGGCGGGTGAGCGGCGCACGCGGGAGGCCGGGGGGTAGGCGTGCGCTGCGAGCGCGCCCCGCACACCGCAAGCCCTGCCGGAGGCAGGGCGCTTCGTCCTGCCACCATGCGTACGCTCCACGGCCGACGTGGAAGTGGTATCAGCGCCCGGACTTCGGGCGGAACCTCTCCAGGATCCGGGCATCGACCCAGTAGATGTCCCGGTTGCCGCGCCTGTCGCTGGTGAAGAAGAAGTACCTGCCGTCCGCCGTCACGTAGGGACGGTTGTCGGATCCCGGCGAGTTGATCTCGGCCCCCAGGTGGACGGGATCGCCCCAATCCCCCGACGCCGTCCTCCAGGAGATATAGAAGTCGTCGCCGCCGAGACCGCCCGCCTTCATGGAGTTGAAGATCAGGTAGCTCTCGTCGGGTGCGACATACGGGTCCCACTCGTGGGCGTCCGTGTTCAGGATCGGTCCCAGGTTCTCCGCCGGGAGGTACCGCCCGCCACTCCTGCGGGAGACGTAGAGGTCCGACTGACCGAATCCGCCCGGGCGGCGGCTGAAGAAGTAGAGGCTCCCCGAGGCGGCCAGAGAGGGATAGCTGTCGTGGAAGTCCGAATTGACGGCGGGACCGGCCGAACGCGGCTCGGCCCAGCCCGAGGGTATCCGCTGCGCGATCCAGACGTTCCCGCCCTCGCCGACCGCGCCGAGTCCCTCGATGGGGATGTTCGAGACGAAGGCCAGCGTCCGGCCGTCGGGGCCGACGGTGAAGTCGCCCACCTGGTAGCGCTCGGCCCAGGGGAGCTTCACGGCGTCCGACCACGTGCCGGCTTCCCTCGATCTGAGGAACAGCACCGACGTCCTGTCGACCCACCTCTGGAAGAGAAACCACTCGGGATCCGTCCCCCAACCCGAACAGCCTTCGCCCTGCTCGGACGTGACGATGCCCGGAGCGAACAGCTCAGGGACCAGCCCCGGCGGCGGCTGGCCGAGGTACGCGCCCTTCAGTTGCCCAACGTCGGCGAGCAGGGGGACCTCCTCCTGCCTGCTCCCGTCTGCCTCCGAAACCGCCTCCCGCCGGCCCGAGTGGAAGCGGATCAGGTTTCCGCCAAGCACCTTGCGGACAGCCTCGACCGTGTATCCGTTATTCGTCATGGCCCTGGCGATCGCTTCGAAACACTCAATACCGCTCAAATCGGCCGGTGCGTGCTCGCCCGACCCACCAAAGTCCGTCCCGATTCCGACATGATCGACGCCGCACACCTCGACGGCATGGGCGACATGTGCCAGGAGACGGGGGAGCCCCGGCGACGCGAGGTCTCGGCTGTCGCCGAGGAGATACTCGCGGTCGAAAGTCAGCAGCACCAGGCCCCCGCGGCCGCTCATCTCCTTCAAGATGTCGTCCGAGAGATTCCTGCCCGCCGCGGCGACCGCTCGGACGTTGGAATGCGAGGCGAGCACGGGTCGGCGCGACGCCCTGATGACGTCGCGCTGGAGCTCCTCGGGGAGGTGCGAGATGTCGATCGCCATGCCCAGGTCGTTCATCCGGCCTACCGTGCGCCTCCCGAAATCCGAGAGGCGGAGGGCATCCCCCCTCCCCTCGGAGAGCCCATCGCCGGGACGATCGACGAGGGTGATCGACCGAACGCCTGCGTCATGAAGGGCGTCCAGTATCGCGAGACCGCCGCTAAAGACGCCGTCGAAGTACTCCAGGGAGGGAAGCACCTGCAGCGGACCGCTCGCCGACGCCGGAGGCGAGAAGTCGAAGCGGTCGACGAAGGCCAGGCTCACGCCCTTTTCGGCCGCGTACGTCCGCACGAAGCTCATGTCCCGCCTGATCCGTCCGACCAGGTCCTCGGGCCTCGTCGGTTCAAGGGGAAAGGAGAGGATGACGCCGTTCATCCCGGCCGCACGGGCTCTCTCCAACTCTCCTTGTCGCGGCGCGGCTCCCTCTCTCGGAACAAGGTCGTGGGTGTGGCCGTCCGCGAGGATCAAGCCCGGGTAAGCCGCTTTCCAATCGGCGTCGCCGCGGAGAGAAGCCCCGGCCCCGGCGATCGTCGCGCCGGCCAGGACCACGACGCCCGCGAACTCCACCGACCTCATGGCCGCCCTCCCGGAATCCCGACGAGAACGTCGGGCGCGTTGAGCAAGCGGAACGAGCGGAACCCGCTGGCCGGGTGGGAAAAGTGGATCGTCTTCAGCTTCCAGGCCCCGTCCCGTCTGACCAGGCCGAACTCCGCCCGCAGCGGCGTGACGAAGCGGCCGTCCCTCTCGTACTGAACCAGAACCTGGGAGGCATCGGCGATGGCCTCGTAGAGCGCGCGGCGGCTGGACCAGTCGCTTTCGGCATACTCACGCAAGCGTTCCGCCGCCCGCCGCCGGCTGGCTTCGTCATCGCCCCCCTCGCGCACGACCGTGGCGAAAGCCACCGCGAAGGCGGCATCTCCCTCCACGGAAAGGTGCATCTCGTCCTCGAAGATCTTGAGGCTCCCCCAGCGCCGCCAGTCGCGCTCGAACATCTCGCGAGCGGCGTGGCGCCCACCTCTCCATTCCCAGCTCCCCGGCCAGGCGCCGTCGGTGCCGAGGACGAAGATGTCCGGCGTCATCAGTTCGGCGATCCAGGCCTCCAGCGTCGCGACGTCCCGGTTCCGGTACCCCTCCTGGAACTTCCTCAGGACGCCCAGGACAGCGTTCTCGTCGTCGGTCCGCGCAGCGGGACGCGGGCCCAGCTTGCCGTCGAGAAGCTCTCGATAGGTCATGCGATGCTTCGGGGAGAAGGTCACTTCCCCGATCCGCCGTTGCACCGGAGACGGGCCGCGCTCCACCCCGGTGCAGACCGCCTTCGTCACGGCGGTTCGCCCGCCGTGAGATTCGGTCCGCTCGTACTCGAGCACCGGACCTGGGAGACTAGCGAAGGCAGCCATGTCCTCCTCCCGGGCCAGGGGGAACTGCAGGCGCCACCACGAAGCGGCCAGAACCGCCATGCGCGCGCCCTCCTCCCCCAGATCCGTCGCGACCCACAACGATCCCGTCCGCGAAGCTCTCGCCCCCACCGTCAGGTGGTGGACCGCGCACGCATGTCCGGCGATCCGGCGGCTCTCGGTTCCTGCCGCGACGTGCAGGCGGAGCGGTGGTTGTTCGAGAAAGCGCAACGCCGACACGTCCCCGAGCAGGGCCGCGGGACGGAGCGGCAGTGGGGTCTCGAGACGGGTCCGATGCGTCTCGCCGATCCAGCTCAGGACTCCGCTTCCGCCGTCGAAACGCAGCGTCTGTTCACCGTCCTCGACGATCGCGTACGAGTCGCCGAAGGTGAAGGTGCGCTCGGAACGGGAGGCCGGCTCAGGCGTGCCCGTCGCGTCGCTCCCCTGGACCGTGACGAGGTGACGGATCGTCGTCTCCGCGAGAAGCGATGCCGCTCCCGGGGAAAGGAAGGACGCACCGGCCAGGACGGCGACGAACCAGGCGATCCTCGGCATCTCCACTCCTCGCGCGACCAGCCGGACGGCAGGCACTTCGCGCGCCGCCTCCGAGCCCTCGCGACGCGGCCCGATCGGGCTCCTCATCCGGTGGCTCACGCGCCGGCCCGCGTCGACCGGCGACCAGGAGACCGGTTTGCCGCACCCATGCAGGGCATACGACGCGCGCGAAGAGGAGGTTCCTTCTCACCGTCAATGCCCCACACGATGGTCTCTCGTGCCTGTCAAGGTCCGCACGATCGAGTCAAGGAGTGCCGGTGAGCGGCCAGGTAGCTGCAGGCGATGCTGGGCGGCCGGGACGCGCTGCCTCGGCTCTCCGGCGCTCCCTCGCGCCGCCGTCATTGTCGGCCACGCTGCTATGCTCGGCTCGCGATCGAGGGGGCCCTCGCCTCCGTCGTGGAGATCCGCGAGATGACGACGCGACCGGCCGGCCGTTGGGTGATCATGGCGATGCTGTGGACGACCGTGGCGCCGGCCGGCGCCGACACACCGGCTCCGCAATCCCGGTCCATCCCCGTCCCCGAGGGAGACGGCCGCCCCATCCTGATCGACGGGATCTTCACCCCGGGGGAATGGGACGATGCGCGGAAGGTCGAACTCGCGCCCAACGTCGAGCTGTTGGTGAAGAGGACGACCTCGTTCGTCTACGTCGGAGTGCGGTTCGCCAAGCCCGACCCGCGCGACTTCCACGGCAGCGTCGACCTCCTCCTCTCGTCCGATGGAACGTCCATCCGCCAGTTGCACGCCGGCGCCCAGCTCGGCGAGCGGCCGCTGAACGGTGCGGCGGAGCCGGACGCCGCCCCGGCCTTCGTGTGGGGCGACACCCGGGACTGGGTCGCCAACGAGAGCCGGTGGAACGAGCGCAAGGTCGCGGACCTGATGGAGAAGGGCAAGGACCGCGACGCGGCCCTGAAGCAGTCGATGTACGAGAGCGACGGATACGAGTTCCAGATCCGGAAGTCCAAGTTCGCCGCGGGCACCTGGCTGCTGCGGATTCGAGCGTTCGTGCCCCCTGGGCTGACCAGGGAGTTCTTCCCTGCCGGCACGAGCTTCACCTCGACGGCGGGGTGGTTCCGGCTCCGGCTCGAGTAGCCCCTCGGGTGCACCGTGCCTCGCCGGCCGCGCGACGGGGCCGAGGGTGCCTATAATCGGGAAAACACCGGGGTGAGGAGGCCGAGGATGGGCTGCTTCCAGGTGCTGTGGTCGCTTCTCGTCGGGTTCGTCGTCGGCCTCGTCGCGCGGCTGCTGGTGCCGGGCGTCGACAGCATGGGGATGATCCTGACGACCGTCCTCGGAGTCGCCGGCTCGCTGGTCGGCGGCTTCCTCGGCGGGCTGGTGTCCAGGCCCAAGGAGGGGGCGAAGTTCCACCTGGCGGGGTTCCTCCTCTCGGTCGTCGGGGCGATCGTCGTGCTCGTCCTCTGGCGGCTGGTTCGTTAGCGATGCGCACGGCGAACGCCGAACAACAGCGAAGGAGACCGGCAATGACGGTTACACGAGGCCTCGCTCTGATCGTGACGCTCGCGCTGGCCGGCTGCGCGACGTCGTTCAGCCCCGACCGGATCCGCCGGGAGATCGCCGTGCAGACCGGCGCAGACCCGCAGAAAGTCCTCGAGTTCACACTGGGGCCGACCACGCTGGCGCTCGCCCGCACCCTGTTCGTGAGCGAGCCGGCCGAGACTACTCGCGCGGAGCAGCCGCTCGCCGGCCTTCGCAAGCTGGAGTTCGCGGTCTACGACATCCCGCCGGACCGCGCGCAGGCGCTCGACTTCACGCGCATGAAGGTCACCGGCTGGGAGCCGACGGTGCGACGGCGCGACCCCGCCTCCTCCACCGTCGTGCTCGTTCGCGGCGCCGAGGGCGACACCGTAGGCGACATCGTGCTGATGACCGCCGGCGCCCGCCAGGCCGTGTACGCCCGCTGGTCCGGCCGCCTGTCGCGGTCCGTGCCCGAGGCGGTCGGTGACGCCGTCGCCCGCGGCGGCCCGGACGGCATCAAGCGCGAGCTGATGTCGCTGACCGAGCAGTCGAAGTAGACGGCGCCGGCCTGAAACGACCGGTCGGCCGCCGTCGGGGTCCGGTTCCGTCCGGCCTAGTCGTCGATCACGAACGTCACCATCATGTTGACCTGGTACTCCGTGATCTTCCCCTTGGCGACGCGCACCTGCTGCTCCTTGATCCAGGCGGCGCGGACGTTGCGCAGCGTCTTGTTCGCCCGGGCGAGGCCCTGGGCGATCGCGTCGTCGAAGCCCTTCGCCGACGTCGAACTGATCTCGGACACCTTCGCCACCGACATCTGACACCTCCTTGTGCGAGTGACTCCATCCTACCCGGGCACGGGCCGCGGTCAAGCGCACGCGCAGTGTCGAGGGCCCGCGCATGAGTCCCTTCACCTGCTGTCGAAGGACACCCGGATTCCCGCAGGCGGAGGCCGCCTGCCCTGCGAACCGCGCCGCCCGGCGAGGGACCGTAACGCTATCCCAGTTCCAGCGATCGCCCCGATGGCCCCGGCCAGCGCGGGCGGTTGGTGGTCACGCGCGCCGCACGTCGCCCAGGTGCGTCCCAGGCGCCTCTCCAGGCACCTCTCCTCTCCTCCGCCGGCCCCGATACCGGGACGCTCGGCCTATCATGCCGTCGCGTGGCCACCGTGACCGCACCCCGCCCTCGCCTGATCGATTTCGTCGCCCCACCGGGGACGCTCGGGGCCGACGAGATGCTCGCCCGGTTCGTCGAGTGGACCTCGGCGCTCGGCCTCGTGCTCTACCCGGCGCAGGAGGAGGCGCTCCTCGAGGTCTTCGCCGGCCGCCACGTCGTGCTGGCCACCCCGACCGGGTCGGGCAAGTCGCTGGTCGCGATCGGGCTGCACTTCAAGGCGCTGTGCGAGGGCCGGATCTCGTACTACACCTCGCCGATCAAGGCGCTCGCGTCCGAGAAGTTCTTCGCGCTGTGCGCGGAGCTCGGCGCGGACAACGTCGGGATGCTCACCGGCGACGCATCGATCAACCCCGACGCCCCGGTCATCTGCTGCACCGCGGAGGTGCTCGCGAACCTCGCGCTGCGGCTCGGCGGGCGGCTCGACGTCGACGCCGTGGTGATGGACGAGTTCCACTACTACGCGGACCGCGAGCGCGGCTGGGCCTGGCAGGTGCCGCTGGTCACGCTGCCGCGCGCGCGCTTCCTGCTGATGTCCGCGACGCTGGGCGACATGTCGGCGATTGCGCGGCGGCTGGAGGACTCGACCGGCGTCGAGGCGGCGGTGGTGAGCTCGACGACGAGGCCGGTGCCGCTCGAGTTCGAGTGGCGCGAGACGCCGCTGCACGAGACGGTGCTGGACCTGGTGTCGGGCGGGCGGGCGCCGGTGTACGTGGTCAACTTCACCCAGCGCGACTGCGCCGAGCTGGCGCAGCAGCTCACCTCGCTGCCGCTGACGGCCAAGGAGGACAAGGCGGCGATCCGCGAGGCGCTCGGCGACACGCGCTTCGAGACGCCGTACGGGCGCGAGTTCCGCCGCTTCCTGTCGTTCGGCATCGGCGTCCACCACGCCGGGCTGCTGCCCCGCTACCGCCTGACCGTCGAGCAGCTCGCCCAGCGCGGCCTGCTCAAGGTCGTCTCCGGAACCGACACGCTCGGGGTGGGCGTCAACATCCCGATCCGGACCGTGCTGTTCACCGCGCTCGCGAAGTTCGACGGCCGCCGGGTCGCGCACCTCAGGGTCCGCGACTTCCTGCAGATCGCCGGGCGGGCCGGGCGCAAGGGGTTCGACGAGCGGGGCTGGGTGGTCGGCCAGGCGCCCGAGCACGTCGTCGAGCGCAAGCGCGAGGCCGCCAGGGCCGCGAAGGACGGGAGGAAGAAGCCGAAGGCGGTCCGCGGCCCGCGCGAAGGCGAGGTCTCCTGGACCGAGGAGACGTTCACGCGGCTGCGCACCTCGCCGCCCGAGCGCCTCGAGTCGCGCTTCAAGATCGCGCCGGGGATGGTCGTGGACCTGCTCCATCGCGATGCCGACGAGCGGGTCCGGAACTTCCACTCGCTGCGCGCGCTCGTGCGCGACTGCCACGAGGACGACGCGTCGAAGCAGCGACTGCTCTCGCGCGCGGCCGCGATCGTCCGCTCGCTCCACCGCGAGGGGATCGTCGGCCTGGCGCCGGCTGAGCCTGGCGAGCCGCGGCCGGTGGTCGTGAACGAGGAGCTCCAGGTCGACTTCTCGCTCTTCCACACGCTCTCGCTGTTCCTCGTGGACGGCATCGGGCGCCTGGACCCCGACGGCGAGACGTACGCGCTGGACCTGCTGTCGATGGTCGAGGCGGTGCTCGAGGACCCGGAGGTGATCATCCGGAGCCAGGTGAGCAAGGCGAAGGAGGAGCTGCTCGCCCGCCTCAAGGCCGACGACGTGCCGTACGAGGAGCGGATCCGGCGCCTCGACGAGGTGACCCACCCGCAGCCCGCGGCCGACCTCATCGAGGAGGCGTTCGAGCTGTTCCGGGCGCGCCATCCGTGGGTCGGCGGCCGGCTCGTGCACCCGAAGTCGGTAGCGCGCGAGATGGTCGAGACCTGCCTCGGCTTCGGCGAGGTGGTCCGGCGCTACGGCATCCAGCGCCAGGAGGGCGTGCTCCTGCGCTACATCTCGCAGGCCTACAAGACCCTCGACCAGAACGTCCCCGACCAGCTCAAGACCGACGCGGCGTGGGAGATCGCGGGCTTCCTGCGCGCGGTGCTCGAGCGCACCGACACCTCGCTGCTGCAGGAGTGGGAGTCGCTCGTCCACCCCGATCTGCGGGTCGAGACGGCGAGCCCGGCCTCGATGCACCGCAGGCTGGCCGTCGAGGAGCTGCTCGCCGACCCCCGGCGCTTCGCCGCGCGCATCCGCGGCGAGCTGCACGCGCTCGTCGCGGCGCTCTCCCGCGGCGAATGGGAGGAGGCGGCCGCCGCCATCCGCCAGGGCGAGGAGGGGACCCGGACACACTGGTCTCCGGCGGCGCTGGAGCAGGCGATGGCGCCGTTCCTCGCACGCCGGCGGGCGCGCGGCGTCGACCCCCGCGCCCGCCTCGCCGACAAGACGCTGGTGGAGCAGGAAGCCCAGTTCCGCTGGCGCGTCACGCAGGTCCTGTGCGATCCCGAGGGCGACGACGACTGGCACCTCGCGGCCGAGATCGACCTCGCCGACGCCGAACGGGCTGACGGACCGCTGGTCACGCTCCTCGCCATCTCCGACTGACGCATCGGTTCCCGATGTGCGGTTCGGGGCCGGGACGGCGTCGTCCACGTTGGCGCGCGGCCGGATCGTCGGCCGTCCCCGAGAGGGCAAGGAGATGACGCAGCGCAGCGCCCGTTGGGGAAGCCAACAGGTGCCAGGTACGCCCACAGCCGACGTGTCGGCCTGCGGCCGGAGCGTGCTGCCGGAGGACGCCTGATCCACCTCGGGCCGCACAGAACGTGCGTTCCTGGCGCCTCTCCTGGAACTGGAACGCGAGGGGCGGGTGGGCGTGCAGTGCGCTTACAATGCGGAGCGGACAGCCCGGACGAGACCCCGACGGGCAGCAGGGAGCGCGGATGACGAACAACGGCACGTCGTCGCACGAGAGCTGGGGGACGAGGCTCGGACTGATCCTCGCGATGGCGGGGAACGCGATCGGGCTCGGCAACTTCCTGCGCTTCCCGCGCCAGGCCGCCGCCAACGGCGGGGGCTCGTTCATGGTCGCGTACTTCATCGCGCTGCTGCTGCTCGGCATCCCGCTGATGTGGATCGAGTGGGGCATCGGCCGGCACGGCGGGCGCTTCCGCAAGGGGCACATGCCGGGGATGTTCACGGTGCTGTGGCGGCACCCGCTCGCCAAGTACCTCGGCGTGATCGGCCTGGCGATCCCGCTGTTCATCCTCATCTACTACACCTACATCATGGCGTGGACCGCGGGGTTCACGGTGTCGTCGCTGACCAAGGACTACTGGGGGCTCGCGACCCAGGAGCAGATGGTCGCCTACCTGCACTCGTTCCAGGGGATCGGCGGCAGCCCGTACCACGCGCCGTGGACGCCGTACCTCTACTTCACCGGGACGTTCGCGCTGGTGCTGTGGATCGTCTCCAAGGGGGTCTCCGGCGGGATCGAGAGGCTGGCGCGGATCGCGATGCCGGTCCTCTTCGTCTTCGGCGTCGTGCTCGCGGTGGCGGTGCTCAGCCTCCCCGCCGGCCCCGGCGGCGAGACCGCCTGGGACGGCCTCGAGTTCATCTACCGCCCCGACCTCTCGCTGCTCGGCAGCCCGACGGTGTGGCTCGCCGCCGCCGGGCAGATCTTCTTCACGCTGTCGCTCGGCCAGGGCACGCTGCACGCCTACGCGTCGTACCTCTCCAAGGAGGACGACATCGCGCTCAACGGCCTGGCGACCGCCGCCACCAACGAGTCGGCCGAGGTGGTGCTGGGCGGGACGATCGCGATCCCGGCCGCGGTGACGTTCTTCGGGGTCACCGGCGCGGTGGCGATCGCCAACGGCGGCTCGTACAACCTGGGGTTCGCGACGATGCCGGTGGTGTTCCAGCAGCTTCCGCTCGGCCACCTGCTCGGCACGATGTGGTTCGGGCTGCTGTTCATCGCCGGCCTGACCACCTCGGTCGCGCTGATCACGCCGGCGGTCGCCTTCCTGCGCGAGGAGTTCGGCGTCTCCCGCGAGAAGGTGGTGTGGACGCTCGGCGGCGTCTGCTTCCTGTTCGGCCTGATGCACGTGACGTGGCTCGGCCGCGGCTTCCTCGACGAGTGGGACTACTGGGCGGGCACCTTCGGCCTGGTGGTGTTCGCGATCATCGAGGTGATCCTCTTCCTCTGGGTGTTCGGTCCGGACAGGGCGTGGCGCGAGATCCACGAGGGCGCGGACATCAGGATCCCGCGGGTCTTCAAGCACGTCATGACCTGGGTGACACCGCTCTACCTCGCCGTGATCCTGGTGTGGTGGGGCAAGGACGACGCCCTGCCGATCATCCTCAACCGCAAGTCGGCGGGGAGTTCGGCGCCGGTGGTGCCGGCGGACGAGCCGTACATCTGGGGCGCGCGGCTGGCGATGGTCGCGATCGTGCTGATCCTCGCCGTCCTCGTGCACCGGGCGTGGCGGCGCAACGGCTACGACTCGCGCAAGGGGTTCGTCGAGGGCACCGGCGCGGCCGTGCCCTCGGGAGGCTCGCGATGAGCACCGGAGCGATCGCGTTCTGGCTGGCGAGTTGGGCCTTCGTCCTCGGGCTGGCGGCGTTTTGCTTCCACCGGATCCTCAAGCTGCGCCGCCACCACGACCCCGACGGCATCGGCCCGGCCCACCCGCCGCAGCACGGCGCCGCCGACGACGCGTAGCCGGGACAGGCGCCCGGCACGACAGGCGCCCGGTACGCCCCTTGTTCTGTTGGCGGCCGATCTGACGCTGTCACCGAGGGCCACCGGTCCTGGACCGCGCCCCGCAGCGGGGATCGGAAGATCCTCGCACGCCGCACAGCCGCAGGGCCCCGCCCGAGATCATCGGTCAGGCGTAACGCAACAACTCCGGGTTCGGTATCGTGCCGGTACCGTTCGCTGTCGTCCGCTCACTGGCAGCGGCCCTGGGCCGCCACGTCCGCCCTCAGGCGGCAGGTGGCCACGCGCACCACACGTCGTCTAAGTGCGTGCCTGAGCCTCTACACGATCGAGCCGTTGAGCGCGCTCCGGTATCGGTGAATCGGATGCTTGACATCAGGCTCAGCGTGTACTATTCAAGAACTCGATTGAACAGATGAATGGAGCACGCATGCCATCGTCGAGCCGCCGGTTCAAGGACACGATCTACGAGCAGCTCGGCCGCGTCGGGAAGGCGCTGGCCAGCCCACGCCGGCTCGAGCTCCTCGACCTGCTGTGCCAGGGCCCGCGGACGGTCGAGACCCTGGCGAACGAGGCCGGGCAAT
>JBFMCD010000015.1:0-49618 GCA_040754885.1 Acidobacteriota bacterium
TTTTCCCCGCGCCGATGCGTGCGTCCGGTGCCCGCGTCCTCCGGAACCCATTGCCGCTTCGGCCCGCGGGCGGATCGTCCCCCCGCCCTCGCGCCACCCTCCCGTTCCCCGCCCCTGTGAGCCAACTTCCTTCTTGGGCGGCGCGTTCAGCACTGGCGTACCGGAACCCCACGATAGTGAGCCGAGTGCGTGCTGTGCCGTCGCCACGCCGCGAGCACGGAGGTACGATGGAGGCGCCGAGAACCAGCGTGGAATTGGGGAGCCGCGAGCGATGAACTTCCCGACCAACATCCTGCTCACAGGGGCCGGCTTCACCAAGAACTTCGGTGGGCTCCTAGCCTCCGAGATCTGGAGCAGGCTCTTCAACGACGGCGCGGTTCGGAAAAGCGGGCTCGCCAAGGTCGTGAGCGCCCACGCACCTGACTTCGAGCGCGCCTATCAGGAGTTGGTCCGGTCTGACCCCGATTCAGACAGTGCCCGTGTCCTCCATGGAGCCGTCGTGCGCGCCTTTGACGAGATGGACCTGGTTTTGCGGACGTGGTACCACACGAACAACGCCCCGGAATCTGGGACACTAACGAGGCTCTTCGAACTCTGCGCACCGAAGCTAGGCACGGGCGAAACTGGGCTTCTCTTCACGCTCAATCAGGATCTGTATCCGGAGAGGAAGACGTTCCTCGACTTGGCCTTTGGTTGTCCTGGCATTCTCGCGGTGGGCCCCCCGCCGGGACTGCAAGGCTCCTACTTCGAGAACCATGACATGCAGCCAGTCCACGGTAGGGACATCAAGCGCTGCCCTGACAAGGACACGATCGCCACATGTGCCAAGAGCTGGCTCCAACCAGGCGGCTTCCACTGGGTCAAGCTCCACGGCTCGTGCAACTGGCGCAGTTCCGATGGCAGGGACGTGATGGTGCTCGGCCACGACAAGACGGGCCAGATCGCATCGGAGCCACTCCTCACCTGGTACTGGAAGGTGTTCCGAGAGGCCCTCGGTTCCGCGCGCCATCGGCTGATCGTCATCGGCTACTCGTTTCGCGATCCGCACGTGAACGAGGTCATCGCTCGTTCGATCCAGGGCCACGGGACTGAGCTGGTTGTGATTGATCCTACCAGCTGGGAAGTCCTTGAGGCGCGAATCGCGACCGCCGATCCTTGTTACGGACCCACGATCAACGAGCGGCTGGAGGGAGCAAGCGGCTCGAGGCACTTGCCGTACGACCTGGTCACAGTCTTCTCCCGTTCGGAAGGATCGACAACGCCGGAATGGAAGCGTCTCCGTGCACTCCTTGAGGCGCCCCTCCCATGACGAACTCACGAAACTCCTCAACCCGTACTGGAGAGGACCTGAGTGTCGTCGTAGTGCTGAGCGGGTAGACAGGTCTCCTCAGTCCGAGCCCAACTGCGCACCGGTGGAAGCCCGTGGTTTGGACTGCAAGAACGGTGTGGGTGGGGGACGGGAGGGGGAAGCGCGGGTAGGGGGACACTTCGCCCCCGGTCCGAGCGGCTCATGGGTCCGCAGGCCGCGGGGCACCCGGCGCGCGAGATGCGAGTGGGTGTCGGGGGCGCGACGAGCGCAGCGAGGCGCGATCACGCGGTTGGGTGGTTGGGTCGCGGGAAGCGGCATGCAAGACGTGCGACCAGAGCTGCGGGGGTGGCGTGGGGGATGTACATGCTGGCTGCCCACTGCTGACTGGGCTTCTGCCCGCAACACCGAGGGCCCCATGAGCAGATCGCGCTTCCGGGTCGCGGCCGAGGACAGTCGGCCCGAGAGCGAGTCACGGCTCTGCCGTGGCGAGCGTGGGGGCGCGGGGGGCCACGAACGCCGGGTGGGTGGGTGGAGCGGCGCGGAGCCTCCCCGCAACGGACAAGCGGGGGCGCGCCAGGGCCGACCACAGCCGCTCGGTCCGGGGGCATCAAGAAGCCATGCTTCGCAGAAGCACTCAAACCGCTCAGGCTGCAGCCGCACGGCATCCTGCTCGCCGCGCGGCCCGCGGGCAACACAAAGGCATGTTTCGCAGAAGCACAACGACCCTCAGGCTGCAGGTCCGCGTTGAAGAGGGAGACGTAGGCAGCTGAAGGCGCTCCGGGTGCGACGGGATTCTTCGCTCGCCTGCGGCTCGCTCAGAATGACAGCGTGTGGGGAGAGCGGCGGGGCGAGACGGTCCGCCCGCGCGAGTGAGTGAGGCGTGCCTCGAGATTCACAACGGCCTGATCGAGATCTCGCGCGCGAAGCGCCCGCCCGGCGGCAGCCAGATCAACCCTTCCTTGGCGGCGAGGTCGCCGTCGTGGCCGGCGCGGTCGGCGATCCCGCACCACGGCTCGAGACAGACGAACGGCGCGCCGGGCTTCGACCAGATCCCGAAGTACGGGAACCCCGTGAAGGTCAGCTCGACACCGCTCCCGCCTGGTCCGGCGAGGCGCACCCGGTCGGAGCGCAGCCCGGAGAACACCAGCGCGCCGCGGTCGAACAGCGTGTCGGAGAGGCGCACCTCGCGCTCCCCGCGCAGGAACGGCTCGCTCTCCGCGCCGATCAACCCGTCCTCGACGATGAGGCGGTCGGCGGTCTCCGGCTCCTCGAACCGGACCGTGTACGCGTCGAGGGCTTCCCCAGCGCGGAGCGGGCAGCGGAAGCCGGGGTGCGCGCCGATCGAGAACGGCAGCGGCTCGTCCCCGGGGTTGTCCACCGTCATCGACGTGCGAAGCGAGCCGCCGGCGACGCGGTGCGTGACGGCGAGCCGGAACTCGAAGGGGTAGTTCTCGAGCGTCTCGTCCGACTCGCGTAGCTCGAATGTGGCCCACGCGCCGCCACGGCCGATGAGCCGAAAGACGAGGTCGCGCGCGAAGCCGTGCTGCGGGAGGTGGTACTCGCGCTCCATCCACGTGTAGCGGTCGCCGTGCAGGCGGCCCACGATCGGGAACAGCAGCGGCGCCTGGCGCCCCCAGTACGCGGGGTCCCCCTGCCAGAGGAACTCGACGTCGCGGTCGAGCAACCGGAGGCTGGTCGGCTCCGCCCCCTGCGGGGCGATCTCGGCGCGCACTGCCGCGTCCTCGAGGACGCAGGTGCCGGGCAGTGCGGGAGGTGCGGCCACGCCGCGATTGTACGGTGGCCGGGGCGGTCGCGTGCTAGCATGCGCGCCGACCTCCACCGGCGGGTTCAACGCGAGTGCAGCAGTCGAGTCCGCTGCGAGGGCGTTCGGGGGGAAGAGGCATGAGACGTCTGGTCGCGTGTGCATTCGTGGTGTTCTTCGCACTCACCGCCGGGATGTCGTCGGCTCAGCACGTCACCACCGGCACGATCGCCGTGCGCGTGGTGGACGAGCATGGGATGGCCTTGCCGGGAGCGACGGTCGAGGTGTCGTCCGTCCAGGGCACTCGTCACGGCGCCACCGGCGGCGACGGCCGGCTCCTCCTCGCCTACCTGACTCCGGGTACCTACTCCGCGCGCGTGACGCTCGACGGGTTTCGGCCCGCCGAGCAGACCGGCATCGACCTCCGACTTGGCCAGCGCCTGGAACTGGTGGTCACGCTGGCGGCCGGCTCGTTCGCGGACGCGCTCGAGGTCCAGGGCGCGGCGCCGGTCGTCGACCTCTCGACCGCGACCGCCGGCACCGCGCTGGAGAGCGAGGCGCTGGCGCGCCTGCCGGTGGGACGGCGCCTGGGCGAGACGCTCGGGCTCGCCTCCGGAGCCTCGAGCGGCGGCGGCACGGGGGTGTCCAACCCGTCGATCTCGGGCGGCACCGGCATGGAGAACCAGTACGTGGTGGACGGCGTCAACGTCGGTCACCCCCGCTACGGCACGCTGGGCACCTACGCGCGCGGCTACGGCGCGCTCGGCACCGGAGTGACGGTGGACTTCATCGACGAGGTGAACGTCAACAGCGCCGGCACCGAGGCCGAGTACGGCCAGTCCACCGGCGGCCTGGTCAACGTCGTCACCCGCAGCGGCTCGAACCACTGGCTGGGCAGCGTGTTCGTCTACCTGCGGCCCGAGTGGCTGGAGGGGGATCGCGAGGAGGTCCGACTGACCGGCGGCGCGGTCAGCACCGCGGGAAGCCGCCTCGAGGAGGCGGGGATCTCGCTCAGCGGGCCTCTCGTACGCGATCGGGCGTTCCTCTTCGCCGCCCTCGATCCGCAGCGCGAGACGACGACGTTCGTCGCTCCGCAGGGCTTCCCGCTCGCGTCGCTCGGCGAGACCGAGCGCACGCGCGAGACGCTCGCCTACGCGGCGAAGCTCACCCTCAACCTCGCCGGAGGCCACCGAGTCGACGTGTCCGCCTTCGGCGACCCCGCCGACGGCGAGATGGGACCGCAGTCGGCCGACGCGATGCTCTACCGCAGCACCGGCGCGTTCAGTTCGCTCGAGTACGGCGGGCACAACCAGTCCGTGCGCTACCAGGGAGCTCTCGGACCGGAGTGGCTCGTCGAGGTGGCGGCCGGGCGCGCGGAGAGCGACTTCTACGAGACGCCGTCGGTGGACGAGTGGCAGGTCACCGACTACACGACCGCCCCGGCGACCGTGTCCGGCGGCAAGGGGCTGTACGACCTGTCGAGCGTCGGCGAGAGCCTGCAGTACCACCTGCGCTCGACGCATCTGCTCGGCGCCCACGAGCTTCGCTACGGAGCGAGCTACGAGGACGTGACCTTCGACTGGAATGCCGTCTACACCGGCCCTCCGATCGTGCTCGCCGACGGCCGGACGACCGACTCGGGCGCCCTGGTCAACGTGGTCTCGGATCCGACCTTCGGGAAGATCTATCGGGCCGTGGGCGCGCGCTTCCTTTCGACGCGAACGAGTACGGTCGAGTCGTGGGCGGCGTTCGTCCAGGACCGCTTCGAACTGTCGCGTTCGGTGACCGTCAACGCCGGCCTGCGCTACGAGGAACAGAAGATCGCCGGGCGGGGAGGGAGTTTCACCTTCGACGACAACTGGGCGCCGCGCCTCGGCGTGGTCATCGATCCGACCGCATCGGGGACGATGAAGGTGTACGCGAGCGCCGGGATCTTCTTCGCCAGGATCCCGAACAGCCTGCCGGTGATCGCCTTCGGCGCCAGCGGCGGGCGCGTGCTGCGCGCCGACTACTACGACGCGGCGCTGAGCCGGCCGATTCCGGACGGCGTGCTCGCGGGCGGCACCACGGGCCACCTGATCCTGAGCGGCACGACGCCGACGAAGTTCGATCCCGATGCCAGGACCACCTACATCCGCGAGGCCTCGATCGGGTTCGAGATGCAGGTCGGCGACCACTCCAGCGTCGGCGTGCGCGGGGTCTACCGCGACATGCCGCGCATCCTCGAGGACCTCGGCACCGCCTCCGCGACGCTGGTGGTCGCAAAGGACCCGGCGGTCTCGGGGGTCAACTACTTCATCTCGAACCCGCGCGACGGCTACCCCGGGACGGTCAAGGACGTCGGGGCGTTCGAGGACCTGACGCACCAGTACCGGGCGCTGGAGCTGACCTTCGACCGGCGTTTCGCGGACAACTGGTCGCTGCTCGCCTCCTACCGCTGGTCGCGGCTGTGGGGGAACTACGAGGGGTTCTTCCGCAACGACAACGGCCAGGGCGCCCCGGCGCAGTCTTCGCTCTACGACTTTCCGACCAACGACCCGAGCTACACCGAGATCGGCGTGCCGCAGTACGGGTTTCGCGGCGACATCCGCTACCTCGGCGAGCTGGGTGAAGGGCCGTTGCCCACCGACCGCCCGCACCTGCTCAAGGTGTACGGCACCTACGCGTTCGACGCCGGACTCAGCCTCGGTGGCGGGTTGACGGCCGGGTCCGGCCGGCCGCTCACGCCGTTGGCAGCCAACCCGGCGACCAACCGGCGCGGCGAGATCCCCGAGGCGCCGCGCGGCGACGGCATCGAGACGGAGGACGGCTTCGCCGCGCGCACGCCGTGGGAGTGGTCGCTCGACGTGCACGCCGACTACGGCTTCGAGGTCCCAGGCGGGAAGCTGGTCCTGGCCGCCGACGTGTTCAACCTGTTCGACCTGCAGCGTGTCGTGGACTACGACCAGGACACGCAACTGGCCTACCGGGTGGCGAACCCGGATTACGGGAACAGGATCCGCTACCAGGAGCCGCGTCAGGTGCGGGTCGCGGTGCGCTACGAGTTCTGAATCGTCCGGGTGGCTGTGTCGCTCGGGAGCCTCCCGGTCCAGGCGGTTCCCACAACGGGGCGCCCGCCGCCGGTGCCGCCTCTACAGGCGGGGGCCGGCGGCGCGGCCCGCGCGCCGGGGGGCGGAGACACCGATGTACATGCGCGTCGCCGGGTCGAAGCCGACCGCAGCGACGGCGCCCAGGCGGGTCAGATTCTTGCGCTCGGCGGGGAACTCGACGAGCTTGAAGCGCGTGTAGCCGCGCGCCTCGAGGTCTTCGACGGTCTCCTTCGTCACGGGTGGGCGGACCTCGAGGTGGAGTTCGCCGCCCTCGTAGCTGACGGCCCAGCCGATGCGGGGGGCCTCGACGGCCTCGCGCACGGAGAGGCCGCGGTCGAGCATGTCGCTGAGGAACAGCGCGACAGTGGAGGGAATCTTCGAGCTGCCCGACCCGCCGATCGCGAGGACGAGGTCGCCGCCGGCGAACGCCATCGTAGGCGCCATCATCGTCGCGAGGCGGTCCCACGGTTTCACGCGCCGGGGCCCCTCGAGTTCGCACGCCTGGAGCAGACTGTTGTACGGGAACCCCAGGGACCCGGTCATCACCTTGGCGCCGTAGAAACGACCGATGGTCTGGGACAGGGCGACGACGGTGCCGTGCCGGTCGACGATCGAGAGGTGCGTCGTGCCGCCCGGTTCGCGGCCCGACGGCCCGGCCAGTCGCAAGTCGTCCGGCCCGAGCAGACGGCCCTTGCGCACCAGCGCGGCGCGCGCCGCGGCGTGTTCGCGCGTGAGCTGGTAGGGCAGCGCGCCGAGAAGGCCGAGGTGGGCCGGTGCGCTCCAGTAGCCGAGCCCGTCCTCGGTGGCGACGTGGAACGTCTCGGCGAGGAGCCGCACGCGGTCCGGCCGCTCGCCGTGCAGTTCGTCGGGCGTGAAGTTGGAAAGGATGTTGAGCGCCTCGACCACCACGCCGCCCCCGCCCGGCGGCGGGAACGTCACCACCTCGACGCCGCGGTACTCGGTTCGCAGCGGTTCGATCTCGCGGGCGCCGGCGCGGGCGAGGTCCGCGGCGCGCACGAATCCGCCGCGCCGTGACATGTCCTCCTCGATCGCCCGGGCGATTTCACCCCGGTAGAAGACGTCCGCGCCGCCCGCGGCGATAGTGCGCAGCGTGCGCGCGAGTTCGGGGTTGCAGAAGCGCTCGCCGATGTCCGGCACCTCAATGCCGTCGCGCAGGATCCACAGGCGGAGCAGATCGGTGGCGAGGATCACCCGCAAGTACTTCTCGATCGCCGCCTGCTTGGCCAGCGTCACCGCGTAGCCGTCCTCGGCGATGCGGATGGCGGGCGCGAGCAGCTCGTGCCAGGGGCGGCTGCCGTACCTCCGGGCGGCGAGGTCGAGCGCGGCGACGGTGCCGGGCACCGCGACCCACTCGAATCCCTGGATCATCTCCGGGTCGGTGCGGATCGACTCGGCGCGCAGCTGCACGAGTCGGGCGCGGTTGACCAGGCCCGGCACGACGGCCGACCCGTCGATCGCCACGGTCCGCCCGTCCGGGAAGCGAATCAGGATGTAGGCCGTGCCGCCCAGTCCCGCGCTCGACGGGTCGGAGGACCCGAGCGCGAACCCAGCGGCGACCGCCGCGTCGATCGCGTTTCCGCCCGCCTCGAGGACCTCGACGGCGATCGCGGCGGCCTCGGACGAGTTGGCCGAGACCATGCCGATCTCCGAACGCGTCTCGACCGCCTCGATCGTCTCGAACACCAGCCCCGGCTTCGGCGGATCGGACCAGGCGTGTCCGGCCGGCGTCGCGAGCAGCGCGAGGAGTCCGAGCGCGGTTGACAGGAAGGCGGATCCCCGTCGAGTGCGCAGGAGGCGGAGTGTCCCGTGTCGAGGAAACATGACGCGCATGGTAGCGTGCCTCCGCGATCCCCGGGAGCGGGCGTATAATCCGCCCTCGGGAAACTGAATGGACGCCGACCGCCTCGTCCAAACGCTCTCCGATCCCGCCTTCTACCCCGAGCCGACCGCGAAGGTCGAGGTAATCCAGACGCACATCTCGTGGATCTTCCTGACCGACACGCGGGCGTACAAGATCAAGAAACCTGTGGACTTCGGTTTCCTCGACTACACCACGCTCGCGCGCCGCAGGACGATGTGCGAGCGCGAGGTGGCGCTCAACGCCCGTCTCTGCCCCGACACCTATCTCGGGGTGGCGGAGATCCGCGAGCACGACGGGCGGCTCTCGCTGGGCGGGCCGGGCGAGACGGTCGAGGTCGCGGTGGAGATGGTCCGCCTGCCGGAGGAGCGCATGCTGCGCCGCGTGCTGGAGCGCGGCGCGGGCGACGTGTCGATGTTCGAACTGATCGCGCGCATCGTCGCGGACTTCCACGCCCGGTGTCAGACCTCCGAGGAGATCCAGCGGCTCAAGGGGCTCGAGGGCGTGCGCTTCAACTGCGACGAGAACTTCGCCCAGACCGAGAAGTACGTCGGCTCGCTGGTGCCGTGGCGCAGCTACGAACTGATCAAGAACTCGGCAGCGCTGTTCCTCGAGCGCCACGCCCGGCTGTTCGAGCGGCGCGCCCGCGAGGGGCGGGTCCGCGACGGTCACGGCGATCTGCACCTCGACTCGATCTGCGTCACGGACCCGGTGCGCATCTTCGATTGCATCGAGTTCAACGAGCGGTTTCGCTTCGCCGACGTCGCCGAAGAGGTGGCGTTCCTCGCCATGGATCTCGAGTTCCACGGCTACCCGTACTTCGCGCGCACCTTCGTCAACGCCTACCACGCCGCGTCGGGTGACGACGAACTGCTCGATCTCCTCGACTTCTACAAGTGCTACCGCGCCTACGTGCGCGCCAAGATCAACTCGTTCCAGGTCGACGACCCGCACATAGCGGGCGAGCGCAAGGGAGCGATCGGCGCCCTCGCCGCGCGCTACTACGAGCTGGCCGAGCGTTACGCCCGCGCACTCAACCCGCAGCGTCTGTTCATCACTTGCGGGTTGACCGGCTCGGGCAAGTCGACGTTGGCGCGCGCGCTCGGCGCCCGGTACGCGCTCAAGGTGATTCGCTCGGACGAGGTGCGCAAGGAGCTGCTCGGCCTCGAGTCCACGGACCGTCGCTGGGTTGCGTTCAACACCGGCGAGTACGCCCCGGCCATGACCGAGCGGACCTACGCGACCATGCTTCGGCGCGCCGAGGAGTTGCTCGTCCTCGGTCACTCCGTGGTGCTCGACGGCTGCTTCACGAAGCGCGAACAGCGCCGCCCGGTGATCGACGCCGCGCGGCGTCTAGGCGTCCCGTTCCTGCTCCTCGAGTGCCGGACCAGCGAGGCGGTGATCCGCGACAGGCTCGAGCGCCGGGCGGCGAAGAACGGCACGGTCTCGGACGGTCGCTGGGAGATCTACCGCAAGCAGGTCGAGGAGTGGGAGCCGCCCGACGACATCCCTCCCGACGAGCGCATCATCCTCGACCGTTCGAAGCCGATCGAGGAGCTGATGGAGGAGCTGACGTTGATCGTGCCCGACGCGTGGCGCAACGGCCCCGCCAGCTGACAGGCCGCTTCGAGTCCCGCCCCTCCTTTCCCTGGTTCACCATGCGCCGCGGAGAGAGAACAGGGGAGAGTGAAGTGACCGGGGTCCGGGAACAAAGGGAAAGGGGAGAGGGAAGGGGGAAGAGGGGAGAGTAGGAAAGAACCGGAGCAGCGCGGGTGGGGGTCTCTCCCCTGTTCGCTGCCTCTCTCCTCCGGATCCCGGATCCCAGGCCCCGCACCCGTCTCTGCCTTCCGGTCCACGGCCCACGTCTCTACTTCCTTCGTCTACATCTCCGCCGGCACCGGGATCCCCAGCAGACTCTCGAGGATCTCGGCGATCGTATCGGCGAAGACGCGAAACGCGCCGCGGCGCAGCGCGCGCAGCGCCTCGTCCTCGGCGTGCAGCACCGGGTGTTCGTGGTACAGCTTGTGGAAAAGCTGCGCGAGGTCGCGGGCGTGCGCCGCGAGCAGTGAGAACTCCAGGGACTCGACCGCCTTGGCGGCGACCTCGGCGGTGCGCGCGCAGGCGTGGATGAGTTCCCACAGGTCGTCGGGCACGGTGGCCGCGAACGCTGCCGCCGCGTCGGCTTCGCAACTACCGGCCAGTCCGCGCTCGGCCAGCTTGTCGAAGATCTTTCGCGCTCGTACGGCTGAGTACTGC
Organism: Acidobacteriota bacterium; assembly: GCA_040754885.1. Taxonomy (GTDB): domain Bacteria; phylum Acidobacteriota; class Thermoanaerobaculia; order Thermoanaerobaculales; family Thermoanaerobaculaceae; genus JBFMCD01. Next base: position 10,296 of record JBFMCD010000015.1, read on the forward strand.
AGGTACGGGCCGGTGTCGCCCTCGAAAGCGAGCGCCTCGTCGAAGTCGAACGCGAGGACTCGATTGCGGCCCTGGCGCGCCATCTGATAGCGCAGCGCACCGACCGCGATGGCCCGCGCCCGGGCCGCGAGGTCCACCGCGGGCAGTGGACCGCCGTCGCCGAGCCGCGCGGCGATCGCCTTCTCGGCCTCGGCGACCAGCGTGGCGAGAAGGGCGTCGGCCTTGACGCCGATGCCGCGCCTGCCCGACATCTCGACGAACGGCCTGGCCAGGTCTTCCTCGCTCAGGCCGAAGTCGAGGCCCTGCGCCTGTTCGAGGCGGCGCACGGCGGCGGGCGTGAGCGCGACCATCTCGTAGGCGAAGTGCACCGAGTTCTCCGCGGCCCGCGCGTGACCGAGGACACGGATCGCCTCGCGCACCACCTTCTGCGGGTATGACTGGCGGACGTCGATGACGTTGGTGACCAGCTCCGCGGCGCCGAAGGAAGCGCCCTCCGGACGCTCGACGGGTTCGGCCGTGGTCCGGTACAGCGGACGCCCGGCCGGCCCGTAGCGCACCGGCGCGGCCGGGCCGTCGGCCGCGAAACGGGCGAACTCCCGGTAGCCGAAGTCGTGCAACGCGCCGTCGTCGTCGCGCAGCAGGCCGAGCTTCCACAGCTGGTAGGCGATGTCTTTGCCGGTGTAGGTGACGGTGCCGTTGGAGCGCACCAGGATCTTGTCGGCGTCGGCCATGCCGGCGAACTCCGGTGACTCGGCGAGCGACATCACCCAGCAACCGGCGTTCTTCCCCTCGGACTCGCGACGGATCGCGCCGGCGGCCTGCAGCATCTCGAAGGCACGGCGCCAGAAACCGCGGTGGAGGATGTCCGACTCGTGGGGCAGCACGTCGTATGCGATGGCGAGGCGCCCCATCGTCTCGAGGTGGCAGCGGAGGTTCCACTCGGCGATGGCGGCGGCCAGGCGCGCTATCGCACCCGACACCGCCGCGAGCGCGCGATCACCGGAGGCAAGCGCCGAGGCCAACGCGCCGCAGGCGTCGCCGAGCGTCATGTCGGCGGGGAAGCCCTCCTCGAGGGCGTGGAGCACCTCGGCGCGATGGGCAAGCGCCTCCGCCTCCCGGTCATACCAGCGTGTGACTCGCGGGTACAACTCCCAGCACAGGTCGTCGAAGTCGCCCTCGCCGAGGCCGGGGAACAGCAGCGTGCCCTCGCGGTGGCGGGCGGAGAATGCACGCAGCGCTCCCACTCGCACGCCCTGTCCGCCACCCTCGACCTCGGGCCAGAACGGCGCGATCGCGGCGCGCAGATCGTCCTCGGCCAGGTGGAGGAAGCCGACCACCACGTCAGCCACCTGCACGCCCGTGTCGTCGACGTAGTTCTGCACCTCGACCGGGTGGCCGAGCCAGCGCAGGCAGCGCACCAGCGTGTCGCCGAGGACGGCGTTGCGCAGGTGGCCGATGTGCGCGGCCTTGTTCGGGTTGATGTTGGTGTGCTCGACTATCGTTTTCGGGGGGGCGGCGACGCTCCGGCCCCCGCCCGTCGCCTCGGTCCCCCCCGGGCCCCCCGCGCTCGCCGGGAGTGAATCCCGGCTCGCGCCGTTTTTCGGGGGGGCGGCGACGCTCCGGCCCGGTTCAATGGTGGTGGGGCCGCCTGCGCCGAGGATCCACGCGAGGGTCGCGCCGCGACGCAGGCGAAAGTTGACGAACCCTGGTCCCTCGACCGATGCCTTCGGCTCGACGAGGGCGAGCGGTGATTCCTCCGGAGCGCCGGCGATGGCGGCCTCGACGTGCCTCGCGACCTCCTCGGCAATGGCCCGGGGCGGCCGGCGAAGCACCTTCGCGAGCGGCAGCGCTCCCGCCCAGGCGAGGTCACCGAGCTGGCGGCGCGGCGGCACTTCGAGCACCACCCTCTCGCCCCCAGCTTGCAGCGTGTCCAGCGCGGCGCCGATCGCCGCGGCCACCGCGCCCCGCACCTGATCGAGCATCCCGCCCTCCGTGGGCGCGGATTGTACCGTGTTCCCGCTCGCGCGCGGGCACTACGGCGTCGTGCTGCGGGCCAGATGGCTGGCGCGCCTGGAGTACAGCGCGTAGACGGTGAGGCCGATCGCCAGCCAGATGAGGAAGCGCTCCCACGCCGTCTTGGGCAGGCTGGCCATCAGGTACGCGCACAGGCCGATCCCCGCCGCGGGGACGAACGGGAACAGGGGAGCGCGGAACGGGCGGTGGATGTCCGGCCTCGAGAAGCGCAACACGATCACCCCGGCGCAGACGATCAGGAACGCGAACAGGGTGCCGATCGAGCACAGCTCGGCGACCACGCGGATGGGCAGGAACGCCGCCCCCACCGCCACCACGATACCGGTGAGGACGGTCGTCACGTACGGGGTCTGGAAGCGCGGGTGAACGCGCGACAGCGCGGGCGGCAGCAGGCCGTCGCGCGACATCGCGAAGAGGATGCGCGGCTGGCCGAGCAGGAGCACGAGCAGGACGCTGGTGATGCCGGCGATGGCGCCGAGACTGACGATGACCGAGGCCCACGGCATGTGCAGCTCGTTGAGGACGAGGGCCACCGGGTCGGCGACGCCGAGCTTGGTGTACGGCACGACGCCGGTCATGATCGCGGCCACCGCCATGTAGAGGACGGTGGCGACGATCAGCGAGCCCATGATGCCGATCGGCATGTCGCGCTGGGGATTGACCGCCTCTTCCGCCGCGGTGGACACCGCGTCGAAGCCGACGTAGGCGAGGAACACGATCGCCGCGGCGGTCATCACGCCCTTGAAGCCGAACGGCATGAACGGCTGCCAGTTGCCCGGCTTGACGTGCCACACGGCGAGGACGATGAAGAAGACGATCACCGCCACCTTGAGGACGACGATGGTGACGTTGACGCGGGAACTCTCCTTGATGCCGCGCACGAGCAGAATCGTGAGCAGGGCGAGGATGACCACGGCCGGGAGGTTGATGACGGAGCCGGTGGTGACGAACCGCTGCGTCTCGTTGCTCCAGTCGAGCGGCGCGCTGACCAGCGTCCCGGGCAGCGTCACGCCCCACGGACGCAGCAGATTCTCCAGGAGATTGACGAAATACGCCGACCAGCCGATCGACACGAGGCAGGCCGCGACCATGTACTCGAGGATCAGGTCCCAGCCGATGATCCAGGCCGGGAGTTCGCCGAGCGTCGCGTAACCGTACGTGTAGGCCGAGCCTGACACCGGGATCATCGCAGCCAGTTCGGCGTAGCACAGCGCGGCGCAGGCGCACGCCGCGGCGGCGATCGCGAACGACAGGATGATCGCCGGTCCGGCGTGGGTGGCGGCCTCGATCCCGGGCAGGACGAAGATGCCGACGCCGATGATGCATCCGATGCCGAGGGCGACCAGGTCCCACGGCCCGAGGGCGCGGCGCAATCGCTGGCGCTCGCCGGTGGCGCTGGCGAGGAGTTCGGCCAGCGGCTTGGTGCGCAGCAGTGTCGATGCCATCGGGCTTCCTCCCGGGGGTGCGGCGACCGTCCAGGCACTATAGCGGCTGGTTCCCGCGCGTCGCAATGGGACGCGCGCCGCGCCGTCGCCCGTTCTCCGCCGAATCCTGTTCGTGAGAATCGAGCCTCCGAGGGTGACCAGGTAGTGGTGGTTGGTCGAATGTCGTGGAGCCGGAGCGCTCGTCCGATACCCTCCTTCCCGGGCCCCGGAACCCGGACCCCGGACCCCTTCCTCCGTCCCATCTCCGGCGGGTGTCTCACTCCGGCCGTGTCGCTTCCCTCGGGTGCTCCGTTGCGCTAGCATGAAGAGCTTGTCCGTCCGGCGCGGAAGTTGTGACCACGGTCACGTTTCCGGTCCGGACGGAGGGCGCAACGTGGAGTCCGGAGGAGGCGTGGCCGTCGCGTACCTCGAGACCGGGCGCCGGCTGCTCGTCGCGGGACTTGCCGGCGCCGAGCGTGACCGCGTGGAGCGGAGCGTGGCGCCGTACCGCCATCAGCTCACCACCGCGCTCGATGGGTGGCCGGCGCTTGAGTTGGCGCGCTGCGCCCCGTTCGACGCCCTGATCGTCGCTCATCCGGTCGCCGCGCCCGCGACGCAGGCCTTCCTCAGCGCCGTGCGTGCGCCGGACTCCGCGTGCCGTCACGCCGGGCTCGTGCTGCTCGCGCCGGAGAAGCGCCGCGACGACGCCGAGTCCTACATCGGCCGCGGCGCCAATCGCGTCGTGGCGTTGGAGCGGGTCGAGGATTCGCTTCCCGAGGCGCTCGGTCCGTTGCTGCGGGTCAAGCCGCGCCACCGGCTGAACGCCTCGGTCAGGGTGGAGTTGATCGGCGAGACGCAGCGCCGGCGGGTGTTCGGCGAAACCGTGAACGTCTCGGTGTCCGGGATGCTCCTGCGCCTGCCGTACAGTCTCCCCGCCGGGACCGCGGTGCGCTTCGAGGTGTTCCTCCGCCAGGGCCCACCGGTGACCGGCTACGGCGCGGTGGTGCGGCAGTCGCGGGCGCGGGTCGAACCGTACCCCGGAGTCGGGCTCGAGTTCTTCGGGTTCGATGCCGAGGGGGAGGCCAGCCTGGCGAAGCTGCTCGAGCGACGCGCCCACTGAGCGCCGCACCGAACCGGCGCCGCGACGGCGCTCAGAGCAGGTAAGCGGTGATGAACACCCCGACCATCGTGAAGGCGAGCGCGAGCTTGGCGGCCGTGCCGAACACCACGCCCAGCCAGGTCCCGGCGCCCGCCCTGCCGGCCTGACGCCAGTCCTTGTGCACGACCAGTTCGCCGATCACCGCCCCGGCAAAAGGCCCGAGGAGCAGGCCGAGGAAGCCGAAGAACACCCCCACCACAGTACCGAGCGCCGCGCCGACGATCGCCCAGCGACTGGCGCCGACCTTCCTCGCCCCCAGCGCGGTGGCCGCGAAATCGACGACGAAGGACAGCAGGGTCAAGAGCGCGAGGAAGACGAGCGGCAGCGGCCCGACCTTCTCGAACCCGTCGATCCAGGCGGCGAGGAGCAGCCCGGCGAAGACCAGCGGCACGCCGGGGAGCGCGGGCAGCACGGCGCCGGCGAATCCGGCCAGCACGAGCAGCGCAGCCACGGTCCACAGGAACGGAGTCACGCCGAGAGCTTAGCAGTCGCAACTGGGGCTGCTCCGCCGAGCAGCGAGAGGACGAGGTTGCGCTTGGAGAAGTCGCCTCCCGAGAAGGCGGTCAGGAACCCCTCGGGTCCGAGCAGCCTCGCCGCGACGTCCGGCGGAGCGAGCCCATTGTCCACCAGCGCTCGCGCCCGCTCGGCGAGGTTCTCCCAGTACGCGATCTTCGCGTCGAGGGCGGCGAGCGGGCGCTCGAGGAACCCCGCGTGCGAGCAGATCACCACGCGCGGCTCCAGGGCCCGGACGCGGCGCAGCGAGGCGATGATCGTCCATGCGTCCTCGCCGCGGCGCAGGTAGCGGGCGCGTGCGCTGATGTACAGGTCGCCGGAGAACAGCAGGCCGCGGTCGCGGTCGAAAAGGCAGACGTGATCGGGGGAGTGGCCGGGCGTCGGAATCACCTCGAAACGGTACGGTCCGACGGCGACGACGTCGGCCAGCGGGCAGGCGGCCACGTTGGTGGGCTGCCCCCAGGTGAGCCTGCGGTAGAGCGGCAGGCGGTAGAAGGCGGCGAGGCGTGGCACTGTGTCGGCCGGCGCCAGGATCTCGGCGCCCAACTCGCGGGCGAGCAGGGCATCGCCGCCGCTGTGGTCCTCGTGGTAGTGGGTGTTGACCACCCTGCGGATCCCCCTGCCGCGGGCCCACCCGAGCAACTCGCGGGACGTCGCCGGGCAGCCGGAGTCGATCAGCGTGTCACCCAGGGCGAACGCCGACACCGCGTAGAGCGACCGACCGAGCAGGGTCCTGGCCAGCTCGACACGGGTGATCTCGCCGCGGGTGGAGACGTGCAACATGCCTCAGTGTGCGATGCCGGCCGGTCCCGATCAACCGCGACCCGGGGCTCGCCGGGCCCGGCGGGGGGTCAGAAGGCGCAGGGGCGAGGTCCGACCGGGTGCGCGACGTATCCCCGGACACGGTCGGAGGGACGGACGATCTCCCAGATCCGGCCACGGAATTGGAAACGGTCGCCGACCTCGGGTTGGTGGGAGAAGCGCTGGACGACGACCCAGGCGCGCACGCCGTCGTCGGCGATGACCGGAGTCGGTGTCCCGGGAGAGGGTGTCGCCGTGCTGTCGAGGTGCCGTGCTGCCGTTGCCATGCTCGCCTCCCACCGGCCGACCGGTCCGTGCGACGCGGTCTCTACAGCATTAGACGCAAAACCCCCGCTCCGGGTTCACGCGACAACGGACGGCCGTGTGCCACCCGTCACACGGAAGGAGGCGCGTCCGGTTCAGGGCGCGAGCGGGTCCGGCGCGCCGCAGCCGAGAAAGGTGGGTTCGGGACGCAGCGACACGCCGAAGCGGTCCCGGACGGCGGTCTGGATCTCGGCGGCGAGCGCGAGCAAGGCGACGGTGGAACCGCCTCCGTGGTGGACGAGGGCGAGCGCGTGGCGGGAGGACACGCCGACGGGGCCCCGGCGGGTCCCCTTCGGGAACCCCGCGCGTTCTACGAGCCAGGCGGCCGGCAGCTTCACCCGGCCGTCCGGGGAGGGGAACATCGGCACCTCGGAGGGGTCCGCCACGACACCTGCGGCGCGGGCCCGTGCCGCCACCTCGTCCGCCTCGTCAACGGCGAGGGTCGGGTTGAGGAAGAACGAACCCACGCTGCGGCGATTCGGATCGCCGGGTTCCAGCAGCATCGACTTGGCCCGGCGCAGATCGAGCACCGCCCGGCGCACGGCCGCGAGGGTGGGCGTGGCGGAACCGCCGAGGGCGGCCACGAGTTCGGGATAGCGGAGCGTCGGGGGGCCGCCGCGAAGGAGCTCGAAGGTCACCGCCAGCACGACCACCCGGTCGGGATTCCCGCGGAAGACGCTCGACCGGTAGGCGAAGCCGCACTGAGGGTTCGACAGCACGGCGACCGCGCGCGAGACCCGGTCGAGCACGCGCACGGAGGCGATCGCGCCCGAGACGTCCTGGCCGTAGGCGCCGACGTTCTGAATCGGCGTCGCTCCGGCCGTCCCCGGAATCCCGGAGAGGCACTCGAGCCCCGCCCACCCCTCCTCGACGGCGAGCGCCACGACCTCGTCCCACGGTTCGCCGGCCGCCGCCGTGACGCGCACGGCGTCGCCGGCGCGTTCGACCTGGACGCCGCGCCACCCGGCGCGCAGCACCAGGCCGTCGAAGCCGCCGTCGCCGACCACCAGGTTGGAGCCGCCGCCCAGCACCGCGACCGCGGTTTCCGCGGACTCCGCCCACTCCAGCGCCTCGCGGACCTCGCCCTCGCTGCGCGGCTCGATCAGGATCCGGGCGGGACCTCCGAGTTCGAGGGTCGTGAGCGGAGCCAGGGGTGCGTCACGGACGGCGCGCCCGATGCCGCCAGGATCGACGGATCGACTCACGGACCGAGCGCCGGACGCTGCAGGCGGAGACCTGTTGCCGCCTGGTGGGCGTCGGCCAGGGCAAGCCGTTCCGCCCCGACCCACGGCTGGGTGGTGAATGCGTTGCTCGCCGGGTTGCCGTCTCGGCGGAGACCGATGGGACCGGCTGCTCCGGGGTCTGCCGCCGGTCTAGTCGGGCACGCCACGTTCGGCCACCGGAAGGCGCACGACGAAACGCGTGCCCCGGCCCGGCTCGCTGTCGACGGAGATCCGCCCCCCACTCTCCTCGACGATCTGCCTCGTGATGGCGAGCCCGAGGCCCGTGCCGCCCTGACTCTTGGTGGTGAAGAACGGGTCGAAGATCCGCGAGACCGTCTCCGCGGCGATGCCGACGCCGTTGTCCGCGACCTCCAGGACGAGGTGATCGCCATCGCTCGCCAGAGCCAGCGAGACCCGGTTCTCCGAGCGGGGGCGCTCCGGGAGGGCCTCGAAGGCGTTGATGAGCAGGTTCATCACCACCTGGCCGAGGCGGTTGGGCGAGCCGGCCACCGGCGGCACCGAGTCAATCGATGTCTCGAAGACGGCGCGCCTGGACAGCTCCGAGCGCACGCAACGCGCGGCCAGACGGGCGACCTCGGCGAGGTCGGCGCTGCGCTCGTCGTCGCGCCGCCGGTTGGCCAGTTCGATCCCCGCGATGACCTCGCGCATCTGGGCGACGGCGTGCTGGGCCAGTTCCAGGTGGTGCTGGAGTTTGGCCCCGGTGTCGTCCTCGCTCACGCGGGGAGCGAGCAGCGAGGCGAGCCGGAAGCGCGCCATGTCGAGGTTCGTCTGCAGCACCGACACGGGGTTGCGCAGTTCGTGGGCGATTCCGGCCGCCACCACGCCGAGGGCATAGACGCGCTCGGTCTCGAGCAGCCGCTGCTCGAGGACGCGCACCTTGCGCTTGGTGTCGTAGGTTTCCAGCGCTTCGCGCAGCACCGCGCGCACCGCCTCGGGGTCCCAGGGCTTCGAGATGTAGTGATGGATCTGGCCGCGGTTCACCGCTCCGATCGCGGCCGACAGGTCGGAGTACGCGGTGACCAGGATGCGGACGGTCTGCGGGAACGTCTGCCGAGCACGTTCGAGCAGCTCGGTGCCGCTCATCGCCGGCATGCGCTGGTCGGCGAGCAGCACGGCGATCTCGCGCGCGTGCATCACGTCGAGGGCTTCGGCCCCGCAGGTGGTGGTGAGGATGGTGAACTCGCGCCCGCACGCCGCCTCGAAGACGGTGAGGTTGGCCTGGTCGTCGTCCACGTACAAGACGGTGCCTGGTTGGTTCGCCATCGTGCCGCCTCTACCCTAGCACGCTGCCCGACCGGCCGGCGCGAGCTTCGCGGGGCGCACCTCGCGTCTCGGCGCCCGCGCGGGCGGCGGCCAGCACCCGGGTGACGCACGGGCGGGCTCGCTGCGCCATCAGGGCTTGCGAACGACCAGGAAGTAGTAGGCGTTTCCCGGTTCGACCTCGACGTCCACCGAGGCCGACGCCGGCAGCAGACGCGCCAGCCGCAGCATCTCGTCGCGGGTGCGGTAGAGAATCGTCCAGTCGACGAGAAACTCCGGTGTCCAGAAGCACTCGTTGGGCCCGAGGGCGTTGCCCAGGGTGAGCAGGCCTCCCGGCTTGAGGCGCTGGTAGAGGCCGAGGACGAGCGACTGCGCGGTGGACTCCCGCAGGTAGTCGAACAGGCCGGTGGAGAAGATGAAGTCCTGTTGCTGCTCCATCGGCACGAGCGAGGGGTCGCGCAGCATCTGGATGAACGAGAGGTTCAGACACGAGAGCGAGGCGGCGAGATCGCGGGAGAGGATCTCGCGCTGGCACTCGTGATAGGCGATGGACAGGGCCTGGTCTTCCTGATCGATCAAGGTGAGAGCCACCCGGCCGGGCCACGCGTGGTGTCCGGCGAGGTACCCGGAGATCTCGCGCCCCGGTCCGCAACCGAGGCTGGTGACCGCGAACGGCGCGCCCTCCGGACCGTTGCCGGCCAGCACGCGGGCGTGCTCCCGGGTCATCTTCTCGATGACGTAGCCCTTCCTGGTGCGGACGCCGGCCGACAGCGGGTGCTCGGCGCCGAACTTGTGGAACACCTTGGCGAACACCGAGTCGCCCTCGAGCTGATCGTCGTAGTAGTAGAGCATCACCTGGTAGTCGCCGGCGTAGCCGAGCGGCTTGGTGTACGTGCGGGTCACCAGCGGTGCGGGCATCATCACCGAGGTGACGAGCGTTTCGGTCATCTGCTTGGCGGCGACCAGCACGTCGCGGTCTTCGAGACAGGCGACGGCGGCTCGCGAGGCCTCGGTCTGGATCTCGGCCCAGGGAGCCCGCAGGGCGTCCAGCGCGCGCAGCGCCAGGGCGTCGACGGCGGTCTGGCCCCCTCCGCCCGGGGTCCGGTAGCGCGCCTCGTGGCTGTCCAGAATCTTGCGGTAGTGGTGCACGAAGTGGGCGGCGCGCGTCACCGCTTCCTGGAACGGACGGGGAATCTTGTGTCTCCAGTACTCGGGGCCGAAGCGAAACGCCCGCTCGAGCCGGCCGTCGTCGTCCTGATGCTGGATGGCGGGCAGGTCGAGGAACCCGCTGAGAAGTCCCATTCCCACCCGCTGGCTGTTACGCGGACCCGGTTCCACGCGCGCCACGCGGGCCCGGCCACGATACGCCTCGCGTCCGTAGAGCAGCAGGGTCAGGTCGGTCTCCTGACCGACGACGAGCTCCGGCTGGCCGTCGTCGAGGAGCAGCGAAACGCCGTTCATCGAGATGTCGAACAGAGGGTACTCGTGGCCGGCGACGAGCAACTGCGGCCGGGCGTCGCGCGAGAGCAGGTCGCGGACGCGCCTGCGCTCCGGCCGGTAGTACATCGCCCGTCCGAGCGCTCCCATGAGTTCCTCGTAGGTCCTCGGCATCGAGATCCTCCTCGTGTCCCGGCCTTTTCCCGGACAACCCTCTAACTTTGACTGGTCCCTCGCCCGATGTCGAGCGCCGGCAGCTCGAGGACGAAGACCGCTCCTCCGCCCGCCCGGTCCTCGTGCCACAGGCGCCCGCCGCAGGTCTCCGCGATCCGCCGTGAGAGGTACAGCCCGAGACCGCTGCCGGAGCCCGGCTCGCGGGTCGAGAAGAAGGGGTCGAAGATCCGCCCGCGCGCGTCGGCCGGGACGCCCGGACCGTCGTCGGCGACGCGCACGACGACGCGTCCGCCGTCATCGCGGGCGTGCACCCAGAGCGTCCGCGCGCCGCTGCGCAGCGCGTTGTCGAGCAGGTTGAGAATGACCTGGTTGACCGGCCCTGCCGGAGCGGCCGCGGGCCTGTCCACCGGCGCGTCGAGGTGGACGGTGGTGCCGGTGAGACGGTACTCGAGCAGGTGCAGCGTCGCTTCGATCCCCGCCCGAACGTCGCACGGGCCGGCGTCTCCGCCCTCGGAGGGGCGGGCGTGAGTCTCGAGCGCCGCGGTGATCCGGCGAATGCGCTCGGCGCCGTCGAGAATCACCGCGTGGAGCTTCCCGACGAGCGTCGGATCGGTCTCGCCCTCGGCGAGCACGCGTGTGGCGTTGAGGATGGCGTTGAGTGGGTTGCGGACCTCGTGCAGGATGCCCGCCGCCAGTGTGCCCACCACCGCCAGCTTCTCCTGCTCGGCGAGCCGCAGCGACATCTCGCGCAGCCGCAGTTGTGCGCGCACCCGGGCGAGCAGCACCTGCGGGTGGAACGGCTTGGCGACGAAGTCGTCCGCGCCGTGAGCGTACCCTTCTAGCGTCGCCTCGGACCCGACCCGGGCGGTCAGCAGCACGACAGGAATCGAGTGCAGCAACGGGTCCCCCTTGATCTCGCGGCACAAGTCGGTGCCGCTCCGCCCGGGCATCATCACGTCCGAGACGACGAGGTCCGGCGGGCGTTCGCGGATGATCGCCCATGCCTCGTCGCCGTTCTCCGCCACCTCGACCTCGTGATCGCGCTCGAGCAGCGCCCGGATGAAGTCGCGGACCTCGGCGTTGTCCTCCGCGAGCAACACGCGGGCGCGGCGGCCGTGAGTGTCGGCGCCCGGGTCGGGCGCGGGGCGCGCCTCCGGCCTGCCGACCAGCGGCGGGTCCTCCGCCCTGCGGCGCTGCGCGGCCGGTACCTCCTGAACCTGACGGCGCTCGATCACCTCCGGCCGGATGTGGTCGCGACCGTGGGGAAGGGCGATGGTGAAGGTGGAGCCCTCGCCGAGCCGGCTCGATGCCGCCAGTGTGCCGCCGTGGAGTTCGACCAGTTCCTTCGCCAGCGCCAGGCCGATGCCCACGCCCCCCTCGCGGCGCCGGTCCTGACCGCCGACCTGGAAGAAGCGGTCGAACACGCGCGGCAGCGCCGCCTCGGGGATCCCCGGACCCGAGTCCCGGACCTCGACGCGGACCTCGGATTTCCCCTCGACCACGGCGATGCGGACGCTTCCTCCCGGCTGGGTGAACTTGATCGCGTTGCCGACCAGGTTGGTCAGGACGATCTCCAGGCGGTGCGCATCCCCCCACACCCGGCACGCCGCGGGGCCGAGATCGACCGTGAAGGTCAGCCCGCGGGCGTGGGCGGCGGGTTGGCTGTTCTCGTGCACCGCCGCGACGATCGCGGAGAGGTCGATCTCGGCGACGTTGAGGCGGAGCCCGCCGGCGTCGAGGCGGGACAGATCGAGGAGGTCGTCGATCAGGCGGAGCAGGCGGTCGGCGTTCTTGCGCACCACCTCGAGCGTGCGCCGCTGCTCCGGCACGAGCTCGGCGGCGAGCAGGTCGTCGACGGGGGCGAGGATCATGGTCAGCGGCGTGCGCAGCTCGTGAGAGACGTTGGCGAAGAACTTGCTCTTCAGCCGGTCGAGCTCCTTGAGCTGGTCGAGCGCGAGTTGGAGCGCCGAACTCGCTCCGGCCAACCGCTCGCGGGCGTCGGCTTCGCGCCGGGCCACGGCCTGCAGCTCCATGCGGCTGAGGAAGTCGCGTCTGGCCAGGTCGTACTTGAAGAAGCAGGCGGACACCGCCACGCCGGTGGCGGTCATCACGAAGAACGTCCCGGCGAGGTACAGACGCGGGTCGGCCGTCGCGGGCCAGACGAGGAACGAGGCCAGGCCGATGGCGAGGATCGCGGCGACGCTGGAGATGCCCCAGCGCGGCGGCCACGTCGGCAGGAGGCCGGCGCCGAAGATGACGACCGCGAGTCCGAGCATGTACGCCAGCGTGTTCTCGCCGACCACCGGCAGCATCGGTCCGATGAACCCGCCGAACACCACGGCCACCGCCCAGAACCCCTCGAAGGTGCGGTCGCGCAGTCCGCGGCGGGTGACGAGCAGGGCGACCGCGGCGTTGATCGAGACGGCGACCACGCGGAGGGCGAGGAAGTAGCGCCAGCGGTCCGGCGCGAGCGAGTAGTCGAACAGCGTCCAGCCGAGGTAGAGGGCATTGAACACCCAGACGGTCCAGACCAGGTTCGGGAGGTTCCGGTTCCTCAGTTCGGCGTGGAAGCGAACGGCTGCCGAAGGCGTCTCGGCTGCTCCGCCTTCCGGCCACAGGGCCGGACCGGGGGATTCGCCCGCCGCGTCCGTGACGGAGTTGGCCGTGACACTCCCGCGAGCCTGGTTCGCGTCGGCTGGAGGGGTGCCGGTTTCCGGGTGCGGGCGTCTGGCCACGATCGTCGGGGAGACTCTAGCACCCCCGCCACGGCCCCTGCGCGCCGTGTCCGTCAGTGCGCGGCGTCCGGGAGCTTCTCGCCGGCCTCGACTCGGATGGGCAGGACGTTGCCCGGCGGCGGCAGCGGGCAGGTCGCGTGGGGCGTGAACGCGCAGGGAGGATTGGTCGCTCGGTTGAAGTCGAGCGCCGCGCGGCTCGAACCCCGCGCGGGCGCGTCCGCAGTGAGGAATCGGCCCGCGCCGTAGGTCTCCACTCCCGCGGTCGCGTCGCGGAAGACGATGAAGAACTTCCGGTCGTCGAGCGCGGACACGAACGGTTCGAGCGCGAGTTCTCGCCCGTCGAGACGGAAGCGGACGACGCCGCCGGCGAGCATCGTCTGGGCGGGGCCGTGCGTCGAGGGAACCTGGACCTCGCGAGGCGTCGCGTACGGCTCGTAGGTGCCCTCCACGCGGTAGGCGAGATCGAGCGGGAACGCCGGGATGCCCTTGAAGTTGCGGCGGGCCGGACTGTCGAGGTCCTTGACGCGAATGGCGAATCGATCGGCGCGCTCGATGACGTTCAGGCGGAGCGAACCGAGTTCGACGATGTCGGGCCGCCCGGAACGGTCGGAACGGAGAGCGCGCTCGGTGACCGTTTCGCCTCCCATCGTCACGCCCGCCGCGGGGCCGGTGCGGAGTGTGACACTGCCGTCCGCGCCGAGGTCGAAGGTGCCCGCCACCGGCGGCACCGCTGCGCCGCGCAGCACGACGCGGTTCGCGGGCGCCGCCCCGAAGGGGTTGGACCCCGGTTCCAACCAGTGCAGACCGACCACCGTCAGCCAGCCGCTCTCGCTGGTCAGCGCCGCGACGCGCTCGGCCCGCCAGCGCTCGTGTGCCTCGCGGTAGGCGGGGTCCGGCGCGATCCGCTGGCGGCAGCCGGCGGCGAACGTCACGGCGACGGTGAGGCAGGCGGCGGAGATCCGACGGGTGTGCATTGCGGATTTGTACCACGGGACCGGCGCCTCCGGCCCGGGGCGCCGAATGGCAACCATGGCCACGGGAGTTCGTAGAACGACCGGAAGTCGGAGGTGGCCGCGATGAGCGCATCGGGAAGGTCCAAGGCCACCGCGGCCGGCGTGCTGGCGATCGTGTCGGGCGCCTCCGCGCTGGTCGGCGGCATCGTCGTGGCGGGGATCGGCGCGATCGCGTCGGCGGCGATCTCGGTCGCTCCGGACGCGCCGAGGGTTCTCGCGTCGCTGCCGGCGCTGATCTTCTTCCCCGTGGCGGCGCTGGTGCTGATCGCCGGTGTCGTGGCCATCGTCGGGGGAGTGGCGGCGTCCCGGCGGAATTCCTGGACGACGGCGGTCGTCGGGGCGGCCGCGGCACTGTTCTGTTTCCTTCCTCTCGGCATCGCCTCGCTCGTCCTTCTGCTCATGGCGGAAGAAGAGTTCTCCGACAGGAAATCCGCAGACTGACGACCCGGACGAAACCCGGGCCGTCGTGACGCGTACCGTCGCAGGGAGGTGCCCAGATGCTCGAAGCGCTCGGCGTGGTGGTCGTGGCTGCCGTCGGGATCGTGCTCGCGCTGACGCTCGGCCTTGTCGTCGGGCTCTGCACGTTCGCCTCCAAGCTCGCGTTCCTCCCGCTCAAGCTCGCCGCCGGACTGCTCGTCATCCCGCTGGCGCTGGCGGGAGTGCTGATCGCGGGCGGTGTGCTCGCCGGCCTCCTGGCCGCCCTGGTCGCCGTCGCGTTGCCGGCGCTGGCGATCGGTGCCGTCGTCTGGGGCGTGGCCACGATCGTGGCGTGAGCGCCGGAGTCCGTCGACCCCTGCCTTCTCAGCGTCCTGCGCCCGGCATGGCAGCGCCGGGGCATGCGGCGGTGAGCCCGCCGGCCGGACGACACCATCGGGGCGGGGACCGGCGTCTCACACCCGCAGAAACAGCCAGGCCGAGACCGTCACACCGGCGGTGACCACGAAGGCGCGGACCCAGCGCTGATCGATCCGACGTGCGGTGCGCGCCGCCACCCACCCGCCGGCGGTCGCGGCCACGGCCATCTGCGCGGCGAGCGTCCAGACCACGAGGCCGTCGACGGCGAAGAAGGCGAAGGCGACGATGTTGATCAGCGTCCCGAGGATCGTCTTGAGCCCGTTCATCCGGTGGATGTCGCGCAGCCCCATGACCGACAGCGAGCCGAGCATGAGGATGCCGATGCCGGCGCCGAAGTAGCCGCCGTAGACGGCGACGAACAGCTGGAAGAGGAACCCCCAGGTCTTGCCTCCCCGGCCGACCGTGTCTCGGCCTCCGCCGGTGAGGCGAGCGATCGGATCGCGCAAGGCGAACAGGGCGGTGGCGAACAGCACGAGCACCGGCACGATCCGGTCGAACAGCTCCGGAGGCGTGTTGACCAGGATGAGCGCTCCGAGAAGGCCTCCGGCGAGACTGGGCAGAAGGAGGACGACGAGCAGGTCGCGGTGCAGGAGCGTGTCGCGACGGTACGCGAACGCCGCCGAGAGGGTCCCCGGCCAGAGCGCCGCGGTGTTCGTCGCGTTCGCCGGAATCGGGGGAACGCCGAACGCCACCAGGGCGGGGAAGGAGATCAGGCTCCCGCCTCCCGCCACCGCGTTCACGGCGCCGGCGGCGAACGCGGCAGCGCACAGTCCGAGCGATCCGAGGATCCCGTCCACGAACCGGGATCTTACCCGCTCGCCCGTCCGGTCGCGTGCTATTCTGGCTGCCAGATCCTGTCGGGCAGCGATCTCGGATGGTGAGGGCATGAAGCTGGCGCTGGCGGGGGCAGACGGCTCGCGAAAGGAAAGCGCTCCCAGCGGTATGGGCCGCCCGTCGCTGGCGGCGTTGCGCTCCGACCCGTTCGTCCTCACCGCCGTCGCGCTCCTGGTCGTGATCTCCGGCTGGGGCGCGACCTCGCTGTTCGGCGGCGCGCCTCCTGGGCAGATCGTCTCCAACGTCTTCGATCTGCTCTTCCTGTTGCTGACGGCCGCCGCGGCGCTCGCCGGGACGTCCCGCGCGGAGCCCCGGCCCCTGGCGCGCTTCTGGGGGCTGGTCGTCGCCTCGTTGCTGATCTGGGCCGGGATCGAGTTCGCCCTCATCGCCGGCGGGGACGTCCTGAGGGCGGGAGGACCGCGGATCGTCATCGACAGCGCGTACCTGCTCAGCTATCTCCTCCTCCTCCTGGCGACCCGGGAAAACCGCGAAGTCGCCCAAGCCGAGATTCCGCTGCAGGGGGAGCAGCGACTGCTCGACCGCGCGGTCCTGGTGGTGTTCTGCATCGCGATTCTCGTCTATCTGGTGATCATTCCGGGAACCGTGAACCAGGCCGCGTTCGATACGCTCAGACCGTCGTTCACGCTCTACTTCCTCCTCGACGTCCTCATCGCCGGGCGCTTCGTCCTGCTCTCGGCACGGGCCCATTCATGGGAGTGGCGAACCGTCGGCAGGCTCATGGCTCTCGCGTGGCTGGGGTGGGCGGTGTTCGACGGAGTCGATGTGGCGAACAAGTTCGGCGCGTTCCATGGAGTGCAGGGGCCCGTCATCGACCTGGCCTGGTTCCTGCCGTTCGTGCTCGTTGTCGCCGCCGCGCGTCTTCGCCGGCCGTTCGCCGCCGTACCCCCGGTACCTGCCTCGGAGCCGGCGCGCACGGGGATGTCCGGACTGCCCGTGCTCGTTGCCGTGCTGCTCCCGCTTCTCCACTTCGCGGGCTATGCCGCCGGCCTGCTCGACGAGGCAAGCCGGGGGACGCGCGAGGTCGTGTTGCTGATCTTCCTCGTCGCCATGGCGGTGCTGATCGTCGCCGAGCGTGCGGTGCGGTCGGCGGCGCTGCGCGTGCACGACCGGCTGGAAAAGGGGCAGCGGCTCGAGGCGGCCGGCCGGATGACCGCGGGTGTGGCTCACGACTTCGGCAACGTCCTGCAGGTCATCAGCACCGCCACCGACCTTCTCGCCTTGCGCCTGGACGAGGACGACAGGCGGAAGGCGCAGGTGGAGGAGATTCGGCGTGCGGTCCGGCGGGGTTCCGAGCTGACCAGGAAGCTGGCCGCGTTCTCGTCGAACCAGCCGGCCGATCTGCGGCCGCTCCACATCAACGCACTGCTGATGGAGGTCGAACCGCTGCTCCGCCAGCTCGCCGGCGAGGAGGTCCACTTCGTGCTCGACCTGGAGCCCGCGGTCGGGTGGGTCCGGGCGGACGCCGCCCAACTCCAGCAGGTGGTGGCCAACCTGGTGGCCAACGCCCGCGACGCACTGAGCCGGGGCGGCGTCGTGACGATCGCGACGCGCGTGCTCGACGGCGGGGAGCGGCCCGTCGAGCGTGGGGCGAACTCCCACCGGCGCCCGGGCGTGCGGCTTGTCGTGCGGGACAACGGTGTCGGCATGCCTCCGGAGGTGCTCGAACACGCCTTCGAGCCGTTCTTCACCACCAAGCCGGTCGGGCGTGGATCGGGGCTCGGCCTGTCGGTCGCCTACGGCATCGTCTCCCGTGCCGGGGGGCGGATCCACATCGCGAGCGGCCCGGAACAGGGCACCGAGGTGATGATCGACCTCCCCGCCGTCCCGCCGCCGGACGAGGACGAGGTCGGATCCCAGACGTCCCACTCGCGCAAGGCGACCGTGCTCCTCGCCGACGACGACGTCGCGGTCAGGCGGTTGCTCCGGCAGCTGCTCGAGTCACGCGGCTTCGAGGTCCTGGCCGCGGCCAGCGCGGACGAAGCGCTGGCCCTCGCGCAGGGACGGGCGAAGATCGACGTGCTGGTCACCGATCTGGTCATGCCCGGTTTCTCCGGACGAGACCTCGCGCGCGCCCTGGTCCGGATGTTCCCTGAGGTTCGAGTGCTGCTCATTTCGGGCTACGCCCCGCACTCCATGCTCGAGGTCGGGGAAGGCGAGGAGGCGTGGCCGCTGCTGCAGAAGCCCTTCACTCCGGAGACGCTGTTGCGCGAGGTCGACGCTCTGATCGGCGGGCGGGCGTCGTAGACTGCGCCGCGAGGGGGTGACGATGCGATCCGACGACGGCGGCACGGCGCGAGGAATGTCGCGGCGCGAGCTGGTGGGAGCGGCGCTCGCCGGCGGCGTGGCGGTTGCGGCCGGCGGCACCGGGGGCGACACGACCGGCGGGCCGGTCCTCTCCCTGCCCGCGGGAGGCTGCAGCATCGCGGAGACGACGGTTGCCGAGTTCCAGGTCGCGCTGATGCTCGGCAAGGTCACCTCGCGGACGCTGTGCGAGGGGTACCTGGCTCGGATCGCAGCGGCCGAGCCGTCCCTCCGTGCGGTGGTCGAGACCAACCCGGACGCGCTCGCCATCGCCGACGCGCTCGACCTCGAGCGGCGCGAGCGCGGCGCGCGGGGACCCCTGCACGGCATCCCCGTTCTGATCAAGGACAACATCGCCACCGCCGACCGGATGGAAACCACCGCCGGATCCCTGGCGCTGGTCGGCGCGAAGCCGAGGGCGGACGCGTCCGTCGCCGCGCGCCTTCGCGCGGCCGGCGCGATCCTGCTCGGCAAGACCAACCTCTCGGAGTGGGCGAACTTCCGCTCGACGCAGTCCTCCTCGGGGTGGAGCGCCCGCGGCGGCCAGTGCCGCAACCCGTACGCCCTCGACCGCAGCCCGTGCGGATCCAGCTCCGGCACGGGCGCCGCGATCGCAGCCAGCCTGGCGGCGGTCGGCGTCGGCACGGAGACCGACGGCTCGATCGTGTGCCCGGCGCACGCCTGCGGCCTGGTCGGGATCAAGCCCACTGTCGGCCTGGTCAGCCGCGCCGGCATCGTGCCGATCGCGCACAGCCAGGACACGGCAGGACCGATGGCGCGGACGGTCGCCGACGCGGCCGCGCTGCTGTCCGCGCTCGCCGGCGAGGATGCGCGCGACCCGGTCACCGCCGACGCGCGCGGCAAGGTCGAGGCCGACTACACCCGATTCCTCGATCCCCAGGCGCTCAAGGGCGCGCGTCTCGGCATCCCGCGCAAGGTGTTCTTCGGCTACTCCCCCGAGGCGGACCGGATCGTCGAGGAGGCGATCGCGGAGATGGCCCGGCTGGGCGCGGTCATCGTCGACCCCGCGGACATCCCCAACGCCGGGGAGTACGACGGCGACGAGTACGAGGTGCTGCTCTACGAGTTCAAGGCGGACCTCGACGCCTACCTGGCCGAGCTCGGGCCGGCGGCCGCGGTGCGCACGCTCGCCGACGTGATCGCGTTCAACGAGAAGCACGCCGATCGCGAGATGCCCTACTTCGGTCAGGAGCACTTCGTGGCCGCCCAGGCCAAGGGGCCGCTCACCGACCCGGCGTACCGCAAGGCGCGCGAGCGGTGCGTGTCCCTGTCCCGCGACAAGGGCCTCGACGCCGTGTTCGAAACGCACCGCCTCGACGCCCTGGTTGCGCCGACCGGCGGCCCACCGTGGCCGATCGACCTGGTCAACGGCGACCACTTCCTGGGCAGCAGCTCCACTCCGGCGGCGGTCTCCGGGCACCCGAGCATCACCGTGCCCGCGGGGCAGGCGTTTGGCCTGCCGGTCGGCGTCACCTTCATCGGCAGGCGCTTCGCCGAGGGCCCGCTGATCGGACTGGCGTACGCGTTCGAACGCGCGACGCGGCGGAGGCAGCCGCCGCGCTACCTGGCGACCGCGGAGCTGTAGGAGGACGAGCCCCCGGTCGCACGCGGGTCGGTGGCCTTTGAACTCGCGGCCGGGATCGTCAGGCGTGAACCGCGGTCCGTGTGCCGGGGAGGGGCCGGGCGGGTCCCGCCCGCGGCGTCGAGGGCGGTGATCGCCCGCAGAACCGTCGTCCCCTTTCCGGTACGCGGCCCCCACTCCACGGCCCGCGTCCCACGGTCGCGGTCGGGACGGCGGGCGCGAAAACGGTTGCCGTCCGGTGCATCCGTGGGAGAATCCGGACATGCCGCCGATCCATCGCAGCGACTGCGCCGCGCTGGACGCCGCCGACGAGCTGGCGTGGTGCCGCGACGAGTTCCTCCTCCCCGAGGGGGTCGTCTACCTCGACGGGAACTCGCTCGGCGCACTGCCGCGCCGTACCCCGGAACGGCTGCGCCGGCTGGTCGAGGAGGAGTGGGGGCGGGGGCTGATCCGCAGCTGGAACGCCGAGGGCTGGGTGGATCTGGCGCTGCGCCTGGGAGCGGCGATCGCGCCGCTGGTCGGCGCCGGAGGCGACGAGGTGGTGGTCGCCGATTCCACCTCGGTCAACCTGTTCAAGCTGCTCGCCGCGGCGCTCCGGATGCGCCGGGGCCGGCGCGAGATCCTCACCGACGCCGACAACTTCCCGACCGACCTGTACGTCGCGCAGGGGGTGGCGGACCTGCTCGGCGGGGTCGAGGTGCGCGCGATCCCGCGCGCCCGGCTCCCGGAGGCCCTCGACGAGCGCGTCGCCGTGCTCATGCTCACCCACGTGGACTTCCGCACCGGCGAGGTGCTCGACGCCGCGTCGCTCACCGCGGCGGCACACCGGGCGGGAGCGCTGGCGTTGTGGGATCTCGCGCACAGCGCCGGGGCGTTGCCGGTGCGACTCGTCGACTGGGGGGCGGACATGGCCGTGGGGTGCGGCTACAAGTACCTCAACGGCGGGCCGGGAGCGCCCTCGTTCGCTTTCGTGGCGCGACGCTTGCAGCCGGAGTTGCGCCAGCCGCTGTGGGGGTGGTTCGGCCACCGCGCTCCGTTCGACTTCTCGCCGCGCTACCTGCCCGCCGAGGGCATCGCGAGCCTGCAGTCCGGCACTCCGCCGGTCGTCGGTCTGGCGGCGCTCGAGTGCGGCGTCGCGACGATCGCGCGCGCTGGAGTCGAGCGGCTGCGGCGCAAGTCGGTGGCGCTCACCGAGCTGTTCACCGCGCTCCTCGATCAGGAGTTCGGCGGCCGGGGCATCGAGGTAGTGTCGCCGCGCGACCCGGAGCGCCGCGGCAGCCAGGTGTCGATCCGCCACGCCGAGGGGTACGCACTCACCCAGGCGCTGATCGCTCGCGGCGTGATCCCCGACTTTCGCGCCCCCGACCTGATCCGCTTCGGGTTCGCCCCGGCGTATCTGCGCCACGTCGACGTCTTCGACGCCGTCGCGGCGCTCTCCGAGGTGGTGTGGACGGAAGCGTGGCGCCGTCCCGAGTTCCTGCGCCGGGCGCGGGTCACGTGAGAACGGCGACGCGCCTGAGCGCCTGGGCATGCGCCGCCGCGGCGTGCGCCGCCGCGCCGCCGGGAGCGGGAGAGGTCATGAACGCCAAGGACCTGCTGGCGCTGCCCAGACCGCCCGCCGATCTTCGCGTCCGCTACGGCGAAGCACCCCAGCACTTCGGCGACCTCCGCCTGCCGGCGGGGCGCGGCCCCCACCCCGTGGTGCTGCTCATCCACGGCGGGTGCTGGCTCGCCGAGTACGATCTCGAGCACCTGTCGAGCCTGGCGGCGGCGTTCACGTCCGCGGGTTTCGCGACGTGGAGCGTCGAGTACCGGCGCCTGGGCGACGACGGCGGGGGGTGGCCGGGGACGTTCGAGGACGCGGCTCGGGCCGCCGACGCGCTGCGCGCGCTCGCCGCCGACCACCCGCTCGACCTCTCCGGGGTGGTCGCGGTGGGGCACTCCGCCGGAGGTCACCTCGCGCTGTGGCTGGCCGGCCGGCACCGGCTCGCGTCCGGTTCGCCGCTGCGCGCCGCTGGCGCTGCGCGGCGTGGTCTCGCTGGCCGGCATCGCCGATCTCGGCGCCGCCGCGGCTCGTCGCGTGTGCGGCGACGCTCCGGCCCGGTTGCTCGGCGATCCGTCGGGCGAGACGGCGGTCAGGATCGCACAGGGATCGCCCTCCGCGCTCGTGCCGCTCGGAGTGCCGCAGCGGCTTGTCAGCGGGCGCGAAGATCGGATCGTGCCTCTCGACCTCGTCGAGGGCTACGCGCGAGCCGCCGCGGCGGCCGGCGACGACACGGTGGTCACGGTGCTCGAAGGGTGCGGGCACTTCGAGCTGGTCGACCCAGGGAGCGCGGCGTGGCCGGCGGTGCTCGGCGCGGTCCGCGAACTCGCCGGCGCGGCACCGGTCGCGCCGTGACGCTTGAGCTCGGCCGCAGGTTGCGCCTGGTCGGGGAGCGCCGGGCGAAGCCGAACCCGGAAGGCGTGGACCTCGTGCTCGCTCCCGGCGCGTTCGGCTCGGGCGAGCACGAGACGACCGCGTCGTGTCTGGAGATCCTCGAGTCGCTGCCGCTCGGGGCCGCACGCGTGCTCGACGTCGGTTGCGGCACCGGGGTGCTGGCGATCGCCGCACTTCTCCTCGGCGCCCGTGAGGCGGTGGCGTTCGACGTCGCGCCCGGCGCCGCGGCCACCGCGCGCCGCAACGCTCGCGCAAACGGCGTCTCCGCGGCGTGTCGGGTCGTGTGCGGCGAGATGGCGTGCCTGCGCCCGGGGCGGTTCGACGCCGTGCTCGCCAACGTCCAGTCCGACGTGCTGCTCGCGCTCGCCCCCTTTGTGACCGTCTGCGCCGCGCCGGGCGGCACGATCCTCCTCTCCGGCATCCTCTGGGAGACCGTCGCGGACGTGCGCGACTGCTACGTGCGGCTCGGCTGCGCGCACATCCGCACGCGGATGCTCGACGAGTACGCCACCGTGCTGTTGCGGCGCTAGCCGCGGCGCAGGAACCGGGCGAGCAGGCCGCGCCGCTGCGGCGCGGGCGGTGGTGCTCCCGCGGTCTGCCCGGCGACCAGATCGCGGCAGGCGAGCAGGTCGGCGCGCAGCTCGACGGCGGTGCGATAGCGCCGGTGCCGCTCCTTCTCCAGGCAGCGCGAGACGATCCTCGACAGCTCCGCCGGCGCGTCCGGGCGCTGCCGCTCGAGCGGTTCGGGTCGATCGGTCTGAACGCGGTGGAGCAGCGGCTGCGACTCGCGGTCGCCGAACGGCGGCCGGCCGGTGAGCATCTCGACGATCGTCACGCCGAGCGACCAGATGTCGCTACGGTGGTCGACCGGCTCGTTGCGCGTCTGCTCCGGAGACATGTAGGCGAGCGTCCCCATGATCATCCCGCGCTCGGGCTCCTGCGGCAGGCCGACCAGCGTGGCGAGGCCGAAGTCGACGATCTTGACTCGCCCATCGTGGTCGATCAGCACGTTGCCCGGCTTGATGTCGCGGTGGGCGACGCCGTGCTCGTGGGCCTCGAGCAGCCCCTCGGCCACCTGGATCGCGATGTTCAGAGCCTCGAGGACGGGCAGCGCACCGCGGCAAAGGCGCGCCTTCAGCGTCTCGCCGGGTACGTAGGCCATCGCCATGAACACCTGGCCGTCGGCGGTCTCGTCGATGTCGTGGACCGTGCACACGTGCGGATGGTCGAAGGCCGACGCGGTGCGCGCCTCCTCCACGAAGCGCTGGCGCGCGGCCGGATCGCCGGTCAGTTGCGGTGGAAGGAACTTCAGGGCGACCAGCCGGTTGAGGCGCGTGTCGCGGGCCTTGTACACGACGCCCATGCCCCCGGCGCCGAGCCGTTCGATCACCTCGTAGTGCGAGATGGTGGAGCCGGTCAGGTCAGCTTCGATCGCCATCGCCGTTGCCGGGCGGCGATGGTAGCACTGGGCCCGTTGACCGTCGCCCGTTCTCCGCTCCCCGTCAGGAAGGGAACGTGCGCGCAGCGAAGGGGAGACAGGGGAGAAGCGACAGAAAATCCGCCTGCGTGCGCCGTGGACCGTGTGCGGTGGCCCGGACTACCCACGGTCACCGCCCCGCTGTTTCGGACGGTCACTCGAGTCCCAGGAGTGCGGGCACGATGTCGGGCCGGCGGTCGCGCCAGAACAGCCGGCGGGCGTGCGAGGCGCGGATTCCGTCGAGGTCGAGGTCGGCGAGCAGGATCTCGTCGACTCCTGCCGGCGCCTGGGCGATGACTCGCCCCGCCGGGTCGCACACGAACGAACGGCCCTCGAACTCGAGGTCGCCCTCGCGACCGACGCGGTTCGCGAGAGCGGTGAAGTAGCCGTTCTGGAACGCAGCCACGCGCAGCTCCGCCTCGTACAGACCTTCGGGCCACTCGCCGACGGCTCCGGCCTGCGGAACGACGACGATCTCGGCGCCGCGCAGGCCGAGCGCGCGCATCACCTCGGGGTAGTGCCGGTCGTAGCAGATCGCGACGCCGACGTTCCCCGCCGCTGTCCGGAAGACCGGCATCCCGCGGTCGCCCGGCGCGTAATACCCCTGTTCGTGGAACCCCGACATCTCGGCGACGTGCAGCATGCGCGTGACGCCGAGCAGGCTCCCGTCGGCGTCGATCACCGGCGAGCTGTCGAACGCGCGGTCTCCGTCGCGCTCGTAGAGGTTGAGCACCACCACGACTCCCAGCTCGCGGGCGAGGGCGGCGAAGGCGTCGGTGGTCGGGCCGGGCACCGGCTCGCCGAGGTGGAGCGGCGGCGGACCGCACGCCGCCTGGCGTGGGTAGAACGGCGTGAACGCCAACTCGGCGAAGCCGACCAGCGTGGCGCCCGAGCGCGCCGCCCGGCGGGCGGCGGCGAGGCCGCGGCGCAGGTTGTCGTCCAGGTCGGCTCCGGCGTGCTGCTGAACCAGGGCGATCTTCATCGATGCCTCCGCCCCCGATCATCGCCGCGCCGGCGCGAAACGCAAGGGCGGGATGCGGTGCCCCCCGGTGGGAGCCCGGCCGCCGGGGCTAGCGGAACAGCTCGGCGTAGCGCGGCGAGAACGCCGCGGGGTCCGGCCGGAGCGAGGTGTCCAGGCCCTTGCACGCCTTGACGTCCGCGACCGCGCGGTCGAGCAGCGCCTGGTCGTGTTCGCCGCTCTCCACCCAGAGCGAGAAGTACGATGCGCCGCGGATGAGCAGCATCGCCTTCGCCGAGCGCGGGTCCGACCAGTTCGCCGTCGCCAGTAGGTCGGCGGCGAGCCGGTACTCGCCGGCGAAGAACGCCCTCGTCGCCTGGCGCAAGGGGTCGGGCGCGCTCCACGCCGCGGCCGCCTGCCGCACCTCGCCGGTCCCTCCCGTCGACGCGTCGCGCACCTCCGCCATGCCGGCGGCGAGCTCGTCCCTGATCTGCCGCAGGCGGGCGACGGGCACCCTGGGCCCCATCTGGTGCGCCTCGCGCAACGACCGCCCCAGTTCGGCGCGTCGCTCAAGGATGTCCGGTCGCGACGCCGCCGGCCGCTCCATCAGCTCCTTGGCGTCGCGCAGGAGCAGGCGGATCTCCGCGCGCAACTGCTCGCGCTCGGCGTCGGAGTCGCCGCTCGCGGCGCCGGCGCGGGCGCGCAGCGTGGCCTCGATGGCCAGGAACTCGCGGCGCGCGGCGATGGCGAACTGGTTCGCCTCGGCCCCCTTGTACGGCGCGCCACCCGACTGCGAGTAGGCGTCCTGGGCGAGCGCGAGCTTGGCGTACGCCTGCTGGAGCTTCTTCTTCAGGCCGGGGTCACGGTCGAAGACCGCCGCGACGACCGGATCCTCGCGCATCGTCTCGACGGCGCGCGCGGCGGCCTCGGCCTGCGAAATCTGCCACCCGGCCTGGCCGGCGCCCGAGTGGGTGTCGTACTGGGCGGACGCGGCGGCGGCGACGCAGGCGGCGGCGGCGACGAGGAGCGCGCGCGTGATGGTCGTGCGGGACATCTCTCACCTCCCGAGGCGCGCCAGGAAGGCGTCGCCGTCGACCTGCTCGAGGACGACCCGGCAGCGCGCCAGGCCTCCCGGCTCGACGATGGCCGAGGCGGTGGCGGTCTTCCCGGTCAACGGGTTGCGCAGCGTGATGGTGTAGGCGCCGGCCGCCAGGCCGATCGCCAGCGGCGTCGCCGGAGAAGCGGGAAGGTTCTGGACCTCGCCGGCGGCGTTCTTCACCTCGGTGACCTCGCCCCACGGGATCGCGTGGACGACCAGCGTGCCCCTCCCGGGGTCGGGAGGCGTCATGCCGGCCCGGTCGGCGCCGCCCGCCGGGTCCGCTTCGGCGCCGACCTTGCCGGGGGAGGACAGGGCCTCGCCGGCGGCGGGCGCCCTGCGGCCGAGCGCGCCGCGCAGGACGAACAGACCTCCCACCGCCACGACCAGAGCGGCCGCCACGACGGCGAGCAGGAGACCGGTGCGACTCCTGGGCGCGGCGGCGGCCGGAGGCGGCGCGGGCGCCGCGGCCTGGACGGGGGCCGGCGGCGGCGGCATCGCGACCGTGGGGGAGGTGACCGCTCCCGGCGGCGGCGGCGGAACCGCGAGGTGCGCGGCGCGCTCCACCCGCGACCGCACGGTGTGCAGTTCCGGCGACTCGCCGAGCGCCTCGGTGCCCTGGCGGACCAGGTCGGCGGCCTGCCGCACCTCGTTGCGCTCGAGATGCTGCTCGGCGGCAGCCACGACCTCGGCGATCGCCCGCGCGCGCGCCTCCCCGGACACGCCGGTGGGCACCAGGATCGTCGGCTTCTCGACCGGCGGGGCCGCGGCCGGCCCGACCGTCGGCAGGCCGACCTGCCACGCCGGCGCGCTCCCCGACTGGAAGCCGAACTGCTTGTCGAGCCGGTCCTGCGTGGAGTCGAACCCGGTTGCGGCGGCGGCCTCCTCGGCCTCCGCCACCCCGGCCAGCGCGGCGTCGAGGTCCTCCGCGCGCAGGGGGTACCGCACCTGCAGCGCGCGCAGCGCCCCGGCCAGCTCGTCGGCGGTCGGGAAGCGCTTCTCCGGCTCCTTGTCGAGCAGCCGCATGACGATGTCGCGCAGCGGCGCGGGCACCCGCCCATCGGGGTCCGCGACCTCGAACGCGACCGGCGGTTGGTAGAGGTGCCCTGCGATCAGCGCCGAGTTGGTGGCCCCGAGGATCGGGTACTTGCCGGTGAGCAGCTCGTAGAGGACGATCCCGAACGAGTACAGGTCGGCGCGCTGATCGATGACCGCGCCCTCGCCGCCGCGGAACTGTTCCGGCGAGGCGTAGCGCACCTTGCCGAGGAACACCCCGGTCGAGGTCAGGCCGTGGTCGGACTCGAGCACCTTGACGATGCCGAGGTCGATCAGCTTGACCACCGGCTTGCCGTCCGCGTCGCGCGACAGCATCAGGTTGTCGGGGGAGATGTCGCGGTGGACCATGTTGCGCCGGTGCAGGAAGCCGAGCGCCGCGAGGCCCTGGATGGCCACCTCGAGCGTCAGTCCGACCGGCGGCGGACCGTGGCGGCGCTGCAGCTCGCGCAGGTCCACCCCCAGGATGTACTCCATGACGATGTAGGCGTTGCCCTGCTCGTCGGTGGAGAAGTCGTAGAGCTGCGCGATGTTGGCGTGGCGCAGCTTGATCGCTGTCTGCGCCTCGCGGAGGAAGCGTCGGGCGAACTCGGCGTCCCCCTCGAGCTGCGGCTTCATCACCTTGACGACCCGGGTCTCGCCGAGCAGGCGGTGGCGGACCTTGTAGATCGCCCCCATCCCGCCTTCCTTGATCTTGGCGAGCACCTCGTACTTGCCGTGGATGTGTTCGAACGCGCCGCTCATCACCTCTCCGTCACCGGCGGGAAAGGCCCGCGGCGGCTGAGTTCCCGGGTCGGGCGGCTGCCCGCGGTCCTGTGCTCGCCGGTTCGACTGGAATGATAGCGCGGCGCGACGGCGCGGGGGCCCGCGCGTACAATGTCCGCGCCGCGCCGCCTGCCGACCCGGGCGGCGCGTGACACCACCGAGGAGGCCCGAAGATGAGAAGGTGGCTCGCGCTCGCAGCCGCACTCGTGATCGCCGTGCCGGCCGTGGCGCTCGCGCAGGCGAACTCACCCGCCGGCAACCCGTTCTTCGTCGAATGGACGACACCGTTCGGCGTCCCGCCGTTCGGCGACATCAAACCCGAACACTTCATACCCGCTTTCGAGGAGGGCATGGCGCAACAGAAGAAGGAGGTCGAGGCGATCGTCGCCGACCCCGCCGCGCCGACGTTCGCCAACACCGTCGAGGCGTTCGAGGGCACCGGCCTCCTGCTCGGCAAGGTCGGCAGCGTGTTCTTCAACCTCGTCTCCGCCGAGACCAACGAGGAACTGCAGGCGATCAACCGCGAGGTGACCGCCAAGCTCGCCGCGCACCGCGACGACCTCACCTTCGACGAGCGTCTGTTCCGCCGCGTCAAGGCGGTGTGGGACGGCCGCGATGCCCTGCGGTTGGACGCGGAACAGAAGACGCTGCTCGAGCGCACCTGGAAGGGGTTCGTGCGCGGCGGCGCCCTGCTCGAGCCGGCGCAGAAGGAGCGGATGCGCGCGATCAACGCCGAGCTCGCCAGGGTCGGCGTGAAGTTCGGCGACAACATGCTCAAGGAGATCAACGGCTACCGCCTGGTCATCGAGCGCAAGGAGGACCTCGCCGGTCTGCCAGAGCGCGTGGTGCTCGGCGCCGCGGAGGCCGCGAAGAAGGCCGGGCTCGACGGCAAGTGGGTGTTCACGCTGCACGGACCGAGCATCTGGCCGTTCCTCGAGTCCGCCGACAATCGCGAGTTCCGTCGGCGGATCTTCGCGGCGTACACCGCCCGCGGCAGCCGCGGCGACGCCACCGACACCTCGGCGCTGGTCGCCCGGATGGCGGCGCTGCGCGCCGAGAAGGCGCGCCTGCTCGGCTACGGCACCTGGGCCGACTTCGTCCTCGACGAGAACATGGCCAGGACTCCGGCCGGCGTGTACGGCCTGCTCAACCGGCTGTGGGTGCCGGCCAAGGCGGTCGCGGCCAGGGAGGCCGAGGCGCTGCAGGAGGCGATCGCCGCCGACGGCCGGTCGTTCCGTCTCGAGCCGCACGACTGGTTCTACTACACCGAGAAGGTTCGCAAGGCGAAGTACGCCCTCGACGAGTCGGAGATCCGCCCCTACTTCCCGCTCGACAACGTTATCAAGGGCGCCTTCCACGTCGCCAAGGAGCTGTACGGCATCACCTTCCACGAGCTGCCGCAGCTCCCCAGGTACCACCCGGAGGTCAGGGCGTACGAGGTCAGGGACGCCGACGGCTCGCACCTGGCGGTGTTCTACGCCGACTACTTCCCGCGCCCGGGCAAGCGCTCCGGCGCCTGGTCGTCGCGCTACCGCGACCAGTTCCGGCTGAACGGCAAGGAGGTCCGACCGGTGGTGGTCAACGTCGGCAACTTCTCCCGCCCAGCCGGCGACGCCCCCGCGCTGCTCTCCCAGGACGAGGTCGAGACGCTGTTCCACGAGCTGGGGCACGGCCTGCACTCGATGTTCTCGCGCATCCGCTACCGCTCGCTTGCCTCCACGCCGCGCGATTTCGTCGAGTTGCCCTCGCAGATCATGGAGAACTGGGCGATGCACCCCGACGTCCTCGCGGTGTACGCCCGGCACTGGAAGACCGGCGCGCCGATCCCCGCGGAACTGGTCGCGAAGATCCGCGCGACCGGCACGTTCAACCAGGGGTTCAAGAACGTCGAGTACCTCGCCGCCTCGCTGCTCGACCTGGACTGGCACACGCTGGCCGCCCCGGCCGATCAGGACGTCGCGACGTTCGAGCGCGTCGCCCTGGCGCGCATGGGCATGCCGGGGGAGATCGTCCCGCGCTACCGCTCGACCTACTTCCAGCACATCTTCGGGCCCGGCGGCGGGTACTCCTCGGGGTACTACAGCTACATCTGGTCCGAGGTGCTCGACGCCGACGCCTTCCAGGCGTTCCGCGAGAAGGGGCTGTTCGACCAGGCGACCGCCCGGTCGTTCCGCGCCAACATCCTCGAGAAGGGCGGCACCGAAGACGCGATGACGCTGTACGTGCGCTTCCGCGGCCGCGAACCGGCGGTCGAGCCGCTGCTTGTCAAGCGCGGATTGATGTGATCGCGGCGGTCCGACGAACGGTATCGAGCGAGTGGGCGCGCGGGACGTGCGCCGCGCGCCCATCGCCGCCGCCTGCCGGGATCGGCGGGGAGTCCCGCCGCTCCGGGCTCCCGGTCACGCCTCGCCCTTCGCCCCTTCCCCGGCCAGCCACGGGGTCTCGATGTCCGCGCGGTTGAGCATGCCGACGAGGCCGGCCTTGTCGAGCGCCCGCGACCAGGCCTCCTGGGGGTCGACCACGCCGCGTTTGACGAGGTCGAGGAGCGAGTCGTTCATCAGGCGCATTCCGTGCCTCTTCCCGGTCTGCATGATCGAGGGGATCTGGAACACCTTCCCCTCGCGGATCAGGTTGGCGACGGCGGGGATGGCGATCAGCACCTCCATCGCGGGCACGCGGCCGCCGCCGATGCGCCGGCACAACGTCTGACTGATCACGCCCTTCAGGCTGTCGGAGAGCATCACCCGGATCTGCGCCTGGCGGTCGGCCGGGAACTGATCGATGATGCGGTCGACCGTCGACGGCGCCGAGGAGGTGTGCAGCGTCCCGAACACCAGGTGGCCGGTCTCGGCGGTCTCGATGGCGATCGCCACCGTTTCGAGGTCGCGCATCTCGCCGACCAGCACGATGTCGGGGTCCTCGCGCAGGGCGGCGCGCAGCGCCTGCTTGAACGAGTCGGTGTGCTCGCCGACCTGCCGCTGGTTGATCAGGCAGCGCTTGTTTTCGTGCACGAACTCGATCGGGTCCTCGATGGTGACGATGTGATCGCTGCGCGTCCGGTTGATGTAGTCGACCAGGGCGGCGAGCGTCGTCGACTTCCCCGAGCCGGTCGGTCCGGTGACCAGCACGAGGCCCTTGGGCAGGTGGCACAGCGCCAGGATCTCCGGCGACAGCTCCATCTCCTCGGCGGTGAGGATCGTCGTCGGGATGATGCGGAACACGCCGCCCATCCCCTTGCGGTCGAGGAACAGGTTGCAGCGATAGCGCGCCACACCCGGGATCTCGTAGGCGAAGTCGGTGTCGTGGCGGCGGCGGAACTCCTCGCGGTTGCGCTCCGGAGTGATCGGCCAGAGCATCGTCTCGGTGTCGGCGGCGGTGAGCGTGGGGACGCCGGAGAGCGACTTGACGTCTCCGTCGTGGCGGAGCATCGGCGGAGAACCCGCCGAGATATGCAGGTCCGACGCCCGCGACTTCAACATGAAGCGGAAGAGGTCCTCGATTCTCGGGAGCTGGCGCTCGCTCATGTCATGTCTCCGCCAGTTCGACGACCCTGGTGATGTGGTGCTTGGCGATCAGGTGATGGTGCTCGGTCGAACGCACCGTCAGGAAGCCGCCCGGCTGGTTGAGCAGGTCGAGGACGCGCCGCTGGTGCTCGGGCAGCTCCAGGGCGACCATGCCGCGGAACGATCGTCCGCCGCACTCGACGACGACCTCCCGCTCCGGCGCCGGCGCGAACATCTCCGGGTCGGCCTCGTCGGCCCAGGCCGGCACCGTGACCGCCACCACCGTGGCCTTGTTGAGCAGCAGCGGCCGGCCGTCCCCGTCGGGCAGGAATGGGAAGAACCGCGCCGGCCGGTTCATCCACTCGTCCGGGAGCGTCGGACCTTCGTGGCCGGCGGCGGTCGCCGGAACGAAGATGCGGCCGCGCATGACGCTCCCGTCGGTGCACAGGACCTCGGCAGGCAACGCCGCGACCGGGACTCTAAGTTCGCTCATCGTCGTGACCTCGTCTCCCCCCATAGTATCCGCCGCGGTCGTTCGGGGCACACGGTCCACGGCGCGCGCCTTCGTGCTCGTGTCCCGCTCGCCTATGATGCGGCCGTGGGACTCGAACGCGCGCTTGTCGTCGGAATGGGCGAGGTGGGGCGGCGGCTGGCGTCGGCGCTCGCGGCGACCGGCGTCGAGGTCGTGCCGGTCACCCGCGACGCGGGATGGGACGCCGTCCGGGCGGACCCGCGCTCGCCGCTGCTGCTGTGCGTCCGCGAAGAGGCGCTGCCGCCGCTGCTCGACCGCCTGCGCGGCACCGACCCGGCGCGCCTGGTCCTCGTCCAGAACGGCTGGATCCGCCCGCTGCTCGCCGGCCTGGAGGGGTGCACGCGCGGCCTGGTCTGGTTCACCAGCAAGGGGGAGTTCTTCCGCGTGCTGCGCCCGAGCCCGTTCGCCGGGCCGCTGGCGGCGCCGCTCGCCGCCGCGCTGGAGGCCGGCGGGATCGCCGCCGCCGCCGTGCCGCCCGCCGCCTTCGGCGCCCTCGACGCCGAGAAGATGGGGTTCAACTGCGTGGTCGGCCTGCCGCTCGCCGTGCACGGCCTCGCGCTCGGCGAGTACCTCGACCGGCACGGCGCGGAAGCCGAGGCGCTGTTCGCCGAGAGCGCCGGGACCTGCGCGCGCGCCCTCGGCGCCGCCGCCGATCCCGAATGGTGGCCCACGTTCCTGCGCGCCTGCGAGCCGCTCGGCTGGGTGCGGGCGTCGGCGGCCAAGGCGCTGGAGTACCGCTCCGGGGCGGTGCTGCGTCTCGCCCGCGAGCAGGGCGTGGCGGTGCCGGTCACGGAACGCCTGCTCGCCGCCCTGTAGGTGAAGCTGGGACGGGAACAGCGGTATCTGGCCTCGAGTTCGCATTTCGCAGTCCGGACCCCGGACCCCGGACCCCGGACCCCGGACCCCGGACCCCGGACCCCGGAAGCCGTGGCTCCTCCCCTCACGGGCAAGGGAGAACCGACATCCGCCGCCGGTTGCCTCTCTGTGCTACCTTTCACATGCATACGGCCCGGGAGGACGGCATGAACCCCAACGTCAAGAAGCTGGCGATCCTGGCCGGCGGCGGCCCCGCGCCGGGGATCAACAGCGTGGTCGGCGCCGCGGCGATCCGCGCCTCGCTGTCCGGCTCCGAGGTTATCGGCATCCTCGACGGCTTCCGCTGGATCATGCAGGGCAACGTCGACCACGTCATGCCGCTGACCATCGAGGGCGTCAGCCGGATCCACTTCCGTGGCGGCTCGCACATCGGCATCTCGCGGGCCAACCCGACGCGCAACGAGGAGCACCTGGAGAACAGCGTCATCTCGCTGCTCCGCCTCAACGTCGACCGACTGATCACGATCGGCGGCGACGACACGGCGTATTCGGCGTACATGCTCAACGAGCGCAGCAAGGGGCGGATCCGCGTCGTCCACGTGCCCAAGACGATCGACAACGACCTTGACCTGCCGCAGGGCGGCAACACCTTCGGTTTCCAGACCGCGCGGCACATCGGCACCAACATCGTCCGCGACCTGATGGTCGACGCCAAGGCGACATCGCGCTGGTACCTGGTGGTGACGATGGGGCGCAAGGTCGGCCACCTGGCTTTCGGCATCGGCAAGGCGGCCGGCGCGGCGCTCACCCTCATCCCCGAGGAGTTCGGGCCCACCGTGCGCCTGCAGACGGTGGTCGACACCCTGCTCGGCTCGATGATCAAGCGGATGTCGGTCGGCCTGCCGCACGGCGTAGCGGTGGTCGCCGAGGGGCTGGTCGAGTCGATCGACCCCGCCGACCTCGGCCAGGTCGCCAAGGCCGAGCGCGACCCGCACGGCAACCTGCGCATCGCCGAGGTCAACTTCGGCGAGATCCTCAAGGCCAAGGTGCAGGAGGGGTTGCGCCGCTACAAGATCAACACCACGGTGGTGGCCAAGGACATCGGCTACGAGCTGCGCTGCTCCGACCCGATCCCGATGGACATGGAGTACACCCGCGACCTCGGCTTCTACGCGGCGCAGTACCTCGAGGAAGGCGGCTCGGGCGTGGTCATCGCCGTCGAGGGGGACCACTTCAAGCCGCTGCCGTTCGCCGAGAACCTGGACCCGGATACGGGCAAGACGCGCGTGCGCATGGTCGACACCAACTCGGAGCGCTACCGCGTCGCGCGCCGCTACATGATCCGCCTCAACCGCGAGGACTTCGAGGACCTGCACACGGTCGCCAAGCTGGCCGCCACGGCGGGCGTTTCGATCGCCCAGTTCCGCAAGACGTTCGAGTACCTGGTGGCGATGGAGCCGCCGCCGGTGCGCCTGCTCCAGCGCGAGCCGGCGGCGTCAACGGAGACCGAGTCGGCCGTCGTGACGATCGTGCCGGCGGTCGGCAACGGCCGCCCGCGCCGCCGGCGCTCCTCTCCGCGCTGACCCGCGCCTCCGGGAAGCGCGCGGCCCGCCGGCGTGTTGTCCCGCTTCGGGACAGGGGAGACGACATGAGGATCTTCGTCACGGGAGCGAGCGGCTACGTCGGATCGGCGGTCGCGGCGGCGTGCGCGCGCGCCGGCCACCAGGTGTCCGGACTGGTCCGCGACGACGAGAAGGCGCGCCGCCTGCGGCGCATGGAGGTGCTGCCGGTGCCCGGTTCGATGCAGGAGCCGGCGTCGTGGCTGGGAGCCGCGCGCGACGCGCAGGTGGTCGTGCACTGCGCGGCCGAGTACTCGGCCGACCTGTTCGAGCTGGATCGCCGGACGGTGGAGGAGTGCCTGGCCAACGCCCGCTCCGGCCGGACCCGACTGTTCGTCTACACCAGCGGCGTGTGGCTGTACGGCTCCACCGGAGCCGAGGCCGTTGACGAGAGCGCGCCGCTCGATCCGGCCCCGATGGTCGCGCCGCGCGCCGAAATCGAGCAGGAGGTGCTCGCGGCGAACGCCGACGGCCTGCGCACTCTCGTCCTGCGCCCCGGGTGCGTCTACGGCGGGCGCGGCGGCCTGACCGCCGCGTGGTTCGAGAGCGCTTCGACCGTCGGCGTCGCGCGCATCGTCGGCGAAGGGACCAACCGCTGGGCGATGGTGCACCGCGCCGACCTGGCCGACGCCTACCTGCGGGCGATCGAGTCGCCGTTCGGGGGCGAGGTGTTCAACGTCACCGACCGCAGCCGCTTCACGGTGCGCGAGTGCGCCGCCGCCGCCAGCCGCGCCGCCGGCGCCGGCGGGCGGGTCGCGGCGTGGCCGGTCGCCGAGGCCGCGCGCGAGATCGGGCCGATGGCCGAGGCGCTCGCGCTCGACCAGCACGTGGACTCCTCGAAGGCGGTGCGCCTGCTCGGCTGGCAGCCGCGCCACGGCGGCTTCGTGGACGGCGCCGCGCGCTACCACGCGGCGTGGAGCGCCGCGCGGACCTAGCCTGGCCTGGGCCTTCACCGCGGCGCGCGGGTGTGGCACGCTGTCTCCCGCGTTTCACGGAGGAGGACCTCATGATTCCGACCGCCCGCACCCTGACCCTCGTCGTCGCGGCCTGCGGCCTCGCCGCCGCGCTCGGCTGCCAACCCCCCTCGGCCCAGCCGGGCGCCGACGCGGCCGCCGCGCCGCCTCCGGTCTACGTGCCCTCGGGCACGGTCGTCGCCTACTTCGGCACCGAGGTCCCCGCCGGCTGGGTGCTGTGCGACGGCCGCACCACGGCGGCGGGTCGCATCACCCCCGATCTGCGCGGCCGGTTCGTCCTCGGGCTCGACCCCGCGACCGACGCGGTCGGCGAGAAGGGCGGCAGTGCGACGCATACCCACGCGGCGCGCGCCGGCGAGCCGCAGGAGGACGACGAGGACCTCGAGTCGGGCGAGGACGAGCACGCCGCCAACGACGGCCACACTCACAAGGTCACCGTCGACGCGGCCGGTCACCTGCCGCCGTACGTCAAGCTCGTCTACATCATGAAGGAGTGACCGCGCTCAGCGCGCGACCAGCGCCACGACCGTGACGTCGTCCGGCGGCGCCGCGCCGCCGAGGTGCGCCGTCACGGCGGCGAGCATTCCGTCCGCGACCTCCCGCGCAGTCCGTCCGGCGAGGGCGCGCAACGCCGCCGCGGCTCGCTCGTAGCCGAACGCCTCCGCTCCGGGCGCGGCGGCCTCGACCAGGCCGTCGCTGACGGCGAGCACGGTGTCGCCGGGCGCGAGCGCGAGGTCGGCCTCGGCGTACGCGACCCCGGTCAGCGTGCCGAGGGGCACGCCGGGCAGCAGGATCTCCTCAACCGGCCCCCCGCCGCGCGAGACGAGCAGGGGCGGCATCCCGGCAGAGGCGAAGCGCAGCCCGCCGGGGGCGAGGTGGAGCACCGCGAGCGCCATGCTCGCGCGCCGCTCGCGCAGCGCTTCGAGACCGGCGCCGACCCTGCGCAACACGGCACCGGGGCCCCCCTCCGGGGCGGCGGCCTGGAACAGGCTCTTGGCCACCGCCACCACCATCCCCGCCTGCAGGCCGTGGCTGGTGGCGTCCCCGACCGCGAGCAGCGAGCCTCCGCCGCCGTCGGCGCGGACGTCCACGTAGTCGCCGCCGACCTCCGTCGCGGTGACCATGCGGAACGCCAGGTCGAAGCCGGCCACCGCCGGCGCTTCCGGTGGGAGCATGGCGAGCTGGATGCGGCGCGCCTCCTCGAGTTCCCTGGTCCGCCGCTCGTGGCGCTCCTCGACCAGTCGGCGCTCCGCCTCCTCGCGGGCGGCGCGACGCTCCTGTTCGATCGCCCGTTCGGAGAGCGCTCGCACCTCGCCGAGGCGCGCCTCCAGTTCGCGCGCGGTGCGGGCGCTGCGCCGGGAGAGGAACACCGACAACGCCGCGAACAGGAGCAGCATGCAGGCGAGGACGGCGGTCTGGGGCATCGAACCCGCGTTGGCCAGCGCCAGCACCTGCTGGGCGGCGAGGACGAGCGCGATCGGAGCGAACCCCGCGGCCACGATCCACGCCTCCGGCTCGCGCCGCGCCGCCGCGGCGACGGCGACGCGCAGCATCTCGAGGAACCCGAGCAGCACGAACACGCGGGCCGGCAACTCGGAGCGGAACGCGCTCCACGTCCACACCCACGCCGCGAGCGCGACGCCGGCCGCTCCGACGGCCCACGACGTCCACGCGGGGCGGCGGCGGAGGACGGCGTGCTCCGCGGCCAGGCCGGTGAGCACGACGGCGACCTGCAGCGAGGCGAGCGGGCGGAACAGGGCGAGGGCGGAGAGGAGGTCCGCGGTCAGTTGGTAGCGGGTCAGCAGAAGATACATCGCGGCCTGGGTGGCGGCGAACAGGGCGACCACGAGGTTCTCCCGGCGTCTCCGGTCGAAGGCGAAGAGCAGCAGGTGGAGGAGCGCGAACGCCGAGAACGCGCCGGCGAACGCCATCGGTTGCGACGTCACGGCCACGGTGGTGCGGTTGTAGGCGGCGGCAGCTGCCTCGACCCCGCGCAGGTTGACGACGAAGCCGCGCACCCCGTTGCCGACGACGTTGCCGGTGAAGTTGGAGTAGCGCACCGCGAGCAGGTGCGTCCGCCCAGGCTCGAGGGCGACGCCGACGAAGTCGCGCGGGTACAAAGGCCGCTCGCCCTCGCGGCGGGTCGAGACCGTGCCGAAGCGGACGATCAGCCGGCCGTCGAGGTAGACCTCGGCGGCGCCCGCCTGCTCGAGGCGGAGCGCCACGGCGGTCGCCGGCATCCCCTCGGCGAGGGCCAGACGGCGCCGGAACCAGCCGATCCCCGGCCAGCCCTCGGGGCTGTCCTCCGGATCGCGCAGGATCGAGCGGGCGTTCGCCCATCCCCGGTCGTCGAGCGCCGGGTCCGCGCCGTTCGGCACGTCCCCGGGACGGTAGCGCCAGCCCCGGTCCAGCCGGACGCGCTCCTCGAGCGCGGGACCGAGGACCACCCGCTCCTCGACGGGAAAGACCGTCGCCCCGGCGGCGCCGGCGCACGTCGCGCAGGCCGCCAGCAGCACGGCGCCGCGCAGGGTGTTCCGCCTCCGGCGCGCCCTCTCCGCGAGGATGGTCTTCATGCTCCTCGAACTGTACGCCCCCTCGGGGTCGAGGGTTGCCGTCCCGGCCCGAACCTCCCGGCGGCGGGAACGTATCCCGTCCGAGGAGGAACCCGATGGACCGTCTACCGAGAGGTGCGCGGATCGTGACGCTGTGCCTGGGCGCCGCCGTGCTGGCGGCCGCCGCGGCGCACGCCGCCGGCGAGGGCGAGCGGATCGACGCGATGGTCGCGTCGTACGCGGCGAAGGGGCAGTTCAGCGGCGCGGTGCTGGTGGCGAGGAACGGGGAGGTGGTGCTCGAGAAGGCCTACGGCCTGGCGAACCGCGAGTGGGGGATCGCCAACACGCCGGACACCAGGTTCCGCATCGCCTCGGTGACCAAGCAGTTCACCGCCATGCTCGTGATGCAACTGGTCGAGGAGGGGAAGCTCGCCACCGAGACGACGCTCGCCGAGGCGCTCCCCTGGTACCGCAAGGACACCGGCGCGCGCGTCACCATCCACCACCTGCTCAACCACACCTCGGGGATCCCGAGCTACACCGACCGGCCCGACTTCCGCGCCGCCCACGAGCGGAAGGCGTACTCGCTCAAGGACCTCGTCACCACGCTGTGCAGCGGCGACCTGCAGTGGGAGCCGGGGTCGAAGTTCCGCTACAACAACTCCGGGTACGTCATCCTCGGCGCGGTGATCGAGCAGGTCGCTGGCAAACCGTACGAGACCGTGCTGCGCGAGCGCATCCTCGATCCGCTCGGCATGACCGGCACCGGCTACGACCACACCGAGACGATCCTGCCCAGGCGCGCGGCCGGTTACCAGCTCGACCTCAGGACCGTGGTCAACGGTCCGTTCCTCGACATGTCGGTGCCGCACGCCGCCGGCGCCATGTACTCGACCGTCGGCGACCTGTACCGCTGGGACCGCGCCCTGTACGGCACCAAGCTGCTCTCCGAGCAGGGCAAGGCGAGGATGTTCACGCCGGGGCTCGGCGAGTACGGCTACGGGTGGAACATCGTCAAGGCGCAGGTCGGACCGGACAAAGCCGAGCGCACGCTGATCCGCCACGCCGGCGGCATCCGCGGCTTCAGCTCGCTGATCGTGCGCGTCCCGGCGGACGGGCACGTCGCGGTGGTGCTCTCCAACCTCGCGGGTTCGCGGACCACGGCGGTCGCGATGGGCGCCCTCGACGTGCTCTA
This sequence comes from Acidobacteriota bacterium, assembly GCA_040754885.1. Classification (GTDB taxonomy): domain Bacteria; phylum Acidobacteriota; class Thermoanaerobaculia; order Thermoanaerobaculales; family Thermoanaerobaculaceae; genus JBFMCD01. The sequence goes on from JBFMCD010000015.1 coordinate 49,005, forward strand.
CGGCCGGACCCCGCCCGCGCCGAAGGAGTCGGTCGCCGACGCCGTGGGCGCGACGCTGGAGGCCAAGGGGATCGAGGCGGCGCTCGCCCGCTTCCGCGAACTCAGGGCGGGCGACCAGACCGCCTACGAGTTCCACGAGAGGGAGCTGAACCTGCTCGGCTACGAGCTGATCGCGCGCGGTCGGATCGACGAGGCGATCGCGATCTTCGCGCTCAACGTCGAGATCTACCCCGACTCGGGGAACGTCTACGACAGCCTCGCCGAGGCGTACGCGACGAAGGGCGACAAGGACCTCGCGGTGAAGAACTACGCTCGGTCCCTGGAGCGCGACCCGGGCAACGCGAACGCCGTCGAGCGCCTCGCAGAACTGATGAAGAAGAAGTAGCGCGCGCGGGACGACACGAAGAGGGCGGGCCGCCGGGCCCGCCCTTCGTGCCGGCCCCCGGCATCGGCGCCCGCCGTCCGGAGGGACCGTCACCACCACTGCCGCCGCCGCCGCCAGGTCGGTGGCCGGGATCACCGCCGCCAGCTGCGTCGCCGACTGGTAGGTGGTGGCCCTGTTGACCCCGTTCCACCGTACCACCGAGGTCGGCGTGTAGCCGGTGCCGGTCACG
>JBFMCD010000016.1:0-4812 GCA_040754885.1 Acidobacteriota bacterium
CTTCCCACCGCCCAAGGGAGAGGGGAGAGACCCGCCAACCCCTTCGCCCGGGGCTCTTCGCTCGTGCCTTCCCTCTCCCCTCCTCCCTCTCCCCTTTCCTTCTGTCCCCTGACCCCTGACCCCGGATCCCGGTCTCTTCGCTCTCCCCTCTTCCCTGCCTCTCAGCCCCTCCTGGAGTATGCTGCTGCCGACACTCGCTCAAGGAGACTGCCCATGGTCCGCTCCCCCCTCATCGTGACCCTGGCGCTCGTCGTCGCCGCGCCGGCGGCGGTCGCTCCCGGCGTCGAGCAGGTCAACCTGCTGTCGATCCACGAAGGGACGTTCCCGGTGATCGCACCGGAGCACTACGGCGGGTGGCCCGTGGAGGCGCTCCTCGACGCCTCCCCGAGGTCCGGCTGGGCGTGCCCGGAGGGCAAGACCGCCGGCAACGTCTTCGTCTTCGAGATGATCGCCGAAGCGGTGATCGAGCGTTTCGAGTTCGACACCGCGGGGATCGACGAGGAGGGCGCCGCGGCGAAGGAGGTCGTCGTCGAGGTCTCGACCACGTCGCGAGCCACGGGGTTCACGCCCGTGCTGCGGGCGTCGCTGGCCGCCAAGGCCGACGGCCAGAAGTTCGCCGCGCAAGGCCGCGTGCCGGCGCGCTGGGTGCGCCTCTCGATCCTGTCCAACCACGGCAGCGAGGGGTGGGTCGAGCTGTTCTCCTTGCGCGGTTTCGGCGCGCTCCCGCCGATGGCCGCGCTGCCGTCGGCGATCTCCGGGACGTACGACTCGAGCTACTCGCTGTTTCGCGTGCGCCAGCAGGGCAGTGCCCTGGCCGGCTGCTACGAGTACAACGAAGGTCTGCTCACCGGCACGATCGAGGGCCGCGTCATGAAGCTCACCTGGCGCGAGGGCGACAACCACGGGCCGGCGGTGATGGTGTTCGCGCCGGACGGGTCGGGGTTCCGCGGCTACTACTGGCACGCGGGCGCCGAGACCGAGGCCCCGGCCGGCGAGTGGGCGGGGACCAAGCAGTCGGCGACCGTCGGAACCTGCCCGCACTGGTCCGGCTCGGTGGCCGGCGAGCTGGAGAAAACGCTCGTCGCCTCCGGGCGGGCGCGCCTGTACGGGATCCTCTTCGACCTCGACTCGGCGACGCTGCGCGGGGAATCGAAGACCGTCCTCGACGAGGTCGTGCGCGTACTCGAAGGGCAGCCGGGGTGGAAACTGGCGATCGAGGGTCACACCGACTCGACCGGCGCCGACGCCCACAACCAGGCGCTCTCGCAACAGCGCGCCGAATCGGTGCGCTCGTACCTGACCGGCAAGGGCGCGGCGGCGGCGCGCCTGCGCGCCGTCGGGTTCGGAGAGTCGAAGCCGGTCGCCGACAACGCCACCGAGCTGGGCCGCGCCCAGAACCGGCGCGTCGAGCTGGTCCGCGAGTAGGCACGAGCACCCGGCGGCTATCGCCGACGGCGTCGTCCGCCCGCGGGCTGGGCCGCAAACACCTACCTGTCAACATCGTGCAGACACCGAGCCGGCGTGGGGCGGGCATCTGTGCGGTCTGGGGCGGCGCCGGCGTTTCCACTGGTGAAAGGAGATCCGGAGATGAGACGTTCGATCGTGATTCTCGCCATCGCGGCCCTCGCGCTCTCCGCCGCGTGGACCGCCGTCGCCGTCGAGCCAGCCAAGATCAAGCCCCAGGCGCGGGCGCTGACGCAGGAGGACTTCAAGCTCCCGGTCACGGAGCTGAAGAAGCTCCAACCGCCGCCGAACCTGCAGCTCAAGCCCGTGGAGAGAATCAAGCCGAGGGTGATCGCCGCCCCGGAGCCGGGTCCCGATCTCGTGCCGCTGGAGCCGACGTGGCTCAACCCGCCGCGATTTGGGCCCGCCGCCGGGTTCCCGGCGGCGCAGTTCCAGGGATGGCGCGCCGACTGGAAGGTCAAGAACATCGGAAACCAGCCGGGAACGCCCGCGCCTCCGCCGTGGAAGGTCCACTTCTCCTGCGAGGTGATCAACGTCCCGCCGGGAACGGAGCAATTCGAGTACTACAACCACATCTGGTGCGGCTTCTCGGAGGGGTCGTTCAACATGGCGGGGGCGCTGCCTCCCAACGGACTGACGGCGCCGGGCGCGATCAAGATCTTCGTCGGCTATCCGCTCTACCCGTGCGCCTACGCCAACGCACCCAAGCCCAGGATCACCTTCAAGGTGGACTCGGGGGCGAACGTCAACGAGAGGGTGGAGACCAACAACGAGTACCAGATCGACGTGTGCACCCGGTAGGACGAGGCGTCGCGTCACGGACGGCACGAGGGGCGGCCGCGCGGCCGCCCCTCGGCGTGCTTCTCGCGCCGAGGTCCGCCGTCAGCGCAGCAGGGCGCGGATCGCCGCCAGGTGGTGGTCGTCGTGCTCGGCGGCGAACAGGCACAGGTCCACGAGTCGCATCGGCCGGTCGAGGCGCGGGTGGTGCGCGACCCGCTCGGCGATGTCGAGTCCCGAGGCGTCGAGCGTCGCCACGGTGGTGGAGCGGGCGGCGCGGAAGTCGGCGAGCAGGTCCTCGGCGCGCCTTGCGTTGAAGACGGCGGCGACGGTGGCGTCGTTTCGCATGTCGGCGGCGGTCAGGCGGGCCGCTCCCGCCAGGTACTCTTCGAGCCGGCGACGCCACAACTCCTCGACCATGCGGAGGTGGCCCACCTGCTCGAGGACCGACCACTTCCCGTCGGGTCGGGCCGACAGGCGATCCACGGAGACCCCGCGGAGCGCCTCTTCGAGCCGGGCCGGCGTGCCGCGCAACCGCTCGACGAACGCGCGGTACATGCCGGCCGGATAGTCGAAGTTCCATCGGTACTCGAGCCAGGGCAGCACGTCGGACATGGGTGTGGGTCTCCACCCTGTGTACGTTCCGGACCTCCAGCAGGTTCGGTCGTCCGGCCGCGCGTCCGATCCGCCACTTCATCGCCCCTTCACGCCCCGGGCCCGCCGCCACCGCACCGGCGTCGCAACATCGCGCCCCGTTGGAGGTTGCCATGAACCAGGAGCCTGTCGCCCTTCCGGAGCGCAAGCGCATCGCGCTGGTGGCGCACGACAACAAGAAGCAGGACCTGCTCGAGTGGGCCCGCTACAACAAGGACCTGTTGGCCCGGCACGAGCTGCTGGCGACCGGAACCACGGGAGCTCTCCTCGAGGAGACGCTGGAGACGCCGGTCGTCCGTCTGCAGAGCGGACCGCTCGGCGGCGACCAGCAGATCGGCGCGAAGATCGCCGAAGGGACGATCGACTTCCTCATCTTCTTCTGGGACCCTCTCGAACCCCACCCGCACGACCCCGACGTCAAGGCGCTGTTGCGCATCGCCGTGGTGTGGAACATCCCGGTCGCGTGCAACCGGGCCTCCGCGGATTTCATGATCTCCTCCGCGCTGATGCGCACCGCGTACGAACGCAGGCTCCCCGACTACGACACCTACCGCGACCGGCTCCGAAACTCGCACAACGAGTGACTTCGACACCGGAACCCCGACGCGCGGCGCGCGTGGTCACGGCGTTCGGAGGAAGAGCCACGCGGCGGCGATGGCCAGCGTCGCGAGCGTCACCGGGATCCCGACCCACGCGTGGCGGCGCCAGGAGATCTCAACGCCGAGGCGGGACGCCTGCTCGACGACGATGATGTTGGCGATGCTGCCGACGACGATCAGGTTGCCGGCGAGCGTGCTCGCGAGGGCGAGCACCGGACCGGCAAGCGGGTGCGTGGCGGCGGGGAGGAGCAGCATCACCGCCGGCACGTTCGACACCAGGTTCGAGAGCACCACGGTGACGGCGAACAGCCAGGCGGCGCGAGGTCGGCGGCCGCGAGGCGGCGCACGATCACGGTGTAGAAGCCGCCCAGGCGGAACTGCGCGGACACCACCATCAGGCCAAAGAGGAGGGCCACGGTCGGCACGTCCACCGCCGCCCAGGCGTCGGCCGGCGCGACCCGGCCCATGCCGACGAGGACGAGCGCGCCGAGCAGCGCGATCCCCGTGCGGTCGAGCGCCAGACCCGGGATGGAGCCGAGGATCATGCCGCCGTAGACGACCGCGAACACCGCGACGATCAGCGGGTCCATACCCGCCCAGAGTACGCGAGTCGGACCCGCCCTGCCCGAATCGCCCGGGTTCCGATCTCCGGCCCGTGCGGTTCGACCCCCTGGCGGCGTTGATACGGGTGGAGCGCCCCGCACCGCGGCGCTCCGGGGAGGACCGAACGATGAGCCGCAGTCCGCTTCGCCTCGTGCCCCGCCTCGACATCCTGACCGCGGCCGGAGTCGCGGCCGTCCTGGCCGCCGCGGCGTTCGCCGGGATCGTCCTCGAGGACAGACCTGTCTCGCTGCTGACGAAGAACCTCGTGATGCGGAACGGCAAGGCGTATGTCCCGGGCGCCGACCTCGCCAGGGCCCTCGGCGGCACCGGTCGCTACGACGCGGGCAAACTGAGGTACGAGATCACGCCCGGGGCCAACGGACTGCTGAAGGTGAACCCGGGCGCGCTGCGTTCGATCATAGAACCCAACAACCGTCCGAATTCGATCATGAATCCGAACGACCGCCGACTCTCGCCGAAACTCGAGGCACCCGACAGCGACGCGGGCGGGAAGGTCAAGCTCGGCCAGGCGCCGGCGCTGCACGCCGTCAGGCTCAACCTCGGCGACCGCGACCTGGTCCTCGAGGAAGACGAGCACATCGTGCTTCACCCCGGCGAACTGGGCTTCTCCCTCGGGCTGCTCGGCCGCCTGCTCGGCGGGGGCGCCCGGCTCGAGCCGTCGAGCGGCGCCTGGCTGCTGCCCCCCGGCGGCCCC
>JBFMCD010000017.1:0-36564 GCA_040754885.1 Acidobacteriota bacterium
CGCCGCCGCGGCGATCGCGGCAACGGCGAGGCCCGCCGCGTCGCGTCCGCCGATCGGCATACCGGCCCGGCGCAGCGCGATCGCGGCCAGCGCGACGACCGCGGCGAGCAGCGCCAGTTGCGCCGGGAGCGGGACGCCCGACAGGTTCGACCACAGCGCCGGGAGCTGCCCGGGCAAGAGCAGCACGAGCGGCACCAGCACCGCCAGCCACCAGGCCGGCGCCGCCGGTGCGCCGCCGGTCACACCCGGACTCGCCTGTCCCGCCTCCGACATCGCCGGAATGATATACGCAGCGGGCAGCCGGGACCCGCCCGGCCCCGCAACGCTGCCCTTACCGCTCGGCGACGGTGACGTCGAGGGCAAGCGTCTCGCCGGCGCGCCCGACGGTCACCTTCACGGTCTGGCCGGGGGAGAGCGTCCTCAGGATCGCCGAGAACCCCGCGAGGCTGGCGACGTCCCTGCCGTCCACCTGAAGGACGATGTCTCCCTCGCGCAGGCCGGCCTTCTCGGCGCCGGAGCCGGGGGTCACGCCGGCGAGTTCCACGCCAGGGCCGGTCGCGCCGCGTCACTCCTGCTTGGATCGCTGCAGCGCCGCGAGAATCGGCTCGGGATTCACGAAAACCTGCCACCTTGCGACCTCGTCCCCGCGCACGACCGCTCGCCATGCGGCCGGCACCTCCCATGCGATCCTTCTCCCTGCCTGGTTTCGGGCCTCGAAGGCGCCCTTCGCCACCCCGACGAGGACGACGACGTCGCCGGCGCGGTGGATCTCGGTTGCGTCAATGGTGTAGCCGCACACCATCCCGAAGAACGCCGCCCACCCCTCGATCACGGCTTGCCGGCCCGTCGTCCGCGTGCCATCGGAGTCCACGAACTCGTGGTCGGACGTCACGAGCCTGTCGAGGTCGGCCAGGTCGCCGCGGTTGATGGCGTCGACGAAGCGCAGCGCCGTCTCCCGAGCTTCCGGCATGGCGCCTCCCTCCCTTCGATCACCCCTCCGTGGGTTTGCGGATCTCCGCGGTCAGATGGGCGACGAGCAGCTCGACGCGCTTGATTTCGCGAATCGTGGCCAGGCGTCCCGCCTCCATCCAGTACCAGATCTTCCCGCTGAGGCAGAGGACGGTGCAGAAAAGGAAACCGCAGCCCCAGCGGATCAGCGCCGCGTCGTCCGGAGCGGTCAGGAACCGCCAGCCGCAGTACACCGCGAGGCCGAAGAAGACGACGAGCATGATCATGAACATTGCGCCGAACCAGCGGAGATGACTGCGGAACACCCCTGTCAGCTCGGACAGCCATGCGCGGTCGTCCGGCAGCCCGAGGTCCTCGGCATCCTCGGCGGCGACAGCCTCTCGAATCAAAGCGTCAACGTCGCTCGTGCGGATCATCGTGCACCTCCAGTGCGGCGCGCAGCCGCGCGCGGGCGTGATAGAGCCGGGACTTCACCGTCCCGGCGGGGATCTCGAGGACCTGGGCAATCTCTCCGACCGACAACCCGTCGACGTAGTACATGGAAAGCAGCGTCCGCGGCTCACGCTCGAGGCGCCGGAGCGCGTCGCGAACGCGGGCGCGATCGTCTGCTCTCCTGTCCGGGGGCGCTGGGAGGTCGGGATGATCGTCGATCGGGGCGAGGAGTTCGCGCCTCAGGCGATGCCTGGCGATCCACTCGGCGGCGCGCCGGGTGACGATACGCAGCGCCCAGGCAGGGAAGGCGCCGGCGTCGCGCAGGTGAAGCAGCCCGTGCGCGACCGCGATCCAGCTTTCCTGGACGACGTCGCGCGCCCCTTCGGCGTCGCCGGTGAGGTGTCGCGCGTGACGGAGCATCCTCGGATACCAGCGGATGGCGAGCCGGTCGAACGCACCTACGTGACCTGCCTGAGCAGCCAGGACCAGCAAGTCATCGACGATCCGTTGCCGTGCCAGCATCACCGTTCCTCATGATCAAGGTCGGCCCTGGGCGGAAAACGGTTCACTTCCCGCGAGGAGGTCGTGCGTCAAGGGGAAGTCCCCACGGGAGCGCCGGCCCCGGGATCCTGGTCATCGCGACGCCGGCGATGCCCTCCGCCGGCCTCGATGCCCGGCGCCAGGAGTCGGACGGCTACCCACGCGAACGCGATCGAGCCGAGCAGAACCTCGACCCCGTGAGTGACGACCAGTACGACGGGCGCACGGATCGCGAGGACGATGTCGTAGGTGAACACGAACACGAAGAAGGCAGACGCGAGAGCCGGGACGAGGTGCCGGCGGCCTTCGCCCCAGAGTACGATGACCGGAACCACCGAGACCACGTGGATGAGGCCGCGAAGAAGTTGAACCTGCACGATCAGTCCCGGAGAAGGCAGGGTCAGTCCCGCCACGCCGGATTCGTAGTAGGTTGCGACGATCGGCGCGACCGCGATTCCGAAGGCGAAGTAGATCAAGGGGAAGCTTGCAACCGCCGCTCCGATGCGCCACACCCGTTCCGGCCAAGGCCGAACCTGAAGCAGCTCGAGGAAGCGCCTCCCCGGGTGGTCAACCACGAAGCGCGGCCTGGCCGCCGCCGCAAGCGACAGTGCGAGTGCAACACAGGGCAGGAGAAGAACGAGGATCATCACTCGCGACCCAGTGGCGCTCGTGTAGATGGACGCCTCGATGGTCGTGCTCACGGCGAACCCCATGAAGAGGAGCACGGCGAGCGCGGCCCAGCGCATCCAGAAGCGGGTCGCCACGCCCCTTGCCACAGGCACCAGCCCGCCCGCGAGCACGATGCTCCCGGCGAGAAGGTAGAGCCCGGCCATCGACTCCGGCGCCTGGGCAGGGAGCCGGGGGGCGCTGAGCCCCAAGGCGTGGCCGAGCAACCTGCTGCCGATGAGCCCCGCTGCGAACGTGACGCCTGAGATCACTGCGGCGAGGAGCCCCAACGCCACTACCCTGGCCATACGGACCTCCCGGCCCGACACGTCCGGCTCGTCCGGAGCCGATCGAGATGCCGTGCCCGCGTCACTGCAGAGGCACGCACGTACGGCGGCCTCCTACCCCTCGACTCGCTGCGAGTGCGGCGCGGCCCGGCAAGGCGCACCGGAGGGGTGGGGCGCCTCGCGCTGCGACACGCCGCACCGCGGGTCGAGATTCGCCTTCTCGATGACGACGACGTGGGTCATGAGGTCATACCGATTCGACTTCCGTCGGAGAGGAATCGCGGCGTGGCGCGGCAGCCAGTGGGCCTGTCGCAAGGCGCGCGACCGAAGCCGCGACGCAGCGTACTCCCTGTCCGTGAGGAGCGAGCGAGCGAAGCGCATCACGCGGCGGCGGAGGTCGGGTGCGGGAGGCGGGCTGCAGCGCGAGGCGACCGGAGTCGTGGAGGCAGGGCGGAGTCTGGGTGAGGCGGTGGACCAAGAACTCCCAGTGAGCCCGCAACGCCGCGGGAGGTCCGCTGCCGGCTGCGCAGGGTGGCGGGGTGGGGGGCGTTCCACGCCGCGATCGGCAGGACGAGAGCCGCGCCGGCGGCCGGGGGGCGCGAGAGCGGCGCACGCGGGAGTCCGAGGGCGGGAGTGCACCGCGAACGCGCCCCGCGCACCGCGCGCACTGCCGCAGGCAGGGCGCTTCGTCCTGCCGCGACGGTCACGCTCCACGGTCGACATTGAAGTCGTGTCACTCCCCCGAACAACCGACCTCTGCAAATCGCTGGTTCGCCCCTATCACGAAATCGTACGTCATCGGACAGAGCCGGCGCCAGACCCGCCTATCGCCGCCGCATATGCAGCCGCAGCGCTCCCCCTACCGCTCGGCGACGGTGACGTCGAGAACGAGCGTCTCGCCGGCGCGCCCGACGGTCACCTTTACGGTCTGACCGGGGGAGAGCGTCCTGAGAATCGCCGAGAACCCCGCGAGGCTGGCGACGTCCCTGCCGTCCACCTGAAGGAGGATGTCTCCCTCGCGCAGCCCGGCCTTCTCGGCGCCGGAGCCGGGGGTCACGCCGGAGAGCTTCACGCCGGGGCCGGGGTGGCCGAAGTCGGGCACGGTGCCGAAGCTCACCCGACGCGCCCCGCCGGGGGGCGGACCGGACGGCGGCATCGGAGTGCCCTTGGCGGCGATCGTCACGGTGAGCGGCTCGGCGCGCTCGCCGAGGTAGGCGATCGCCTCCTTGACGTACGTCGCCACCTTGACCAGCCCGGCGCCGTCGATCCTGTCCACGGTGTCGCCCGGGCGGTGGTAGTCGGGGTGGGGGTCGGTGAAGATCTGCACCCCCGGCACGCCGCGGTCGATGAAGCTCTTCTGGTCCGAGGACTCGAGTCCCTCGGGGATCATCCGCCCCTCGACGCCGGTTACGAAGCCGGCGCCGCGAAATATGTGCTGCCACTCGGCGGCGGTGCCGGTCGCCATCACCGAGAGCTTCTTGTCGAACAGGCGGCCGACGGTGTCGACGTTGATCACGCCGAGGGTGTTCTCGAGCGGGAACGGCGGGTGCTCGACGTAGTGCCGCGACCCCTGCAGCCCGGACTCCTCTCCGGTGAAGGCGACGAACGCCAGCGTGCGCGCCGGCCGCGGTCCGGCGGCGAGCACCCTGGCCAGCTCGAGCATCACCGCGACGCCGCTGGCGTTGTCGTCGGCGCCGGGGTGGAGTTTGCCCTCGTCCCCCTTGTGCGCGTCCGGCCAGCCGAAGCCGAGGTGATCCACGTGCGCCGTGAGCAGCGCCGATTGCCCGGCCAGCTCGGGTTTCGCTCCGGGCAGCACGCCGACGACGTTGCGCAGGGTGACCGGAGCGCCGGTCGGCGACTTCGTCGTGACGAACGACTGGAAGTACGTCCCGTTGTCGCCGCCGGGCGCGAGGCCGATCGCCTTGAACGTCGCCGCGACGTACTCCACCGCGGCGTCGAGCCCCTTGCTCCCTACGCCGCGCCCCTCGCGCTCCGGCGCCGCCAGCCACGCGACGTGCGCCATCAGCGCGGACTGGGAGAACACCGGCGGCAGCTCGGCGAGCGCCGCGCGGGCCGGGAGCACGAACGCGGGCAGGGCGGCCGAGCGTTCGCCCGCCGGACGGAGGTCGGCGCGCAGCGGCGAGTCCCCCGCCGCCCACTGCCCCTTGAGCACGTTGGTCGCCTCGGCGCCGGAGAAGCCGAGGTACGAGTACTTGCCGTAGTGCGGCAGCTTGCGGCCGAGCGCCGGCAGCGCGGCGGTCCCGTCGGCGAAGGTCCAGCCGAGCGCCTTCTCCGGGTTGCCCGGGTGGCGGCGGACGATCACCGCGGCGTGGCCGGCGAGCGGCATCGTCTCGCGGTCGACGGTGAGCGCGCCGCCGTCCAGCGTCCAGGCGTCGCCTGCGCCGGGAGCGGCGGCGAGGGCGTTGTTACGGCCAAGCAGCCACACGGCGCGGTCGGCGGGCAGCCCGCCCACCTCGGCGTCGGTACGGATCTCCGGCTGGTGGCTGTCGCTGCGCCACCCCTCGACGAGCGCGCGGTACGCTTCGCGCTCCTCCGCAGTGGCCGCCGCCGGGAGCACCGCGAGGATGCGCGGCTCGCCGAGGATCTGGCCGATCGAAGGGGGGATCTCGCGCGGGTCGAGGAGGCGGAACACGTCGTACGCCGGGTCGACGTGGAGGGCGAGCGGGCGGGCGGTCGTCCGCACCGTGAACGCCGCCGCCCTCTCCGTCATCGCGACGGTGGAGTCGACGATCGCGCCCTCGGTCTGGACCGCCACCGGCACGTCGAGGAGCAGCGCCGCCCCGTCCTGGGTCTGGCGCAGCGTGCCGGAGACGACCCACTCCGCGCCGTCCCGCCGCACCTCGCCCACCGCCACCTCGAGCCGCGCCGCGCCGGGACGTCCGACGTGGTCGGCGAAGAAGCGGCCGAGGTCGGCGCCGCCGACCGCCTCCATCGAGGCGCGCACGTCGGCGAACGACGCCTGCGCGCCGCGCTGCTCGCGGTAGAAGCGGGCGGTCCAACGGCGGAACCCGTCGTCGCCCAGCTTCTGGCGGAGCATGTGGAAGGCCATCAGCGCCTTGCCGTAGCCGACCGCCTCGGTGGCGGCGGAGTGGCGGGAGCGGAACTCGACGAGCGGGAAGTCGCGGCCGTCGCGCACGTAGTTGCGGTACTTCTGCAGCGTGTCGCGGCGGTACTCGGCGCCGCGGCCGCGCTGCTCCTGGATCAGGTGATCGGCCATGTAGGCGGTCAGCCCCTCGCACCAGTTGCCGCTCGCGTAGTCGACGAACACCGAGTTGCCCCACCAGTTGTGCAGGATCTCGTGCGGGTAGGAAGACGCCAGGATGAACGGCAGGCGGATCACCTGCGCGCCGAGCAGGGTGTACGACGGCATGCCGTAGCCGGTCTCCCAGAAGTTCTCGACCAGGGCGAACTTGCCGTACGGGTACGGGCCGATCAGGGCGCGGTACATCTCGACGTACTGCGCCGTCGCCTGCAGGTACTTCGCGGCCAGGGCGTCGTCCTTCTCGCGCAGGTAGACGAGCGCCTCGACCGGCCCGGCGGCGTCGCGGTAGACGACCAGCGGACCGCCGCACAGCGTGATCTCGTCGAGCGGACCGTGCGAGTCCCAGCGCGCGACGCCGTCCGTGCCGCGCGAGGTGCCGTTGCCGGCGCCGATCACGTGCCACCCCTCGGGCAGCGCGACCTCGACGCCGGCCTCGATCAGCTCGCGGTCGAACTGCGGGTACCAGTAGCCGTTGCCGGCCAGGTACAGGCCCTGGGTGGAGACGATGCCGTCGGTCTCGCGCATCCCCCGCGTGTACTGCTCGCGCTGGTCGGAGAGGCCGAAGTCGAACCGCCCGCGGTAGCGCAGGCTCACCGTCCCGCCGGCCGCCGGCAGCGCCACGCGGTAGCGCGCGAGCCTGCCCTGCTCGAACAACTCGTCCGCGGTGCCGTTGATGCCGAAGAAGCGCTGCGCGTCCACCGCCCCGCCGAGCGGCATCATCTCCACCGCCGGTTCGGACGACACCACCTCGAGCGCGGCGTGGAGCAGGAACTGCGCCTCGCCGGCGGCCACCGCCGAGGCGGGTACGGTCAGCGTGTCGGCGACCTCCAGCCAGCCACGAGCCGGGTCGAGCGCGACCTTCATCTTGTGACCGACACGCGCGACCGGTTCGACGGCAACGGCCGCGGTCGCGGCCAGCGACACACCGACGAGTACACCGACGATCACGCGCGCGCGGCTCATCCCTGCTCCTCCGATCCGGGGCGCGCGCCTGCGACGCCGCACCCCGACATCCCCCGCCCCCGTACGGTACCCCATCCCTCACGCCCCGGCCATCACCTTCGCGCCCGTAGCCAGGGATTCTCTCGGTGGCCGCAGGGCGCGTGGGCCCGCGACGTTCGCTCCCCTGGCGTGAGGTCCGTCCGGTTGCGCGGCGGCAATCCGGCGCGGCACTGCGACGCCGAGTCCCGCCGGACCTCGTGCGCCAGCCGAGCGACCCGCGGCCTGCCTGCCCCGGAGAGAAGTCCGGCACCTCCTACTGTAGGGGTCCCCGCGTATCATTGAATACGAAATCGGCGACTGCGAGAGTTCTGCGAAGGTGCTGAAGGGACACACGCCGTGTGGTCCAGGCTGGCGACCGCGGGTGCGCTGGGTCGCTCAGGCCCGAGGAGATTGGCAGCGCTTCTTCCGGGGACTGCAGGTGCAAGGACCGTGACGAGACCCATCGAAGGTCCTCGTGGCATCCGCGGACAGGTAAGAGCACTTCTTGCCGTGGCTCTCGTGCTCCACGTGCTGCCCTTTGCCGTGAGACCCGCGCTGATCGGTGGCGACGAGCCGCACTACGCCCTGATGGCCCACTCCCTGGCCAACGGCGGGGACGTCGACCTGACCGACGCGTACCAGGCGGTGGCGGAGGGCTCGAAGGCGGCCGGCCGCGCGTTCTCCGGCAGAGTCCTCGAGCGCCATGTGCGGGAGTGGCGGGATCGAGTGGTGTTTTCCCATCCACTCGGACTTCCCGCGCTGGCGGCTCCCCTGCTCTGGCTGAAGGACCGGGCGTGGTCCTCGGCCCCGCCCGACCTGATCCAGGGCGCGATGTCGCTGGCGACGACGTTCGCGGCCCTCGTCGCCGGCGTGTACCTGATGGTGAGGATCGGGGCGGGGAGGCCAGGCATCGCGGCGGTCCTGGCGCTCTACTTCTCGACGCCGCTCTGGTACTACAGTCGGACGTTCTTCACCGAGCCCTACCTGTGGGCGCTGCCCGTCCTTTCGCTCTGGGCTCTCGCCCGCGAGCGATGGGCCCTGGCGGCCGGCGTGCTCGGTGTGGTCGTTCTCGTCAAGGAGTCGGCGGTCCTCACGGTGGCGGTGATCCTCCTTGGCGTGCTCGTTGTCCGGGGCTGGCGCCGGGCGACGGCGATCGCGGCAGGACCTGCCGTGGCTGGCCTGGTCTTCCTGGCCAAGAACGTCCTCGTATACGGGGAGCCCGTGGTCACGTCCCAGGCGTTCCGGCTCGGAACGCCCCTGGAGGGACTCGTCGGGGTGCTGCTCGATCCGATTCACGGCCTCGCTCCATTCGCTCCGCTCGCGATGGTGACGCTGGTCACCTGGCCGTGGGCCGTCTCTCGCTCCAAGACGCGAGTTTCGTCCCACGTCGGCGCCGCCGCGATCGCCGCGGCGTGGCTCGCGCTGACCGCCTCGTGGGTGGACTGGAGCGGGGGTTCGTGTTACGGGCCTCGGTTGCTGGTGCCGCTGTTACCGGCTCTTGTCGTGCCGTTGGGGGACGCGTGGAGCCGAGCCACCAGAGAGCGTCGGCTCGCTGTCGTGCTGGCCACGGCGTTCGGCGTGGGCTTCGCGGTGCAGTGGTGCGCGGCCGTCGATCCGTTCACCGCCTTCTGGTCCATCTCGATCACGGATCTGCTCGGCAGTCGGCCCTGGGCGACGGCGAGCGGCCTCGCGATCGGCCTGGCGGGGGGCTGGTTTCTCGTTCGTTGGGCCGCCATGGAGCCACGCGCCACCTAACCCGACAGCACGCCGCACCCGCGAGCGGTCCCCGCACTCGCACGGCCTGCCGATCCAGTGTCCGCCGAAGAGGCATCTGGGCGCGGCGCACGCCCCCGGAATCGTGACCCGGGATTCGCGGTGTGCCGTTCGAAGGTGGAGGTCAGCGGGGCCTGGGCAAGTGGCGGCGCGGCGCCCGTCCGCCGGCCTGCTCGACGGCCAACGCCAGGCCCTGCACGGTGATGACGCCCACCCGCGGAAGCGCCGCGGTATTGCGATCGACCGAGATGTCCACGTGGCCGTTCCCCGACCCGCCGGCCGAGGCGAGGTGGATCCACTCCGAGTCGGTGGCGGCGGCCCACGCGCACCCCGCCGGCGCGAACACCTCGAAGCGCACCCCGCCGCCCGACACCCCCACCCTGACGCGCTGTGGTACCACGGTGTACGAGCACGCCGAGCGCGCCGAGACGACGACCCTGCTCTCCGCGACGAGGCCCCCGCGACTCACGATCACCTTGGCGGTGTACTCGCCGATCCCCTCGTAGACGTGAGCGACGGACCTCGCGAGCTCCCACACGCCGGTGCAGCGCACGCCCGCGTCGTCGGAAGCGGAGCAGGTCCCTGCGGCCGACGCGGGGAGCGCGCCGCACAGCGCCGCGGCCTCGCCGGGATCGGCAACATCGTGGGGGCAGTGCCACCAGAACGCCAGGTCCAGCGCGCCGGTGGCCGTCCCGGAAACGGCGGCGGAGAGCGTCGCGGCCAGCGGCGCCGGCCCCGAGGTCGGCTCGGCGGCGAGCTGTACCGCCAGCGACGCGCTCCCGGCAACCTTGCCGAGCAGGCACTGTGCGACCCAGCCGGACGGCCCGCCGTCCCACGCCACCGGCCAGACGAGGGTGCCGCCGTGTTCCTCGGCGCAGCCCACGAGTGTCCCCGCCTGCCCACGCGCGGCCTGGCCGATCACCGGGCAAGCGGGCGAGGTCAGGTCGGCACAGCCGTACGCCGGCGCCGCGTCGGCGGCGACGACGCGCTCGCCCGAGGCGAACACGCCGCTCATGGACCGCTTCCGATACGGCAGGTACGAGGCGAGTTCGGCGATCTGGTACGCGTGTGGGGCGACCTTCCAGTCCCGCCCCGAGGCCTCGAGCACCTCGAAGCTGCCCGACACGCTGCGCGCCGTGAACAGCCGCATGTGACTCCCGGCGTGGTTGAGCACGTCTCCGGGCAGCAGGTCGTCGTACGAGGGAAGCGGTGCGGGGCAGGCGTACGGGGAGCTGGCCAGCATCGAGGTGGTGACGTGGCTGGGCAGCCGCCACACCTGCGAGACGTACCCCGAGCAGTCCACGCCGACCGCGCAGTGACTGCCGCAGTACATCCCCGAGCACGAGGAGGCGCAGACGTCGCCGGCGTACTGGCCGTCGGCCAGCCCGGCGTCGAAGAAATGCGTGTTGGTGCCCGCGCAGTCGGGGTCCACCGAGGTGGCGCTGACTCCCTCCAGACCGGTGAACCCGCCCCACTTGTACGGCAACCCGACCATCGTCCCCTCGGCCGACAGCCACACCGGCGTCTTGACCAGCTTGCCGCCGCACGTTGCGCCGGCGGCCGGCGTGAGGTTCGCATTCGCGACGGTGTAGGCGTGCGTCGCGTAGGCGAGCGCCCGCGACATGGCCTCGGCCTGCGTCACGGTGTCTGCCTCGGCCGCTCCAGCGGCGCCGATCGCCGGCCCGGCGGTCGCATCGGCCATGTGTCGTTCGCGCTCGTCGAGGACGGCGAGCGGCACGGGGTGCGCAGAGTCGTCCGCGCCCTCTTCGTGCGCGGGCCGCTCGCTCCAGCGCACCACCGACACGCCGTCCGCTTCCACCAGCAACTGATAGACGGAACCGCTGCGGCCGAGCTCGAGATCCCTGTAGACGAACGCGTGGACCGGACTGGGGACGCGGGCCGAGACTGCCGGCGCACCCTCCTCGGAGAACACGTGGACGAACCGGGCGACGGCCCCCGAGCACAGCTCCTCCACGGCGAGAACGACGTCCCCCGAGTCGCTCACGCCGACCGGCGTCACCGTCTCGACGGAACCGCAGCGCCGCGGCACGTCCGCTCGCATCGCGAGCGCGCTCCCGATCTCCCGTCGAACCGTCGCGCTGCCGTCGAGCGCGCGTCGCACCTCGATCGCTCGCCCGGCTTCCTTCGGCGCGGCTTCCGCGCCGGCCGCGAACATGTCCGCATTCCTCCCGGTTCTGCGTTCTGCCCAGGACACGCGAAGCGCCTCGTTGTCCGTGTGCCACAGCACCACCTCGCCGCGACCGAGCGGGCGAAGGCCGCGGGCCGGCGACGTCAGGCGCGCGACCTCGGCGCGGCCGCACGGCGAGCCGTCCTGCGTCAGGCACTCGAGTCCCGACACGGCGGGGACGAACACGGCGAGCCTGCCTCCGCCCAGCACCGCGACGTCCTCGGCGAGCGCCGGGACGCGGATCGCGCCGATCGCGCGGCCGTCCAAGCCGAACGTCAGGATTCTCTCGTTGGCGCTGTCGAGGACGTGGATCCGGGAGCGCTCCTCTTCGACGGCGAGAGCCTGCGGGCCGTACCGCCCCTCCGGAGCCTCGCGCACGCCGACCTGCCCGTCCCCGTCGCCCCACCCGAGGCGGATGAGCACCTCGGCGCGCAGGGACGTCGGCGGCTGGAGGGCCGGCGTTCTCTCACCCGGGACGGCCATCGCATGGCGCCACGACACCGCGGCGACGAGCGACAGCACGGCTCGTGCGATCTTCGCCACGTTCATGACGCCCCCATTGTCGTGCCGCGTCGGGGCCGGCGCCAGTGCCTCCGGCCGGGAGGCACCGCAGAGAGAGGGCGGGGCGATCGGCGCAGCGCCGCGTCTCGCACCTCACTCGTGCTTCTTCGGCTCCTCCGGGAGCGTCGGCGCGGGCGGCTTCGGCGGCTGGCGGCGGAAGCGGGCGACCAGCGTCACCTCCTGGCCGCCGCGCAACACCTTGTACTCCGCGGTGTCGCCCCAGCGCTTGTCCGCCATCAGCCGGTTGGTGATCCCCTTCTCGGTGATCGGCACGCCGTCCATCGAGACCAGCTCGTCGCCGACCTGGAAGCCGGCGGCGGCGCCGACCGACTCCTTGGCCACGGCGATCACCTTGAAGCGCTCGCCGCTCTTCTGCTCCGGCGTCGAGACGCCGAGCGTCGGGTACTCGGGATCGGTCTCCGGCGGCAGCCCCCAGACGAAGTCGGCGTAGGAGGCGCGCACCGAGGCAATCACCTTCTCGCGGTCGGCGTCCTCGACCGGGATCGGGATCAGCGTGGCGGTCCCGCCGTCGAACCAGAGGCGCGCCTGGCGCTCGGCGCCGAGGCCGTACGCGACGTGTCCGGAGCCGATCAGCACGACCATGATCGCCTTCTCGCCGCCGGCCTTCTTCAGGCCCTGCGCGGCGTTCCACGCCATCGCCGCGTCCCACGTGCACTGCGCGCGGAACATCCCCTCGAACATGGCGTCGGGCATGTTGCCGTGCAGCGCGTCGGCGCCGGAGAAAAAGGCGCGGAACAGCTCGCGGTGCTCGGCGTTCTCCGTGTCGATCCGCTCCGGCATGTAGGCGCGCTGCTCCGGCGTGAGGGCGTCGAACCCCTTCATGCGCACCGTCTGGACGACGGCGCGCGGGACGTTGACGCCGAACATGCGGATCCCCCTGGCGCGCGCGAAGAGGAAGATGTCGCGGTAGTAGTTCCAGTGGTAGCCCCAGTTCTTGTACCACTGCGACTGGGTCAGGAAGCCTTCCTCGGTGAGGGCGGCGTCGGAGATCCAGCGGTCCAGCCACCCCTGTTCGGGAACGGGGTACATCTCGAGGCCGATCAGCACCTGCCGGCCGCGGCGGTACAGCTCCTGGACGGTGCGCAACTGGACCTCGTGGAAGTCGGTCGAGGTGTGGCTCTCGCCGACGAACACCATGCGCACGCCGTCGAGGCGGGCGGCCAGCTCGGCGGGCGTGATCACCTCCCCCTTGCGGGTGTCGGTGATCCCGTCGAGCACGAGCGCCGCCTGGCGGTCCTTGCGCGCAGGGTCGCCGATGACGAGGTCGAGGGCGCGGTCGTCGGCGCGCAGCGCGGGCGCCGAGACCGCGAGGATCAGGAGGACGGCGAGGGGCAATCGGGTCATCGTGTCACCTCGTTGGCCGCCGCCGAGCGGCGACTCGGTTCGTGGCGTCCGCACGGCGCACACGCCACGGAGCGTACCACTCCGGCCGGCCGAGAGGTTCTGCTCAGCGGCGCAGCAGCCGGCGGCGGACGAGACGCCCGAGGCCCGCCGGGGAGAACTCGTACGCGCCGATATCCACCGCGGCGCCCGCGGGGCGAACGCGGCCTTCGAGGTCGAGGGCAGGGGCGCCCGGCGCCGCGCCGCGGTCGATCGCGGGCGACCCCGCGAGCAGGTGGAAATCGTGCCCCAGCCGGTCCGCGAACAGGGGATCACCGGCGACCGCGTACTCGCCCTGCACCTCGCCGTCGTAGCCGCGGAAGCCGTCGACCAGGTTGTGGTCCACGGCCACCTCGTGGCGCGGCGCGCCGGGGTCGAGGACGATCTGGAACGACAGGTTCTGGCTGACGATGTTGTTGCGGATGACCACCCCGGCCACCTCCGCGGGATCTACCGTGATGCCGCCCCCCCACTCGCCGGAGCCGTTGCCGACCACGGTGTTGTTGACGACCCAGACCTCGCGCATCGGGTGCGCCGCCGCGTCGCCGTTGCGCGAGAGCGAGACGCCGACGTAGCGGTTCCCCCACGCCACGTTGTTGAACACACGCACGCGCTCGAGCAGGCCGCCCATCTCCGAGGCGAGCGTGAAACCGTCGTTGCCGGTGGCGTGGACCACGTTGGAGTGCACGTCGATGTCGTGGGTGTGCTTGTCCCAGGCGTCCACGTAGATCCCCAGCCTGACCAGGTCGTGCACGAGGTTGTGGTGGATCGAGCCGTTGGCCGCGCCGTCCTTGGCGTCGATCCCCTCGCCGCCGTTGGTGCCCGACCCGCCGTGGTGAACGTGGTTCCCGCGCACCTCGAATCCGTCGGTACCGGCGACGGTGATGCACTCCTGGCCGCCGTCGTTGCACGCCAGGACCACCTCGCAGTCGGCGATCAGCACGTCCTCGGACGCCCACACGCCGACCCCGGACGACACGGTGTCGTCGGTGGAGATCGCCTGCACGGTCACGTCCGAGGCGCGATCCACGAAGACCCCGGACCCGGAGGAGTGGACCAGGCGCAGGCCGCGGACGACCACGTGGCTGACGCCGCGCACTTCGACGAGTCCCTGGTCCTCGTCGATCGCCAGGCCGGTGCCGTCCAGCGTGGCGGTCTCTCCAGGGTAGACCGACAGCGCCACCGGCGCCGCCGTCTCCCCGGACCGGCCGACGACCGCGCGCTCGTTCCACGTGCCCTGGCGGAAGACGACCTCCACCCCGGGCGCCAGAGCCTGCATCGCCCTCGCCACGGTGCGCCAGGGCAGGGCCTCGGAGCCGGGGTTGGAGTCGTCGCCGCCCGGCGCGACGAAGTAGGCCGAGGCTGCGAGTCCCGCGCCGTCCGGTCGCGCGGCCACCAGCGCCGCCAGCGCGAGACCCGCGCCGGCGAGCGGGACGATGACGGCGATGAAGATGCCTGCCCGGCGACGCATCGTTACCTCCGAAGGCTTCACGGCTCGTTGTCGCTTTTCCGGCGGTGTCAGGCCATGGTACCCGAGAACCGGTGCCGGTGTGCCCGCCCGGGCGGCGGCGTCGCGTTCGGGCATGCGCGTGACCGGGCCGGCCATCCCGCCGTCGCGTCCGGCCATTCCCGCCGGCCGGCGCCGGCTCCAGGTTGACCGCAGGACACGAGTGCCGCGAGGAGTCACACCTCGGGCGCCGAGGGGGCACGGATGAACAGCCGTTCGCGTCGCATCTTCTTCTTCTGCGTCGTTCTGCTCGCCACCGGAGGTGCCACGGCCCTCGCGGAGAAGGCCAGGCCGACCCCACGCGCCGTCCTGGTCAGGCCCGATCTGGTCGTGAGCGGGATTCGCGCCGATCGCACGGGGCTCGCCGCCGACGGCTCGCACCAGGTGCGCGTCTCCGCCACCGTCCGGTGCGGGGCCGCCGGGATGGTGTCGGGCGGGGCGTTCAAGATCCTTCTCGAGTACCGCGACGGGGGGGTCGGCGCCTACACGCGCCTGGGCGAGGCCGGCGTGGCCTCGCTCGGTTGCGGCGGCGCGACGGTCAAGGTGCCGACCGCGACCAGGACGTTCGACGACCGCGTTCCGGCGGGCGCCTCGCGGACCTACCGGGCGACCGTCGACCCCGGCGGTCAGGTGACGGAGACCGACGAGGGGAACAACCAGGCCGCGACGACGTATCGGGCGACCGGGTGCGCGGGGACCGACCTGATCCTCACCCGCGTCGAGCTGATCAGAACCGACGAGGGTGGCTCTCTGGTCCACGTCTGGGTGCGCAACCGCTGCCTGGAGCCGTGCGCCTCCGACATCTACTACGTGATCGACGAGCACGAGGCGCTGCCCGGGGCGATGGGCGTCGAGCAGCGGATCGGCGTGCGCATCGAAGGCGAGGCCGAGGTCGGCCCGATGGGCACCACCGTGGCGGCGGGGCGGGCCGGGATGGACGCCACCTACACCGTCCGCGTCGAGGCGCGCGGCGGCTCGTGCGCCGAGACCTCGACGGCGAACAACTCGTGCCGGGCGACGATCCGCGCCGGGGAAGCGAGGCGCACGGTCACCTGCAGCCGCTGACGAGAGATGCGCGCCGCGGGCCGATGCTCAGCGCAGGTCGGTGCGCTCGGGCCGGCGCGCCACGGTACCGGCGAACCAGCGCCGCAAGGTGGCCTCGTCGGCGGCGGGCTCGCCGGTCATCGCGAACGCCGGGCCGAGGCGGACCAACCGCCGCCCCCAGTCGAACGCCACCGGGACCACCGGCACGCCGGCTCCGGCCGCGATCAGCGAGAAACCCTGCTTCCAGCCGGCGACGGCCTGACGGGTTCCCTCCGGCGCGAGAGCGAGCACGAGCTGCGCCCGCCCGCCGAACGAGGAGATCGCCTCCGCCACCGTGCCCGACCCCTCGCCCCGCCGCACGGGAATGCCGCCGAGCGCGCGCATGAGGATGCCCAGTGGCCAGTCGAACAGCGTGTGCTTGCCGAGCCAGTTGAGCCGCAGGTCCTGGGCGAACATCGCCATGACGCCGACCGGGAAGTCCCAGTTGGAGGTGTGCGGGGCGACCACGAGCACCGCCTTCGGCACCTCCGGGATCACTCCCTCGAAGCGCCAGCCCCACAGCAGCATCGTCGCGCGACCGATCGCGCGCGTGATCGGGTTGCGCCGCCGGGGCACCCCCTGGTCAGCCTGCGGCATCGTTGTCCCTTCCTCCTCCGAGCTGTCCGTCGTCGGGCCCGGGACCTTCCTCCCACTTCCGCGTTCGCCTCTGAGAGCGATGATGCCACGGTCGGCAGCCCGTGTGCGGCGCCGGTTGCCGGTTCCAGGCGTGGCCCGTGGTCGGTGGACCGTGGACCCTGGGAGCGAAGACGGGGTCCGGGGTCCGGGGTCCGGGGTCCGGGGTCCGGGGTCCGGGGTCCGGGGTCCGGGGTCCGGGGTCCGGCTAGAGACAACTCCCTCTTCCCTCTTCCCTCTTCCCTCTTCCCCTCCATGCGCCCCCGGCCGTCGATCGAGCCGAGCCGCATCTTCAGGATCCAAGCTCACTTCCACGACGGGTCGACGCGTGTCCTATACTGTAAATGGTCCCCTCGCTTGCTTGAGGGTCCGTGGGGTCCGGCGGTGCGTGTGGCCCGCCGGAGGCCGGTCGGGTGGTCGGGCCGCCACCCGCGTGACCGCCGACGGCGTGCAGGCGCGTCGCGGCCAACCGAAGAGGAGTCTCGGCGGCATGTCCCAGAGCACGATCCACGTGTCGTTCGGAAGGGCGGGACCTCCGCGTCCATCGTTGCGCCTCCAGCGTGGGAGACGCACCGCATGGCCCCCCGACCGTGCAGAGGGTCGGGAGGCGCGCCGCACCGACACGTGATCCGCTGACGCCGACCTCCGGGGAGGAGCGATGAGCGACTTCCAGCAGCGCGGCCCGATCACGACGATTCCCAGGCTGGTGGACCGCGACCTCGCGGAGAAGGAGGCGGCGCTCGTCAGGTTCGCGCGCACCAAGCCCCTGGCCCTGATGATCCCGTGCCTGATCACCGAACTCGACCAGCCGGCACTTGCGGGCATGGTCGCCGAGATCGCCCGCGTGCCGTACCTCGACACCGTCGTGATCTCCCTCGACCGCTCCGACGAGGACGGCTACCGGCGCGCGCGCGAGTACTTCCGCCCGCTGGGCAAGCGGACCGTCATCCTGTGGAACGACGCGCCGCGCATCCAGGAGTTGCGCGCGTCGGTCGAAGAACGCGTCGGCCCGCTACCGCCCGGCAAGGGGCGGGCGGTGTGGATGGGGATCGGCCTGGTCCTCGCCGAGAATCGCACCCGGGCGGTCGCGCTCCACGACGCGGACATGGTCGACTACTCCCGGGCGCTGCTCGCCAACCTCGTGTACCCGGTGCTCGACCCGTACCTGGACTTCAACTTCTCCAAGGGATACTACGCGCGCTTCACCGGACGGCTGCACGGTCGCGCGACCCGGTTGCTGATGCGGCCGTTGTTGCAGGCGGTCGGCGACGTGGTCGGACGCCACCCCTACATGTCGTACCTCGCCGCGTTCCGTTACCCGCTTTCGGGGGAACTGGCGATCGAGACGGATCTCCTGCGCTCGATCCGCATCCCCGGCGACTGGGGACTCGAGGTCGGTCTGCTCTTCGAGGTGCTGCGCAATCGCTCGCCGCGGCGCATCTGCCAGGTCGACGTCGCGGACCGCTTCGAACACAAACACCAACCGCTCTCGGAGGCGGACGCCTCGCAAGGGCTGCACCGCATGGCGGTCGACATCGTCAAGCACCTGCTGCGCACGCTCTCGGCGGCGGGCGTGGTGCTGCCCGAGGGATCGTTCAAGAGCATGCGCGTCGCCTACCAGCGCTACGCCGAGGACGCGATCGCCGATTACTACGCGGTGGCGAGTTTCAACGGGCTGTCGTTCGATCGCCACGCGGAGGAGCAGGCGGCGGCCACGTTTTCCGTGGCCCTCGCCGAGGGGTGCGCGCAGTTCAGCGCCGACCCGCTCGGCACGCCGTCGATGTCCAACTGGGCCCGCGTGGTCTCGGCGTGGCCGGAGGTGACCTCGTACCTGCTCTCGATCGTCCAGGACCTGGAGGGGATCGTCGAACCATGACGCTCGACGCGGTGTTCACCGACCTCGACGGCACGCTTCTCGAGCCCGACGGCGCCCTTCGGCCGGAAGCTCGGCGGGCGGTGCGCGACCTCGCCGCGTCCGGCGTCGCGGTGTTCCTCGTCACCAGCAAGACCGCCGCCGAGATCGAGTTGGTCCTCGCCGCGGTGGGCGTCGCGTGTCACGCCGGGTTCGAGAACGGCGCGGGGATCCGCCACGCCGACGGTACGGTCGAGCTCTCCCCCGCCGCCCTGCCGGTCGCCACGCTCCGTGCCGTGTGCGGCGATCTCCGCCGCCGCACCGGGGTATCGCTGCGCACGCTCGAGGAACTGGACGACGCCGAACTCGCGCGGGCGACCGGCCTCTCGGGACGGGCCCTGACCGCGGCGAGGCGGCGGACCGCGACGCTCCCCATGCTCGTGGCTTCCGGCGACGACGGCGCACTGCTCGCGGCGCTGCCCTCCGACCCTCGCGTACGGCTGCTTCGGGGTAACCGCTTCCTCCACCTGCAGGGGCGACACGACAAGGCCGACGTCGTGCCTCGCCTGCTCGCGCTGGGCGGCCTCGACCGAAGCGAGGCCGTTGCGTGCGGCGACGCGCCGAACGACGCGGGGCTCCTCGCCTCGGTGCGGACCCCGGTGATCGTCCCGGGCGCAGACGGTCCGCACCCGGAACTGGTGCGCCTCTTCCCGGGCGCGATCGTCGCGCCGCACCCGCACGGGCGCGGGTGGGCCGCCGCCCTTTCCGCGCTGGTCGCCCCCGGCCGGCAGGGAGTCGGCGCGCATGGTTGACGAACTCGGGCTTCCCGGCGCGCTCCTGGAAGAGCTGCAGAAGATCGGCGAGGCCGACATCCTGATCGGCATCCCCAGCTACAACAACGCGCGGACGATCGGCCACGTGGTACGAGCGGTCCAGGCCGGGCTGGCCAAGCACTTCCCGTCGGAGCGGTGCGTGCTGCTCAACTCCGACGGCGGCTCGCGCGACGGGACTCCCGACGTGGTGCGCGAGGCCTCGATCGACAACTACCGCACGATCCTCGCCGCCCACCCGCTCCGGCCGGTGCACCGCATCGTCACGCCGTACAACGGCATACCCGGGAAGGGCAGCGCGCTGCGCACCGTGTTCGCCGCGGCCCGCCGGCTCAATGCCCGCGCCTGCGCCGTGGTGGACTCCGACCTGCGCAGCATCAACCCGGAGTGGGTGGAGCTGCTGATCACGCCGGTGCTTCGCGAGGGATTCGACTTCGTCGCTCCGCTCTACCAGCGCCACAAGTACGACGGCACGATCACCAACAGCATCGTCTACCCGGTCACCCGGGCGCTCTACGGCCAGCGCGTGCGCCAGCCGATCGGCGGCGACTTCGGCTTCTCCGGGCAGCTCGCCCGGCACTACCTGGCGCATGACGTGTGGCACACCGACGTGGCGCGCTTCGGCATCGACATCTGGATGACCACGACCGCCATCTCGGGCGGCTTCCGCGTCTGCCAGTCGTTCCTCGGGGCGAAGATCCACGACGCCAAGGACCCGGGCCTGGACCTCTCCGCGATGCTCGTCCAGGTGGTGAGCAGCCTGTTCGGGCTGATGGAGCAGCTCGACCCGCTGTGGCGGCTGATCCGCTCGACCCAGGCGGTCCCGGCGTTCGGCTTCGAGTGCACGATGGGTCTGGAGCCGGTGCAGGTCAACGTCGGCCGGATGCTCGGCGTGTTCACCACCGGCGTCCGTGAACTCGGTCCGGTGTGGGAGCGGATCATGGCTCCGGACACGTTCCGGGAGATCCAGGCGCTGACCGCGACCGAGGCGCCCGACTTCCGCTACCCGGCGGCGCTGTGGGTGCGCACGGTGTACGACTTCGCCGCGGCGTTCCGCCACTCGGTGCTCCCTCGCGACCACGTTCTGCGCGCCCTCACGCCGCTCTACCTCGGCAGAACCGCGTCGTTCGTTCTCGAGAACGCGGACGCCGGCGCCGACGAGGTCGAGGCCGTCATCGAGGAAGTGTGCCGGCAGTTCGAGGCGATGAAGCCGTACCTGATCGAGAGGTGGGACGCGGGTCAAGGAGGTGCGACGTGAACGGGACCTTCTACGAGCGGCTGCTGTTCGCGCTTGATCAGTTCTTCGAGTCGATCATGCGCTTCCTCCCCGGGTTGCTGGCGGCGTTGCTCATCCTGGTCATGGGCGCGGTGATCGCGTGGCTCGTCAAGCTCGCCCTCGCCCGGATCCTCGCCGTGGCCAGGTTCGACCGCTTCTGCGACTCGTGGGGAGCGTCCCAGGTGCTCGGGCGCGCCGAACTGCGCGCCGCTCCGTCGGCGCTCCTCGCCTCGCTGTGCTTCTGGCTCCTCTTCCTCAGTTTCGCCATGGCCGGTCTGTCGGCGCTCCACGTCGACGTCGTCAACCAGCTGATCGCGCAGTTCTTCCTCTACCTGCCCCGCCTCTTCGCCGCGCTCCTGATCGTGCTCGCCGGCGTGCTGCTCGGCAGTTTCCTGTCCAGGGCCGCGCTGCTCGCCGCGGTCAACGCCGGCGTCCCCTCTCCGCGCGCGATCAGCCTGGTGGTGAAGCTGCTGGTCTCGATCCTGGCGTTCGCGATGGCGCTCGAGCAACTGCAGATCGCCAAGAGTATCGTGCTCGCCGCGTTCATCATCACCTTCGGCGCCACCATGCTGGCGCTGGCGCTCGCCTTCGGCATCGGCGGGAGGGATGTCGCGCGCCGGGTGCTCGAGCGGCAGTTCCTCGACGACGAGGCGGGACGCGAGCCGGATCCGCTGTCGCACGTCTGAGGCGCGGCGCGAATCTAGCGCGGAGGCGACGGCGGCGAGCCGCGCGGGGGGCAGCGTGAAGCGGCGTCTCCGCCGAGCGCCAACTCCGCGAGCGGCACGACGCCCCGCTCCGTGAGCGTGCCGAGCAGCAGCGGACGGCACGCGCTCGCGGCGGCGAGGTACCCCTCCCACCGGCGGTCGGCCTCGCCCCGTCGCAGGCTCCTCGCCGGCCACGGCGCCGTGGTGTCGCGGACCTCACCGCACACCCCACCTTCCGCGACGACAGCAAGGCGCGCGGTGGCGGTGACGTCCGGCCCCGGTTCGAGGAGGAGGCGCAGGGCGCGCCCATCCGCCACGGCGACCGCGTCCGTCGCGCGCACCGTCGTCTCCGTCACGCGCCGACCTTCGCCAACTACGGTCACCCGTGCCCCGGCGCTCACGGCGGCACGATCGAACGGGACGGCCCGGCGCGCCGCCAGGAAGTTCCGCAGCCGCCACACCTCGTCGGGTCGGGGACTCACGATCGCCAGGGCGCCGTCGTCGTTGACGCCGTGTACCAGCGCCAGTTCGGCGAGCGGCTGCCGGGCCGCCGCAGTGAGGTACTCGGACAGGACCGGAGCGCCGCGCGTCCAGGTGGCGACGACGAGCGACGCGGCCAGGGCGAGCCCCACTGCGCGGCCCGGCCCACTCGGGCGCGACGCGCGGCGGATGGCCGGCGCGACACCGGTCACCAGCAGGGCGATCCAGAAGAGGATCGCGACCGAGGCGTACCTCGACGAGCGCGCGCCGCCCAGTCCCGCGCGCGCGACCGCAGTGCCCACGGCGTTGCCGACGACGTAGACCTGAAGGAGCAGCCACGGGAGCAGCGCCGCCTGCCCGTCGGCCGTGCGTGCGCCGACCCACCTCCTGGCGAACGCCGCCGCGACAAGCAGACCCGCGATGCCCAGCGCCCCCGCGGTCACTTGGTTCGACGCCAGCGGCCCGCCGAGATAGACGCCGGTGAATCTCACGATCGCGAGGGGATCGTCGAATACCGGAGCGGGGTGGTGCGCGGGTCTCGTGTACATCGCAGTCAGGTAGAAGATCGCGGGGATCGCTCCGGCCACGAGCGTGACGGTGAAACGGCGCGGGAGTCGGAACAGCCAGGCGCCGAGCAGCAGCGCGGCCCACAGCGCCAGGCTCGTCGAGTACGACAGCGTGCACGCATACGCCGCCGCCAGGACCGCGCCCGCCCGAGCCGCCGAGGGGCGCGCGGCGAGCCGTGCGAGGGATCCGAGCGC
The DNA here is from genome assembly GCA_040754885.1 of Acidobacteriota bacterium. GTDB lineage: Bacteria > Acidobacteriota > Thermoanaerobaculia > Thermoanaerobaculales > Thermoanaerobaculaceae > JBFMCD01. The sequence continues at coordinate 22,208 of JBFMCD010000017.1, forward strand.
GACCACCGCGAAGAGGTTCGCCATGAACCAGATCGTCCCCGAGAACCCGAGCACGATGCTGTGCGCCGCCGCCGGCGTGAACACCGGCAACGCGACGAGCAGCGCCCAGACCGGTCGAGGCCTCGACTCGTCGCCGGGCGGCCAGGGCAGGAGGCGGGCGAGCGCGACGCTGACAGACAGCAGCATGACCAGCGCCAGCGCGGACAGCGCCCGGTTGTCGCCGTCGCCGAGCGACAGGTTCGTGGCGTAGGCGAGGGCCGGCAGGACCACGCTGTGCTCGTTCGACTTCACCCGCAGCCAGCGCAGCGGGTCGGCGCTGAACCGGTCGCCGTCGACGACCTGGGCGACGATGCCGTGGTAGTCGTTGGCGGGCAACCGCCCCACCCAGGGGAGCAGCGTCAGCCAGAGGGCGAAGGGGATTAGAGCGGGCGCCAGCCCGGCAAGCCTTCGTTGCCGTTGTCCCTCGGGGATTGACCGCGCTCCCGCCATGCTTGCTCCAGCCTACCGCAACGGCGGACCAACACGGAAACCGCTCTGAGCCCGTGGTCAGTGGGCGACAGCCAGGGGGAGCTCCAGGCAGCTCGACGCTCCCGGCGCGTGATAAACGCGCTGGACCGCCTTCCGGTAGTCTCCCGGCTGCGCCCAGAAGATGTTCGGCACGAAGGTCTGCGGGTTGCGGTCGTAGAGCGGGAACCAGCTCGACTGCACCTGGACCATGATCCGGTGCCCGGGCAGGAACACGTGGTTCGCCGTCGGCAGCGCGAAGCGGTACTCCAGAGGCTCGTCGGGCGTCACCGCTCTCGCCGTCTCCAGACTCTCGCGGTAGCGCCCGCGGAAGATGTCCGCCGCGACCATCAACTGATACCCGCCCATCTCCGGCTGCTCCGGAACCTCGTCGGGGTAGACGTCGATGAGCTTGACCACCCAGTCCGAGTCGGTGCCGCTGGTCGACGCGACCAGACAGGCGATTGGCTGCCCGGCGATCCGCACCGGCGCGGCCAGGACGTCGGAGACGAAAACCGCGACGTCCGGCCGCCCGGAGGCCTCGCGCTGGTCGTCGACCAGCCACTCGGGCCAGTCCAATCCCTGGTCCGGGTAGCCGACCGGCCGGATCGGCCGCGCCCGGAACGGCACCGGCCTGGCCGGGTCGGAGACATACTCCTCGAACGCCGCCTCGCCCGGTCTTGGCGGGTCGAACGCCAACCGCTGGCCGGACCGCAGGTAGATCGGCGCAGACCGGACCGCGCACTCCCCCTCGCACGCCGGCCACGCCTCCAGCCGCCGCCATGTGTTCGTACCCGTTTCGAACGCAGTGACCGGTGCCACGCGCTCCTGCGGCGCGCCCTCCTTGAGGTACCGGGCGAGGAACGGCGCGAGGACGTCCCTGCGGAAGGCGAGCGCGGTGTCGCTGCCGAACCGCACCGCCCCCAGGGAGCTGCCCTCGCCGATCATCTGGCCGTGACACCACGGACCCATCGCCAGGAAGACCCGGTCGTTGTCGCGGTCCTTGGGCTCGAGCGCCGCGTACACGGCGGGGGCGCCGTGGATGTCCTCCGCGTCCCACAGGGAATGGACGAGCATCACCGGGACCGACAGCGGGCGCTCCGCGAGCAGTTTGTCCACGGCCTGCGCCCGCCAGAATGCGTCGTACGAGGGGTGCTCGAGGACCTTCGCCCAGAAGCCGATCTGTTCGAGCCCGCGGCTGCGCCCCATCTCCCCGGCCGACCCGGCGCGCAGGTAGGCGACGTACTCGTCGAAGTGGTTCGACCACCACTTCGCCTCGCCGCGCCGCGTCGCCACCTGCTCGAGGACGTACGGCAGCATCTGCTGGCGAAACGCGCCGTTGTGGAACCAGTCATCGCCGATCCAGCCGTCCACCATCGGGTTCATCGGCACCGCCACCTTCAACGCCGGGTGCGGCTCGAACAGCGGCATCAGCGCCAGGAAGCCGTTGTACGAGATGCCGAGGATCCCCACCCGCCCGTTGCTCTCGGGGACGTTGTTCACGAGCCACTCGATCGTGTCCCAGGTGTCGGTGGCGTGATCCACCGCGGTCGGGTTGAGCGGCCCGCGCGGCGGTCGGTTCATCACGTAGTCGCCTTCGGAGCCGTGCTTGCCGCGCACGTCCTGCACCACCCGGATGTAACCGCCCTCGACGACCACGTCGGCGGCGTTGTCGTACCCCTGCAGCACCGAGGCCAGGCGCGGACTGTGCGCGTGGCCGGTCAGCACGGCGGCGTCGTAGGGGGTGCGGGTGAGCAGGATCGGCGCGTCCTTGGCCCCTGTCGGGACGAGGATCACGGTGCGCAGCTTCACGCCGTCCCGCATCCGGATCATCACGTCGCGCCGGACATGGTCGAAGGCGTCCGTCGCCGGGGCGAAGCTCGCGGGCGTCTCGCCGGGCAGAACCTGGACCGGCCCCGGCGCGCGCTCTGCCGCGGCGCCGGCCGCGAGGACCGTGATTCCGGCCGCCAGGACCGACCACGTCGGACGGCGGCTCAACGTCGCGTGTCTCATCGTCGCCTCCCCACCGGCGCTCGCTCGGGTCCCGCCGGCGTGTCCACCCGATTCGTCCATTCATCTTGGCACGGCTCGAGGGCACCGCCAATCGGCGCGCGAGGGGGCGTTCCCAACCTCGGCCCTGCGTAACCCGCGGCCGGCCGCCGCGTAGTACACGCATGCGGCGGGCGCCCGGCGGTCCGGCCCGGTCCCGGCGGGAGGTACGATGCGGCGAGCGAAGGCGGCGGCGGCAGTGACGACGGTCCTGTGGTTGGTCGTGGGCGGAGGCGCGGCGCGGCGTTCGTTCGCGGCCGATCTCGCCGAGCAGAGACTGGAGGTCAACGGTGTCACGCTCAAGGTGACCGCCGGCGGGAGCGGTGAACCGCTCGTCGTCGTCCACGGCGGGCCCGGCCTCGGCGCCGACTACCTGATCCCCCACTTCGCGCCGCTCGCCGACACGCGCCGCCTGGTGTTCTACGACCAGCGCGGCAGCGGCGGCTCGACCGGCGACGGGGACCCGTCCGCGATCACGATGGACAACCTCGTCGCGGACCTCGAGGGTCTCCGGCTGGCCTTGAGGTTCGAGCGCATGGCCGTCATCGGCCAGTCTTTCGGCGCCCTGGTGGCGATCCGCTACGCGGCGCAGCACCCCGATCGCGTGACGTCGCTGCTCCTGCTCGAGCCCGCGCCGGGCAGCTCGGAGTATCTCGGGGAGGTACAGAAACGCATCCTCGAGCGACTCTCCGACGACGACAAGAAGGAACTGCAGGCGCTCGTAGCCTCCGAGCCTTTCACGAGTCGCAACCCGGAGGCGTTCGCGCGCTTCATGACCATCCGCTTCGGCGCCTACTACAAGGACCGGGCGAAGATGACGCAGCACCACCTTGGGGTCTCGACCATCGAAGCCGTGAGGAAGTTCTTCGTCTCCCAGGCCGCCCTCGGGCCGTACATGATGTCGTTCGACATCCACCCGCTGCTCGCGAAAGTCTCCTGTCCGACGCTGATCCTCCACGGCGACTACGATCCGGTCCCCACCGAGGCGTGCGAGCGCCTCCACAGGGGCATCGCCGGGTCCAGACTGGTCGTCTTCCCCGACTGCGGTCACTTCGCGCACATCGAGGCTCGAGAGGCCTATTTCAAGGCGGTGAGAGAGTTCCTCGCGAGCACGAGCGCGACCTGAGACCCCGCGCGCCGCTCTCGCGGCCGCCGCCGTTGGCGGCCTGCGCCCCTCTCGCCGCGGCGTCCACTGCCGAGGCGTTCACGGCCACGGCCGGCGAACCCGCCGGCACGACGCTAGGGCTTTGGAGCGGAGGCCGCGAGTTCCTCTCGCACACGCTTCTCCACGCGCTCGCGCACGTGGTCCGAGGCGAACGAGAAGTGCATCTGCATCATCACCCAGGCGCCGGCGCGCTTTTCGAGCACCCCCGTCCAGCGCGTGTCGAGCCAGCACGCCTTGCGGCCGTCGTATTCGCCGCAGTCGTCGAGGATGGCGGAGAACCAGGCCACCTCGCCCGACGGGTGCAGGTGGACGCGCAGGTCGCGGATCTCGTGACTGAGGTACTTCGAGCCCGGGTCGCGCCAGATCGCCGAGTTCTCGCGGAAGGACTCGATGCCGCGCACCGTGCCTCTGGAGTCGGGGCTGAAGAAGAAGAGATCGGCGTCGTCGGCGATGGTGCGGAAGAGCAGCTCGAAGTCCTTGGCGGCGAACCAGCCGATGCTGGCGTCCACCGCTCTGGCGACCGCCGCCTTCTCCGCCTCGACGTCGAGGGCAAGGGCGGCAGACGTTCGTGCCCCTTCGAGGGAGAGCGCTACACCGATCGCGACGATGATGGCCTTGATCATCCGATCCTCCCGGGTCGCCGGGGACAGCCGCCGGCCTCGTCCCCGAGGGCGGCCACGCCGAATACGAGGAGCGATCGCCTCGGGTTGCGCCGTCGGACGCCCGCGACTGCCTGGAACTCCGGTGTGACGTAGCCAGTCGTCGTCACAGTCGAACACTCCTGGGCGTGTGTCGCTCCGGCCGGCATCCGGCGAGGTGCTGACGGGAGCGCGGAGTGGGGACAGGGGCAGTATGATTCTCACGACGAGGCCGGCATCGGATGACAAGCGCCTCCGGCGACCACGGCGGACTCAACGGCACGCTCGACGTGGGCGAGGCCCGACTGCGCCGAGCACAGCGCGTCGCCCGCCTGGGGAGCTGGGAGCTGGACCTGGACACCAAGGTCATGTGGGGGTCGGACGAGGCGTTCCGCATCTACGGGCTCGAGTTGACCGCCGACAACTCCCTCCCGTTCGAGGTCGTGAAGCACATCCCGCTCGCCGAGCACCGACCCGCGCTCGACGAAGCCCTGGCCAACCTCATTCGGCACGGGACTCCCTACGAGATCCGCTTCAGGATCCGCAGGCACGACGACGGGGCCATCCGTCACGTCCACTCCTTCGCCGAGGCCTCGATGGACGCATCGGGCAGGCCCGTTCTCATCACCGGCACGATCCAGGACGTCACCGAGTACGAGGAGGCAGCCAAGGCCCTGCAGAACGCCTCGCGAGCCAACGAGGAGCGGGCGCGCCTGATCCTGGAGCAGGCGGCGGACGCGATCTTCCTCGGCACGCCGGACGGAGTCTTCATCGGCGTCAACGAACGGGCCGTCGAACTCACCGGCTACGACCGCCAGGAGCTCCTCGGGCGTGACTTCCGACTGCTCTTCCCTCCCCGGGTGCTCGAGGTCAACCCGCTGCGCTTCGACCTCGTGAATCGCGGCGACACGGTCGTCAACGAGAGACCGCTCACGAGAAAGGACGGTAGCGAGGTCGTCGTCGAGATGCGCGCGAAGAAGCTCTCCGACGGCACCCTGCAGGCCATCGTCCGGGACATCTCCGAGCGCAGGCGCCTGGAAGAGAAGTTGCAGCTTCGCCAGCGCATGGACTCCATCGGCACGCTCGCCGGCGGCATCGCTCACGATTTCAACAACATCCTGACCACGATCATGGGATACGCCGACATCCTGCGCCTCGGCGGCGCGCCGCTCGATCCGGCCAGGGCTCGCGCCGTGGAGAGTATCCTCCAGGCCGCGCAGCGCGCCGCCGAACTGATCCGCGGACTCCAGGCGCTGTCGCGCCCCGACACCGGCGAAGCGGAGAGCTTCGACGTCCATCGGGTGGCCGCCGAGGTCTTCAAGGTGCTCGCCGAGACGACGAATCGCCTCGTGGCGAAGAGGATGCTCGTCCCGCCGGGCCGCTTCCCCGTCCACGGCAACGCCTCGGCGCTCTACCACGCCCTGATGAACCTCGGGATCAACGCCGTGCACGCCATCGAACAGAAGGGCGCCGTCTCCGGCGACTTCATCGCCATCGAGGCGCGCAACCACGTCGCCCGGGAAGGCGACACCCTCGCGCCCGGGCCGTACGTGCACATCCTGTTTCGAGACTCGGGGACCGGCATGTCGCCGGAGGTGAGGAAACGCGCCTTCGACCCGCTCTTCACGACCAAGGAGAAGGGCGAGCGCAAGGGCCAGGGGCTCGGCCTCGCCATGGTCTACAACACGGTCGTCCGCCAGCACCGCGGTCAGATCGACGTGGAGACAGCCCCGGGCGCGGGAACCACCTTCCACCTCTATCTCCCGCGCGGCCGGGCGGCGGAGAACAGCCGCGACCTGCCGGTCGAGCCCGGGGGCGCCGGCCACGAGACGGTCCTCGTCGTCGATGACGAGCCGTCCATTGTGTCCTTGACCCGCGAGGCGTTGCAGTCGGCCAGCTACTCGGTCTTGACGGCCGCGGACGGACAGCAGGCGGTCGAGGTCTTCCGCGAGCACGCCGCCGAGATCGACATCGTGATCCTCGATCGGACCTTACCCAGACTGGCCGGCGAGAAGGTGCTGGAGCGGATGCTGCTCGTCCGGCCCGACGTCAAGGTGGTCATCTCCTCGGGGGACGCCTCGATCGACCTCTCGACGTTCCCCGGCGCGCTGCGGCTCCTGCACAAGCCCTACGGGCCAAGCTTCCTCTGCGCCGTCCTGCGCGACGTCCTCGACACCGGGCACTGATCGCCCCGGGCCGGCCCCATGCGGCTCCCCGCGATCGCGTCCGTCTCCGCCCGCGATGCGCGTGCGGAGAGCGCCACCGGCCCTCTCCACGGGCGACGGACGCGCACCGCGAGCTGATGCGACGGCCAGGGTCGGGTCACTCCCGGCTCGGCGAAACTCCGACGGAAACGAGCTTACTTCTTGATGCGCTCCTCGAACACGAGGTTAGGCAGGCGCTTCGCGATCGCCTCGCGCAGCCGAAGCAGGTTGGCGTTGGACCCCTTGCCTTCTTCGACGTCGAGGAACGAGTACTCCTCGCCCTTGAAGATCGCGAAACCAAGCTCGTGGCAGAAGTTCCCGGCGGGTAGCGGCCGGCACTTCAGCCACGCGCGCTCGATAGCGGAGGTCTTGACCGTGAAGTTCTCCAGCGAGTCCGCTGCGTCGGTCCAGGCGATCTCGTCGCCCTTGAACATCAGCGTGCCCTGCCGGTTCTTGCGCAGGAACGTGCTGCGCACCATCGACAGACCCTCGATCGTCGTTTCCTCCGGCGCCTTGGTCGGGGCCAGCGCCGGGGCGACTCCGCTCCTGGCCTGGACCGCGCCCGAACCGGCCTTCTGCAGCGCGGTCACGATCGCCTCGGGCACGTTGCTCTGCTTCAGGTAGATCAGATCGTTGAGGCTGAGCGGAAACCTGTCGGCGGTGTTGCGGATCTGCTCCAACAGCACAGACTCCGAGACACCGTGCTTGAGCGCCTGAACGAGCAGGGTGAGCCGGGCGTCGTCGGGCTGGGCACCGACCGGGGTCGGCGTCGGTTGCGGGGCCCTCGCGGCCAGCGCCTGAACGACCACCTCGGGAACTCCGGCCGCGCGCAGCTTCGCGAGGCCGTCCGGGCTGATCGGGGCCACGGTGTTGGCGGGATCGTTGATCTTCTCGAGCATCTTCTCGGCCGGCGCCCCGTACGAGTGCGCGGCGAGCAGGCCTTCGACGGTGACGACCTCGGCAGTCGCGGCCGCCGCGACCAGCGCCATGAGAGCTGTGGCAAGTACGCGCATGCTGACCTCCCTGGACGGGCGAAGCGTAGCACGACCGAAACACGCGGGACTCTCGTTCACCGCCGCGAGCGCATCGCCGCCTCTCCGAGCTTGACGCTGACCGGCATCTCGTCCGGGCCGAGGCCCGACGGCGGGAGAGGCCGCCGGGCAGGCATCGTCTCGCGCGCCACGAGTGCCACCTCGACCGGTCGGATGCGCTCGGCGCCGACCAGCCACGCCTGGGCCATGCCTGCCCACGCCGTCCCGTCGGGCGAGCCGACCTCCAGCTTCAGCTCGTGCCTTCCGGCAGACACCGGCACGCTCGCCCACGCCCACACTCCGGGCACCGAAACCGTTGCCGGAGTCACACCCCGTCCGTCGAGTGTGCACGCGATCTCCGGGTGCCCGCCGGCCGGGCTGGACACCTCCGGCCGCAGCAGCACCGCGACCCGGGCGTTACGCGCCCGGGTGTCCACGGTCGCCTCGACCACGAACGCGCGCCCCTCGGCGGTGACCCCGGCGGACGTGGCGAGCGGCGGGCGTGGGGGGACGGCCAGGGCGGCGATGTCGTTCCGCGGGGTTCCGGCGATATGGACCGTGGCCGAGGCCGACGGGTCGAGCAGTCGGACGTCGGGCCCCGCGTCGAGCACGTGGAGCGTTCGGTTCGTCCCCTCCCGTCGCGGTTCGGAGAACGTCGCGCCGGCGAGCAGCGGCTCGGCCGCGTCGTCGAGCGGGTACAGTTCGTACACCGCGGCCTCGTAGCCGAGCAGCGGAATCTCGACACGCTCGCCCGCCCGGTGCAGTCGCGGGTCCACCCAGCGGGTCGGGTAGACGCGTTCGAGGACGAGGTCCCGCGCGTCGGGGTCGAGGCCGTGGGCGGGATCGAGCGTCACCGCCACCGTCGTCGGGGCGATGTCCGGGTTGCGGGCGGCGACGATCCCGCGCGGGCCGGCGAAATGCGCCCAGCCGTAGGCCTCGCGGCGGTTCGGGTCGCCGCCGACCATCTCGCCGCGCGAGAGCAGCGGGAAGCGGTCGCGCGCCCAGCGCAGGGCCTCGGAGAGCACCCGCCACTCGCCGTCGGAGAGAACGTCCGGCGAGATGTACAGCTCGTGCATCGTCACGCCGCGCGCGAGGTAGAACACCACCTCGTTGGCGAAGTCCGAGAGCGGCTCGTCGCGGCCGATCTCCTCGACGTCGATCGAGCCCTTGAGCACGCCGTGCGTCATCAGGTTGGCGAGCGGGAACCACAGGTCGTTGGTCCGGAAGTCCTCGTACAGCACCAGGTCGCGGTAGGTGATCGAGGAGTCGCGGGTGGAGATCGAGGGAACGTCCGCCGAACCGTAGTCCTCCCCGCCCATCCAGATCTGGTCGGCGATCGCCAGCCACCACGGCGACAGCCACGTCCCCGAGGTGATGTTGAGGAACATGTCGGGGTCGAGCGCGCGCACGCCGCCGGCGAGACGCCGCACGGTTTCGAGCACGGCGCGCCGGGCGTGAATCCCCGGGGGCGTGCCGAGGTCCGGCTCGGTGGCGGTGAACTGGAAACCGTCCCACTTGAAGTACCCGACTCCGGCGCGCGCCATCTCCTGCGTGCGCCGCTCGAGCAGCGAGGCGTAGCGCGGGCCGCCGACCCACATCTGCGTGCCCGTCGTCTCGTACCCGTGCTCGCGCATCCACGAGACGCGCTCCTTGCGGAACGAGTAGCCGCCGGTCGGCCCGAACCAGACGCCCAGCCGCGTGCCGCTCTTCCGCAACTCCTCGGCGACCGGGCCGAGCCCGCGCGGGAACTGCGCCGGGCGCAGCACCCAGTCGGAGCGGTAGACGTCCCAGCCGTCGTCGAGCACGAAGGCGTCGAGGGTGATGCCGTGCTTCTCCACCATCTGCTCGCGCAACCGGCGCGCGATGCGCAGCACGTTCTCCTCGTTCATCACGTGGTCGGGCGCGACCTTCGGATACTCCGCCGAGCGCAGGTCGTACCACGAGTTGTACAGCGTGTACGGGCGCAGCTTCGCGACGCGAACGCCGTCCAGGTAGTCGAGGAACCACAACTTGACGCGGGTGTCCGGCGTGACCGCCAACACCACGTCCTCGCCGGCGACGCCCTCGCGGCCGATCACCTCGCCCATCGCGTCGCCGCAGCGGACCAGCGACCTCTCGCCGCGCCGCTCGACGCGATTGTCGGCGGCCGGCCACTCGAGCCCGAGGAACGCCCCGCCGCCGGCTGCCGGCAGCAAGGCGATCGGCTGGCCGAACCCTCCGGCCTTCAGCGTGGTGGTCGGCACGCGCACTTCGGCGTCGAGGCTCCACAGGCGCTCGAGGTAGTGCCGGCGGTCCTTGGCGTCGAGGACCCGCACGCGCCGGCGCACGAAGAAGTCGCCGGCGCCGAGCCGGTAGCGCAGCTCGACGCCCAGCCCCTCCGGGCCGGCGAAGGTGAGGGTCAGTTCGTGCGCGCCGTCCCGAGCGGCGCGCGACTCGCCGGTCAGCGCGAAGTCCCTGGCCGTGAAGGAGACGACGTTGTCGGCGTTGTCCACCTTCCCGGGGGCCTGCCACCCGGTCCACACCAGCTCGACCGTGAACCCGCCGTCGGTCGAGAGAACCGGTCCAGGCGTGGCTCCCGCCGGTGGCCCGAGCCAGCGCAGCGACTCTCCCGCGAGGCGGCCGTCGGTCGTCTCGACCGTCATCGCGACCCGGTCGTTGGCCAGTTCGAACACGCGGTCCGCGGATTTCCCCGAGGCCGCCACGGACAGCGACGCCAACGCAAGCCAGACACCCCCCGCTCTCGTCACGTCGCCTCCCCGACCCGGCCCGCGCCGGGCTCTCGCTCACCGTACCAGACCGGTCCCGGCCCGGCCCGTACCGGGATTATCCGTCGCGCCACGCCGGTTGGGCGGGGTGCGCCGGCCCTTCGCTCGACGACGTCGGATGCGCGGGCCGCGTACTCAGGGAGGGAACATGGAGCGGAAAAGCAGCGCGGTGTGGCAGGGCGACCTGAAGGGCGGCAAGGGCACGATCTCGACCGAGAGCGGCGTCCTCAAGGACACGCAGTACAGCTTCTCGACACGCTTCGAGAACGGCATCGGCACCAACCCCGAGGAACTGGTCGCGGCGGCCCACGCCGGCTGCTTCTCGATGGCGCTCTCGGCTCAGCTCGGCGAGGCGAAGCTGACGCCGTCGAGCATCCGCACGACGGCGACGGCCACGTTCGAGAAGACCGACGCCGGCTTCACCGTGACCCGGATGCACCTCGACGTGGTCGCCAGCGTGCCCGGGGCCTCCCAGGCGGCGTTCGATCAGGCCGCGGCGAACGCCAAGAAGGGCTGCCCGATCTCGCGCCTGCTCAACGCCGAGATCACCATGTCGGCGAGACTCGAGGCGTAGACAACGACCTCGCGGGCGGTCCTGACGGCCGCCCGCGCTGCTTCTCGCCGTCCGCCGCTGCTCCGCGACGACCCCTGGATCCACCTCAGCGGCAGTTCTCGAGCACGGCCGACTCGGTCCCCGCGGAGACCTGCTCGGGCCGCTCCCGGCGGCGGACCGAAAGCGGCATTCGGGAACTCCGCCACTCGACGGGACGCACGGCCGGAACAGCGCGCGGTGCGTGGGCGGCGCTGGGCGTCGCCCGTTCGCGGCGCATGGACTGGTTTCTCACGTGGGAGCACGCATGGTCAACGAACGGCTTCACCCGGCGATCAGCGACTGCACCGAGCAGAGGCGCCTGAACGAGGCCCGCGAGAAGGGGATCCCGTGGAAGAAGTGGGGGCCCTACCTGAGCGAGCGGCAGTGGGGCACCGTCCGCGAGGACTACAGCGACGACGGCGACGCCTGGAACTACTTCACCCACGACCAGGCACGCTCGCGCGCCTACCGCTGGGGGGAAGACGGTCTGGCCGGAATCTCCGACGACCGTCAGATCCTGTGCCTCGCCCTCGCGCTGTGGAACGGACGCGATCCGATCCTCAAGGAGCGCCTGTTCGGCCTGTCGAACAGCGAAGGGAATCACGGCGAGGACGTGAAGGAGTACTACTTCTACATCGACAGCACGCCGACGCACTCGTACATGAAGTACCTGTACAAGTACCCGCAGCGGGAGTTCCCGTACCGCGATCTCGTCGACACCAACCGTTCTCGCTCGCGCAACGACCTCGAGTACGAGCTGCTCGACACCGGCGTCTTCGACGACGATCGCTACTTCGACGTCTTCGTGGAGTTCGCGAAGGCCGGCCCCGAGGACATCCTGGTCGAGATCTCCGTGCACAACCGCGGCCCCGAGGCCTCCCGTCTTCACCTGCTGCCGACGCTGTGGTTTCGCAACACGTGGTCCTGGGGCAACAGCGCGCGGCCGAGCCTGCGCGCGGCGGACTCCGCGACGATTCGAGCTTCGCACCAGGAACTGGGTGACGTCACGCTCGCCTGCGACGGCAGTCCGGAGCTGCTCTTCACCGAAAACGAGACGAACAACGAGCGCCTCTGGGGGCAGCCCAACGCCTCACCGCACGTCAAGGACGCCTTCCACCGGTACCTGATCGCCGGAGAGATCGACGCGGTCGCCCCCGGGCGCTCCGGCACCAAGGCTGCCGCCCACTACGTCCTCGACGTCCCTGCCGGAGGCTGCCGGGTGGTCCGCCTGCGACTCGCGGCGGGCGACGTCGCGTCCGTCGGCGCCGACTTCGACCAGGTGCTCGCCGAGCGCCGGTGCGAAGCCGACGAGTTCTACAGGCGCATCGTGCCCGATTCGCTGTCCGAGGACGAGCGGCGCGTCCACCGGCAGGCCCTGGCCGGAATGCTGTGGACCAAGCAGTTCTACTATTTCGACCTCGAGAGATGGCTGGAGGAACATCAGGCCCACCCGCTGGTCGGCGAGACGCGCCGGACGACCCGCAACATGGAGTGGTTCCACATGCTCAACGGCGACGTCATCTCCATGCCGGACAAGTGGGAATACCCGTGGTACGCCGCGTGGGATCTGGCGTTCCACACTCTCGCCCTGTCACTGGTTGACTTCGACTTCGCCAAGGAGCAGCTGCTCCTTATGCTGCGCGGCCTCTACTCTCACCCGAACGGACAGATCCCCGCTTACGAGTGGAACTTCTCCGACGTCAACCCGCCGGTGCACGCCTGGGCAACGCTCTTCCTCTTCCAGACGGAGCGTGACCTGGGACGCGAGGACCTGCGCTTTCTCGAGGCCTCGTTCCAGGCCCTGCAGCTCAACTTCAACTGGTGGCTCAACCGCAAGGATCCGTCGGGGCGCAACGTGTTCGCCGGCGGCTTCCTCGGTCTCGACAACATCGGCGTATTCGACCGCTCGGCGCGACTCCCGACCGGCGGCTCGCTGGAACAGGCCGACGGCACCGCGTGGATGGCGTTCTACTGCCAGAACATGCTTGAGATGGCCCTGAACCTCGCCGAGTACGACGAGATGTACCAGGAGATCGCCTTCAAGTACTTGCAGCACTTCATGTGGATCACCTACGCCATGGACCGCATCGGCGAGCACCACGACGAGATGTGGGACGAGGAAGACGGGTTCTTCTACGACCTGCTCCGCCTGCCCGACGGCCGCGCGACGCGGCTCAAGGTCCGCTCGATGGTCGGTTTGCTCCCGCTGTGCGCCGCCACGGTCTTCGAGGCGGACTCGGCCGGCCGGTTCCCGCGGCTGGCGGAATTGGTCACGCTCTTCCGCCGCCGTCATCCGGAAGTGGTGTCGCACGTGGCCCCGACCGACGACGGCTACATCGGGCACAGCGGGAGGCGGCTGCTCTCCGTGCTCAACCGCCGCAAGCTCGAGCGCGTGCTCGGCTACCTCCTCGATGAGGACGAGTTCCTCGGACCCTTCGGGATTCGTTCGCTGTCGCGCTTCCACCTCGACAACCCGTTCGCCCTCCACGTGGACGGTCAGGAGTACCGTGTCGGGTATCTGCCCGCGGAGTCGGACAACGGCATGTTCGGCGGCAACTCGAACTGGCGCGGTCCGGTGTGGATGCCGGTCAACGCCCTCATCCTGCGCGGGTTGCTCACCTTCCACCAGTTCTACGGCGACGACTTCAAGGTGGAGTGTCCGACCGGGTCCGGGCGCCTCTTGACGCTGTTCGAAGTGGCCCGTGAGATCGCGAGCCGGCTCGGCGCCACCTTCCTGCGCGACCCCGGCGGGCGCCGCCCGGTCTACGGCGGCGCCGAGAAGTTCCAGAGCGACCCGCACTGGCGCGATCTGATCCTTTTCTACGAGTACTTTCACGGCGACAACGGGGCGGGTCTCGGCGCTTCCCATCAGACCGGATGGACCGGACTGGTCGCACGGATGCTCGACCTGTTCGGGCGGATCACCGCCGAGGACTCACTCAGCCGAAGCAGCAGGGACATCCAGTCGCGGCTCACCTACGAGCGGGTGTCCGGCGCCTCCCCGCGACCGCGCCCGGAGACACCTCGAGAGGACGCGGGGTGAGGCACTTCCCGGTCGAGCGCGGGTCGGCGCGCGCCGCTCGGTGCCGGGAACCCAAGGAGCCTGCGGCGCGTCGGGGGCCGTCAAGACCACCCTGCGAGCATCGCCGGCAGCGACTCCAACCCGGCGTCCTTCGGAACGTTCTCTGGCGCTCGCTCTCGCGATTCTGAAGTACCGGCACGGGACGACCCGGTCCGCGAGCAGTCGCCCGCGACCGGTGGATGGGCGGCTCGCCCTTTCACCCCGCCTTGCGCGGCGTGGTGATCCTCCTTGTCCCGGGAGCGGTCCGTGCCGACCGCTTCCACGGCTGGTCCTGAGCCCTCGGCAGGGTCGCCCGCTGGACATGTCCCTCGTCGGGCGGCGCGGGAA
>JBFMCD010000018.1:0-24338 GCA_040754885.1 Acidobacteriota bacterium
GGCGCGCGAGCGAAGCCGCGACGCAGCATACTCCTCGTCCGTGAGGAGCGAGCGAGCGAAGCGTAACGCAGCGAGAGGTCCGCTGCCGGCTGCGCAGGGTGGAGGGGTTGGGGGCTTCACGCCGCGTGTGGCAGGACGAAGGCCGCGCCGGCGGCCGGGGGCGGGTGAGCGGCGCACGCGGGAGGCCGGGGGGTAGGCGTGCGCTGCGAGCGCGCCCCGCACACCCCATGCCCTGCCGGAGGCAGGGCGCTTCGTCCTGCCACCATGCGTACGCTCCACGGTCGACGTGGAAGTGGTATCAGGTCTCGGCCGTCAACCCAGGGAGACTGAGAGTCACCTGCGTTCCCGTGCCCTCCTGCGATGCGAGGTGGACCGTTCCGCCGAGCGCGTGCACGAGGTGCTTGACGATCGCCAGGCCGAGTCCGGAACCCCCTTCCGGCATGGCGCCGCGACGAACTCGGTAGAAGCGCTGGAACACCAGATCGATGTCCGCCGCCGGAATCCCGAGGCCCGTGTCCTCGACGCGGAATCGGACGCACCCTTCCACCGGCGCAACCGACACGTTGACCGAACCGCCCGGACGGTTGTAGCGGATCGCGTTGTCGACGAGGTTGCCGAGCACCTGCCCGAGTCGGACCGGGTCGGTGTCGAGGACGGCGGAGGTTCCGTCGACCGTGACGGACACCCCGGCCTTGGCCGCGCTCCCCGCGGCCTCCCTGACCACCTGACGGGCGGCCTCCAACCCGTCGACGCGCTCGCGGTGCAGCTTGACCTGGCCGGATTCGATGGCCGCCAGCTCCTCGAGTTCCTCGGCGAACGCCTGGAGTCGACGCACCTGGCGCTCGAGCGTGGCGGCCAGATCAGAGTCCACCTCCTCCTTCAACTCCTCGGCCAGGGCGCCGAGCACGGTGAGCGGCGTGCGCAGCTCGTGGGCGAGATCGGCGACCAACGCCCGGCGCGCCCGTTCCAGCCTGCGTTCGCCGCGCAAGTCGTGCATGACGATCGCCGCGGCCAGCACCGGATGAGGAAGCGGGCAGACGCGAACCGCCAGTTCGGCACTCTCCGATCCGGGCGCCGATGTGTGGGTCGCCTCGTGGCGCGCCAACGTCTCGCGCACGGCGGCGAGAAGCTCAGGCGAGCGCGTCGCCTCGACCAGGGGGCGGCCGGCGAGCAGATCACGGCCGAGCAACCTCACCGCGGTCGGGTTGGCGAAGCGCACGACGCCGTCGCCGTCGATGAGCACGACACCCTCGCCGACCTCGGCGAGCGCGGATCGGGACACCTCGGCCTCGCGCTCCAGCTCCTCGCGCTTCGCCCGGAAGCGCCGGTCCACCTCTTCCGCCAGCGCCGCCAGTTCGGCGCCGGAGGGCAGTTCGGCCCATCCCGCCAGGTGCCGCGAGACGGCTCGATGCTGGCGGTTCTCCCACTGCCGCGCCACGAATCCGGCGACGACCGACGCGAGCAGCGCCACCCCCGCGGCGCCCCACGGGAACGGGTGCGGCTCGTGCTCGTGCGCGAAGCGCAGGAACCCACCGGGACGACCCGGGCCGCCGACCTGCGCTGCCACGTACGTCATGGTGCGCGTCGTCGTCACGGAGCGGCGGCTCGCCACACCGAGACCGCCGCTGCGGGCCGTGACGACCTCGGGTCGCCGGCTGTGGTCCTCGAGGCGGCCGAGCAGATCGGGAAGCGTCCAGGAATCCGCGTGGACCCTGCCGTCGTGGGCGATCAGGCTGACGCGATACCCGGACGCCGCCGCCCACTGGCGGATCTCCGCGTCGGCCTCGGCGGAGCCGAGCGCGAAGAGCGCGCCGGCGCGCGGCCGCATCGCCTCGACGCCCTGCTTGAGGGACACGATCACTCGCTCCCTGGCGCGCCGGGCTTCGGCGCGCTCCGCCAGGGCGAGGCCGACGCACAACACGACCAGCGTCGCCGTGCCGACGAGCATCCCGGGACCGCGGCGGAATCTCACACAGCCGCCTTGAATCGGTAGCCGGAGCCGATCAGGGTCTCGATCACGTCCTCGCCCAGCTTACGCCTGAGCGTGCGGATGTGGGCGTCCACGGTGCGCGCGTCCACCTGCGACGCCAGCCCCCACACCGCGTCGAGGATCTGCTCCCGGCTCGCCACCCTGCCTCCCAGCGAGATGAGGTGCCAGAGCACCTCGAATTCGCGTCGGGTCAGGTGGACCTCCTCGCCCTTCCAGGCGACCCGGAAGCGGGCCCCGTCGACCTCCAGCCGCGTGTCGCGGTACACCCCGCCGGGCACGCCGCGCTCCCACTGCACGCGACGCAACAGGGCGCGCACCCGCGCCGCGAGTTCGCGCAGCGAGAAGGGCTTGATCACGTAGTCGTCGGCGCCGAGTTCGAGTCCCGTGACCCGGTCGGCCTCGCCCGCGCGCGCCGTGAGCATGAGTATCGGCATCGCCCGGGTGGCGTCCCACGAGCGCACCTCGCGGCACAGCGTGAGTCCGTCGGTGTCGGGCAGGTTGAGGTCGAGCACCACGAGATCGGGGAGGCGTTGCTCGCAGGCGGCGAGGAAGTCGCGGCCGGTGGCGAACACCTCGACTTCGAACTCGCCGGTCCGCTCGAGGTGCCGCCGGGCCAGTTGGGCGATGTCGGGGTCGTCTTCGACGAGGAAGATGTGTGCGCTCATCCGAACCGTCCCGAGACGTAGGCTTCAGTCTGTGCATCGCGGGGATTCGTGAACAGTTCGAGCGTCGGCGCGAACTCGACAAGTCTGCCGAGCAGGAAGAACGCCGTCCGGTCGGCCACCCGCGTTGCCTGTTGCAGGTTGTGCGTGACGATCACAACGGTGAGCTTCCGCCCCAGCTCGAGCACCAGTTCCTCGACGTGAGCCGTCGAGATCGGGTCGAGCGCCGACGCCGGCTCGTCGAAGAGAAGGACCTCGGGTCGCACCGCCAGCGCGCGGGCGATGCACAGGCGCTGCTGCTGCCCCCCGGACAGCGAGGACGCCGGGACTTCCAGCCGGTCCTTCACCTCGTCCCACAGCGCCGCCGCGCGTAACGCCTCCTCGATCTGCAGCTCGAGTTCCGGACGGCTGAGTGCGCCGTGCAGGCGCAACCCATAGGCGACGTTGTCGAAGATCGACGAGGGGAACGGGTTCGAGCGCTGGAAGACCATACCGACGCGTCGCCGCAGGGCAACCGCGTCGGCGGCAGGCGCGTTGACGTCCTCGCCGTCGAGCAGCACGCTGCCGGTCACGGTGAAGTCGGTGATCACGTCGTTCATCCTGTTCAAGCAGCGCAGGATCGTCGACTTGCCGCATCCCGACGGACCGATGAAGGCGGTCACCCCCTGGGTCGGGATGTCCATCGTCACCTCGTGCACGGCCTGCGCCTTGCCGTAGAAACACGACACGCGATCGAGCCGGAAGCGGGGGGACGAGGCGTTCACGACTGAGCGGCCTCTCCGTGCGTGTGTCGGATGTCCTGCCCCTCGACCAGATAGACCACCTGCTCCGCGATATTCGTTCCCTGGTCCGCGATCCTCTCCAGCGACCGCGAAATGAGGAGCAGCGACAGGGCCCGGGTGATCGTCCCGGGGTCCTCCATCATGTAGGTGAGCAGCTCGCGGAACACCTGCTCGTGCATCGCGTCGACCTCGTCGTCCCTGCGGATCACGTCGCGCGCCAGCTCGGTGTCGCCCGAGACGAACGCCGTGATCGAGTCGCGCACCATCGCAGTCGCGGTGCGCGCCATGTGCGGAATGGTGATGAACGGCTTGACCGGAGGCACGCGGTTGAGGCGCACGGCCTGCTCCGCGATGTTCACGGCGTGGTCCGCCACGCGCTCGAGATCCGGGGCGATCTTGATCGTCGTCACGACGAAGCGCAGGTCCCTTGCCAGCGGACGCTCCCGGACGATCGCCTCGATGACGCGATGGTCGACCTCGATCTCACGACGATCAATGACCTCGTCGCCGTCGATCACCCGCTGGGCGAGTTCGCTGTCACGTTCGACGACCGCGCGAACCGCCAGGTCCAACTGGCGTTCGACCTCACCGGCCATGGTCAGGAGCAGCTTCTTGATCTCCTCGAGTTCGTGCTCCAGGGGTCGTTCCATCCTCGTTCTCCTATCCGAACCGGCCGGTGATGTACTCCTCGGTGAGTCTCTGCCGGGGGTTCGTGAAGAGCTGTGTCGTCTCCCCTTCCTCGATCAGCTCTCCGAGGTAGAGGAAAGCGGTTCTGTGCGCGATGCGGCCGGCCTGCTGCAGGTTGTGAGTGACGAGCAGGATCGTCACCTCGGCGGCAAGGGAGGCGAGGGTCTCCTCGAGCTTGGCGGTCGCGATGGGGTCGAGCGCCGACGCGGGCTCGTCGAGCAGCAGGGTGGCCGGTGACGAGGCGAGCGCTCGCGCGATACACAGACGCTGCTGCTGGCCGCCGGAGAGCTGGAGCGCCGAGTCGGAGACGCGGTCCTTCACCTCATCCCACAGCTGCGCGCCGCGCAGCGACCTCTCCAGGACCTCGTCGAGCGTCGCCGGATCCGTCTCTCCGGCGATCGACGGCCCGAACAGGACGTTTTCCCGGATCGACATGGGAAACGGATTCGGTTTCTGGAAGACCATGCCGACCTGGAAACGGAGTTCCTCCAACGCCCAGCCGGTGTCGTACACGTCGCGCTCGCCGACCTTGACCTGGCCCCGGTGGAAGAAACCGGCCAGGTGGTCGTTCATCCGGTTGAAGCAACGCAGGAGGGTCGACTTGCCGCACCCCGACGGGCCGATCAGTGCCGTGATCTGGCGCGGAGACACCGAGAGGGTGATCTCCTTGAGAACCTCCGTGCCGCCGAAACCGGCAACCAGCGCGCGCGTCGACAGTGCCGGCGTGGAGTCGCTCATACCGCCGCGCTCCTCAGCCGTCGGCGCAGACGGGTGCGCAATGCGATCGCCGTGAGGTTGAGCGCCACGACCAGCACGAGCAGTACGAGCACGGTGACGTACACCATCGCCTTGGCGGCCTCGACGTTGGGCGACTGGAAGCCGACGTCGTAGATGTGAAAGCCAAGGTGCATGAACTTGCGATCGAGGTGGAGGAACGGCGGCTGCAAGTCCACGGCGAGCGCCGGCGCCAGCTTCACGACACCGGTGAGCATGAGCGGCGCGACTTCGCCTGCCCCGCGCGCCACGGCCAGGATCGCCCCGGTGAGAATGCCGGGCGAGGCGTACGGGAGCACCACGCGCCGCAGCGTCTGCCAGCGCGTCGCGCCGAGCGCGCGAGCCCCGTCGCGCACCGCCTGCGGAACGGCCTGCAGCCCCTCCTCGGTCGCGACCACGACCACCGGCACGGTGAGCAGGGCCAGAGTCAGCGAGGCCCACAGGATGCCGCCGGTGCCGAACGTCGGATTCGGCAGCACGTCGGCGAAGAAGAGACGGTCGAGGGCGCCCCCCAGCGTCCAGACGAAGAACGCCAGGCCGAAGGCGCCGAACACGATGGACGGCACGCCCGCAAGGTTGGCCAGGGCGAGCCTCACCGCCCGGGTAAAGAACGTGTCGCGGGCATACTCGTTGAGGTAGACCGCGGTGACCACTCCGAGGGGAACGACCACGATGGTCATGAGCATGACCATCAGAGCGGTGCCGAAGATCGCCGGGAAGATCCCTCCCTCGGTGTTCGACTCACGCGGTTCGTCGAACAGGAATTCGCTCCAGCGCGACGCGTAGACGGACAGCTTCTGCGAGGTCGACAAGGCGTTGACCGGCATGGCGCGGACGATGGCCGAGATCGGCACGCTCTTCTCCACGCCGTCGGTCGTCCGCATCAGCAGGGATTCCCGACTCAGGCGCTCGCGGATCGCCGGGAGCTTCTCGAGCACGCCGCCGAGTTCCGCCTGCTCGTGGGCCGCCACCGCGTCGCGACGTTCCCTGAGCGTGGTGACGTCGCGTCCGCGCCGCTCGGCGGCGGTGATCTTGCGTTCGAGCGCCGCGACCGGTGCGTGGAGGCGGTCGACCCTGCGGAGCAGTTGTCGCTCCTCGGCGAGCAGCGCGCGGGCCCGGGCCATCGCTGTCCCCAGCGTGGACGGGAACGCGGGATCACCCGCCGCCACCGACCCCGTCTCGACGCTCAACGCGACAGGGAACCCGTGGAACGCTCCGTATTCGCGCCGCTCGAGCAGCCAGGCATCGGCCGGCAGCCGGCGTGCGACGACTTCCGTGTCGGGCACCCAACGGAAGTCGGCGCCGAGCACTTCCCGGTTCGCGACCTTGATACGGGTCCTGATCCGGCCGGCGGTGGCGGTGTCGGGCTCGCGCTCGGTCTCCTCGCCCAGGACTCGGTTGCCGTCCGCCAGCGTGAACTCGACGAGCGGCCGGGGCCAGAACGCGGCGCCGGAGATCACCACCACGACGACCACCAACCCACCGATCATGCCGAGCGAGAGCATGATGGCGGCGGCGCTCAACCAGCGCTGCGCCACTCCGTCGGCCAACCAGGAGCGCAGCCCGCTCATGCCGCCAACCTCCCGAAGCGCCTGCGCAGGCGCGCCGCGACCATGACGGCCAGCGAGTTGATCACGAACGTCATCAAGAAGAGCAACAGGGCGGTCAGAATCAGCACCCGGTACAGGGTGTCGCCGTGCGCGGCCTCGGGAAGTTCGACGGCGATGCAGGCGGACATCGTGCGCATGCCGTTGAACGGAGAGAGCGACAACACCGGCGTGTTGCCCGTCGCCATCAGCACGATCATGGTTTCGCCGACCGCGCGCCCGAGTCCGGTCATCACGGCGGCGAAAAGTCCGGGCGACGCCGCCGGAACCACGACGGTGCTCGCCGCCTGCCAGCGCGTCGCACCGAGGGCGAGCGACGCCGAGACCAGACTGGGCGGCACATTCGAGAAGGCGTCCTCGGCGAGCGTGAAGATGATCGGGATGACCGCGAACCCGAGCGCGAAGCCGACCACCAGGGCGTTGCGCTGGTCGTAGGCGATTCCCGCGTCGTGCAGCCAGGTCAGGAAGTTCCCGCCGAAGAGCGCCGATTCGAGCCAGCCGTCGATGCCGAACGCCACCGCGATGGTGACGGCCATGGTCGCCGCCACGGCGCCGAGTTCCAACCACAGGCCCACGCGGCGTCCGAGTCCACGAGGCAACAGGCTCCAGCCGGCGGCCGCGAGAACGACGGCGATCGGCAGCATGACCACGAGCAGCAGCGTGCCGAGCAGGTTGACCTGGACCAGAGGAGCGAGGAGGAGCGCCGCGACGAAACCGATCACCACCGACGGGAGCGCCGCCATCAATTCGACGAGCGGCTTGGCGACCACGCGCAGGCGGTTGGGGGCGAATTGACTGACGTACAGCGCCGCCGCCACCCCGCACGGGGCCGAGAAGAGCAGGGCGAACAGAGCACCCTTGAAGGTGCCGACGAGGAGCGGCATCAGCGACAGCTTCGGTTCGAAGGCGCTGGTCCCGCCGGTCGACTGCCAGACCAGCTCGGGCTCGACGAACCCCTCGTACCGGACAGGCAGGAAGAGCGAGGTGAACGACGTTTCCGGGTGGCGCAGGTCGAGGCTCCACCGGTGCAGGCGACCGTCCCCGCCGAGCGCCACGATGCCGTCACGGCGCGGCGAGAACCGCGCGAAGCGCGCGTTCAATGGGAACTCCGGCACTTCGCCGAGCTCCCTGCGCGTCGTCAGGTGAGCGACGGTCGCCCGCTCGGGGCGGACGATGAGAAGCGACTTGTCCCGTTCCGAGGGGGCGAGCGCGGTCACCTGCCCCGAACCGGCGAAGCTGCCCGCGCGATCCAGTTCGCGCTCGCCGGCCACCGACCCCGCGACGACCTGCCAGGCGGTAACGGTCCCGGACGCGTCACCGACGAGGCACGTGACATCGCCCAGAACCACGGTCATCGCCGTCGCCGGCGCCGCGAGCATCGCGGCAACCGGGGCAACCGGCTCGTCGGCGCCGGCCCCGAGATCGAACCAGGTCAAGCGCCGCTCGGACGCGATCCAGACCTGCCTGCCGTCGCGTGCGATCGCGGCGGCCGTCGCCGCCGCGCCCAGCGCCAGTTGGCGGGGAGCGTCCTCACCGACCCTCAGCACCGCAGCGCCGTCGTCGGTCCCGATCACGACGACGTGAGCGTCCTCGTGGGCGCTCAGCGCGAGCAGCCGAATCTGCCCGCCCGACGGCCACGAGTCGACGTAGTCCAGGTTCGGTTCGAGCGCCCTCCGACCCCCCGCCCACGTTGGCCGCATGCGGAAGGAGTACACCCGGACCGTCTGCTCCGCGTCGACGACGGCCACTGCGCGGCCGTCCGCGCTCAACGCGGCGGCGGACAGCGGGGGGCGCGCATTCTCGAGCGCCAGGCTGCGCGTCCCGCCCGCGGCTGTCAGGATGTGGAGCGTCGCGTCATCCGCGATGATCATCGAGTTCTCGCGATACTCGTCGTCGAAGGCCGCGAGCGCTCGGGCCGGAGCCGGCGCCGATGCGACCGAACCCAACTCGGCCCCCCGCATCAGAGGCAGCGTCTCGCGGACCAGGAACGCCATGAGGAACGCGACAGCGAGCAGAATCAACGAACCGCCCGCCGTGATCGCACCCGCGACCAGGCGATCGACCGCCCGTGCGCGGTGCAGGCGGGAGGAGTTCCTATGCGCCATCGCGATTCGTTCCTCCGCCGGTTGGCTCCGGGCCGACGGCCGCCGCCGCCGGTCCCGGTGCCTCCACACGGAACTACTTCAGCTTCGCCAACTGCTCTTCGACCACGTTCGCGGGCAGGGGAAGGAAGCCATCCTTGACGACGATCTCCTGACCCTCGCGCGAGAGAACGAAGCGGAGGAACTCGCCGGTGAGCGGATCGATCGGCGTGCGCGGGTCGCGAACGACGTAGATGTACAGGTAGCGCGACAGCGGGTACTTCTTGGACAGCGCGTTCTCGTAGCTGGGTTCGTACGCCTGTCCCTTCACCGAGCTCGCCAGCGGAATCGCGCGCACGCCGGAGGTCCGGTAGCCGATGCCGGAGTAGCCGATCCCGGCCAGATCCTCGGTCACCCCCTGGACCACCGACGCGGAACCGGGCTGTTCCTTGACGGTATCCTTGAAGTCGCCCTTGTACAGCGCATGCTCCTTGAAGAACCCGTAAGTCCCGGAGGCGGCGTTGCGCCCGTACAGCGACATCGGCTTCCTCGCCCAGTCGCCCTTGAGCCCGAGTTGGCCCCAGGACGTGATGTCGTTCGGAAAGCCACCCTTGCGGCCCTTGGAGAACAACGCATCGACCTCGGGCAGGGACAGCGACTGGACCGGGTTGTCCTTGTTGACGTAGACGGCGAGCACGTCGAGCGCCGCGCTGATCTCGATCGGCGGGAAGCCGTAGCGCTTCTCGATCGATTCGATCTCCGAGTCCTTCATGTCACGCGACATCGGCCCGAGCTGAGCAGTGCCGGCGAGCAGCGCCGGCGGCGCCGTCGAGGAGCCCTTGCCCTCGACCTGGACGCGGACCAGCGGGTGGACCTTCGCGAAGCCCTCCGCCCAGTACGTGAGGAGGTTGTTCATCGTGTCCGAACCGACCGAGTTGAGGTTCCCGGAAACCGAAGCGCCCTTCTGGTACGGAGCGATCGCCGCGTCCACCTTGACCACCTGCCCCGCAGCCGCCGCGCCGACGAGCAGAGCAGCGCACGCCATACCGACATCGAGCCGTCTCTTCATCTCTGTCCTCCCCGCGGCGTCGCCGCGGCCGGATTTCAACCGAAACCTGTGAAGACGGTGTGAAGACTTCTCCGATTTCCCTGACAAGTCAAGTGTTTTCGCCGCCAGACGGAGAGGCGCCCGGCCATCCCCGAGGAACCTGGGCAAGCGATGCCGTCGCACCTCAGGCTCCGCGCTCGAAGGCACCGAGGCGCCCGGGCCGCGGGGCTGTTGCCAGTCCGTCGGCCTCAGTCGTTACACTCGTGGAATGCGCCCGTCATCCTTTGCGGCTCTCCTCCTCGCTTTCGCGCTCACGTCCTGTCGCGGCACCGCGCCGCCTGCCGCTTCGGTCGGCGTGGGAACGCACGCTGGGCGCGTCGTGCTCCTCTCGATCGACGGGTTGGCCGGCACCGCCCACCGCGACGCCGCGCACCGCGGCGTGTACCGCGACCCCGACGGTCTTTCGGCGTTCGAGGGAGCAGGGTTCGCGGTCGACCGGGTCCGCCCGGTGAACCCCTCCCTGACATCGGTCAACCACGTTTCGATCGCCACCGGCGCCCCGCCGTCGGGCACCGGCATCGTCTCCAACGTCTTCCGCCTCCCCGGCGCCGGCTTCGGCGCCACGGTCTCAGGATTCGACGCCCCGATCGGAGCGGAGACGTTGTGGCAGTCGTTCCGCAGGCAGGGGAAGAGGGCGGGCGTGATCACCTTCCCCGGCTGCGACGGCCGCGCCCCGGAACGCACCGCGGCATTTGGTCTCGTCTACGTCAACACGCCGTTCGCGCGTTCCGCGATCGTTCGCCTCGGCAGCGCCGACTTCTCGCCGGCCAGCGGCGACCCGACCAGCGAGTCGGAGGCGCCACCGCGGTCCGCGACGATAGAAGTCGGCCTGCGCGCCGGGGAGGCGACCACCCCGGGGGTGTTCGTCCTCACCGCCCTGGACACGGTCGAGGACGGGTTGAAGAGCTACGACACGCTGATCGCCGACCAGGACACGGATCCCCTCAACGGGACGTTCGGACGCGCGCGCGTCGACGAGTGGTTCCCGCTCTGGGTGCGCGCCCCTCATCCAGACGGAGGCATGCGCACGATCGGCGCCTGGTGTCTGCTGCAGTCGCTGAGCCCGGACCTCGCGGAGGTTCGTTTCTACCGAGGCGCGTTCAACACCGTCGAAGCGTATCCGCGCGCGTTCCGCGAGCGAATCGAGAGCGAGGCGTCGTTCTGGCCCGGTGCGCCTGACGACGTTCACCTCCAACGCGGGGTGAAGGGCGAGGGCGGCATCGGAATTCGCGACTATCTCGCGCAGGCGGCGCGCTTCTCGCGGTTCTTCACAGCCGCCGCCATCGCCGCGGTGCGCGGCGAGCGCTTCGACCTGCTCCTCGCCTACCAGCCCGTGGTCGACGAGGTGGGCCACGCCTTCACGCTGCGCGACCCGCGCCAGACGGCGTGGTCGCAGGCGAACCAGGCGGTCGCGGCCGGGGCGATCGACGAGGTGCTGCGCATCGCCGACCGCGGCGTCGGCGAACTCGCCCGCAGCCTCGACCTGTCGCGCGACGCGCTGGTCGTCGTCTCGGACCACGGCATGGTGCCGGTGTGGGAGGCGATCCATGTCAACGAGGCGCTGCGCCGCGCCGGCCTGGCGGAGACCGAGGACGGCCCGCGCGGCCCGCGTCTGGCCCCGACGTCGCGTGCCTTTGCCGTCTGCTCGGGCGGCGTCGCGCACGTGTACGTCAATCTCGCGCCGGTCGGTCCGGTGGCGGACGGCGAGCGTGACGAGGTGGTGCGCCAGGCGGCACGCGTACTGGCGCTCCTCGAGGCGGACGGCGAAGCGGTCGTCGAGGCGATGGCTCGCCGCGACGAGGCAGCGAAGTGGGGCCTCGATCACCCCAACTCCGGCGATCTGGTGGTGTTCCTCAAACCGGGGTACGTGCCGACCGGCAGGGTCGGCGGCCGGGTCCACGAGCCGACCGATCTCGTCGGTCAGCACGGCTTCCTGTCGCACCACCGCGATCTTGGCGCGCTGTGGCTGGCGCGTGGCGCCGGTGTTCCGCGGTCGCGTCTTTCGGAGGCGGTCCTCACCGACGTGGCCGCGTTCGTCTCGCGCCTCGCCGGAGTCGAACCGCCTGCGGGCGCGATTCGCTAACCGGTCCCGGCCAGCGCCGCGCCGCCGGTGACGTCATCCGGCACGGACGGTGCCGTCGCTTCATTTCCGGCCTCGGGGATCAGGAGGGTGCGCGGGCCGAGAACGAAGCGATTGCCGCGCCACGCGACCCGTCGGGTGAAGAACGGCACCGCCCAGCAACACCCGACAAGCAGATCCCGCGCGAGGACGAGGAGCGGGTACGCCAGTGGGTGCCGCCGCACGCCGGCGGCACGTTCGGAGACCAGTCCGATCAGCGAGGAGGCCGCGACGGCTGCCCCGAGCAGGGCGGCGGACCGAACGTCGCGCATGATCGCAAGCCCGATCGCCGCGAGGAAGACCGGCTGGAGCAGCAGTTCGCCGGCGTAGCCTGCCGGGCTCATCCTCCGCCGGATGCGCGCCCAGCGCAGATGCCGGGCCAGGAAGCCCCTCACGTCGAGGAGGCCGAGGGTGTTCTCGATCGGGCGGGACGACAACGCAACGCGCAGGCCGAGGCGAGCCACGGCCTCGCCGCACACCTGATCCTCCGCGAGGTACCGTCCCAGGAAGCGAAAACCGCCCAGCCTGTCGAGCACGGACTTCGAGATGAGCATCGACTTTCCGACGACGCACACGCCGCCGAACAGTTCGTGCAAGGCCGCCACGCCGCCCATCACGAACGTGTTGAGCTGGAACGACTCGATCTCACCCCCTACGGTCGCACCGCGCCCGGCGCGAATCGGAGAGGAAACCAGGCCGACGCCCTCTTCGCCGAGGTGACTGACGAGATCCTCGAGGTAGCCGGGGTCAACGCGAACGTTGGAATCCGAGATGAGCAGGAGATCGTGTCGGGCGTGCCGCGCCAGATTGGCGAGGTTGTTGACCTTGGGGTTGAGACCGACCTCGCGGCCGTCGACGACGACGCGCGACGGAACCCGCGGGTGAGCTGCGGCGACGCGGCGCGCCACGTCCACCGCAGGGTCGTCGGCGTCGCGGACTCCGAGCAGCACCTCGTACTCCGGGTAGTCGAGGGTGAAGAAGCTCGCCAGGTTGCCCTCCAACCCGGCGTCCACTCCCTTGAGCGGCTTGAGGATCGAGACGCCGCCCCGTGTCCCGGGCGGACCGGGAGACGGGCCGGCGAGGTGCCGGCGTTGCGCGAACGCCATCAGGGCCAGGGCAGCCAGCCCGAGTGACACGACAAAGGCGAGAAGCCACACCGCCACGACTTCACGTTCGAGGCCGACGGTGAAGATCCCGCGAAGCTCCCGTGAAGGGAGCCTCGCCGAGGGTTGCTATCCTCCGCCACGTCATGACCGAAACCTCCCGGCGACCAGTGACGGTCGTGGCGGTCGAGATGGGGTACGGCCACCTGCGCGCGGCCCGGGCCCTGGCCGACGCGCTCGCCACGGACGTGCTCGAGGCCGACCGCCCCCCTCTCGCGGGCGCCGAGGAGCGCGCGCTGTGGCAGCGCACGCGCGCGGCGTACGAGTTCGTCTCGCGCACCTCGCAGCTTCCGGTGGTCGGGCGGCCGCTGCGCGCATTGCTCGACGGTCTGACCGCGATCCCCCACCTCTATCCCCGCCGCGACCAGTCACGGCCGACCGCCGCGGTCGGTGGCTTGGAGCGGATGGTCCGCCGAGGTCTCGGCGACGGGCTCGTCGGCCACCTCCGCCGGCAGAACAGCACGCTCCTTACCACCTTCTACGCGCCTGCCGTGATCGCCGAGCTTTCCGACATCGAGCGCGTCGTCTGCGTGGTGACCGACACCGACCTCAATCGCGTGTGGGTGCCTCGTCACCCGGAGCACACGGCGATCCACTACTGCGCACCGACCGAACGCGCCGTCCGCCGCCTGCGCGCCTACGGCGTGCCCGCGGCGAGGATCCACCTCACCGGGTTCCCGCTGCCGGCCGAGCTCGCCGGCGGTGACGACCTCAACACGCTCCGACGCAACCTCGCCGCGCGCCTGGTGCGGCTCGACCCGGCGGGGGCTTTTCGCGAGCAGGTCGGAGGAGAGCTTGCCCATTTCTTCGGTGCCCTGCCCAGGGAGCACGAGGGTGAGCCGCCGCTCGTCACCTTCGCGGTCGGCGGCGCAGGCGCCCAGGCCGAACTGGCGGACGCTTTCCTGCCCTCGCTCCGCCGCTCCCTGCTCGAGCGCCGCCTGCGGCTGGCGATGGTGGCGGGAACCCGCCCCGAGATCGGACTACGGTTCCAGCGAAGAGTCGAGAGCGCGGGACTCGCGGAGCGTTTCGGTGACGGGATCGAGATCCTGTGCGAGAGCGATTTCACCCGCTACTACCGACGCTTCAACGGCCTGCTCGAACGCACCGACATTCTCTGGACCAAACCCAGCGAATTGACCTTCTACGCCGCGCTCGGTATCCCGCTCGTCTTCTCTCGGCCGGTTGGGGCGCACGAGCGGCTCAACCGCAGATGGGCGATCCAGCGTGGCGCCGGGATGAAGCAGGACGACCCGGGTTGCGCCGCCGACTGGCTGCGCGAGTGGCTCCTCGACGGAACACTGGCGGCGGCCGCGTGGTCCGGCTATCTCCGCCTGCCCAAGTTCGGCACGCGGCGCATCCTCGACGTCGTCGCGGCCCTCGAGGGGTGACCGCGCCCGCCGACCGCTCCGCAACGCGGTGACGCACGCCGTCGGTCTGGCCTCTCAGCGCGCCGCCGGCCTGGCCTGGACGGCCTCTCGCAACGGCAGCGTGAACGCCCAGTTGTCGTCCGTGCCCGGAGTGACCGTGCCCCGACGCGCGAAGAAGTCGACGAGGAGTTCGACCATCGGCCGGTCGATCTCGGCCACGCGCGGCGCGGTGTCGAGGTGGGGGAAGTGGCCCCCGCCGACCGCGCGATACGAGTTGATCGCCACGGTGAACGTCTCCTCCGCCCCGACCAGCCGACCCTCCACCCGAAGCCCCCGTATCCGCTTGCCCGCCGGAGCCTGCGGATCGACGAGGTACGTGCCGCCGGCGAGCGTGTCGAACGCGTACACCGGCACGCGCCCGTCGCGGTGCGCCACGCACCCAGAGACGGCGCACTCGACGCCGACCCAGCCGTGCACGGCGTGTTCGAGGACGTCCTTGAGTTGCGCGCCGGAGAGGCGCACGACGGTCAGCGTGTTGGGATACGGGTAGAGCGCGTGCGCGAGCCGTGGCGTGAGCGGACCCGCGGGGAACTCCTCTCGACCCCCGAGCGGCGCGGCGAGCGAGAGCTGCGCGCCGGTGGCCTCGAGCTGCACGGCGTGAACCAGGTCCACCGACGGGTCGTCGGCGGTGGGGGCGCCGGCCAGGCGCAGCGGCGCGGCGAGCGTTCCGAGCGGTCGCGCAAGCTCCCGGTTCACGCGCTCGTGAAGACCCGCGACGGCGGCCGTCACGCGGGGGTCGGCACTCTCCTCGCCCGTCGGGAGGTTGCTCCCCTGCCACCCCTCGACCCGCCAGCGCCGGCCGACGCGTGTCAAGGACAGGTCGACACGCGTCACGTATTCGGCCCACCGACCGGGCTGTGCGATCACCGTGCGGCCGAACTGGCGCGGCGCGATGTCGCGGTGGGTGTGCCCGGTGAGAAGCAGATCGATCCCCTCGAGCTGCGCCAGACGATATGCAAAGTTCTCGTGTTCGCTGTCGTCCCCCTCGCCCGAGTCGAGATCGCGCTCGAACCCGGTGTGGGCGACCACGACCACGATGTCGGCCCTGGCGCGCAACGTCGCCAGCCGCCGCCGTGCAATCTCGATGGGGTCGAGAAACTCCAGTCCGCGCCAGTGCCCCGGAGGATCCCAGCGCGGGATGTTGGGGTTCGTCAGTCCGAGTACGCCGATCCGGACACCGCCGCGTGTGATGACAATCTCGTCCCCGACGCTCAATCCGGCCGCCGCGGCACCCTTCAGGTTGGCGGCCAGCCAGGGGAACGACGACTGGCCGATCGACCGGCCCAAGATCTCGAGCCCGAAATTGAACTCGTGATTGCCGAGGACCGCCGCGTCGACGCCGACCGCGTTCATCCCGGCCACCGTCGGGTCTTCCCCTGCGGCTCCGGGCGCGGCGATGCCGTAGTAGGCGAGGGGAGTGCCCTGGATCGCGTCGCCGCCGTCGAGCACGACGACGTTCCGCGCCTCCTCGCGCACGCGACCGACCAGCGTCGCGACCTGCGCCAGCGAACCCCGCGCGGGGCGCTCCCGCACGTCGTCGAACGGCAGCACCCGGCCGTGGACGTCGGAGGTGAACAACACCGTCAGTGTCGTCGCCCGCTCCGCATCGGCCGCGCCGCCGGCGGCGACCGCCAGCACGACGGTCAGCAGCGCGCTGGGGATAAGCCGCTTCCGGTCACTCCGGTCCGCTCCGCCTCCACCAGACGCTCCGGATTCCACCCCGTCCCCCCTCTCCTGTCCCCTGTGCCCTGTCTTCACAGCGTCACCGCCTCCCGATACTCGCCGAACACCCTGACCAGGCGTTCGGCGATCTCGCCGATCGAAGCGTAGGCCTCGACCGCGTCGATGATTCGCGGCATCAGGGCGTCCGTGCCCTTGGCCGCCTCCTCGAGCCTCGCCAGCGCGCGCTCGACCGCGTCGCCGGCGCGCCTGGACCGCACCTCCCTAAGGTTCGCGATCTGTGCCTCCTCGACCGACTCGTCGACACGGAACACCGGCATCGACGCATGGTTCGCGGCCGCGAAACTGTTGACTCCGACCACGACGCTCTCGCCCGCTTCGATGGCGCGTTGCGTGCGGTACGACGCCTCCTGGATCTCGCGTTGCTGGAACGACCGCTCGATCGCCGCCAGCGCGCCGCCCATCGCCTCGATCCGCTCGATGTAGGCGAGCGCTTCGGCCTCGATGCGGTCGGTCCACGCCTCGACCGCCCAGGCGCCGCCAAGCGGGTCGGCGAGATCGGCGAGCCCGGACTCGTGGGCGATCACCTGCTGCGTGCGCAGCGCGAGCGTCACGGCGTCCTCGGTGGGCAGGCCGAGCGCCTCGTCCTTGGCGTTGGTGTGCAGCGACTGCGTGCCGCCGCATACTGCGGCCATCGCCTGGATCGCGACGCGCACGACGTTGTTCTCCGGTTGCTGCGCGGTGAGCGTCGAGCCTGCCGTCTGGGTGTGGAAACGGAGCAGCCACGAGCGCGGGTCTCTCGCCCCGAACTCCTCGCGCATCATCCTCGCCCACATCCTGCGGGCGGCGCGGAACTTCGCCACTTCCTCGAGAAAGTTGTTGTGTGAGTTGAAGAAGAACGACAGCCGTGGGGCGAATTCGTCGAGGTCGAGGCCGGCCACGAGGGCCGCGCGCACGTAC
This sequence comes from Acidobacteriota bacterium, assembly GCA_040754885.1. Lineage (GTDB taxonomy): Bacteria > Acidobacteriota > Thermoanaerobaculia > Thermoanaerobaculales > Thermoanaerobaculaceae > JBFMCD01. Next base: position 17,041 of record JBFMCD010000018.1, read on the forward strand.
TCGCGGGCGTTCGCCAGCGTGAACGCCACCTCCTGCACCGCGGTCGAGCCCGCCTCGCGGATGTGATAGCCGGAGATCGAGATGGTGTTCCACTTCGGCACGTGAATCCCACAGAACGAGAACACGTCGGTGATCAGGCGCAGGCTCGGTCGGGGCGGGAAGCGGTACGTGCCGCGGGCGATGTACTCCTTGAGGATGTCGTTCTGGATCGTCCCCTGGAGTTGGTCCCAGCGCACGCCCTGCCTCCGGGCGACGGCCAGGACCATCGCGAGGAGAATCGGCGCGGTGGCGTTGATCGTCATCGACACCGAGACCCGATCGAGCGGGATCGAGTCGAGCAGCGTCTCGACGTCGGCGAGCGTGTCGATCGCGACACCGACCTTGCCCACCTCACCCGCCGCCATCGGGTCGTCCGAGTCGTATCCGATCTGGGTCGGCAGGTCGAAGGCCACTGAAAGACCGGTCTGACCCTGCTCGAGGAGGTACCGGTAGCGCCGGTTCGACTCCACCGCGGTCGAGAAGCCGGCGTACTGGCGCATCGTCCACAGCCGGCCCCGGTACATCGAGGGGTAGATACCGCGCGTGAACGGGTACTCGCCGGGCAGGCCGAGTCCCGTTTCCGCGTCGTTCCGGAGGTCCCAGGCGCCGTAGGTCGGCTCGACCACGAAGCCGGAAGGAGTAACGAAGCGCGCCCGTTCGCGCGGCGTGGCCGGCGCGTACGAGCCGCCTTTCCACTTTCGATATCGCTCGGCGTCCATGAAACGCCTCCCGGAGGCGGCATCTTACGTGCTTTTCCGCCCCGGCGACCGGCTTCACGACGCGCGCCGGGGCCCCCGTGAAAAGGAAGGGGCAGACGCGCGCGCGCCTTTTTTGTCATACTTGTCGGGATGCTGGCTCTCTCGGGCACTGTCGACCGCCTCCACCTCGGCGACCTGCTCGAATGGCTCCATTTGTCGCGACAGAGCGGTCGGCTCTTGCTCACCGCCGGTGCCGTGACGCGCGCCTTCGACTTCGTCCGCGGCAAGGTGGCGTTCGCTTCGTCGTCTCGGGCTGCCGAGCGGCTCGCCTCGTGGCTGCTCCGGCGCGGCACCGTCGAGCGCGGCGCCCTGCTCCGTTCGCTCGCGATCGCGCAGACCACCGGAGAAGCGTTCACGTCCGTGCTCGAACGAGAGTCCGAGATCGACCACCACCGCCTGGTTGCGTCGGGCCGGGCGCTGGCCATCGCGCTGGCCAGCAAGGTCATGCGCGAGGAGCGGGTCAGTTTTGTCTTCGACCAGACCTGGCCGGTCACCGAGAATCTCCACATCGACCTCGAACTCGAGTGCGCCAAACTGGTCATGGAGGCGGCGTTCAACGTGGACACCCGGCCCCCGGCGGACCAGCTCCCGCCGGAGCCCGCGACGACACTCGATCCGCCGACGGTCGAGGCGCTGTTCTGGCGGATCACCGACGATCTCGAGGGCGAGTACCTCGACGCTCAGGTGTTCACCGAGGCGCACAGGACGATGCTCGCGGTCGGCGAACTCCTCAACCGCTGGGTGACCCAGGGACCTCCGCTTCTGCCGCTCGGCCCGCACGACGTCGCGCGGGTGACGGTGCGCCTGGAGGCGGGCGAGCCGGTCGCGCTCGAGGACTCTCCGACGCTGGCGTGGGATCTGCTCTCGCTGGTCAACGGCCTCGACGCCCCTGGTTTCACTCGCGCTTCGTCGGTGGCGGACGCCTGGCTGATGGCCGGCACGGACGCCGAGCGGCTGGTCCGGCTGGTGCTGGACAACTCGCGCTGGCGCCGCGAGCGGCGGGGGGAGAGCGACGAACCGCTGCGTCGCGCCGCGCTCGCCCGGGCGGCGGCCGGACGGACGCTGGCCGGACGCTTCGAACTCACCGGCGACACCGCGGCGTGCGCCGCCGCGCTGCCGGTCGTGTTGCTCGAGCTGGTCGCGACGGCGCTGTCGAGCGCACCGCTGGCCAGCGCCGCAATGCAACGCGTCGCGCTGCGCCACCTTTTGCCGCTGGTCGGGCACGCCGCCGGCACGGCTGCCGGCCTGCCCGAGATCCTCGTCGCCGCGCTCACCGGCCAGCCGGAGACGCACTGCGGCGCACGCGTGGCGCGCCTGGCGGCGGCAGCCTCCGGAGAGATCGGGATGAGCATCGAGCGCGGCGCCCCCCCAGACACACTGACCGGCGAACTCGCCGACGCCCGCGAGGCGGCGAGCCGGGCCGCCGCCTCGCTCGAATAGCCTTCTGCGGGCGCTAGGATAGAATCATCCCGATGCGGGTGTTGATCATCGGCGGGAGCCGCTTCATCGGCCTCGCGGTCGCGCAGCGGCTGCTCATCGACGGTCATCGCATCACACTTCTCAATCGGGGCAAGACCGCGGATCCGTTCGGCACCCGCGTCAGTCGAGTGCTCGGAGACCGCTCCGACCCGACCACACTGCAGCGCGCCGTCGCGCGGCGCGACTTCGACGTCGCCATCGACGTCATCGCGTTCCGCGAGGAGGACACCCGCGCCGCGATCGAGAAGCTCGACGGGCGTATCGGCCACTTCATCCACGTTTCCACCGCGTCCGTCTACCTCATCCGCGACGGCCTGTTCTCTCCCTTCCGCGAGGACGATTTCCCAGGTCGCTTGACGCCGAAGAACGAGTCGACCGCCTCGTCGTGGCTGTACGCCTACCACAAGCGGAGATGCGAGCAGGCCCTCATGCAGGCGTGGGAAGCGCGGCAGTTTCCGGGAACTTCGCTCCGCCTGCCCATGGTCGTCGGGCCGGGAGACTATACGGAACGGTCGCTGGCGTACCTCGAGCGTATCGCCGACGGCGGACCGCTGATCCTGCCCGACGGCGGTCTCAATTCGTGGGGCTTTCTCTGGGTCGAGGACATCGCGGAAGTGATCGCGGCGAACCTGATGAACGCCGTCACCTTCGGCCGCGCGTACAACCTGGCGCAACGAGAGGTGGTTTCCGTGCGCCAGTTCGTCGACGCCGCCGCGGCCGCGATGGCGCGCACGCCGGCGGTCGCCTGCGTCCCCTCGGAGTGGCTGCAGCGCATGCACGTCGGAACCGCATTCTCACCGTACAGCCACGACCGGGACATCGTCCTCGACACGCAGGCGGCACGCAGCGACCTGCTCTTCGAGCCGACGCCGTTCGAGCAGTGGAGTGGGCGTCTGGTCGCCCACTTCCGTTCGTCGTGGGACCACACGCCTTCGAAGCACTACGCCACACGGCCGCTCGAGCTGCGTATCGTGCAGGAACTGGCCCAACTGCGCGTTCCCGCGATCGCGCCGGTCAGCCTCTCCAGGTAGGCGCGAGACCGCGCCTCGAAGCGGGGTCCCGCGACGCTCGAGGCGGCCTCATTCCTCGCTGGAGAGCACCTCGAGGGCGCCGCGCGCGGCGTTCTGTTGCGCGGCGCGTTTGGTGCGGCCCTCGCCACGCGCCAGCGCGCGGCCGTCGAACTCCACCTCGAACACGTACACGCGCCCGTGCTCCGGCCCGCGCACCTCCACCTGGTGGTAGACCGGCAATCGCAGCCCCTGACGCTGCGCCAGCTCCTGGAGCGTGCTCTTCGGCTCCTCGAACCCGAGCCGAAACGGGTCCAGCGCGGCGAGCGGCACCTTGAACAGCCTGCGCACCGCGGCACGGAATTGCCGCCAGCCGGCGTCGAGGAGCAGCGCCCCCAGCACCGCCTCGAGCGCGTCCGCGTTGACCGCGGCCGAGGGGGAAACCCGGCCACCGAGTTCGAGCGCCGCCGGAATCCCGATCGCTCGCGCCAGGACGTCGAGGCTCGCCTCGCGGACGAGCGCGGCGCGGCCGCGCGTGAGCTGGCCCTCGCCGGCTCCCGGCCAGCGATCGAAGAGCAGCGCGGCGATCACGTGCGAGAGCGCCGCGTCGCCGAGGAACTCGAGCCTTTCGTAGGACGGTGCGCCCTGCTCGTGCGCCGCGGACGCGTGGCGCAGGGCCTCGTCGAGCAGCGTCCGGTCGCGAAACCGGTGGCCGAGGGCTTCTTCCAGCGCCGCCACCGCCGAATCGCGGTTCACGTTCCCTCCGTGGCCAGCCAGGCAAGTCGGACCCGTCGCACCGAAATGTCCTTGCGCGCCGGCGTCAACAGCAACGTCTCCGTCGCCGTGCGACTCTCGCTCTCGGCGAGCGAGGCGATCTCCAGTTCGGCCTGACCGGACACGCGCTCGCGCTCGCTCTGAAGTGCGGCGATTTCCTCCTCGAGGCGTGTGACCTTGGCGGCGGCCCGGTCCGCCATCCGGTCCTTGCTCGAGTAGGTCTTCGCGGCGCTCGCGCCGCGGCGCACCGCAGTCTTGAGCGACCGCCCGCCGCCGAGCAGCGCGCCGAGTCCGGTGATCAGGGCGTCGCCGACTCCGGCAGCGACGGCCACCCCCTTGTCCCGCGCGCGTGCGGCGGCCTCCTGCTGCCAGTGCTGGAGGTCCATGCGCTTCCTGGCGAGTTTCCCGTCGAGACGTTCCAGCGCCGTTTCGAGCCTGCGACGGAGAGCCAACACCTTCGCCCCGCCGTCAGGCGCCGCGGCGCGGCAACGAGCCGCGAACGCCTCCGCGCTCTCGCCCTCCTCCTGGACCAGCTTCACGGAGCGGTTCCACAGCACCTCGATCGCGCGGCTGTCGATCTCGGCGATGAACCCCTTCTCGGCCGACGTGAGCTGGCGCCCCGAATCGGGTGGAAGCGGCCCGAGCACGGTGCCGGCCGGTTGCACGGGGACGAGCGCTGAGGCGTTCACCGGCCGCATCCCGGCCCACGCCCCCTCACCGTCGACCATCCGGATGCACCAGGCTCCCTCGACGCGCCGTTCCACCGGCGGCGAGGCCTTGCGGTAGACAACCTCCGCCTCGACCAGCACATGGGGAAAGAGCGTCGCTCCCGCGCCGAATGCCTGGTCCACGCCGGAGACGAGTGGTGCCGGCGGCCGGGGTCTTGCCGGGGCAGCCGCTGCGATGATCGAGCTGGCGCCGACCAGCGGCTTGAGTTCCCGGATCGTCATCGGCCCGCGCAGGTACGACATCGCCCAGCGCGAGCAGATCGCCCGCGGCGCGCCGACACGCGCGCCGGCGAGCAGAAACCGGCGCGGTGCGAGCTCCGCCACCACGGCGTCGATTCCGGAGCCGGCGACGTCCAGTCCCGCGAGAGCGCGCCGCCTGTCGTTCTCGGTGTCCAGACGACCGACCAGCTTGACGCCGATGTTGCCGAGCGCCTTGTAGTCGAGGTCGACCGGGTTCTGCGTGGCGAGCAGTACGCCGGTGCCGAACGCACGCCCCTGCTTGAGCAGCGTCAGGAGCGGCGGTTTGGTCGCGGGCATCGCCGAGGGCGGTAGAATCCCCTGCACCTCGTCGATGTAGAGCAGCGCGCGCAGGTTTTCCGATCCCGGTTGCGCGCGGGTCCACGACAGCAGCTCGGAGAACAGCAACGTCAGGAACGACAGGCGCTCGCGGTCCGCGAGGTGCGCGAGGTAGAGGATCGAAGCGCGTGGCTCCTCGGGGGAGCCGAGCAGTTCCGGCATCGCCAGGGGCACGCCTCGCGTCCAGGCCGCGAATCCGGGACTGGCGAGGACCGTGTTGAATGCCTGCAACAGCGCCTGCCTCTCCCTGCCCGGGTAGAACGTCTCCGCGTCGAGTACGCCGAACTGACCGACCGGCGGATCGGCGATCTGCCGGATCAACTCCGGCAGGTCGAGCGTGCCCTTGCGCCGCCACGCGTGATCGAGCAACGTGGCCACCAGCACATGGTCACGGTCGGTGAGCGGATCGCCGCCACGGCCGACCAACGCGAGCAGGCCTGCGGCCGTACCGTTGAGGCGCGCTTGAGCTCCGTCCGGGTCGACGTCCGGGTCGTAGCCCGCCGGCGGTTCCAGGGCAGGCAACAGACTGACCGGCGCGACGCCCGAGCCTGGCACGAGCAGGCGCCACGAGACCCTCTCGCGCACGGATCTGATCTCGGCCTCGCCGATCGACCACTCCTCGAGTCCCCGGCGCCACTTCGCGGCCGTTTCCTCGGCCGCTGATTCCCTCTCGGCCGCTGCCACGCCCACCGGAAGATACGGGGCGAAATCCGCCGGCCGGAGCTGCGGGAAGGTCAAGAGCAGGTTCGTCAGGTCGCCCTTCAGGTCGCAGACGAGCTGCGGCACGCCGTGGCGGGCCAGTTCCTCGAGAATGACTACAGCCAGGCCGGTCTTGCCGGAACCGGTCATGCCCAGGATCACGCCGTGCGTCGTGAGGGCGTCGAGGCTCAGCCGCGCCGGCTCGGCCGGCCCGCCGGCGGCGCTGCCGCCGATCAGCATCTCGCGTTTCACGAACCGACCTCCCTTGGCCTCGCGGTCCACAACGCCGCGCCGCCCCTGCGTACCGAGACGAAGCGATGGTAGGGAAGAAACGTGCCGTCCGCCACACACACGCCCGCGGCCAGGATCTCGGTCACGTGTTCGAACCGGACGCCCTCGACGAGCTCCTCGCCGGCCTCGCGGTTGCGCACCTCCAGTATCACCGGGGCTCCGTCCTCCGCCGGGCTCCAGCGCAGCCGGTTGAGCACTTCACGGAGCGTCGGCTCGGGCATGGAGCGATTCTAGGCCGCGCAGAGGAAGCCGACACGGCCCGCCGGAGTTGCGGCTTGTCGCGAGCGCGCTGAGGGTGCCCGCCGCGATCCCGATCCTCCGCCTCACAGACACGGCTGGGATCGAGGAGGATTCGGCCTCCCGCACCCCCGTTCCGGTCCGAGGCCGGTCGGCGCTCCGGCACGTCGGCCTGTCGCCCGGAGACCGGCGCACGATCGAGCAGGCCGACGACCCGGAGGTGATGTCGCTCGCCCAGGCCGCCGTCTCCGCCGACGGCGAGGTGACGTTCACGACAACCGACCCGGCCCAGGGTCACGCAATCTTCGCCGACAGCCCCTCGACCGGGAGCGCCTCGGGGATCAGCGGTCCGGTTGACGTCTCCGGCGAGGTCGTGCGCGGCGCCGGACCGGCGCACGAACCGGGGATCAGCGGCATGGTTCTCTCCCACTCAGGCAGCCGGTACGTGCCGCGCCTTGCTCTCGGCCCGATGAGCGTCGGCCTGACAACAGGAGACCGTGGGGTGGTATCGCGGCAGGCCGAACCGGCGGTGGGGCGGTCACGCCCTCCGCCGGCCGATCGATCCCGGCGTCGCAGGCGGCGGCTGTCATGACTCCTTGATAGTGTCCCCAAGCGGACTCGATAGAAATGTCCCCATACGCTGCGGCCAGGAGGGCCGAGAGAGTTGGGGGACGAAGTGGCGTTGAATGCGAAGGAGCGGGAGCTGTTGG
>JBFMCD010000019.1:0-17514 GCA_040754885.1 Acidobacteriota bacterium
GGCACAAGACGCCACGTCGATGCGCCCACCCTCGGATCGGGAATGAGCGGGGACAGCGCGGTGAGGGTCGCGAGGACGGCGGCTGCGATCATCGCGGCAGGGTAGTCGAGGGCAGCGGCGAGGACAACGAGGCCCGTGGACCGTGGACCGAAGAGGCGGTCTCTTCGGTCCACCGCTCACGGACCACTGCCCACGCCCCTCCTCCTTCTCACGGACAACGGTCAACGGGGTCGGGCGCGGCCGATCAGTGGCCGGGCGGCAGCATCTCTCCCGCCTCGACCTTGAACGGGAGGGTGTTCTCCGCGGGCGTGATCGGGCACTGCGCCGAGACGCCGTAGGCGCAGTCGGGGTTGGTGGCGCGGTTGAAGTCGATCGCGACCACGCCGCCGGCGAGCCGCTCGACGTCCACGTACCGCCCTGCGCCGTACGTCTCGGCGCCGGCCCCGGCGTCGCGGAACGGCAGGAAGAGCATGTCCGGATACTGGTCCCTGATGTCGTCGAGCTGGAACAGGCTCAGGCGCGCTTCGCCCCCCGGCATGCGCAGGCGCACGCGGCCGACGCGGTGCGCCGGCCGAATGCTGCCGTCGGAGGCGCCGAGGCGAAGCGGTTCGGGCGGGACGATCGGCTCGACCATCGCCTTGAACCGGTATGCCGGGTCGAACGGGTAGAAGCGAAGCCCGGCGAGCGCGACCTTGGTCTCGACGGCCACCATCTCGATGACGCCCCTCTCGCGCTCCTGGCGCCACGATTCCTCCGACGGCGGGAGCGGCGCCTTGCACGCCGCGGACGCCAGCACGACCGCGGCGAGAGCGAGGGCCGGCCGGATCAGCGTTGCTTCACTCATGAGCCGGGATTCTACCGCCCCAGATCTCGAGAGCGGACGCGGAATCCGGAAGGCGAGGCCGCGACCGCAGGGTGCAGGACGGACACCTTTCCGGACCACGGCACACGGCCCACGGTCCACGCCTTTCCAGCGGTCGCCGGCGGGCAACGGGACATGTGGAGCGGTCGGCTGCCTAGAAGATGACGTACTTCAGGTAGAACTCCTGCGGCGTGAGCTGGCCGTTGACCAGGTCCGCCGCCTCGGTCGAGCCGAAACGGAACACGCCCGCCTCCTTGCCCGACTCGTTGAGCATCTGCATCTCGACCCTGGCCGGGGCCCGGTCCGGAGCGCTCTGAACCAGCAGGTGATACGTCGTGGCGATCGCCTGCAGCGCCTTGAGGACTTCGGGCTGACCGTTGACCTGGACCTCGACGAAGAAGTTGTCGGGATCGGTCCCCTGGCTGGTCCTGTACAGGTAGAGGTGGTAACTCTCGAGCCCTTCCTGGAACGCCCTGTCCACCTGCGTGTCCTTGAAGGGACGGTCGCGGAAGCTGATGCCCGGGGTCGGCGTCGGCTTTCCGCCGTCCGCCTCGGGGCGGGCGGCGCTGGTGCGGATCGCGCCGAGCGACCCGACCGACGGCGTTGGCGTGGCCGTCGGCGGGATGATGTTGGAGTCCACCCAATCGAGCGGCGTGGCGTCGCCGAGGTTGCGCGCGTTGAGCTTCTCGGTGGCGGCGACGTCGATCTGGTTGAGCGGGATCGACGTCAGGGTGCCGTTCTTCAGGGTCAACACCGCGGACGCGCCCTTGACCTGGTACTTCTCCCGCGCCACCACCCGGCTGCCGTTGCGCAGGATGACGACGTAGGTCGCCTGAGCGACCGCGGCGACCAGCAGGAAGCCCGCCACGAGCAGCAATCGCGACTTGTTCACGTTGACAACCTCCTCGCCTCGATTAGTATAGCCGCCACTGGGGGGTGAGCGATGCTGATCGTCATGACCGTTGGCGCGACCCGCGAGCAGGTCGAGCGGGTGATTGCCGAGGTCGAGGGAGCCGGCCTCAAGGCCCACCCGATCCCGGGCGCGCAGCGGGTCGCGATCGGGATCACGGGCAACCGGGCCGTCGTCAACCCTGTGCTCTTCGAGAGCCTTCCAGGCGTCCTCGAGGTCATCCAGGTCTCGCATCCGTACAAGCTCGTGAGCAGGGAGATGAAGCCGGAGGACACGGTCGTCTCGGTCGGTGGAGTGCGCGTCGGCGGCGGCCACTTCGCGGTCGTCGCCGGCCCGTGCTCGGTCGAGACGCCGGAGCAGACCTTGACCATCGCCCAAGCGGTCCGCCAGGCGGGCGCGCATATCCTGCGCGGCGGCGCGTACAAACCGCGCACCTCGCCCTATTCCTTCCAGGGACTCGGAAAGCCCGGCCTGGAGATCCTCGAGCAGGTCGGCCGCGAGGTGGGGATGCCGATCGTCTCGGAGGCGCTCGACGAGGAGTCGCTCGACCTCGTCGCCGAGCACTGCGACATGATCCAGATCGGCGCCCGGAACATGCAGAACTTCTCGCTCCTGCGCACCTGCGGCAGGGTACGCAAGCCGGTCCTGCTCAAGCGCGGCATGGCGGCGACGATCGACGAGCTGCTGATGGCCGCCGAGTACGTCCTGTCCGAGGGGAACTACAGCGTCGTCCTGTGCGAGCGGGGGATCCGCACCTTCGCCGAGCACACGCGCAACACGCTCGACCTGGCGGCCGTGGTCGCGGCGCAGCGGCTCTCCCACCTGCCGATCATCGTCGATCCCTCCCACGGAACGGGCAAGCGCCACAAGGTGGTCCCGCTCGGGAGGGCGGCCGCGGCGGTGGGCGCCGACGGCCTGATGATCGAGGTCCATCACGACCCGGCGCGCGCGCTCTCCGACGGGTCGCAAGCGGTGATGCCCGAGGAGCTCGCGCAGCTCATGCAGCAGCTTCCGGTACTCCTCCCGCTCACCGGGCGCCACCTGACCCGACACCAGAACCCGGCGGCCTGAGCCGTGTTCGCGCAGCTCGCCGCCCCGCTGCTGGTCGCGTCGGCGCTGGCCTGGATCGACCCCGCGCAGGTGACGGTCGGGCAGCGCGGCATCTGCGTCACCGAGTGGGACGGCGGCGAGCGGATCGAGATCCCGGTCGAGGTGGTCGGCACGCTCGATCCGACCTCTCCGGGCCGCCGCGCGGTGCTGGTGCGCCTCGACGACCCGCGGTTCGCCGGCGCGGGGGTGGTCGCCGGGATGAGCGGCTCGCCGGTCTACATCGACGGCAGGCTGCTCGGCGCGATCGCGTTCGGCTGGGCGTTCGCCCGCGAGCCGCTCGCCGGCGTCACCCCGTTCGCGGAAATGCGCGAGATCGCCGCCGGCCCTCCGTCGGGCGCCGCTCGTGCGCCCGACCCGGCCCAGCTCGCCGCGGTCGCCTCGGGTGCCGCGAGTCCACTCTCAGTGTTGCCGACGGTACCCCTTGCTGCGGGAAGGGCGGCGCTCCCGCTGGCGATCGGGGGTCTCGGCGCGCCGACCGCCTTCGGCGACGAGGTGCTGGCCCGGCTCGGCATGCAGCAGGTGGCGACGGGCGGCGGTTCCGTCCCCGAGGGCGCTCCCGAGGCCGGCGACATGGTCGCGGCGCTGCTCGTCTGGGGCGACGCGACGCTGGCGGCGGGCGGCACCGTGACGGCGCGCGAGGGCGACACCCTGTGGGCGTTCGGCCACCCGTTCCTGGCGCTCGGCGGCGTGAGAATCCCGGCGGCGAGGGCGCGCGCCCTGGCGATCCAGACCTCGTTCCAGAACTCGTTCAAGATCTTCACCGCCGGCGCGCCGATCGGCACCTTCGTCGCCGACCGACCACCCGGCATGCTGGCCAGGGTGGGGCCGGCGCCGGCAGGGATTCCGGTCACCGTCGAGGTCGTCGATCCGCTGGGCACGCAGCGGCGCGCCTTCCGCGTCGCCGAGGAACCTCTGCTCGAGCCGTTGCTGGTCACCTTCCTGTCCAACGCCTCCATGACCGCCCGCGGCTCCGCGGGGGAGGCGAGCGTCCGGATGACCGTCGGGATGTCGTTCGCGGACGGACGCACCGTCGCCGTGCGGCACGCCGGGCGGGGCATCGACGCCGTCGCCCGCGCCGCGGCGTTCGCCGGCGGCGTGGTCGCGTTCGCCGAAGGCTCGCCGTACCCGCATCCCGCCCTCTCAGGAGTGTCGGTGCGGGTCGAGCGGGACGAGCGGCCGACCGGCGCCGTCATCGCCGAGGCGGTCCCGGCGCGGACTTCGGTCCGGGCCGGCGAGACGCTCGACATCCGCGTACGGATGGAGCCGCACCTGGAGGAGCCGCGGTGGGAGTCGCTACAGATCCGCATTCCGCCGGAGGCGATCCCGGGCGCGAGCCTCGACCTCGTGGTCGCCAACGGAGCGGCGTGGAGCGAATACCGTTTGAAGGCAGTGGGAGCGGATCCGGCCGACTTCGCAACGCAGATGGAGCTGCTGGAGACTCTCGAGCCGTCCACGGAACTGGTCGCGGCGCTCGAGACCCGCGACCGCGGCGTGTCGATTCCCGGGGCGTCACGACCGGATCTGCCGCCCTCGTGGGCGGCGACGCTGGCGATCGGTCTGGGGCGCAACGCCGTCAGAAGGCTGCCGACGGCGATCGTGGCCGTGGAGCGGCGTCCGGCGCCGTATCCACTCGAGGGCGCCGTGCGCATTCCTCTGACGGTGCGCGCCGCGGAGGAGCCGTGATGGCCGAACTGGGCAGGCTGACGAGGTCGGTGGGCGCCGCGGGCGTGCTGGCAATGACCCTGGCGGGAGGATTGACGGAGGCCGGGATCGTCAAGCGCTTCGCGACGGACACGCCGCGCGCGCTCACCGGAGGGCGGGGAAAGGGCGTGGGGGTCTTCGCGGACGGTTCGCTCCGCCCGGTCGGGACTCTCGACAGCGTGGCGACGTTCGACGAGCCACTCGGGCTCGCACTGGCCGTGCTCCCGGACGGCACGGCCTACGTCGGCACCGGTCATCCGGCACGGATCTACCGCGTCCGCGGGCGGACCCGCGAGCTCATCGGAGACGTCGCAGCCGACCAGGTCACAGCGATGCTCGTCGACCCGAGCGGCACCCTGTGGGCCGCGACGGCGGTGCCCGCGCTCCTCGTCCGACTCCCCGCCGGAGGCAAGAAGCTCGAGGAGGTCTCCCGTCTGAGCGAAGGCAACCTGTGGGATCTCGCCTGGTTCCGCGGCTCGTTGATCGGAGCGGCCGGGCGGCCCGGCCGGCTGGTTCGACTCGGAGCGAAGGGCCTGGAACGGGCCGCCGACATCCCCGACGCGCACGCCCGCTGCCTGGCGCCGGCCGGCGATTCCCTGCTCGTCGGCACCTCGGGCAAGGGGTTGGTGCTGCGCTGGCGCGGCGAGGGCGCGCCGGAGGTCCTGGCCGACTCAACGTTCACTGAGATCGCCGCGCTGGCCGTCGCACCCGACGGCACGGCCTGGGCCGCGGCCCTCACCGGCGATCCCACGATGGGAAAGCCCGCGGAGAAGGAACCCGCCGGAGCCGAAGCGTCGGTGACGGTCAGCGAGGGGGCGGGGCCGGCACCCTCCGCGGAGAAGACGCCCTCGACGTCCGAGATCCTCCGCATCCTGCCGGGCGGGGCTGTGACGACGGTGCATCGCTTCCCCAAGCAGATCGCCGGCACGTTGGCGTGGTCGGAGCGCGGCACGGTCATCGGCACCGGTCTCGAAGGCGAGGTGTGGCAGCTGGTCGACGGCGCCGCCGCGCAGCTCGACGGCGTTGACGCGGCGCAGGTGGTGCGGATCGCCGGCGCCGGCGCATGGGTGTTGACCCAGGGACCGGTCCGACTGTGGCGTCGTTCCGAAGAGCCGAAAGGGACCTTCACGTCACCGCCCCTCGACGCCGGCCAGCCGGCGCACTGGGGCGAGCTGGCGGTTCGCGGCGACTTCCCGGCGCAGGGTGCGTGCCGGATCCGGTTCCGTTCCGGGGCCACGGCCGAACCGGGCGACGAGTGGAACGCATGGAGCGCGAACGGACCGTGCGACTCGGCCCGCGTCGGGGTTCCCCCGGCGCGCCACCTCCAGTGGCAAGTCGAGTTGAGCGGCGCCGCCGTTCGCGTCGAGCGCGTCCAGGTCGCCTATCGGCAGGTCAACCTGGAACCGGAGATCAAGGACTTCGTCGTGCACGAGCCCGGCGAGGTGTTTCTCAAGGTCCCGCCGCCTTCCGACCGGATCGTCGAGGTGCAACACCCGGACCTGTCGGGGATTTTCACGACGCTCGACGACGACGCGGCCGACCGTCAGGTCACTCTGGGCAAGAAGTACTACCGGGTCGGCTACCAGAGCCTGTCGTGGAAGGCGGAGGATCCGAACGGCGATCCGCTCCGCTTCTCCGTCGAGGTCCAGGAGGCGGGGCGCGACGTCTGGTGGCCGGTCCGCGAGTCCCTCGACACGACGACCATCGCACTCGACACCCAGGCCCTCCCCGACGGAATCTACCGGTTCAGGCTCGTCGCCACCGACGAACCGGCCAACCCCGAGCGTCCTGCCGCGGTCAGCCGGATCTCCTCGCTGGTCACCGTCGACAACACGCCGCCGCGACTGGTCGTCGCCCGCGAGGGCGGAACGTGGCGCATCACGGTCGAGGACGCGCTGTCGGCGGTGACACGGGTCGAGTGGAACCGCGACGCAGACCGGTGGATCCCGCTTGTGGCCGAGGACGGCGCGCTCGGCGGGCGGAAGGGCATGTTCACGCTCGAGTCCGCGGCCGGCCGTCACCTTCTGGCGGTGCGGGCCGTGGACGCTCACCACAACCGAGCGATCGTCGCCGTGGAGGAACAGCCATGAGTCCCCAGTCCGCGGTCGCCGTGTACCCGGGCAGTTTCGATCCGCTGCACCTCGGCCACGTGGACATCGTGCGGCGCGCTGCCGGGATCTTCCCCCGCATCGTCGTCGCGGTGCTCGAGAACACCGAGAAACAGCCACTCCTGGCGGTGACCGAGAGGGTGCGGCTGGCGCGCGAAGCGCTCGCCGAGTTCCCCGGCGTCGAGGTGACCTCGTTCAAGGGCCTGCTCGTCGAGTTCATGCGCAAGAGCGGGTCGCGCGTCATCGTCCGCGGCATGCGCGCCGTGTCGGACTTCGAGTACGAGTTTCAGCTCGCGCTGATGAACCGCAGACTCTGGGGCGCGGTGGACACCGTGATGCTCACGCCAAACGAGGAATACGTCTACCTGTCTTCGCGGGTGATCAAGGAGATCTGGACACTCGGCGGCGACGTCTCCGGTCTGGTTCCGGAGCCCGTGCGCCGAGCGCTGGAGACACTGCGCACCGTCCGCTCGAGCTAGCCCTCGTCAGGCTCCGGCGTCTTCTTCTTGCTCTTCTTGTCCTTCTTCTCTTCTTCGGCTTCTCCGTCCTCGTCCTTGGCGCTCTTCTTGTCCTTCTTCGCCTTGGGCGCCTCGCCGAGTTCGGTGTCCACGTCGGCGATCTCCTGCGACGCCGAACCGTCGACCACGAACTTCAGCCACGTCGTGGTGTAGCCGTCGAGCGAGAGCCGGACGTAGTGCACTCCGGGGCGGTCGAACGTGTACGTCTTCCCCCCTCCGACTCCGTCCCACTCGTCGGCGGTGCCGATCACCCTGCCGTCCACCTCCACCTTCGCTTCCTCCGGCGAGACGTTGAACTCGGCGCCCTCGGAACACGTGAAGACGGCGGATATCGGCGGGGTGGGAGTCGCCGTGGGCTCGGGGACCGGCGTCTCCGTCGGCGCAGTTTCAGCCATCGCCGGCTCCGGCGCGGCGTTCGGAGTCGCCTCCTCGATCACGGTCGCGGACGGCGCCGGAGTGGCGGCCGGCGTGGCCATGCGCAGGAGAGGCACCGTGGGCGCAGGCGCCGCGTCGAGGCCGGAGGTCGGTGTCGTCGCGGGAGCGGCCGCGCCCAGCACGTCCCCGGCGGGAGGCGTGGGACGGCGCGCCACGATGAACGCAACCGCAACCAGCGCGACCACCGCCACGGTGGCAAGGACCAGCAGGGGCACTGCCCGCACGCCGCGCGCCCGGGCCGCCGGCGGAGGGGGTGGAGGCGGTGGAGGCGCGGCGGTGGCCGTGACGGCCGGCGGCAGCACGGTCGTCGGCGCCGTCATCGTCATCGGCGGCGCCGGCGGCGTGCCGCCGCCCGTCGAGGACATCATCGCGGTCGCGGCGGTGGTCGAGGTCGGAGGCGACGGCACCAAGACCGGCCCGCCGGCGAACGCGCTCTGCGCCCGCGCTCCCGCGGCGAACGCTGTGCCACTCGCGATCCGCCCCGAAGGCTCCTTGTCGAGACAGGAACGCAGGAATTTCGCCGGCGTGTCGCCGAGCGTCCGGAACACCGCATCGTCGGCGAAGGGATCCTCGTGGAGGATCTGGTAGAGCAGCGTCGTGAAGGTGTCGGCCGGGAATGGCCGCCGGCGCATGAGCAGCTCGTAGAGCACGACACCGAGCGAAAACAGGTCGGCCCGCCCGTCGACCGGCTCGCCACGGACCTGCTCCGGCGCCATGTATGCCGGGCTGCCCACAACGGATCCGGTGCGCGTCAGGTTGGTCGTGTCTCCCATCGCCTTGGCGACCCCGAAGTCGGCGACCTTCACGCGCCCGTCGCGGCAGAGCATGATGTTCGCCGGCTTGACGTCGCGGTGTACGATCCCCATCGCATGAGCGGCACCGAGCGCCTCCGCGACCCGGGCGCAGATCTCGTAGGCCTCGGCGCCCTCCGGGTGGCGTCCCTCGGACATCCGCTGGGCCAATGACTCGCCCTCGATGAGTTCCATGACCAGGTACAGGGAGTCACCCTCCCGCCCGGCGTCGAACACGGTGACGACCCCGGGGTGCGAGATGCGCGCAGCGACCTTGGCCTCGCGCAGGAACCGCGCCTCGAGTTCCTCAACCGGCAGCGATCCGGCGGCCTGCCGCGCGGAGATCACCTTGATCGCCACGGCGCGATCCAGCGACGGGTCGATCGCGCGGTACACGACGCCCATGGCGCCGCGACCGATCTCGCCGGTGATGCGATAACGTCCCAGCTTCTCCGGCTGTGTCATCCGACTCCTCCCACGCGGCCGCGCGGGCCAACACCCGCGATCGATGCTCCCGACGACGGACCCGACGCATCGCTACTGGACAGACCGACCCCGGCCCGCGTCGGTGGTGTGACTCGGACCGGGGCGTGCCACTCGAGGCTGACCGGCACCAAGCGGCCTACGGCTCAGAACTCGAGCAGGTCGCCGTCGAGAACGTCGGAGAGCTGACGCATGACCGTCGCGGTCACCGCCGCGGACGCTCCGGCGACGATCGCCGCTCCCTTGGCGCGGCCGATCAGGAAACCGAGCGTCGCGGCCACCCCGACCGAGAGGAGCGGGTGGCGGCGGACCAGATCGCGCCAGTCGATGTCTCCAGGGATCACCTTGTCGAGGAGGAAGTCCGCGTTGAGGCGCTGCCTCGACTGCGCCTCGGCTTCCTCGTCCTCCAGGTCGTACAGCCCCCGCTCCTCGGGTTCACCCGCCTCGACTTCGAGATCGTCGCCCCTGGGCTCGTCCATCGCCTACACTTCCCTCCTGCGGACCATGTAGCCGACCGCGAAGCCGACGGCGAGAGCGATCAGGATCGACTTGCCCGGGTTGCGGCGGACGAAGTCGACGACGTCGTCGCGCATCTCGCGGACGTCGATCTCCTGGAGCTTCGCCTTGACCTTGGCATATCCCTTCTTCACCTCGGCCCACAACCTCTCCCACTGGGCCTTGGCCTTGTCGTACAGCTCCTCGACGGCCTCGCGCGAGCGGCCGTAGAGCTGTCCCATCCTCTCGCGGGCGGCCTCGAGTGCCGAGCGCGCGTCGGCCAGGTGGGCCTTGGCGCGGTCGTAGGACTCGGCCGTGCGGGTGCGGGCCTTGCCGGCGCCCTCGCCGAGCACCTCCTTGGCCTTGTCCATCGACTCCTCGGCGCGGGAGATGGTCTCCTTGACCTCCTCCATGGTGCCGGCAGCCGCTTCCTCGATGCGCTCGATCTTCTCTTCAACCGTCGTGGACTTCTTCTCGCCTGCCATGATCGCCTCCATGGAACACAGATTCCCCACGTAGTTTACGCCGCCCCCGGGGGTCCGGCAACCATCCCGTCCACCATCCGTCCACTGCCACCGGGGTAAGATGGGCGCCATGACCACACTCGCCTTTCTCGGCGCCGCCGGCACGGTGACCGGCTCGCGTTACCTCCTCGAGGTGCACGGCCGTCGCGTGCTGGTGGACGCGGGGCTGTTCCAGGGCCGCAAGGAGCTCCGGGAGCGCAACTGGACTCCGTTCCCCGTCGACGCTTCCTCGCTGGACGCCGTAATCCTCACCCACGCCCACCTGGACCACACCGGTTTCCTCCCCAGGCTCGTGCGCGAGGGATTCCGCGGCCCGACCTACGTCACGCCCCCGACCGCGCGCCTGTTGCCGGTTCTCTTCACCGACGCGGCCCACCTGCAGGAGGAGGAGGCCCGCTACGCCAACAAGGTCGGATCCACGCGACACGCCCCCGCCTTGCCGCTGTTCACCGTCGCCGACGCCCAGCAGGCCCTGAAGACGTTGCGCCCGCAGCCGTTCGGCACGGCGGTCGAACTCCATCCGGGCCTGCAACTCACCTACCACCGGCAGGGTCACATCCTCGGCGCGGCGTCGGTTGCACTCCGGTTCAAGGCCGACGGCGCGCGATCGACGGTGGTGTTCTCCGGGGATGTCGGACGCTACGCGGTGCCGATCCTCAGGCCCCCGGAACCCTACGGCGGTTCGACGTACCTGGTGCTCGAAAGCACCTACGGCAATCGATTTCACGACGGCGGCGATCCGGCCGAGCAGCTCGGCGAGGTGATCCGCGAGAACCACGAGCGCCGCGGCATCCTGCTCATACCGGCCTTCGCGATCGACCGGACCCAAGAGGTCCTCTTCTATCTGAACCAGCTCCTGGTCGAAGGGGCGATCGCGCCGCTGCCGATCTTCCTCGACTCGCCGATGGCGCGCGAGGCGACCGCCGCCTACCGCCAGTGCGCACGCGAACACGATGCCGAGATGCAGGAGCTGCGCCGGGAGGGGATCGACCCGCTCTCCCCTCCGGGCCTGACCGTGATCGGCAGCCGCGAGGAGTCCCAGCGCCTCAACCACCTGCGCGGGCCCGCCATCGTCATCTCGGCCTCGGGGATGGCCACCGGCGGCCGCATCCTCCACCACCTCCGTCACCGTGTCGGAGAACCGGAGAACACCGTCCTGTTCGTCGGCTTCCAGGCCGAGGGCACGCGCGGGCGGAGGATCCTCGACGGCGAGAAGGAGGTGAAGATCTTCGGGGAGATGGTCCCCGTGCGCGCCCAGGTGCGCAGCATCTCGTCGCTCTCGGCGCACGCCGACGCCGACGAGCTGACGATCTGGGCCAGCTCCGCGCCGGAACCGCCGCGCCGCGCCTTCATCACACACGGCGAGCCGGAAGCGAGCCGGGCGCTGGCCGACCGCCTCGGAACCCGACTCGGGTGGGAGTGCCACATTCCCTCCCTCGAAGAACGCGTGGAGCTCTGACGCTGAAGATCCACCGCTTCGGTCGCTTCATCGTCGAGCTGGTGCGCGCCCAGCACCGCGACCGGATCGCCATTCACGCCGGGGCGCTCGCCTACTCCGCGCTGCTTTCGATGGTGCCGCTCTTCACCGTCGTGCTGATCAGTTCCGCGGGGGCGCGGCCCGAACTGGCGCGAAGGCTGGTCGACGCGCTCACCCAGGTGCTGCCGTTCTCCCCCACCCAGGTCCAGACCACGCTGCGCGAACTGGCCGAGCGCACCGTCAGGCTCGGCGCGATCGCGACGACCCTGTCGTTCCTCGCCGCCATCAACATGCTCTACCAGGTCGAGGAGGTGATCAACGCGGTCTGGGGCCTACCGTCGCGGCGAAAGCTGCGCTGGAGGCTGGCGGGCATCGTCGCCGTCCTGGTGTGGGGACCCCTCCTCCTCCTCGTCCTGTTTTCCGGCCTGTACTGGTTCTCCTCGCAGCCGTGGTACCCGCGCGTGGCGTGGCTCGGGCGACCGCTACCGGCGGTGTTCGCCATCGCCGCGCTGACGCTCATCTACCGGCTGGTGCCGCACACCAGGGTGCCGTGGCGGGCCGCCCTGGCGGGCGCAGCCGTCGCCACCACTGCGCTGCTCGCCATCCACGTCGGCTTCCAGGAGTACCTCGACGTCGCTTCCGAGATCAACGTGATCTACGGTTCGTTCTCGATCGCCTTCTTCTTCCTCGTCTCGCTCTACCTGTTCTGGCTGGCCATCCTGCTCGGCGTCGAGGCATCGTGGGTGGTAGGCCATGTTCCACCAGCGCCACCCCCCCCTGACGCCAAGGCCGTCATGTCGCTCCTCCTGAGCGCCGAGCGCGACGGCCGCGTGCTCGAGAAGCAGGCGCGCAACGCGCTCGGCGAACGCGCCTCGGACGTCCTCGAGCGGTTGCGTCGGTCGCCCGAGATCCTCGCGGAGTGCCCGGATGGCCTCCGCCTCGCCCGCCCCGCAGACGAGATCACGGTCGCCGAGGTCCTCGCCCGCCTGGCTCCGGACGGAGTCGCCGAGGCCGCCGACGCCGGCGCCACGCTGGCCGCGCTCGCCAAGGAGCCATCGTCCGGCGGGGTTCCGTCGGTCACGGACGGCGGCGAGAAAAACGGCTGACGTTCAGCGGGGCATGACGCGCTCGAAGAGAGTGCCTCCCGGCCGGAGCGGTTCGACCGCGACCCCGGGACCGGGCTTCACCCCGGTGTACTCCGAGAACATCCCGATCACCAGAGTCCGGCGCACGTTGACGAACCCGACGCTCTCGAGCGCGTCGAGGATCTCGGCCGGCGGCACGCACTTCTCGACGGTGTCCCAGAAGTACTGCCAGAGGAAGCCGGTGTCGGAGCTGCGCATCAGGGGCCTCGCCAGCACCGGCACCACGCCGCGCACGTAGGCGCGCAACAGCGCCCGGCCGAGCGCACTGCGCGGCGGCGTCATCTCCAGGATCAGCACCCTCCCCCCCGGCCTGAGCACGCGGTGGAACTCCCTGAACGTGACGGCCAGGTCGGAGAGGTGGCGCAGCGCATAGCCCATCGACAGCAGATCGAAGCTGCCGTCTCGCGCGGGAATCGCCTCGCCGACCGCAAGCAGGGCCGGATTCGACAGCGATCGGCGCGCCTGCGCGACCATCCCCACGCTCGGATCCAACCCGATCACGGCGCCAGGGTCGCCGGTGATCTCGATCGCCTCGCGGGCGACCAGTCCGGTGCCCATCGCCACGTCGAGCACTCTGTCGCCGGGTCTCAACGCCGCCCGCTCCAGAGCCTTGCGCCGGTACCAGCTACCCGACCCCAGCGCCATGAACCGCTCGACCCTGTCGTAGTCGGACGCCGTGCCGTCGAAGATCGAGCGCACGAACGACCGGCGGCCCTGCTCTCCGCCGCTGTAGTAGCGATCGAGGTGGGGATGAGGAGGAAGGGGGGTTGCGCCCTGATCCCGAGGCGGTGCGTTCACCGCACGGAGTGTAGCAGCACGAAACCCGTTGACCGTTGCCCGTTGCCCGTTGTCCGTGAAGAAGGAAGGGACAACGGCGTCGGCCGTGGGCCGTGGGCCGTGGTCAAGCCCTTGCGGCGGAAGACGCAACGGAAGACCGTGAACTTGTACCAGACCGACATGCGGCGTAGCGAGCCCCCTCTTCCTTGACAACCGACGCTCGCCGCTACTAGCCTCGAACCATGCTCCTCGTGGTTCGCGATGGTCTGCTCATTGCGTTCTTCTTGCATCTCGTCTCTCGATCTGCCGTTCCTTCACCTGTTCCTGCTCCGTCACAGCAGGCTCTCAGACACGCTGCATCTCTCGTTGCCACGATCGCCGGGGTGGATCACCGGGGCAACTTGTGGGGCTGGGACCGTGAAGACGGACACATCGAAGTCGTCACCCCCGACGGCGCTTCGACGCGTCTCGCGCCCGTTCTCCACGCAACGACCGTGGACGTAGATCGCGACTGGGGGATCGTCAGCCTCACGGAGGGAGGCTCACGCCTCCAGTACCAGCCGGCGAGTTCCTCCGGCGTCTCGGCTTTCGAACTCTCTCGCGCAGCCGGGAACATCTGTTGGGTTGACTCACGAACCGTCGCGGTCTCGCCACTTACCGGAGCGCATCGCGTCGAACTCTGGGACATCTCTACCGCCACGCGCATCGGGCAGCTGGGTCCTGAGGACCCGATTGTCCAGAGAGTTGGGGTTGTCCTTGGCCGCGCGGTGTTACTGCGCATGGACCATGCGCGAGCCCGCCTTCACACCTTCGACGCGTTCGCCGGAAGCCTCAAGGTCTTCTCGCTCGACGGCACGATCGCCTGGCACGCCAGGATTGAGAATCGCGATCGGGAGAGAGTGTTGCGATGGCTCGAGAGCATCGAAGAGGGCGCACGGGCACGTAACGAGAAGAAGCTGCACGAGATCTACTCATGGTCCGCCATGGCGGTCGACGCGAAAGGGAACACACTCATCATCGACCGCTGCCGACGCTCGGAGGGTGAGATCGACATTCTGAGAATCAAGGCCGGTGGAGGCACGGAGCCCGTGATCCTAGCGTCCGGCGAGTGCTGCGCCGGCGGACTCGTGGCGTGGTCCGACTTCGTCCTCGTCCATTCGGATCCGGCGGCGCCGGCACAACGCTGTGCCGCGATCGGGAGGGTTCCATGAGCACGAAACGAATGCGGGTGATCGTGGTCTTGGTCGCTGCGGTCATCGCGGCCGTGACCGGGGTGTTGCCTCGTCCAGCAGTAGCGTGCGACTACTGCACCGAGGTGTGCTGCGGTTGCGATTCGCCGCCCCTTGGGTACTACCTGAGCTGCAGCTGCGCCTGCGCCGGGGGCAATTGCACCCGGTCCTGCAGGTACATCATGCTGCCTTCGTAGAGGCCGATGCCGGTCCGGCCACGACTCGTGCGAGGCCGGCAGCACATGCCGTCCGCCGGCCACGTTGCCGCAGCGCTTGTGTGGTTTGTGTTCCTATTTCCCGGTGGTGTGCCGTGCCAGACGCCAGCGGACGCGGAACTGGAACCGGGCGATGCGCCGGCTCGGGCCGACGATCCCAGGCCCGCCACGCTTCGAATCGAGTTGGCGCCGCCGCGCCCATCGTCCTGGTGGTGTCAGGTTGACCCCCTGGCGCCCGGCGCCGAGCCGCAGTTCCGTTGGGTCGAAGGCGCGGACAGTGTGTCGGTGCCAATCCCCAGGCGACTCCCCGTCATGGTCTGCGTCGGAACGGAAGGCGCGGGTATCCTCTGCACGTACCTCGTGGCGGAGCACGACGACTCGAAGAGGCTCACGCTTTCGGCGGGCCGGTCGGCTGTTGGCCGTCTGTTCGTCGGTGATTGCCCCGCCACGCGCGCCGATGTGCGCCTGGTCCCCGATCGCACGGTCGGCAGCGTGCCATTCAC
Organism: Acidobacteriota bacterium; assembly: GCA_040754885.1. Classification (GTDB taxonomy): domain Bacteria; phylum Acidobacteriota; class Thermoanaerobaculia; order Thermoanaerobaculales; family Thermoanaerobaculaceae; genus JBFMCD01. Next base: position 15,284 of record JBFMCD010000019.1, read on the forward strand.
AATGCCCCTTTCCGCGACACGAACGGGCGTGATACGCGCTGTGCTGACCGATGCGACCGGGAGCTTCCGTGTACCGGGAATCGCCCCGGGAACGTACATGCTGGATGTCCTCGCGACGACGGGCCAGAGGTGGACCTCGGAGCCGTTCACCGTCCCGTCTCCGGATCGCCACGAAGCAGGCAAACGGATCGAGATCCTCCCACTCGGCGAGTTCCACCTGCCCGTGGGTGCCGAGCTGGAGGTTCTCGCCGTGGACGCTCTGACCGGCGCGGGACTTGCCGGAGCAACGGTCCTCGCGAACCAGGGGGAGAACGTCGCCGATGTCGTCATGTTCGAAACGAAGGTCAACGACGTGGGTAGGGCGCTACTTCAGGGCCTGAGGTTCGAAGAACCGGCGCACGTCAAGGTCGCAGCGCCCGGATACACGGCGTGCGAAATCACTGCCGTCATCGCACCGACCTCCGTCACCTGTTCACTTCGGCCACTGGCGCGGATCGCAGGCAGGGTCGTGGCCAGGGACGACACGCCGATCCCGGGCGCCGCGATCGGGTTCCGGGGCACCGAGCGGGCGCATCACGCGAACGACGATGGCCGCTTCGCGATCGAAGGCGTCGAGTCCGGCACCGTGGACCTTACCGTCGCTGCGCCAGGGTATCGCCCGGCCGCTCTCCGGGTGTACGTCGCCGCTGGCGAATCCGGGGAGATCGGCGAGGTCGAACTGGAAGCCGGCGAGCGCATGACTTTCCTCGTGCAAGACGCAGACGACGCCGACCCGATCGAAGGTGCCACGGTCCGATCGGTGGCACCAGTAGGTGCCTTCCAGGGGATGACGGACGCGGCAGGGCTCCTCGAGGTTGTCGCGGGAGTCGAGAACGACCTCACCGTTGAGGTCGCTGCGCGAGGCTATCCGATCGCGAGGCGCCGTGTCCTGGCCGACGATGTCGCTTCCGGCAAAGAGGTGGTCGTCGAACTCTCACGAGGGGGACGCCTGCGCATCGAAGTCTGGGACGAAACTGGCCAGCCGTGCGCGGGCTGCAGTGCCTTCTTCCACGGGCCCGGCGGCTCCGCGGGCACGGTCCGGCTCGCCGCGGATGGTAGCGGACTCTCCGAAGAACTCGCCGCCGGCAGCTACACGGTCACAGCGGCTACGACCGCTGTTCGGGGTTCGGTCGTCACGGTCGAAGGTGGCGGAGTGACCAAGACCTGCACAGTACGACCGGGGGCGACGACCACCGTCAGCTTCGGCCAGCGAGGCGACACCGTCACCCTTCGGCTCATGCCACCACCGGGTCCTGGCTGGGAGCTCGTCAGCAGCGACGGGCACGATGTCCGTTTTCTGACGATCGGTCACGACGGCCGCGTCGCGGTCCCGTTCGCACCTGGGCGCAGCACGGAGGTGCGGCTCTGGCAGCCATCATCGTCGAGCTCATCGCTGATTGCCACGCTCCCGGCCACGTTCCGGGGCCGCACGACCGAAATCCAGCTCGGTCGAGCAACGGTCACCGGCTTCGTGCGCGACGCGCAAGGTCCTCACGGCGGCACCCGCGTCCGGTTGCTGGACGTTTCACAGGGTGGAGTAGCCAGGGCCGGATGCGATTCGGACAGCTCGGGTGCGTTCGTCCTTCGATTCCTCCCGCCCTCGGTCTACGCGCTCACGCTCAATGGCCAGACGGTGCGCACGCTGGTCCTCGACGGCAGCGAGACGCACGACTTGGGCGAGGTCGTTGGCCCCGCCCCTTAGACATCGACGGTCCCTGACCGGGCCACCGAGGCCGCTCGCCCGCACAAGCGACCTCCTCTACAACCCGCTCGGGAACGCGGGCCCCAGAGCCGTGGACCGTGGACCGTGCGCAACGACGGCGCGGGGGCTGGGCAAAGGTGTGGTCGGGGTGTGATGGGGGCGAGAGCGCGAGCCGGGATTCACTCCCGGCGAGCGAGGGGGTTCGGGGGGCACAAGGCTGCGGCGGTTGGTTGGGGGGCAGCCGCCCCCCCGAGGAAGACGACGGGGCGCGTCAAGGGCGCGGAGCGGGATTCACTCCCGCGGAGCGCCGGGGGGCTCGGGGGGTCGAGGCGACGGAGGTCGTGTGGGGGGTCGCCGGACCCCCCGCCTAGCCCGGATTATTCACTGGGGAGGGGTTGAAAGTCGGGTGTGAGTCCATTAAGATACTGACTGGACTAGAGTTCAGTATCGAAGGAGGGACCCACACCCGATGACACAGTGTACCCCAACT
>JBFMCD010000020.1:0-6493 GCA_040754885.1 Acidobacteriota bacterium
GCGCACGCGGGAGGCCGGGGGTAGGCGTGCGCTGCGAGCGCGCCCCGCACACCCCATGCCCTGCCGGAGGCAGGGCGCTTCGTCCTGCCGCGATGCCTACGCTCCACGGTCGACGTGGAAGTGGTATGACTCCACGCCAGGAGGGAGGCCTGCTCGCGCTGTGAGCGCGAAGCCGTGAGCCGAGCACCGGCGCGCCGTGCATAATGCCTTCATGTTCACGCGCAAGCGCACCGGCTCCGTCGTGTGTCCCTCCTGCGGCAAGCTCGTCGGCGTCAACGACGAGCGCTGCCTCACCTGCGGCCGCTGGCGACCCGGGATGTGGGGGGCGACGCCGCTCCTGCGCAAGCTCGGCCAGGACTTCGGCTTCACCGCGATCGTCGTCGCCGCCAGCGCCGTCCTCTACCTCGCGTCGCTCCTCCTCGACCCGCAGGCGATCGGCCGCGGCGGCGGCCTGTTCGGCATGCTCTCGCCGAGCACGCGTAGCCTGTTCGTGCTCGGCGCCTCGGGGGCGATCCCGGTGTTCGAGATGGGCCGCTGGTGGACGGTGCTGTCGGCGGCGTGGCTGCACGGCGGCGTCCTGCACATCCTGTTCAACATGATGTGGGTCCGCCAGCTCGCCCCCGAGACCGCCGAGGCGTACGGCCCGGCGCGCATGGTGATCATCTACACGGCGTCGTCCGTGGCCGGCTTCCTCCTTTCGTCGATGGCCGGAGCGTGGCTGCCGTTCCTGCCCCGTTTCATCCGCGGCGCCTTCTTCACCGTCGGCGCCTCGGCGCCGATCTTCGGCCTGCTCGGCGCGCTGGTCCGCTACGGCCAGAAGCGCGGCTCGACCGCGGTCGGCCGCCAGATGCTCGGCTACGCGGCCGTGCTCGCCCTGATGGGGTTCGTCATGCCGGGCGTGGACAACTGGGCGCACCTGGGCGGTTTCGCCGGCGGCTGGGTCGCCGCGGCCGTCCTCGATCCGTGGAAGGAGGAGCGGGTGGACCACGTGCTGGTCGCGCTCCTCTGTCTCGCCGCTACGGCCGCCTCGATCGTCGCCTCGATCGCCACCGGTCTGCCCGTCCTGCGCTGATCCCCTCGTGTACACTGGGCGCCGCACGAGGAGGGGTGCCCCGCCGTGGAACGCCTGCCCGAGGAGGTCTTCGCCAGGACCAAGCGTCTGCTCGTCGACCTGTGCGCCATCTCGTCGGCGAGCGCGGAACCGGAAGGGCTTCGTGCGATGGCGTCCCGTCTCGCCGACGAACTCCAGGCGCGCGGGCTGCGCACCGAGATCGACGACGCGGACGGCGCGCCGGTGCTGGTCGCCCGCGGCCCCGACACGGCGAACGGCCACCTCCTGGTGGTCGGGCACATGGACACGGTGCTCCCTGCGATCCCGCCCGTCCTCGACGGCGACCGGCTGCTCGCGACCGGCGCGCTCGACATGAAGGGCGGCCTGGCGGCGTTCATCGGCGCGCTCGACCTGCTCGCCGGCCGGGGCGAGAGCTGGCCCCGCGACCTGCTCCTCGTCGTCGTCTCCGACGAGGAGGTCAGCGGCGTCGTGTCCGAGGCCGCGGTGCGGCGGTGGAGCGAGAGGGCGCGCGCCGTCCTCGTGATCGAGCCGGGCGAGGCCGCGGGAGACGGCGAGACGCTGGTCGCCGGGCGACGCGGCCTGTTCGAGTGGCGGCTCGAGGCGACCGGCCAGGCGTCACACTCCGGGCTCGCCTACTGGCAGGGCCGCTCGGCGGTGGCGGCGGTGGCGGAGTGGAGCGTGCGCGCGCAGTCGCTGGCGGAGCCGGGCATCGGCCCGACGGTCAACGTCGCCCGTGTGCTGGGCGGCACCGCCGAGTTCGTCGACGACCCCGCACAACGCCAGGCGATGCTCGGCACATCGCGCCAACGCAACGTCGTGCCCGACCGCGCGGTCGCGGAGGGTGAGGCGAGGTTCCTCTCCGCCGAGGACGGCGAGCGCGTGCGGCGCTCCCTCGAGACGCTGACCGTCGAGGTCGGCGCCGAGCGCGCCGTGACGATGCGCTTCGAGGTCGGCCTGCGCGTGCCGCCGGTGGACTCGCGCGGCGCCAACGCGGAAATGGTGCGCCGAACCGTCGAGCTGGCCGCGAAGCGGGGTTTGCGACTGTCGGTCGAGGAGGACAGGGGCGGCATCTCCTTCCCCAACTACCTCGCCGACCCGGGGCGGGTGCCGGTGATCGACGGCCTCGGCCCGGTCGGCGTCGGCATGCACACCCGCGAGGAGGCGCTCGACCTGCGCTCCCTGGCGCGGCGCATCGTCCTGCTCGCCGACCTCCTGGCGACGCTCTAGGACCGGCCGTGCGCCGTGTCGGACCGGTGCTGGCCACGCTACTGGCCGCGGTCACGCCCGACGTCTCGCACGCGCAGGAGTGCCTGCGCGCCCCGTCTCTCGAGGAACTGGTCACGTGCGTGGTCGAGCACATGCCGAATCGCGGCTCGCGGAGGGTCGAGGCTGCGAACGCGAGGACGCTGGCCGCCGTCCGCGCCACGGCGCGGGTGATGCTCGGCGGCCGCTGCGATCGGGCGGCGCTTCCCCCCGCCCTCGCCGGATCGTTCGCACTGACGCCGTTCCGCGACGCCGCGTCGGGAGAGTCGTTCTGCCTGCTGCTCGCGGCGGCCGACCGCGACGGCGACGGCGTCGACGACCTCGGGTGGGGGATGTTCCTGGTCCGGCGTCACGCTCCGCGCGAACTCCACCTCCAGGTCCCCCACCCGTACTTCGACTTCGGGACGGAGCTTCAGGGCGCGACGCTGATGCGCGCGAGCGGGGCCCGTTCGCTGCTCATGGCCGGCGCGCACCGGCAGGCGAGCATGACCGCGAGCGCCTGCCAACCGGAGTACTGCCGCTCCGACGCCGCCCACGACACCGCGTTGCCGTTCCACGCGATCACCGAGGCGATCCTCGCCCACCACGAGCGGCGCGGCCAGGACTTCGCCGTCCTCCAGTTGCACAGCTTCGGGCCCGACGGCTGCCCGGGCGTGGACGTGCACGTCTCCGACGGCACCGCCCAGCCACCTCCGGCCGGAGCGCCGGCGCGACGCGTGCGCGACGCCCTCGCGGCGCGCAAGCCGGGCTGGACGATCACGGTGTCCGGCGACGAGCCGCCGTGCCATCTGCACGGCGCCGGCAACGTCCAGGGTCGCCTGCTCAACGGCGTGCCGGCCGCCCAGGTGTGCACGCGGCGCGCAACGCGCGCCGGCGGGCGGTTCCTCCACGCCGAACAGAAGCTCCACGCCTGCGACGCGGCGGCGTGGGCGGCGGCGATCGCCGAGGCCTGGCCCGCCCGCTGAGCAGGGAGGGAGAAGAGACCCCCACCCGCGCGTTCTCCTTCACTTCCTGTCCGTTGCTCCTGCTTCCCCGGACCCCAGACCCCGGACCCCGGCATCTTGGCCCTTCCCTCTCCCCTGTCTTTCCGTCCCCGGACCCCGGACCCCGGACCCCGGATTCTCCGCTCCTCCCTCTCCCCTGTCCTTCTGTCCACGGCCCACGGCCCAGGTCGTTGTGCCCTTCGTAGGCGGCACGCCCCACCCAGGGACCGACCTCATCACACGCAGTCTGTCCTGTCGACCTCCGCCTTGCTCGCTGCCGCTGCCGCTCGCGCATCGGGTTGCTTGTGCCAGAGGTGCCTTACGCTCGACCCGTTCACGAGTGTGTGCGTGGTGACCAGCTTGGAGGAGATGAGCCGCTGCGGGTGCAACGTGTCTGCAGAGATAGGATGCTGGCAGTGGGGCAGCTTCTGCGAGAATATCGTGGTCCGGCCCTAGACTGAGAAGGACCCACATCGTATTGGGCGACACGACTGTGGTGGTGGGAATCGAGGAGGTCCCGTGATGCTGGCTGCGTCTGTGGCTCTTGCCCTGTCGGCGGCGACGGTCCCGGTCGAAATCGCCCTCGAGCCGGGCCGGCCCCGGGTCTCCCTGGGCGCGGGCGAGTGCCGGGTGGTCGCCGCGCCCGTCGGCGGCGATCCCGAGCGGCTCGTCCAGCTCCGTCCGGTCGAGGCGCGTTGCCCGGCGCCGGCGGAAACCGCGCAGCTGGCTCTCGACCCTGCCGCCGTGTGGGAGCTGCGCGTGGTAAGCCCCTCCCTGTGGTCGGCTCCCCGCACGCTCGCCCCGGCCGTGGGCACCCCGCGCGCGATCCTCAAGGCGTGGCCCGTCGCGAAACTCAATGGAACCGTAAAGACCGCCAAGGAGTTCGATCCAGGGCCCGCGCTGACGGCCATCTTCACCAAGGCCGCCCCGGCGCTCACTCCGGGACCGGACGGGACGATCCCCCTTCCGCGCTCCGACGACACCGCGCGCGAGCCGGAAGGGCAGACGTCCTGCGCGATCGTGGAAGGGGCGTTCTCGTGCGTGCTGCCGGCCGACGCGCTCGATGTCCGGCTGCGTGTTCCCGGGTTCGTCTCGCGCGTCCTCTGGAACCTCGACCTCTCGTCCACGGCGGCGCGCGACATCGGCACCTGGCAGCTGGTGCCGGGGGCATCGGTGATCGGCAGGGTCGTCAGCGACGCCGGCGGCGTTCCCCTGGCCGGGTGCACGGTCGAGATCGCGGAGATGACCTCCGCTCCCTCGCTCGAGGCGCTGGCCAGGCAAGGGCGACCCGCGGCGACGGCCACCACGGACATCCACGGCCACTTCTCGCTCGAGGGGCTGCAGGCGGGACGTTACGTCGTGACGGCGAGCCGGGCGAACTTGGCCCCGACGCGGGTGTTTCCGGTCGTCGTCGAGGAGCGCGCGGAGACGGAACTCGAGGACCCCATCCGCCTGGGGGAGCCTCTGGAACTGGAGGTGCGGGTTTCGCCGCCGCTCGATCCGTTCTCCCGCCCGTGGACCGTGGAACTCGACGAGAAGAGCGTCGTCATGGCGCACTCCCTGGATGTTGCATTCAGCGCGCGGCTCGGCGAGGACGGCACACTGCGTCGCCGCGGACTGAGGCCGGGCCTGTGGGGAGTGTCGGTCCTCGACTCCTCCGGTAACAGGTTCGTTCGCCGGGAGTTCGAGCTGAGCGCAGCCGTGCGGAGTCTCGACCTCGAGGTGGACTGGGTGGAGGTCGAGGGCGCGGTCAGACTGGGACAGCAACCGCTCGCCGCTCACCTGACGTTCCTGGACTCCTCGTACGCGATCGTCGAGTTGGACTGCGGCGAGGAAGGCCAGTTCGTGGGTGTTCTCCCACACGAGGGGCGATACGACGTCGAGGTGGCGGCCGACGCTCCACGCGTGCGGCGGAGGTTGGAGGGCGTCGTCGTACGCGCCGATGAGAGCGGTCGGGCGCGGCTCGAACTCGAGCTGTCGGACGTCGAGGTGCATGGGCGGGTCGTCACCGAAGACGGCGAGCCGGTCGGTGGCGCTCTCGTCATTCTGCGCCAGGCCGCGGACGGCATTCCGTCAACCCTGGCCAGCGAACCAGACGGGAGCTTCGCCCTGCACGGTCTGGCCGAGGGACGGATCTTCCTGTCCGCCCGCGCGACACACGGAGGCACGAGCATGCACTGCGATCCTCAGTCGATCGAGGTGCGCTCCGGCACACCCGCGCCGCCGGTCGTACTCGTGCTCCGCCCGGACGACGAGTTGCTCGGGCGGGTCGTCTCGCACTCCGGGCAGGGCGTCTCGTTGGCCGTGGTGATGTTGTTCCCCGAGCGATTCGCGTTGACCGCCAACCCGGTCGACACCGCCACGACCGATGCGGCCGGGGCGTTTCGCATGAAGCTGACCTCGGGGCAGACGAGCGGCAATCTCGTCGTCATGGCGGCGGGGTACGCGCTGCGCGCGGTGCCCTGGGCGGGCGGATCGCGCGATCCCGTCGAACTTCGTGTCGACCCGTTCGGCGGCACGGTGCGCGTCGTCCTGGGCGGCGTGGAGGAGGCGGTCCGCCAGCGCAGGCTGGTGGTGATCCTCTATCAGGACAGCGCGTTGCTGTCCCTGGACCTTCTCTCGCGCACGTGGGCCGCGCTCAACGGTGTCAGGCCCGGAACCGGGGCAGAGGCCGTCATCCCGCGAATGGCGCCCGGCGGGTACCGGGCCTGCGTGTGCGAGTGGACCGAGCTGCTCTCGCGCGGCGAGGCGGCGATCGGGCGCGAGCACTGCGTCTCGGATCGGCTCAGCCCGCTGGGAGAGGTGCGCTTGCGGCTGCCTGGGAGCTGAGGGACCGGCCGCAATGCGCGCCGGCGGGCGGTTCCTGCACGCGGAGCAGAAGCTCCACGCCTGCGACGCGGCGGCGTGGGCGGCGGCGATCGCCGATGTCTGGCCCGCCCGCTGAACAGGGGAGACGGAAGCCTCCCACCCCCCTCCCGGGGGAGAGGGGGGAGACCCACCCACCCCTCCTGCTCTTCGTTCTTCTGCCTTCGCTCTCCCCTGTCTTTCCGTCCCCGGACCCCGGACCCTAGACCCCGGACCCCGGCATCTTGGCCCTTCCCTCTCCCCTGTCTTTCCGTCCCCGGACCCCGGACCCCAGACCCCGGACCCCGGCATCTTGGCCCTTCCCTCTCCC
>JBFMCD010000021.1:0-37546 GCA_040754885.1 Acidobacteriota bacterium
TTGCGGCGGTGCTCGTCGAGCGTCCGGGCGTACGGCATGTTCACCTGCGCCCACCCGGTGAGTCCGGGCGGGACGGCGAGCCGGAACGTGTAGAAGGGAATCTCGCGGATCAACTCGGCGACGAACTCCGGCCTCTCCGGTCGCGGGCCGACCAGCGACATGTCGCCGCGGATGACGTTGACCAGTTGCGGCAGCTCGTCGATGCGCAGGCGGCGGAGGACGCGTCCGACCGCGGTGGACCGTGGGTCCTCCTCCTCGGCGAACACCGGGCCGTTCGCCTCGGCGTCGTGCCGCATGGTGCGCAGCTTGATGACCCGGAACCCCCGCCCGAACTGGCCGACCCGCTTCTGGAGGTAAAACACCGGTCTGCCGTCCGCGACCAGCACCGCCAGCGCCGCCAGCGCGAGCAGCGGCGCGGAGAGGACGAGCAGGCCGGCCGCGACCAGGACGTCCGCGACGCGGGTGATGCGGTTGAACAGCTCCCAGTGGACCGCGCCGAAACCCGGCTGGTGCAGGAACGACGACGGCGACAGATCGGCGAGCGGCAGGCGCCCGTCGATCCACGCCCACGCTTCCGAGGCGACCAGCACCGGCACGCCGGAGAAGTGCAGTGTCGCGAGGTCCGCCGCGAGCGAACCGGCGGAGGGCTCGGCCCCGGCCAGGATCACGAGCTCGGCGCTCCTGCGACCGACCTCGGTCCCGGCGTCCGCCGGAGCGACGTCCGAGCCGTCGTGGAGTTCCCACGGGCACAGGGGGTGCGCGCGCAGCCTCGCGCACGCGGTCGAGACGGCCCCGGCCTCGCCCATCACCAGCGCGACGGGACGCGGCCGCCGAGCCAACCACCCGGAAACAGTTGCCCGCGTGGCGACGGCGAGCACGCCCCAGGCGACGGTCGTGAGAAGGAGCAGACCGCGGCCGAACTGCCACGGCGGCACGAGGTAGGTGACCAGCGCCAGCCCCGCTCCCCAGGCGGCAGCCACCAGCCAGACGCGGGTCGCGATTTCCCGGGGGCGGCGAAGCACCAGCGGCTGGTACAGCTCGATCGCGGCCGCCAGCGCCCAGAGCAGGCCCAGCGCCGTCGCGACGAACAGCGGACTGGAGTTGACCAGCTCGAGCTTCTCCTGGCGGATCGGCCCGGAGAAGCGCACCAGGTGCGCGAGCCAGTTCGCCAGCGCGAGCGCGACGGCGTCGAGCAGCGCCAGCAGCGGCCACACCCGCCTGGCGTGAGGGATGAACGGACTCATGGCGGCGACCGGTGCGATGGTGGCGCGGCCGGATGCCCCGCGTCAACCGCGCGGAAGGCGCGCCGGGCGCGACACGACCGCCCGTGCCCGGTCAGGCCCGATAGAACGCCGCGATGCCCTCGACCACGCGCTCCCGCTCGTCGGCGCGCAACTCCGGGAAGATGGGCAACGCCATGACCTCGGCTTGGGCCTTCTCGGATTCGGGAAAGTCGCCCATCCGGTGCCCGAGGGGCGCGAAACACTCCTGGAGGTGCAGGGAGATCGGGTAGTACACCTCCGCGCCGATCCCGGACTTCGCGAGGTGCTCGCGCAGCGCGTCGCGTCTCGGCACCCGCACCACGTACTGGTGATAGGTGTGGCCGCGCTCCGGGAGCTCCTCCGGGACGGCGACCGTGCCGGTCAGGCCGGCCGCGGCGAACAGGCGGCGATAGTGCGCGGCGCCGGCGCGCCGGCTGGCGATCCACCCTTCCAGGCGCGGCAACTTGGCGCGCAGGATGGCGGCCTGCAGTGCATCGAGACGGAAGTTGCCGCCGACGAAGTGGTGGATGTACTTCGGGCGCATGCCGTGCACCCGCATGTCGACGAGCCTCTCGCCGAGCGCCTCGTCGTTGGTCGTGATCAACCCGCCGTCGCCGAACGCGCCGAGGTTCTTCGTCGGGAAGAACGAGAACGCCCCGATCGTACCCAGTCCCCCGGCCATCCTGCCCCGGTACGGCGTGCCGATCGCCTGGCAGCAGTCCTCGATCACCGGGATGCCCCCGGCCGCGGCGCCGATCGCGTCCATGTCGGCGGCCTGGCCGTACAGGTGCACCGGCAGGATCGCGCGCGTTCGCGGCGTGATCGCAGCGGCGATGCGCGCCGGGTCGATGTTGAAGTCGCGGGGGTCGATGTCGACGAACACCGGCCTCGCGCCGAGGCGGTGGATGACGCCGGCGGTGGCGAAGAAGGTGAACGGCGTCGTGATGACCTCGTCGCCGTGGCCGACGCCGATCGCCATCAGCGCCGCGAGGAGCGCGTCGGTCCCCGACGAGACCGCGACGGCGCGCCTGACGCCGAGATAGGCGGCGCACTCCTGCTCGAGCGCGGAGACCTCCGGCCCGAGGATGAACTGCTGAGTGGCGAACACGCGGTCGACCGCGGCGCGGACGTCCGCCTCGACGTCCTTGAACTGGCGGGTCAGGTCGAAGAGGGGCACAGGGGGTTTGTTGTCGCTCATCACAGGCTCCTGTAGATCTGGCTGCGGGCGCATGGCCTCGCGCGGCCGGATCGCCGCAGCCACCAGGCGATCGCAGCGCCGGCCACGAAACCGCCGACATGGGCGAACCACGCCACGCCCCCGCCACCCGCCGACGCGGTGGCCAGGGAGAGCGTGCCGGAGAAGAACTGCACGACGAACCAGAGCACGAGGAAGAGAGGCGCGGGCAGTTCGGCGAACGTGAAGAAGATTCCGAGAAAGATCAGCGTCTTCACCCGCGACCACGGGAACCAGAGCAGGTAGGCGCCGAGCACGCCGGCGATCGCACCGGAGGCGCCGACCATCGGCACCGTCGAGGTCGGCGCCACGAGCGCCTGGCCGAGCGTCGCCGCCGCTCCCGCCGCGAGGTAGAAGAGGAGGTACCGCGCGTGACCGAGGCAGTCCTCCACGTTGTCGCCGAACACCCACAGGAACCACATGTTGCCGATCAGGTGGAACCACCCGCCGTGCATGAACATCGAGATCAGCATGGTGCCGAGGTTGTACGGCAGGGAGGCCTCGAAGAGCCCCGGGTGGAAGAACCGCGCCGGCACGAACCCCCACGCCCTGAAGAAGAACTCCAGCTCGGGCCCCAACGTCAGCTGATACAGAAACACCGCCACGCTCGCACCGATGAGCACGAAGTTGACCACGGGGGGCCGCGAGGACGGGATCGAGTCCCGCAGCGGGAACATGGAGCGCGAGTCTACCATCGGACAAACGGCGTAACGTGCACGCCGGAGTCCTCGCGGCGGGCGGCGGGGATCAGTGGCGAGGACGGATTCACTCCGGCCGAGCCGGGGGGCTCGGGGGGGCGCAAGGCTGCTGGGCGAGCGAGCGTCGACGTCGTCGACGCGAGCGTGGGGTTGCGGGGGGCCACGAGCGCTGGGAGGGCCAGGGGAGCGGCGCGACGCTCCCCGCAATATCTTGGGGGGCAGCCGCCCCCCCGAACGAGATCGTTCCCGCGAGGACGGGATCGAGTCCCGCAGCGGGAACATGGAGCCCGAGGCTACCACTGGGGTGAGACGTGGGCCGTGGGCCGTGGACCGTGGTCCGGCAACGACAGGAAGCCACGCCTGCACACGAGCCGAGTGGTCCTCACGGGAAGCGGGCAACGGACACCGGAAACGAGTCGAAGGCGACCGCAGCCTCGACCCTGAATGCCCACGCGACTACGGGGTCGAATCGCGCAACGGGAGCATGGAGCCCGAGGCTACCACTGGGGTGAGACGTGGGCCGTGGGCCGCGGAATGGACCGGGCACATGGGTTACACAACAGACCGGGTGGATGGGTAACAAGGGAAGGGAGAGGATGGCATGGGGTTGAGCCATGCCGTGGCGAGCGAGGACGACGGTGGAGGCGCGGATCCCTCGTGGGCGTCCCGACGGGTGTCGGCGCAGCGACGGTGGGAGACGTGCGCCTCTCCGGCGTGCCGCCTTGACAGGGCTGGCCGGCCCGCTAGGCTGATCGGCCGAGCCATGACGTTCCGCGCCTCCCCTATCGACCACTTCTCGAGAGACAGGCAGTGAAGTACGAGACCGGCGTTCCGGTCGGCCGCGGGGGAATGGGCGAGGTGGTCAAGGCTTTCGACCCGACGCTCGGGCGCCACGTCGCCCTCAAGACGTTGCGCCACCAGGACCCGGAACTGACCTCCCGCCTGCTCGCGGAGGCGCGCGCCCAGGCGCTGGTCAACCACCCCAACGTCGCCAAGGTCTACGAGGTGGGACAGCTCGATGACGGACGCGCGTTCATCGCCATGCAGTTCATCGAGGGCGCGCCGCTCGACGTCGCGGCGCGGGCGCTCGCAGTCGAACAGAACGTCCTCCTGGTGAAGACAGTGGCGGAGGCGGTCCACGCCGCGCACGCGACCGGGCTCGTGCACCGGGACCTCAAGCCCGGAAACATCATTGTGGAGACGCTCCCGGAGGGGGGAGTGCGCCCGTACGTGCTCGACTTCGGCATCGCCCGCGAGCACGACGTCGCCGGCCTCACCCGCACCGGCCAGATCCTCGGCACTCCCGGCTACATGGCTCCGGAGCAGGCGCGCGGCGAGGTGAGAGCCGTCGATCGCCGCGCCGACGTCTTCTCGCTCGGCATCATCCTCTACGAGGTCCTCGGCGGGGAGAAACCGTTCAAGGGGGAGAGCAGCATCGAGGTGCTGCTCCGCACGCTCGACAGCGAGCCGGCGCCGCTCCGCCGCGTCGCCCGCCACCTGCCCGCCGACCTTGAGACGATCACGATGAAGTGCCTGGAGAAGGAGCCCGAACGTCGGTACCAGACGGCGCGGGCGCTGGCCGAGGACCTGTCCCGCTTCCTCGCGGGCGACCCGATCCTCGCGCACCCTCCCTCCTTCGCGTACCGGGCCTTGCGTCGCGCCCGCAAGAATCGCCTCGCGGTCGCCCTGGGGCTCGCCGCGGCGATCGCCGTCGCCGCCATGGGGACGATCGCGGTCGTGACCCAACTGCGCTCCCGCGAGCGGGCGCGACTCGCCCAGGAGTTCGGCCAGCAGGCGGAGCGAATCGACGCGAGGATACGCACCGCCCACCTCCTGCCGCTGCACGACATCACCGCGGAGAAGGCCGCCGTGCGGGAACTCGTCGCGCAGATCGAGTCCCGCATGGAGAGGCTGGGCCCGCTCGCCGAGGGCGTCGGCCGTCTCGCGCTCGGGCGCATTCACCTCGCCAACCGCGACCTCCCGCGCGCCCGCGAGGAACTCGAACGATCGTGGCGGGCCGGGTGGCGCACCGCCGACGGCGCCCTCGCCTTGAGCCGGGTCTACGCCGAACTCTTCCGCCAGGCGCTCGAGCGCGCGGCGCGCCAGCGGGACGCGGGAGCCCGCGAGACGCTCCGCCGCGACGCGGAGGAGCGGCTGCGCGAGCCGGCGCTGCGCTACCTGTCCGAGGCGCGCGCCCTCGGAGCGCCCCTCGCGCCGTTCGTCGAGGGTCTCGTCGCCTCGCTGGGAGGCGACTACGACCTGGCGGTGGCCAAGGCGCGGGAGGCGCAGCGCTCGGAGCCGGCGTTCTACGAGGCGCGCCTCTTCGAGGGCGACCTGACCTGTCTTCGCGCCACCGACCTGCTGTGGAAGTCCGAGTACGGCGAGGCCGCCGCCCTGGCGCGCTCTGCGCTGGCCTCGTTCGTCAGCGCGGCGGAAACAGGCCGCAGCGACCCTCTCAGCTACGTCGGGCAGTGCCGTGCCTGGTCGCTCGAGGTCGCCGTCGACAACGCGACCGGAGCATCGCCCGATGGCGCGCTCGGCGAGGCCGTGGCCGCCTGCGAGAAGGCGCTCGCCGTCGATCCTTCTCTCGCCGAGCCCCGCCTGCTGATCGGCCAGACGAGCATCACCGTGGGCCAGTACCGGCAGCGGCGCGGCGTCGACGCAAGCCCGGCGGTCGACCGCGCTCTGGCCGAGGCGAACGCCGTCCTGGCCGCCGACCCGAGGAACCTGGACGCGCTGACGTGCGCCGGCACCGCGTGGATGCTGCGCGCCGAGCAGGCTCAGGACCAGGCGCGGGAAGCGGGAGGGATGCTGGACCGGGCCGTCGATTTCCTCCAGCGCGCGACGGCGCTGCACCCGGACCAGGGAGAGCCGTTCCATCTCCTCGGCAACGCCCTGATCAACCGGGCGGAAGACGAACAGCAGAAGGGCCGGGATCCGACCCCCGCGCTGGAGGAGGCGGTGCGTTCGCTCGAACGGGCGCTCGAGCACCCTTCCACGGCGGTGCCGCGCACCTACAACAGCCTCGGCGTCGTTCTCACCGACATCGCGGTGGAGCGCCGGCGGCGGGGCCTGTCCGGCATCGACGTCCTCACCCGCGCGGAGGAGGTGCTGCGCACCGCCGTTCGCCTGGGCCCAGCCTACCTGAGCGCCCACAACTCGCTCGGACTGGCCCTGTGGGAGCGCGCCGAACACGAGTGGCGCGAGGGCCTGGATCCCGAGCGCTCGTTCGACGAGGCCGAACGCGCCTTCTCCCACATCATCGCGACGGACCCGACGAGGGGCGCCGCCCGGACCAACCTCGCGGCGCTGCTCAACGCCCGCGCCGGGCACCGCCTTCGTGACGGCGCCGATCCGACGGCGTTCCTCGAGCGCGCCCGCGAGGTGGGCGCGACGACGCGCGAGGACTACCAGTGGGAGTACCACATCGACGGCAGCGAGACCGAGCTGCTGGCGGCGCGCTGGGCGCTCCGGGAGGGGCTCCCGGCGGAGCGGTACCTGAATGCCGCGCTGGCCCGGTCGGCGGCGGCGGTGCGCCTCTTCCCCGACAGCCCGGAGGCGTTCAGAGTGCTCGCCGAGTCGCACCGGCGGCGCGTCGAGTGGATGCTCTCGCGCGGGGCCGCGCCGGCGGACGTGCGGGCCGAGATCGAGCGAGGACTGACCGCGGTCCACGGTGCGCTGGCGCTGACGCCCGCCATGGGGGCCGCGCTGGCTCACCGGGCGGCGCTGGAGTGGTCGATGGCCGAGGTCGCGACGTCGCGGGAGGACGCGCGACGCCGGCGAGAGTCGGCGCGCGCCAGCTGGGCGGCGGCGCGCCGCGACTCCCCCGGCCTCATCGACGACGTGGACACCCGCCTCGGGGCGACCGTGGAGTCCGTCGCGGGCTCGGCCACGAGGTGAGCGCGAGGTGCCCAGGCGCGTGTTAGGCTTCCCGGCCGGAGGGGGCCTGGCCGCGATGCTGCGACTCGTCTGGACTGCCGGTGGGCGCGAGCGTCACGCCGTCCTTCGCGAGGGCGACCTCGTCGTCGGCGCACACCTCGACAGCGACGTGCGCATCCCCGATCCGACGGTGTCCCGCCGCCACGCCAGGCTGCGCGTGGCAGGCGGCCAGGTAGTCGTCGAGGACCTCGGCTCGCGCAACGGGACACGCGTCGACGGGGTCGCCTTGAGCGGCCGGACGTCGCTGCGACCGGGACAGGCCCTGCGCTTCGGGTCGGTCGAGGCGCGGATCGAGGAGGTGGATCCCGGCGAGGTGGAGGCCGCGATCGTCATCGCCCACTCCGCCTCCCCCCGCGAGGCCGAGCCGGCGCAGGCGGCGACCGCCGCCCCCACCGCTTCCGTCGGCTCGCTCGGGGCTTTCGTCACCGAGGCGCTTCCCGGCCTGCTCGAACGGCTCGTCCGCGGCGGCGACACGTCGGAGGTCGCACAGGCGGCCGGCGCCGCGCTCTTCCAGCACACGCCGTGTCTGGACGTCGAGATCCGCCGTCTCCTCCCTTCCGGCGACGGCCTGCTCTTCGCGGCCACCCGGGGCGCCGACCCGCGAACGCCGGTCGAGGTTGTGGAGCGGCAGGGCGACACGCTCGTGGCGCTCTCCTTCGCCCACGCCACGCAGGCGGACACCTTCGTACCGCTGGCCCGTGCCGCGGCGATGCTGCTCGCGCTGGCGTCGCCGCCGTCGCGCGGCACGCGACCGGAGTCGCCCCCGCCCCCAGCCCCGCCAGATCCCCCCACCGTCGTCCCCGCGGTGGCGAGGGTCTACGCGGAAGCCGCCCGCGTCGCGCAGGGTGACGTGAGCGTGCTGATCCTCGGCGAGTCCGGCACCGGCAAGGAGCTGCTCGCCCGCTTCATTCACGCCGCCTCGCTCCGCTCCGCCGGGCCGTTCGTGCCGCTCAACTGCGCCGCGCTGCCCCGCGACCTGCTCGAAGCCGAGTTGTTCGGCATCGAGCGGGGCGTCGCCACGGGCGTCGAGTCGCGCCCGGGCCGCTTCGAGCAGGCGGACGGCGGCACGCTGTTCCTCGACGAGATCGGCGACATGGCGGCCGAGACCCAGGCGCGGATCCTGCGCGTCCTCCAGGAGGGCGTGGTCCACCGGGTCGGCGGCCGCGACCCGCGCCCGGCGCGGGTGCGCGTGCTGTCCGCGACCAACCGCGACATCCGCGCGCTGCTCGCCGCCGGGACGTTCCGCCGGGATCTCTTCCACCGCGTCGCCGACTGGGTGGTCGAGCTGCCGCCGCTGCGCCAGCGCCGAGCCGACATCGGCAACCTCGCCGCGCACTTCCTCGCGCGCGCCGGCGCCAGGCGCGGCACCGTCCCGGGAGGCGTCTCCCGCGCCGCGCTCGATGCGCTGGTCGCCTTCGACTGGCCGGGGAACGTGCGCCAGCTTGAGCGCGAGATGACACGGGCGGCGCTGTTCCTCGACGAGGGAGGACTGCTCGAGACCCGCCACCTCCAGTCCGGGATCCTCGGCGCGGACAACGGCGGGAAGCCGCGCTCCCTGCGCGAGACGCTGGAGAGGGTGGAGCGCCACGAGATCGAGCAGGCCCTCGCCCTCAGCCGGGGGGACACTGGGGAAGCCGCGCGCCGGCTCGGCGTCCCGCGATCCTCGCTGTACCGGAGGATCAAGGAACTCGGCGTGGCGATCGGAGCCGGCCACCGGGACTGACACCGATTCGACATCCTCCGGAGAGGCATCTCGCCGTGACGCAGCCGCCAGTGGGTCTGTCCCACGGTGAACGAGCGAAGCCGCGACGTCCAGTCTCCGCGGCCGACGCGGACGTCGCGTGCTTCCTGCCGCTCGCCTCGACGGTCACGGTCGCCGGAGAGGTGCAGCCGACCGCACCGTGGAAGGCGCGGCCGGCTGCGTGGCCCCGGCGTTCGAGGTCGTTTGGGTTACTGGAGGATGACGAGCATCGATATCACGCCGGTGCCGCTTTCGAGGTTGCCCAAAGCCTTGCCGATGCCGCGGCCGTTCGGCACCGCGGCGCCCGCGCGCATGGCGTGTCCGGGAATCGTGGAGGAGACCAGCATGTCGCCCGGGCGGATCGCGCCGTTCTCCGCCGAAGCCTTGACCGGCACCACCCCGACGACGGCGAGCGGCACCAATCCCCCGGCGTCCTCGTCGATCCCGGAACCGCCGAGGAACGCCGGCCTGGTCGAGTACACCCCGAGCACCGACGCCTGGTACGCCTCGACGGAGCGCATCAGCCGGCCGTCCGCTCCGATCGCCAGCACGTCCCCCGGTTCGAGTCCGTCGCGTCCGGGCAGCATCTCGGCGAAGTCCGCCGCCGGCGAGGCGAAGGTGCCGTCGGCCCTGACGTTGCCGTTGTTCTGCACCGTGAAGCGCAGGTCCGACGTCGGCCCCCCGTACAGCTTGACGATATGGCCGGAGCCGTTGTTGGTTCCGACGATCGTCGCATCGTCGCTGGAGTTGGTCGCGTACAGAGCAATGCCGCCCGACCCCGTGGCCTCGGCGCGCACCGCCGCGTTCGAAAGCCCGTTGCCGCTGCCCTCCCCGTGCACGGCGAACCCCACGCTGCTCACGCCTCCGACTCCCGCCCCGCTGCCGCCGAGGAACCCCCAGCGTGCGCTGTCGAAGCCGAAGGCGCCCTTGACGCCGAAGGCCGATGAACCCGAGGTGGCCACACCCTCGACGCCGGCGCACGTGCCGCAGAACCCGTACACGCCGCTCCCGGAGGTGGAGGTACCGTAGACGCCGAAGCCGTTGGTCGACAGGCCGTAGACGCCCGGCCCGGTGGCCGATCCTCCGGCAACACCCGGAGACGGGTTGCCCGAGCCGTTGTTCTGCCCGACAACCGCGCCGACGCCACCGCTCGCGGTTCCCTTGATCGCCCACGTCGTCCCCGCCGTCGCGGTCACGGCCGAACCGGAGCCGGTGTTCGTGATGGTGAACAGCGACGAGGACGACCCGGTCTCGACCACGAGCGGCACCGTGAGCGCCCCGGTCTCGTCGTCGCCCCACACGACGGCGCCGCCGTTGTTCTTGAGCACCTTCCCGGCAACGGCACCGCTGCCGTCGAGCTTGGACAGCGTCACCGCGGCGTTAGCGAGCATGGCGGTCGTCACGGCGTTACTGGCGATCCCCAGCGTCACGTCGCCCGTGGTGCCGCCGCCGGCCAGACCCGCCCCGGCGTTCACCGCCGTGATGTCGCCCGTCCCGCTCCCGGAAGGTGGGTCCTTCCACAGGAGGTTGGTCCCGTCGGTGCTCAACACCTGATTGTTGGCGCCGCCGCCCGCGGCCAGCTTGGCCTTGGTCACCGCTCCGTCGTGCAGGTCGGCGGTGCCGACGGCGCCGTCGGCGATCTTGGCGGCCGTCACCGACCCGCTGGCCAGGTCGAGGGTGTCCACCGAGCCGTCGAAGATCTTCTCCGAGGTCACGGTCCCGACCGCGAGCATGCTGGTCGTGATGCCTCCCGTGGCGATCGCAAGCGTCACGTCGCCGGTGGTCCCGCCGCCGGTCAGCCCCGAATCGGCGATCACCGCCGTGATGTCCCCCGTCCCGCTCCCGGCAGGCGGGTCCTTCCACAGGAGGTTGGTGCCGTCGGTGCCGAGCACCTGGTTGTTGGTGCCGCCGCTCGCCGCGAGCTTGGTCTTGGTCACCGCGCCCGAGGCCAGGTCGGCGGTGGCGATCGCGCCGTCGGTCACCTTGTCGGACGTCACCGCGTTGGCCGCGAGCATGGCGCTGACGATGCCCCCGGTGGCCACCGAGAGCGTCACGTCGCCGGTCGTCCCGCCGCCGGCCAGTCCTGTCCCCGCGGTCACCGCCGAGATGTCGCCCGTCCCGCTGCCCGCCGCCGGGTCGCGCCACACCAGGCCCGTTCCGTCGGTGCCCAACACCTGCCCGTTGCTGCCGCCGGACGCCGCCAGCTTGCCTTTCGTGATCGCGGCGTCGGCCACCTTGTCGGACGTCACCGCGTTGGCCGCGAGCATGGCGTTGGCGATGCCCCCGGTGGCCACCGAGAGCGTCACGTCGCCGGTCGTTCCCCCGCCGGCCAGCCCTGTCCCGGCGGTCACCGCCGAGATGTCGCCCGTCCCGCTGCCCGCCGCCGGGTCGCGCCACACCAGGCCCGTCCCGTCGGTGCCCAGCACCTGCCCGTTGCTGCCGCCCGACGCCGCCAGCTTGCTCTTGGTCACGCCGCCGTCCGCGATCGCCACGGAGTCGCCGCTCACGTCGAGTCCGTCGCCGGCGCCGACCGCCAGCGTCACGGTCCCCGAGGTGCCGCCGCCGGTGAGGCCCGCCCCGGCCGTCACGCCGAGGATCGAGCCGCCGCCCGCGGCGTTCTCGGCGAGCAGTTCGTCGCGGTACGACATCTCGAAGGTGGTCGGATCCTGCGAGCCGTTGGTCACCGCCGATCCGAAGGCGATGATCCGCCCGGACCCGCCGGTCACCTCGATCTCGAGCCGCGTGTTCTCGGTGGACAGCCCGGGGAACTCGGTGCTGAACTGGAACTGCCTCTGCTCGAGCGCCTGCACCGTGTAGCTCTTCGCCGCCCCCGTCGCGGCGCCGGCGGCGTCGCGCGGCGTGACGGCGAGGGCGCAACTCTCCCCCGCAACCTCGACGAAGCCGAAGTTGTAGCGCAACTCCGAGTCGCTCGTCGGCTGCGTCTGGAAGACACCGACCAGGTCGGTTCGCTGCCCGGCGCCGATCGCGAAGGAGGCGGGGACACCGGCGAAATCCTGGCCCTTGGAGTCGCGCTCCGTCTCGCTCGTCGCCTTCGAGAAGATCCGCGAGGTCACCACCAGCTTCGACGATGACTGGACCCGAATGGCGCCGAAACCCTCGCGACCGAACAGCTCGGTCATCACGTTGGGGTAGCGGAGCGTGTCTCCCGGCTGCACGGTGACGGTGACCGGACTCGCTCCGCCGTTGGAGGTGTTTCGCTCGAGAAAGAAGAACTGCGCGAGCGCCGGGGAAGTCCCCGGGTTGTGCACCCACACCGCCGTGTACCAGTTGGCGATCCCCTGCGCCTGCCCGACCGAGGGCAGGAACACGTCGGTGCCCGAGAACCCAGCCAGACACACCCCGCCGAACGCCACCACCGCTATGAACACCGCCCCGACGACCCGCTTTCCTCGCATCGCATCCTCCCGGCGGCGGCGGTTGTCCACCCCCGCGCACGCCGGGGATGGGCAACCCTCGTGCCACGTCACGGAGATCGCGTCGCCTCCCGACGAGAAACCGAGATGCGCAAAGAACTTGCGTCGGCGGCGGCGTGGCGGCAGAGGGCCACTCGGGGGGGGCCGTGCGGGCCTTCGCTGATCGGATCCGAGAATCGCCGTCCCGGATCCGAGAATCGCGGCGGGTACGGCACGGGCACACCGTTCGGACGGCGGGGAACGAATCGAGGGCCGCCCACGGGGCGGCCCTCGTGCGACTCCGTTCGATGATCGACTAGCCGCGGGGTCCCGGAGGGTCCAGCAGCGGCGGCAGCAGGCCGAACAGCCGGAACGCGGGCATCAGCGGGACGGCGCGCTCGGCCCGGCGCAGGAAGCCGAGCTTGCCCATCTGCTCCTCGGTGAGCATCGCCTCGAACGCCTCGACGTACCCCCGGTGCGCCTCGCCGATCTGCTCGCGCAGACCCTTGCCCTGGATCACCAGCGTGCCGACCACCATCGGATCCGGGGTCTCCTTCTTGAGTTCCTCGGCGAGCTGCTGCTCGACCTGGCGCAACTGCTCGCGCAGCGGCGCCACCGTTTCCTCGAGCGTCGCCAGCATCGCCTCCCACTGCGTGACCTGCTCGGGCGTCAACTCGAGGAACCTGATCACCGTGTCCTTGGGCCGGGGGACGTCCGCCGTTTCCTGGGCGAGCACCGGCACCGCCACCGCGAGAATCACCGCCACCAGCAACGCCTTCCTCATCGCAGTTCTCCTTTCTCGTTCACACGGCCACACTCGTCGCGCATCCGCACACGGCCGCCGCGCAGGCGCGGCCGCCGGTCAGTTCTTGAAGCGCCGCGGCGCGTTCGGACGATCCTGCCGGCGCTCGCGGAACTCCTGGATCCGGTCGCGGGTCAGGTCGCGCAGTCTGTTCCACTGCTCGGTCGAGAGCGTCTCCCGGACCTTGAGCAGCATCTCGAAGCGCTCGGTCTCGAGCCGTTGCCGGGCCTGCTGCAGGACGGCGAACGACTCGCGCACGCGCTTCGTGTCGAAGGGTTCGCGCTCGGAGACGGCCTTGACCTCGAGTTCGGCCTTGTCCACCGACGCCTTGAGGTCGATCATCGACCGGGCGTGGGCGAGCGTGGCGCTTTCCAGCCTGTCCTTCTGTTCCGCCGTGAGCCCCAACTCCTCCGCCACGCGCGGGCGCTCCCACCACCGGCCCGGAGGAATGCCGAGCGGCTGCGCGACGGCCTGCGCCGCCGCGAGCGCCGCGACTCCCACCAACACGGCCACTGTCCTGTACCTGTTCATGACGCACTCCTTTCACCGGCCGCTTCCGCCGGGACCACCGTTTCGACCAACGCCGAGCCGCCGAGGACGGCGAGCGGATCGCGTTCGAGCACCGCGTCGACCTCCTCGAGCACGGTGTCCGCCTCGGCCAGGGACACCGCCGGCGCCGGCGGGCGGTCGAGCGCGACGAGCACGGCCACGAGCACGGCGGCCGCGGCGGCCAGCCACCAACGGATCACCGGAGCGTGGCGCCGCGCGCCGAACGCCCGCAACGCCGCCTCGCGCGCCGCGTCGCGCTCCTCCACGGAAGGATCGGGGACGGCGCTCGCGCCGATCACCGCCAGGAACGCGTCGCGCCGTCGCCGGCACGCCAGGCAGCCGGCCAGATGCTCCTCCGCCTCGGGGTCCGGCGACTCGCCGGACAGGTGGCGGTCCAGTTGTTCGTCGTCGAGATGCCTCGTGATCATGGCATCGCCTCCTCGGCCACGCGCCTCACGCGCCGCACCGCGCGGTGGAGGTGCGTCTTCACCGTGCCCACGTCGATCCCCAGCGCCGCGGCGATTCCGTCCAGGTCCATCCCCGCGTGGAAGCGCAGCACGAAAGCCTCCCGCTGCCGGTCGGGCAGCGCCTCGACCTCGCGGCGCACCCGCTCGACGGCCTGGCGCGCCATCGCGACCCGCTCGGGACCAGGGTCGGAGGCCGGCACGACCGCCACCGGCCCTCCCGGTTCGCCCTCGTCGTCCGATTCCAGGGGTTGAAAGGGCACCAACCTGTGGCGGCGAAGCCGGTCGCGACAGAGGTTGACGGCGATCGCCGCCATCCAACCGGCCACCGAACTCGCGCCGGTGAATCCGGGCAGCCCCCGCAGCGCCCGCAGGAACGTCTCCTGCACCGCCCCCTCCACGTCCTCTCCGGCGGGGAGCAACTGGCGGCACGTGCGGTGGATGAGCAG
Organism: Acidobacteriota bacterium; assembly: GCA_040754885.1. Lineage (GTDB taxonomy): Bacteria > Acidobacteriota > Thermoanaerobaculia > Thermoanaerobaculales > Thermoanaerobaculaceae > JBFMCD01. Next base: position 14,552 of record JBFMCD010000021.1, read on the forward strand.
TTCGTGGCGAACCAGCAGCGCCTCGGCGGCCTGCCGGTCGCCCGCGCGCGCCCTGTCCACCAGATCTCGCTCGCCTCCAGGCCCCACCGGCCGCTCCAGTCGCGGGTTGCTCGCCACGCCCGAACAGACGGACCAGCTCGCCCCCGGTTGACAATACACCCCGGCGGGCGGCACCCTCCGGCGATGCGCCGGCTCGACCTCGACACCTCCTGGGGCCCGCTCCGCGTGGTCGGCGGTTCGCGCGCCGGCGAGGGTTCGATCGTGCTGTTGCCGCAGTTGCGCGCGGCGCTCGACGCCGGGCGCCCGGCGCGCGGACTGGTGCCGATGCAGCACGTGGCGGTCTCGCACGGCCACCTCGACCACCTGCTCGGGCTGCCGGCGTGGGCGAGCCAGCGCCAGCTTCAGGGGATGCCCGGCGGCCGGGCCTACGTCCCGGCCGGGATTGCCGAGTCGTGCTCCCGCCTGCTCGAGCTGGCCGCCCACCTCGAGGGGGGCGCGCCCTACGACGTGGAGGTGCGCGGCGTCTCCCCGGGGGACGAGGTGCCGCTGCGACCGGGGTTCGCGTTGACGTTCTTCCGCACGTCGCACTGGGTGGAGACGCTCGGGTGCCGGCTGGACTGGACGCGGCGACGCCTGCTGCCGTCCCTCGCCCACCTCCCGGAGCAGGCGCTCGTCGGGCTCCGCGCGCAGGGCGAGGAGATCACCGAAGTGGTGCGCGCGCCGTTACTCGCCTATCTGGCCGACACCGGTCCGGAGACGTTCGACGAGCATCCGTGGCTCGCCGAGGTCGAGGTCCTGATCATGGAGTGCACGTTCCTGCGCCCGGCCGACCGAGAACGCGCGAGGCGGTTCGGCCACGTCCACCTCGACGACGTCGTCGCCCTGGCGCCCCGCCTGGGCAACCGTCACCTCGTGCTCACCCACCTGTCGCGCCGCCACCGCCTCGGGCCCGGATCGAACGCGATCCGCAGGTCGCTCCACGCGACGCTGCGGCCGGCGCTCCACACGCTCAACGTCGAGTGGGAGTGAGGCCGACTCGGCACCCCTCGGAAAGGCATCTCGGCGGGGCGTAACCGCCGGCGGGCCTGTCGCACAGGGCGCGCCCTGCCGGAGCCCGGGCGTTTCCTCCTGCTGCGATCCGCACGCTCGAGGGTCGGCGTGGAGTCGTGTGAGTTCCAGCGCCGAAGAGAACGACCGGGCCGCGAGGGCCCGGTCGTGGTGCGCGGCTCGAGGCCGCGGTCGCGTAGCCGCCGCTACTGGCAGGTCGGCAGGCTCCAGTTCTTCGTGATGAACACGGCCATCTGGGCCCGGGTGCTCGAGGCGTCGGGACAGAAGTTTCCGCCGCCGCATCCGGCGGTGATCCCGCGGGCGAAGATCTCCTCGATCCAGTCGACCGCGAAGCCGCCCGGGCACGGCACGTCGGCGAACACTCCGGCGCACGCCGGAGGCGCGTAGGCGCTGCCCTCCTTGGCCTTGAGCAGGAACACGGCCATCTGCGCGCGCGTCACCGCGTCGCCCGGGCAGTAGCGCCGCTCGCCGGTCCCCGGGTCGTAGAAGCAGCCACTGGTGATCCCTTCGGCGTACAGGGCTTCGATCCACGGCGCGAGCAGGTCGGAGCACGGCACGTCGGAGAAAACCCCGGTGCACGCCGGCGGCGTGTAACCGCTGCCGAAACGGGACTTGAGCAGCCACGGCGCCATCGTCGCCCGCGTCATCGCGTCGTTCGGGCAGAAGTTGTCGTTACCGCACCCCGAGGTGATCTGCGCGCCGGCGATCGCATGGATGAAGACGTCGGCGAACGCGCCCTCGGGAACGTCGAGGAACGCCCTGGTGAAGCACACCGGCACGTCGGGGAGCGCGTAAGGCGTGTTCTCGGTGCCGCGGATCGTGCCCTGGTGCAGGCCGAAGTGGGTCGCTCCGTCGGCGATGAAGTGGGCGTCGATCGGGAACGACGAGGCGCCAGCGACGGTGCCCTCGGTCGGCGTGAGCACCAGCCAGGGCAGGCCGGAGACGCCGACGGTGGCGATCGCCAGCGAGTCCACTTCCGCGCCGCCGGGGAATGCCCCGATCAACGTGCTCGCGCCGGTCGCGGTGTTGATCGTCCGCAACTCGCCGCCCGACGTGCTGGTGTAAGCGGCCCAGTACAGGATCCCCGACACCTCGTCGAAGTCCATGCCCTGCGCGTAGTTGACATCGACGCCGAGCGGTCCGATGACGGTTCCTGCACCGGTCGCCGGGTCGATCCCGACGAGCACGTCGTTGAGGATGTCCACGCCGTACATCTGCCCCGCGGCGTTGATCGCGATGTCGATGATGCACGGTGCGTTGGTGATCGTCCCGACTGCGGTCACCGCTGCGGTCGTCGCGTCGATCGTGTAGAGGGTGGAGCCTCCGCAGGTGGTTCCGGCGGCGTACAGCATCCCGGACGCGGACGCCGTCAGGCCCGTCCACGCCTGACCGGAGCCCGCAGCGGCCGCGCCGACCACGGTGGTCGCACCGTTCGCCGTGAGCACCTTCCTCAGCTCGTTGGCGTAGAAGTCGAGGACGTAGAGCGTGGAGAAGTCTCCGAGGAGGAAATCGCCGGCGAAGTACGCCGTGCCGGGGACCCCGGCCTGCACCGTCCACGTCGCCGGAGTCGTCATGGTCGGCCAGTACACGACGTTCGAGCTGGAAAGGTCGACTCCATACCCGGGAACTGCGTCGAGCGCGCGCTCCCCACCCGTGGTCGTTTCCACTGCCGTCGGCAAGGCCGGAGCGCGGCCGACAGAGGTCCCGTCCGCGCTCGCCGGGAGCGCGGCGACCGGAGCCGCCGGCGAACGGTGCGGCCACGCCGGCGCGACCGGCAGCGTGAGCAGCGTGAAGTCGGCCTCCGCCGCGCCGGAGTTCACCAGACTCAGATCCTGGTGCTCCTCCTGGCCGGGGTTCAGGCGCGCCTTGAGCGACGCGGGCGCGAACGACAGCATGCCCGCCGGCATGGCGAAGTCGAGCCGGGACACCGTGTTGGGAACGACGACGAACTCCGTTTCCAGATCCGCGTACGCCTCCATGGAGGCCGTGTAGACGCGCGTGGCGGGCCCGTTCGGCCGGTCGCCGACCTCGATGGCGGTGAACAGCGCGAAGAACCCGTCGCCGATCGCCTCGTCGTCGCCCGTGGTCTCGCTGGCCACCGAGCCGCCGAGGTCGTCGGCGACCTCGGCGCCGACCAGCGCCGAGCCGTTGTTGCCGTCGGTCACGAAGCCGGCCACGAGGCCGCCGGGGACCGGGACGCACCCGCCGTCATCGACGTACCCCTGCGCCAGGCAGCTCGCATCGGGGTCGAGCACGACGCCGACGGTCTGATCGACGCCGGCCACCGTCACCGGCTGCTGCGCCAGGTCGTAGCCTGCGTACACCGCGGTCACGACCAGGTCGTAGCTGCCGTCCTCGATCGAGAGTTCGAAGTAGCCAGAGAACGGACTGGTGAAGGTCGCCGCGACCTGCGTCGCGCCCTGCTTCAACTCCACGAAGGCGTACAGCGGGTAGCCGTGACCGGCGTCGGTGACGTAGCCGTCCACGACACCGCCCCCCTGCGCCGAGGCGACGGGTACGCCTAGCAGCGCCACCGCGAGCAGCGCCAGGCTCCACCGCGCCAGTTGTCCGGATGTTCCTCTCCTCGTTGTCATGCCGTTCCTCCTCCCTCCGTCGAACGTCACCGGCGGCTCGCGCTCAGGCGGCCGCCAGCGTTCACATGGCCTCGGGGAACCGATCGCAGCCCCACCCTCGGCTCCCGGCCGGGTTGTCAAGGGCAATGATGATCGCACGATTGTGACGAAGGTGCGAAGACCGTCACATTTCCCGGGGGACACCGGCCACGAGGGGATGCGCATCGACCTGGAAGGCACGGCCGTCGGAGAGCCACACCGCTCCCGGGACGGCTCCCTCGCGTCGGACCAGGGCCAAACCCACTGCGCCGCGCTCCGGGTGGCGCGCGACGCTGGTCAAGGCGCCGCGACGGCGACCGTCATCGCGCAGCTCCAGGGTGAGAGGAACGATCGGAACGCCCCCGGGCCCCTCAACCTGGGTGACCGAGACGAGCAGGCGATTGGGATGGCCGTAGGTCCTCATGCGCGCGACTGATTCCTGCCCGACGTAGCACCCCTTCGTGAACGAGACGGCCACGGCCTCGAGACCGACTTCGGCCGGAAGGACGTCCTCGGTCAACTCGGCGCCCCACGCCGGCCACCCGGCCTCGATACGCGCGAGTTCGAGCGCCCCGGCGCCGGCGCTCAGCGCCCCCTGCGCGATCGCCTCGGCGCGCACGCCCCCGAGCGCGACGACGCTCTCCGAGACCGCGACAACGCCGGCGATCCCGGCGAAGGCGCGTCCGAGCCAGCGTACGGCCCCGCCCTCGGCGGCAACCTCGCACGCCCCTCCACGGGCAAGCACCTCCGTGTCGGCTCCGCAGGCCGCGGCGACCACCGGCCACCGCGGCCCGAACACACCAAGGGCGGCCGCGGCGCCGATCGGTTCGAGCTTCGCCTTGGAGAACGCCAGGTACTTCCCGAGTCCGGCCGCCAGCTCGCCGCCGCGACCCGCGGGCGCGGCGACGACAGCCTCGTCGCGGCCTCCGAACACCGCCATCAGCGCGCGGAACTGCCCCTTCGGCGCGAGGAGCAGCGCGAGGCGCCCTTCGCCGGGACGCAACGCCTTGACCGACTGCGAGACGATGCGGTCGAGCGCCTCGAGATGTGCCGGACCGGAGAGTCGAAGGAGCTCGGGCGGCGCGAGGTCCGAGACCGCAACGCCGGTCTCGAGCGCGTCGAGTTGTCCTTGCGGAGGGGCGGCGTCGCTCATCACGTGACTGGAACGGCTTCGGTCGCGCCCGCCTTCCCGCCGGCGGCCGCGTTCAGTCGAGCAGCTTGCGCTCCGCCGCCCAGCGCACCAGTTCGACGCGGCTCTCCAGGCCGAGCTTGCCCATCAGGTTGGCCCGGTGCGTCTCCACGGTGCGCACCGAAAGGTGCAGCTCGTCGGCGATCTGCCGGTTCGTGTAGCCGCGGGCGATCCGCTTGAGGACATCGACCTCGCGCGGGGAGAGCGCCGCGACTCCGTCGCGGGGGCCGGCCTGGACCTGGGGCTGGTCGGGGAGAAGCGCGCGGGTCATCGAGGGGTGGACGTAGATCTCGCCGCGCGACACGGCGTGGATGGCGTTGAGCAACTCGGACTCGACGGCGCGCTTGACGACGTACCCCGCGGCCCCCGCACGCAGGACCTCGCGGAGCAAACCCGGGTCCTCGTGGACCGTGAGCACGAGGACCCTGGTTTTGGGGACGCTCTCCCGCAACCGCTTCACGACCTCGACGCCGCCGGGGCCGGGCATCGACATGTCGAGGACGACGACGTCCGGCCGGTGCACACGGGCCAGGCGCAGGGCGGCGTCGCCGTCCGGGGCTTCGTCGACGACGTGCATGTCCTTGTCGGCGTTGAGCAGGGCCCGCAGCCCCGCGCGCAGCACGCCGTGGTCATCGGCGATCAGGATCCGAGTCGCCACCCGGCACCTCCACGAAGACCGTCGTACCCGTGCCCACCGCGCTCTCGACCACCATTTTCCCACCGAGCGCCTCGGCGCGCTCGCGCATGCCGATCAGGCCGAGTCGGCCGCGCTGCAGCGCCTCGCGCTCGTCGAAACCTGTTCCGTTGTCCTCGACCACCAGCACGACGGCGCCCTCGTGCCGCTCGAGAAGCACGGAGATGCGCGTCGCCTCCGCGTGCCTGAGGGCATTGGTGACCGCTTCCTGCGCGATCCGATAGAGCGCCGTCTCGTGCTCCGGCGGCAGACGCCGATCCCCAAGCCCCACGGCCTCGAACTGCACGACCGCCCCGGAGGCCTCATCCATGCTCTCGGTGTACTGGCGCAGCGCGGAGACCAGCCCGACGTGGTCGAGCGCCGCCGGTCGGAGGTTGGACGCGAGGCGATGGAGATTCTCCTGGATGCCGTCGGCCATCTGTTTCAATTCGGCGGCCCGCGCGAGCACGCGCGTCGGGCGGCGGGCCTCGCGCTCGAGCAGGCCGAGACCGATCATCAGCGAGGTGAGAACCTGACCGGCCTCGTCGTGCAACTCGCGAGCGACGGCCCGGCGTTCGCCCTCCTGAACCTCGACCAGCTTCCGCGAGAGCGTCTGCAGTTGCGCCCGCCCCTCGCGGAGCTGCTCGTACAGCCAGGCGTTCTGGATCGCCATGGCGGCCGGAGCGGCGAGCGCCTCGGCGAGGCGGAGATGTCGGGCGCTGAAATACGCCGGCTCGTCCTTGCTCAGTGAGTACAAGCCGATCACCTGATTGCCGGCGACGAGCGGAACGCCCATCCACGAGCGCTCGAATCCGGGAGCGACGCGATCCTTCCAGTGGGGGTCGGCGTAGATGTCGTCGATGACCACTCCCTTCCCACCGGCGAGGATCTCGGCCAGGATCGGGTTCCCGGCGATCGCGAAGCTCGGCGCCGGGTCACGGTGGATCTCGGCGGGCTTCCCGCCGGTCACCGTCGCCCGCACCACGAGCACGTCGCCGCCCTCGCGAAGCATCACACGCGCTCGGTCGTAAGGGATCAGCTCGCGCAGCGAGTCGAGCAGAGTGGACTCGACCGAGGCCAGTTCCAGCGTCCCGGTGAGGGCCATCCCCGCGGCACGTAGAGTCTCCGCCGTGCGTCGGGCTTCCTGCTCGGACCGGTAGAGCCGGGCGTTCTGCAGCGCGATCCCGACCTGGCGGGCGATCGCCTCGAGGAGATCGTGCTCGACACGGTCGTAGTCGTGCTCCGACCGCCAGCCCACGTTGAGGATCCCGTAGACGGCGTCCCCCGATTTCAACGTGACGCTGACGTGCGACTGCAGGCCGGTGCTGACGCAGATCGGCCGGGGGATGCGAGCGCACTTCGACAGCTTCCACGGCACCGGGCTGCTCGGCTCGCCCTGCACCAGAGGCCAGCACGCGGCGCATGTGTCGAGCGGCAGCGAGGCCTCGGCCTCGACGAACTCCCGCGGCAGGCCACGGTGGGCGAACACCCGCGGCGGTCCGGCGGGGTCGGCCCCGATGACGGTGACCCAGCCGGCGTCGGCCTCCATGACCGGCAGCACGGTCTCGAGCACGGAATCGAGGAGCCGCTCGACGTCGAGCCGCGCGGTGGCGGCGGCGGTGACGGTGAACAGCGCCTGCTGCTCGCCGGCGAAGCGGCGCAGCGAGCGCTCGGCCTCGACCCGGCCGGTGATGTCCTCGTTGACCACGACGATCCCCGTGAGGGCGCCGTCGGGACCGCGCAAGGGCACGGCCGAGTTGGTGATCACCTTGCGCGACCCGTCGAAGCTCTCGATCTCGACGACCTGATCGAGGACGCTCGCTTCCTCGCGAATGGCGCGCGCCGCCGCCCATTCGCTCGCCGAGAGCGGTTCGCCGGTCTCCATCGACCACGCCCTGTACGTTCCGTATTCCTCGGGCCCGACCAGTCTCACGCCCGCCCAGATGCGTTGCGCCGCGGCGTTTCCGGTCACGATCGTGCCGTCCCGGTCGAGCAGGAAGACGCCGACCGGCAGCAGCTCGAGGACCGTGCGCAGGAGCTGCTCGCTGCGCTGCAGCGCCTCCTCCGACCTGCGACGGACCGTGATGTCGCGGGCGATCCCGAGCACCGTCGCCACCGTCCCGTCGGCTCCGAACTCCGGCACGAGGCGCGACTCGAACCAGGTTGTCTGTTCCCCTTCACCGATGGAGAACTCGAAGGTCCGAACCTCGCCGCTGTCGAACACCGTCTGCAGCTGCCGGTCCCACAGATCGACGAGCGGCCCGGTGAAGCCGAGTTCCCGGTTGGTGTGGGACAGGAAGCGATCACGGGGCACGCCGGTCGCCGCCTCGACCTGCCGGCTGACGAACAGGTGCCTGAAGCCCCGGTCGAACCGGGAGACGACATCCGGGAGATTCTCCGTGAGCGAGCGGAACGTCTGCTCGCGCTGGCGGAGCAGCTCTTCGGTGCGCGAGCGCTCGGCAAGTTCCGTGGCCAGCGCCTCGTTGGCCCGCGCCAGCTCCGCCGTGCGCAGTTCGACGCGCGCCTCGAGTTCGTCGCGCGCCGCGCGCAGCGCCTGCTCGACGCGGATCAGCTCCGTCACGTCGAGCAGCGAGAGGACCAGGCCGACGACGTTCCCGGCGCGGTCCTTCACCGGAGCGAGCGTCCAGTCCCAGTAGGTGGTCCCCCGCTCCGGCTGGTCGGGGAAGTCGAACGGGCGCGCGTGGAACTCGATCGTCTCGCCGTTGTCGCGCACCTTCTCGAAGATCGCCTGGCTGGCCGCGTCGGGGAAAAGCTCGAAGTGGTTGCGGCCGATCAGGTCCTCGCGGCGCAACCGGCTGCCCTTCGCGTACGCGGCGTTGGCCTGGACGAACGTGAAGTCGCGGTCGAGGAACGCGAGGTGGGCGCGCGTGTTCTCCATCGTGGTCGCGAGGACGTCGCGCTCGGCCTCCAGGTCCCTCGCGAGCGCAGCCACCCGTTCCCGCTCCTGCGCGAGCTCCGCGACCAGCCGCTCGCGCTCGGTCTCGGCGGCCTTGCGGCCGGTGATGTCGAACGCAGTGCCCTCGATGACAGGCGACTCGCCTTCCCGGCCGGGCACGAGGGCGACGTTCTCGAGCAACCAGATCCGCCGTCCGTCCCTGGTTTGCCCGGGGCACTCGAACGCCAGGAGCTTCCCCGCCCCCCGCAGGGCGGAGACGAACGCGGCGCGCGCATCCGGGTCCGGGTAGAGCTGGACGGCCGGGGTGGCGAGCAGTTCCTCCGGCGAGTCGTATCCATAGAGAAGGGCGAACGCCGGGTTGCAGTCGAGCAAGCGCCCGTCGAGCGTCGAGCGGTAGACGCCCGCGAGGTTGTGCTCGAACAGATCCCTGTAGCGACGCTCGCTGCGAGCGCGTTCGGCGACCTCGAGACGAAGTGCCGAGTTCGCCGCGGCCAGCTGCGAGGTGCGCTCGGCGATGCGCGCCTCGAGCTCCTCGTTGAGGCGCGTGAGGGCCGCGTCCGCCTCCCGTCGTTCTCGCAGTTCGCCGACCAGCGGCCGGAACGCCGCGAAGTAGAGAACCGGGAAGAGCAGCAGTGTCAAAGCGGTCGCGTCGAACAGCGCCTCGGGGAAGACGGCCATCGGCGGCAGGAGCGAAATCACGCCCATGACCAGCGCCTCGCCCACGAAGGCGCCGAGGACCATCACGAGGAGCAGCCGGAGGGGAGTGGTGGACCGGCGACGATTCGCCACCGGATCGTGGCTTGCCGACAACCGCTTCATACCGTGCCCCGCGCATCGGCCTGGCCGTGCCCCAGCATCTCCATCCCTCCGCCCTCGACGGCATCTCCGCGCTGCACCGTGCCGACCCACGCTCTCCTCCACGGGCGCTGCCGGCCTGAACCGAGGTTGCGCCCCGAGTATACCCTCCGCTCGCGGGTCCGAGGACGAAACAGCGCGGTGGTAACAGGCTCCCTGGCACCCAATGCGGGTTGTCACGGAGTCCGTCCTACGTAGTTTCCACGCAGGTCCGGTCTCCACGCGGCGCGGTCGATCACGGATGCCGGGCAGGTCCCGTTTCCGTACTCGCCCCGCTGTGCGGAGACCGCGCGATTGAGCACCATTCGCGGCAGGCGTGGAACAGAGAGTGAACAACCAACACGTGACCCGTGAACGGTTCGGAAACGAAAGAGGAGGAATCATGAGCACGAACACCAACAAGAGTGCCTTCGGGCGGCGACTGCCGACGCTCGGAGTGGCGCTCGTCCTTACGGCCGCGCTGTTCGCGGGGACCGCGCAGGCGGCGACGCTGACAGTCATCGGGGTCAACAAGGACGGGACGCGGGCGGACATCACCGCGTCGACCCGCTGGACCCTCGAAGTCGATCGCACGTACCACGTGCGCTTCGACGCCGTGGGCAACCCGATCCCCGACAACGACACCTCGTCGGTGAACTTCCACCCGAGCTACATGCCGGTGGCGGCCACCGGTTCGGGCGCCAGCCTGCCCACCGCGGCGAACACCGACTACTTCGTGTCGGTGATGCCGAGCCAGGCCGGCCAGTACTCGATCGGCGGCACGGCGTTCACGACCGACGCGACCGGCGCCGCCAACGTCGTCGTGACGCTCAACCAGTTGCCCCTGCCGACGGCGCAGATCACGGTGTTCGTCTTCGAGGACGACTACCCGACCAACAACGCCCCCGACCTCCCCGAGGAACAGCCGACCGTCGACGACTGCACCGCGCGGAACCCCGTCAGCGCGTGCATGGCCGGCTTCTCGATCGTCCTCGAGGACGCGGGCGGCCGCTACGGCGCCTCGGCCGGAACGCAGATGATGGACGCGTTCGGCAACCCGCTGGGCACGACCTACGACGCCGCCGGCAACGTCGCGATCATGGGCACCGGCGTGATCAAGACCGACGCCGAAGGCATGGCGACGATCAAGAACCTCGCCCCCGGCAAGTACGGCATCATCATCATCCCTCCGGCCAACCAGGGGTGGCAGCAGACCACCACGATCGAGGGCACCAAGGTCATCGACGCCTGGGTCAAGGCCAACGAACCGCCGTTCTTCCAGGAGTTCGGCCCGCCCGGGCCGCATGTCTTCATGGGCTTCGTCCAGCCGAAGCACGACGCCACCGTGCTGACCGGCGGCGCGACGATCTCCGGCCGCGTGGTCAACCAGCACCTCTCCAAGCCGCCTGACTACTCCTTCTACAACGGCGTCCCGCGCGACTACACGACGTGCTGGGTCGCCCTCAACACCAACGCCGGTCTGGGCGCGGCCGCGCACGTCGCGCGCTGCAACTCCGACAACACCTTCTCGATCACCGGCGTGCCCGCCGGCTCCTACCAGATCGGCATCTGGGACGAGAACCTCGACCAGGTGTTCGCTGCGCACACCGTGAACGTCGGCGCCGACCTGTCGTGCAACGGCGGCGGCTGCAACCTCACCGACATCCCGGTGTTCTCCTGGTTCACCGCCACCCACCACTACGTCTTCCTCGACAAGAACGGCAACGGCTACCGCGACATCGACCCGATGACCGGCGAACTCGAGCCGGGGGTCCCCGAGCAGAACGTCAACCTGCGCTGGCGCGACGGCACGATCAACCAGGCCGCGCCGACCGACGGCGAGGGGTTCGTGCCGTTCGACGAGGTGTTCCCGTTCTTCGCCTGGCAGGTCGCCGAGGTGGACTTCGCCCGCTTCAAGGCGACCGGCGTCACGGTCACCGTCGACGACGGCGGACCGGTCAACCCCAACAACCCGCTGTCGTTCGGCGGCGTGCTCAACCCGCAGCCGCAGACCTGCACCCAGGACGACGTCACGGACGGCGTTCCCGGCTGCACCGCCGTCGGCCAGCCGCGCGTCAACCCGCAGGGCGGCGGCGTGTACCAGCGCACCTACACCGGCCCGGTCCTGACGCTGGGCTACCAGGGCTTCCTCGGCCAGACCTCAGTGTTCGAGTGGGGCAAGCGCCCCTACGAGCCGGGGGAGAACGGCGGCGTCTCGGGCGTGGTCTTCTACGACACGACGCGCGCCGAGAACGACCCGCGCTACGCGGGACCCGAAGTGTGGCAGCCGGGCATTCCCGGCGTCACCGTCAACCTCTACGACGCCACCGGCACCACCCTGCTCGCCACGGCGCAGACCGACAGCTGGGACGACAGCGTCCCGACCGGTTGCCAGGGCGAGCCTTTCGTCTTCGACCCCGACGGCACCGGCCCGGTTCCGCCCAGCACCCGCGACTGCTACGACGGCCTGCGCGTGTTCAACCAGGTCCGCCCGGCGGTGTTCGACGGCGGCTACGCGTTCACCGAGTGCCTGAAGACCGACCCCGAAGGACCGTGCGTCGGGATCGGAACGCCTCTGGCGGTGCTCGAACCGATCCCCCAGGGGCAGTACGTCGTCGAGGTCGTCCCGCCCGCCTATTACAAGGTCGGGACCGGCGCCGACAAGAACGTCGACTTCGGCGACGAGTTCGTCCCGTCGCAGCTGCTCCTGCCGCCGCAGTGCGTCGGCGACCCGTACGTGGAAGCCGGCTTCCTGACGCTGTTCCCCGGCGTCGAGAACCCCTCGGCCGGCCTGAGCCGCAATCGGTGCAACCGCAAGCTCGTCAACCTGGCGAGCGGCCAGAACGGCGCCGCCGACTTCTTCCTCTTCACCGACGTGCCGGTCTCCGGCCACATCAACGGCTTCATCCTCGACGACACGGCGAACGAGTTCGACCCGAACTCGCCCAACTTCGGCGAGAAGTACGCGCCGCCGTGGCTGCCGGTGTCGATCCGCGACTGGACCGGCCGCGAGATCACCCGCGTCTACTCCGACCAGTACGGCGTCTACCAGGCGCTGGTGCCCTCGACGGCGTCGGCGAACCTGCCGCAGCCCTCGGGCATGTCGCCGAACATGCTGACGGTGTGCCTCAACTCGCCGTGGATCCCGGTCTACGACGCGGCCGGCGCCTACGTCGGCTCCGAGTTCGACCCGCGCTTCAACCCGCAGTACAGCCAGTTCTGCTACACGTTCCAGTACATGCCCGGTGTGACCACCTACCTGGACACGCCGGTGGTCCCGACCGCGGCGTTCGCCGGCACCTCGGCGTTCCCGCTCGACTGCGAGCTGCCCACCGGCACGCCGGTGATCCGCTACGCCAACGACGAGCAGTCCGAGAACTCCGGCTTCGGCCCGTACGTCACCGGCGCCGGCGACACGCTCTACGTGTTCTCCATGGGTCAGGTGGCGGTCCCGAACCCGTCGTACGGCGGCGTCGGCAGCTCCGCACCCAAGACCATCGACCGCGACTACGGCTTCGGCGCCACGGCCGGCCAGGTCTGGATCGGCTCGACCCAGATCCCTGCGGCCAACGTCGCCTGGAGCGACGCCGCGCTGGCGATCACCATCCCGGCCGGCGTGACGACCGGACAGCTGAAGATCGTCCGCGGCGACAACCAGCGTCCCTCGGTGACCGCCGTGACCGTCACCGTCGGCGGAACCGCGCCGATCGTGGTCGGCGAGGGCCGCACCTACAAGACCATCCAGTCGGCGATCGACGCCGCGCCCAACGGCAGCCTGATCACCGTCGAGCCGGGCAACTGGGAGGAACTGGTGGTGATGTGGAAGCCGGTCCGCCTGCAGGGCTGGGGCGCCGGGTCCACAGTGATCAACGCCGTCAAGGTCCCGGCCGAGAAGCTGGTCGCCTGGCGCGCCAAGATCCAGGGCCTGATCACCTCCGGCGCGGTCAACCTGCTCCCCGCGCAGGAGGCGGTGTTCGGCGGGCTCGAGCCCGACGTGCTCTTCACCGAGGAGGGGCCGGGCGTGATCGTCCTGTCCCGCAACCGCAACGTGAACCAGGGCGGCTTCGGTCTGGTCAACGGCCAGCCCAACGCCCGCATCGACGGCTTCACCGTCACCGGCGGCGACAACGCCGGCGGCATCTTCGTCAACGCCTACGCGGACTTCCTGGCGATCGCCAACAACCGCGTGGTCAACAACGCCGGCATCTACGGCGGCGGCATCCGCATCGGCCACCCGTTCCTCACCAACGACAACGCCGGCTACGTCGACGCCGACAACGACAGCATCAGCATCACCAACAACCACGTCGCCTTCAACGGCGGCCAGGGGGCGTTCGGCGGCGGCGTGTCGCTGTGCACCGGCACCGACGGCTACCGCGTGACCGGCAACTTCATCTGCGGCAACTTCTCGCTCGGTGAGGGCGGCGGCATCGGCCACATCGGCGTGTCGAAGGACGCCCTGATCGCCGACAACGCGATCCTCTTCAACGAGACGTTCAACCAGGGTGTCGGCGTCCACGGCGGCGGCATCTTCATCGGCGGCGGCGCCCCGCTCCCGGGCCAGACCCTCTCCGAGGGGTCGGGCAGCGTGCGCGTGGTCGGCAACCTGATCCTCGGCAACCTCGCCGGGGCCGGCGACGGCGGCGGCGTCAGGCTGTCGCGCGTCAACGGTCAGGACGTCGACGCCAAGAAGAACAACCCCGACCAGTGGTACGCCGTGACGCTGGTCAACAACATCATCGCCAACAACGTGGCGGGCCTGGCGGGCGGCGGCATCTCGCTGTTCGACACCGTGCGCTCGAGCATCGTCCACAACACCATCGTCAACAACGACAGCACGGCGACCGCCGGCGCGGCGTTCACGCCTGGGACTCCCAACCAGTCGAACCCGCAACCGGCCGGTGTCGTCTCCCGCGCGTTGACGACGACGCTGTTCGGCGCGATCGGCACCAACAACCAGGTGGACCCGAAGTACAAGGTCCCGTACAGCAACCCCGACCTGATCAACAACATCATCTGGCACAACCGGTCCTTCTACTTCCAGGTCACGGCCGGCGACCCGCCGGTCTACGGCCTGATCCCCGATCTCGCCAACGGCGACCAGCCGGTCTACGCCGACCTGGCGGTGCTCGGCGTCGCGGGGCAGCTCAACCCGACGTTCTCGCTGTTGACGAGCGCGACCGGTTACGCGGCGAGCAACTTCACCGGCAACCCCGCCTTCCTCGCCGACCTGGTCAACATGGGACGCGACCCGCAGACGGCGATGGGGGAGCAGACCACGATCCAGGCCCCGGCGGCGTTCGACGAGGGCGGCAACTTCATCAAGGTGCAGTTCGGTCCGCTGACCCTCACCGACGTGGCCAACCCGGCGACGCTGTACCGGAACTACCACCTCGGCCTGGGCTCGGTGGCCATCGACAAGGGCACGCCGACTCTCCCGGGCAACGTCGTGACCGACGCCGGCAAGGACTTCGACGGCCAGACGCGCCCGACCTCGGGCACGGCCCCCGACGCGGGAGCCGACGAGACGCCGACCTCCACGGCGCGGATGTTCCGCGCCCAGGCCGGTTCGACGGACCCGACGAAGTAACGACCACCACGGGGCGCCCCCGTCCGGCTCGCCGGGCGGGGGCGTCACGAGGACGAAAGGAGCGAACGACGATGACACACAAGAGGAACCACAGCGCGCTGCTCCTGCTGCTGGCCGGCCTCGCCGTGGTGGCGGCACCCGCGAGTGCGGACTTCCGCATCCAGTGCCCGACCGGCAACAACGGCTCGTACGCAGACAACAACGGCGACGGCATGATCCGCGCCGCCGACGGCGAGATCAAGAAGCCGCTCTACCCGCAGCAGGTGTGCATGCACCTGGGCGCGGGGGACGGCTTCGCGGTGATGGCCGACGGCCACTCCCAGTACACCTTCGGATTCTCCAACCTGACCGGAAAGCCGGTCGACCAGACCTCGGCCGCCGGGATGCTGGCCGCCGAGATCCCCGCGCCGACGATCGCGCTCGACGAGCAGGACCGCTTCTACCTGACGCTGTCCAACGTCGGCATGCTCATGCGGCCCGACCTGTTCGACCCGCACAGCGTGCACTGGCACGGTTTCCCGGAGGCGGCGCCGGTGTTCGACGGCGTGCCCGAGTCCTCGATCACCATCAACATGGGCTCGAGCCTCTCCTACTTCTACCAGGTCAACGACGCCGGCACCTACATGTACCACTGCCACGTCGAGGCCACCGAGCACATGGCGATGGGCATGCTCGGCAACCTGTACGTCCGGCCGAAGCAGAACAAACTGGCCAACGGCACGGTTCTGGCCGGCGGCTTTGTCCACCAGAACGGCTTCAAGTACGCCTACAACGACGGCGACGGCTCGACCCGCTACGACGTCGAGGCGCCGATCCAGATGACCTCGTTCGACGGCTCCTTCCACGACGAGCACCTCGCCGTGCAGCCGCTGCCGTTCTACCTGCTGCGCGACGACTACCCCATGCTCAACGGCCGCGGCTACCCGGACACCGTCAACCCGGCGGCCCTGGCTCCCTCGCCCGACAACCCCGAGGGCAAGGTGTCGCAGAGGGTCAACGCCATCGTCACCGCGACGGCCGGCCAGAAGATCCTGCTCCGCGTCTCCAACCTGAGCGTGACCAAGTACTTCACCCTCGGCACCCTGGGCCTGCGGATGAAGGTGATCGCCCGCGACGCGCGTCTGCTCCGCGGTCCGGATCCGGATGGAACGGGGCCGCTGCTGGGAAAGAACCTGTACTACGACACCAACTCCATCACCCTGGGCGGAGGCGAGTCCACCGACGTGCTCGTCGACACCGCCGGCGTCGCCCCGGGTACCTACTTCCTGTACACCACCAACCTCAACTACCTCGCCAACGGCCAGGAGGATCTCGGCGGCATGCTCACCGAGATCCGCATCCAGTGAGCGCGGGGAGGAGGCACATCATGACCATGCACGACACACGCACCCGGTTCCGGCCCCTCGCGCTCGCCGCCACGCTGATCCTGGCCCTGGTGGCCGGGCAGGCCGGCGCCGCCATCGACGGGGTGAGCGGGACCAACTTCGAGTTCACCGTCAAGCTGGACTACCTGTCCACCGCCGACGGCAACAGCATGCAGTTCTGGGGCTTCGCCAACACCACAGGCGGCAACGTCAACGCGCGGGCGCAGTACCCCGGACCGACGCTGATCCTCTCGCAGGGCCAGACGGTCACGATCACGTTGAAGAACGCCTTGCCCGGCGCGAACAGTCAGAACGTCTCGATCGTCTTCCCCGGCCAGAGCGTCGCGGCCGTGGGCGGCGTCCCCGGTCTGCTCACGCAGGAGGCGGCGGTCGGCGATCCGACCGGCGTCACGTACACCTTCACGGCCAACCAGCCGGGCACCTACACCTACTACTCCGGGACCAGCTCCGAGCTGCAGACCGAGATGGGGCTGATCGGCGCGATCATCGTCCGGCCGACCGGCTTCGATCCGCTCAACCCGTGCGCGTACAACACCCCGGCCTCGTGCTACGACCACGAGTACCTGTTCCTGCTCTCCGAGATGGCCCCGGAGATCCACAGGCAGGTCAAGTTCTACGGCGTCGCCTCGCTCTACGCGCAGCCGATCGAGATCGACCCGCGCGTCGGGCCGCGCAACGCGCTGTCCGACTACTTCTCCGGATACTGGTTCATCAACGGCCGCACCGCCCCCGACACCATGGGGATGGCCTACGACCCGATGTTCCCGACCCAGCCGTACAACATCGTCCCGCGCATGCACCCCGGCGAGACCGTGCTCATGCGCGTGGTCGGCGGCGGGCGCGAGATGCACCCGTTCCATCATCACGGCAACCACGCCCTGGTCATCGCCCGCGACGGCCGCCTGCTCGAGAGCGCGCCCGGCGCCGGCCCCGACCTGGCCTACAACGTCTTCACCGTGACCAACGTGCCCGGCCAAACCGTGGACGCGCTGTTCCACTGGACCGGCAAGGGACTCGGCTGGGACGTCTACGGCACCGGCCCGCAGTACGCGCACAGCTGCACCGACGGAAACGGCGACCTCTACGACGACGTCACGTCCGAGTGGTGCCCCGACCACGGCAAACCGTTCCCCACCCTGATGCCCGACGTCGGCGAGCTGACCAACGGCGGTTTCTGGAGCGGCAGCCCGTTCATGGGCACGCTCGGGGCGCTGCCTCCCGGCGAGGGCGGACTCAACCCCAACGCCGGATTCACCTACATGTGGCACTCGCACAACGAGAAGGAGCTGACCAACTTCGACATCTTCCCGGGCGGGATGATGACGATGCTGATCGTCGAGCCTCCTGGCGTGCCGATCCCCTGAACGGAGGAGGAAAGAACATGAACTGGACAACCCGTACTCGAAGCCTCACCAAGCTGGCCCTGGCGGCGGCGGCCGTGGTGGCGTCGGTCCCCTCCTCCGCGGTCACGGTCGACCTGTGGGCGAAGCCCGGGACCGTCGTGATGCCGGACGGCACTCCCGTCGCCATCTGGGGGTTCGCCGGCAGCGCGGCGGGAGCGGCGACCGTTCCCGGCCCGGCGATCGTCGTCCCGGCCGGCGACCCGACGCTCACGATCAACCTCACCAACACGCTCGGGGAGCCCGTCTCCATCGTCATCCCGGGCCTCGGCGCGCCGCTCGCGCCGGTCTCCGTCGGAGGCCGCGTGCGCTCGTTCACGGCCGAGGCTCCGGCCGGAGGTTCGGCGAGCTACACCTGGGCCAACGTCCGGCCCGGCACCTACCTGTACCAGAGCGGGAGCCGCCCGACCAAGCAGGTCCCGATGGGCCTGTACGGCGCGGTGACCAAGGACGACGCCGCCGGCTTCGCCTACCCGGGCGTGGCGTACGACGCCCAGGTGCTGCTCGTGTACAGCGAGCTCGACGACACACTGAACGCGGCCGCGGCCTCGAGCCAGCCGCTCAACTACCTTCCCGACTACTTCCTGATCAACGGCCGGCCGTTCGAGAACGGCACCACCTTCCCCGCGGGGACGGCCGGACAGTCGGTGCTGATCCGCTTCGTCAACGCCGGTCTCAAGACCCACGTGCCGACGCTGACCTCCGGCTACTGGCAGGTCGTCGCCGAGGACGGCGGCGCCTATCCCTACCGGAGGAGCCAGTTCGCCGTCATGCTGCCGGCCGGCAAGACGACCGACGTGATCTGGACCCCGGCCGAAAGCGGCACCTTTAACGTGGTCGACCGCGCCGGCTACCTGACCACCGGGACGCAGACCGGCGGCGGAATGCTCGCCAAGCTCGCCGTCGGCGGCTCCGCCGTGACCGCGGTCGCCGACTCGTACGCGGCGACCGAAGATACGCAGCTCGTGGTCGGGACCGGCGGCCTTCTCGACAACGACACCTTCGGGACGACCAGAACCGTCGCCCTGGTGTCGGGCACCAGCGCCGGCCAACTGTTCCTCGGCCCCGACGGCCTGTTCTTCTACACGCCGTCGGCCGACTTCGCCGGCACCGACTCGTTCACCTACCGGGCGACGATCGACGGCAGCCTGAGCAACGTTGCGACGGTCACGATCGCCGTCGCCGCGGTCAACGACGCTCCGGTGGCGGTCAACGACGCGGCCGCGACGACCTCGACGGCCACCGCCGGCACGCCGGTCACGATCGACGTGCTCGCCAACGACGCCGACGTGGACGGGGACGCCCTGAGCGTCTCGATCCTCGCCGGGCCCGGCAGCGGCGCGACCTCCGTCAACGGTGACGGGACGATCACGTACACACCCAACGCCGGGTTCTCCGGCACGGACACCTTCGCGTACCAGATCTCCGACGGCGCCCTGTCGGCCTCGGCGACGGTCAGCGTCTCGGTCACGGGTGCGGTCATCGCTCCGGTGGCCGCCGACGACACCGCATCCACGCCGAAGAACACCGTGGTGGTCTTCGACGTGATCGGCAACGACACCGACCAGGACGGCACGGTCAACGGGCTCACCGTGACCATCGTCTCCCCGCCGATCCGCGGCGGGCTCGTCGAGGTCAACCCCGCCGGCTACCCGGCCGGGACGATCCGATTCACGCCGAAGAACAACTTCCGCGGCACGGACACCTTCTCCTACCGCGTCCAGGACAACGAAGGCAACTGGTCCAACGACGCGACCGTCAGCGTCAACGTCACGAAGTAACGAACCGGCCGGGCCGGGGGCTCGCGCTCCCGGCCCGGCCGTGCAGCACCGCAGGGACAGACGACCGTGAAGCTCTTCTCCATCCTGATCCTCCTTGTGACGGCCGCGGCGGACTCCGCCGCGGCTCCCTTTCCTTCCACCACGCCCGCGCCCTCGCCGAGCCCGGTCGCGGCCGGCGAACGGTTCGCCGGCGTCGCGCAAATGGCCGCCGAGTGGGGCATCGAGATCCTCGACCTCAAGCTGACCTCGGCCGGCACGATGCTCGACTTCCGCTACCGAGTCCTCGATCCCACGCTCGCCGAGCCGATCTTCTCCCGCCAGGTCAAGCCTTACCTCGTCGACGAGTCCACCGGCGCCAGGCTGCTGGTCCCGAGCCCGCCCAAGGCCGGACCGCTCCGGACCACCGGCACGCCCGAGCTCGGGCGCACGTACTTCGTGCTCTTCGGCAACCCCGGCCGCCTGGTCAAGGCCGGCCAGTGCGTGACCGTGGTGATCGGCGAGTTCCGCGCCGCGCACCTGGAGGTCCGTTGACCTTCCGCTCCGCTCTCGCGGCCGCGGCGCTGGCGGCGTGCTGCGCCGCGCCGGCGGCGGGCGGCGAACTCGCGCCGGAGCTGCGCCGTGCGGCTTCGGCGGCGGCGCCGGCGGAACGGCTCGCCGTGATCGTCCGGCTGGACCGCCCAGAGCCGTCGGCCGACGGCGAATCCGGACGCGCCCTCGGACGCCGGTCCGCTCTGCTTCGCGAGCTCCGGGCGCGCGCGGACGTCTCCGCCACCCGGGTCGAACCGCGCCTGCGGGCGCTCGGCGCCGACCGCGTCCGTCGCCTGTGGGCCGTCGGCGCGATCGCCGCGAGCGTTCCCGCGTCCGAGCTGGAAGCGCTCGCCCGACTCGACGGCGTGCGCGACGTGCGACTCGACGCACGGTTCGACATCGGTCCGATCACGACCGCCTCGGCTGCCGGGAGTTCGTGGAACCTCGCGCAGCTCGGCGTCGCACCGCTGTGGAACCTCGGAATCGACGGGACCGGGGTCGTGGTGGCGCTCCTCGACTCGGGAGTCGACGCGCGCCACCAGGACCTCGCTCCCGGTTTCCGCGGCGGCCCGGCGGACTGGTTCGATCCGCACGGCGAGCACGACGAGCCGTCGGATCGCAACGGCCACGGCACGGCGGTCGCCGGAGTGCTTGTCGGCGGCAGTTCCACGGGCGAGCCGATCGGCGTCGCGCCCGGCGCCCGCTGGATCGCCGCCAAGGTGTTCGACGACGCCGGCACGACGACGCTGTCCGCGATCCACCAGGCGTTCCAGTGGGCGCTCGACCCCGACGGCAGCGCCGACACCGACGACGCGCCGGACGTGATCAACGCCTCCTGGGGCTTCCCGCAGCTCGCCGGCCAGTGTTTCCTCGAGTTCGAGGAGGACATCGCCCTCGCCCGGCAGAGCGGGATCGCCGTGGTGTTCTCGGCCGGCAACGAGGGCCCCGCGGCCGCGAGCGGCGTCAGCCCGGCCAACAACCCCGGAGTGCTCTCGGTCGGATCGCTCGACGACCTCCAGCGCGTGGACCCGACCTCCTCCCGCGGCCCCTCAGCGTGCGGCGAGGAACTGTTCCCCAAAGTCACCGCACCCGGCGTCAACGTGCGCAGCGCGGACCTCACGTTCGGCGGACTGTTCCCGACTTCGTTCCGCTACGTCTCCGGCACGTCGTTCGCAGCGCCCCACGTCGCCGGCATCGCCGCACTGCTCGCGCAGTCGTTCCCGCACGCGGGCGCGGAGGCGATCGAAGCGGCGATCCGGAGCGGCGCGCGCGACCTCGGCGTGCCGGGCGCCGACCACGACTCCGGTCACGGCGCGGCCGACGCCACCGGCGCGTTCCTCGCGCTCGCCGAGGCGCTCGGCGTCGTCCCGGCTCACTGCGCCGACCGGGACCGGGACGGGTTCTACGGACAGGAGATGTGCGGGACGCCGGTCGACTGCAACGACGACGACGGCGCGACCCACCCGGGCGCCTGCGACGCGGCGGGCGACGGCACCGACAGAGACTGCGACGGTTCGGACTCGGGCGCGTGCCCGGCGCGGACCGTTCGGCGCCGCCTGGCCACGGCGCCGCCGGCCCAGGCACCGGCCGTGAAGGCCCACGGAGCGAACTCATGAGCACCCCCCCCACAACCTCGCCGGCGCGCAGGCTGTCCCTCCCGTTGACCGTCATGCTCGTGCTCTTCGCGACCCAGGCCATGGCGCAGATCACGGTCTACACCGACGAAGCCTCGTACCTCGCCGCGCTGACGGCCATCGGCCGCTCGCCGCTCGCCGAGGGCTTCGAGGGCAGCGCGTGGTCCGGCGTGCGCACCACCGATCCGGGCAACCCGCAAATCGCCCCGTCCGTGACCAGCCAGGGGATCACCTGGTCCGGCTCGGACGCGATCACCACCAACCAGTGGACGGCGCGCAACGGCTGGGCGCTGTACGACGATCCCGGCGGCGACCCGGACATCCTCAACGGGTCGAGCGCGAACACGCTGTACGGGATCGGCGGGTGGTTTACCACTTCGACCGGCACGACGAGCATCCGCCTCTACGTCGGCGGCGTGACGGCGGACAACGCCACGCTGGCGTTGACGGGCGACTACGCGTTCATCGGCCTGGTCGTCCCGGCCGGATTCACGACCTTCCAGGTGCTCGACACCGAGGGCACGCCGACCGACCCCGAGCACTGGTTCTGCGACGACTTCACCTTCGGCGTCGCCGGCGTCCCGGCGAACAACCCGCCGAACGGCACCATCACCTCGCCGGCCGGCGACGTGACCGCCCTCGCCGGGCAGTCGGTGACGTTCGCGGCCACCGCGTCGGATCCCGACGGCGACCCGGTGACGGTGCTGTGGAACTTCGGCGACGGCACCACCTCGACATCGCTGAACCCAGGAGCACACGCCTATCCGACCGCCGGCGTCTACGCCGTGACCTTCACCGCGACCGACTCGCACGGCCTCCCCGACCCCACACCGGACACGCGGACGATCACGGTGGTCGCCCCTGGAGGCATCACCGTCTCGCCGACCTCCGGTCTGGTCACCTCGGAAGCCGGCGCCACCGCGACGTTCACCGTCGTCCTCACCTCCCAGCCGACGGCCAACGTCTCGGTCGGCCTGTCCTCCTCCGACACCTCCGAGGGTACGATCTCGCCCGCCTCCGTGGTCTTCACCTCGGCGAACTGGGCGACCCCGCAGACCGTCACGCTCACCGGCGTGGACGACCTGATCGTCGACGGCACGATCGCCTACTCCGCGATCACCGCCCCGGCCGCCTCCGCCGACCCGGCCTACTCCGGCCTCAACGCCGCAGACGTGGCCGCCTCGAACACCGACGACGACACCGCCGGGATCACCGTCTCGCCGACCTCCGGTCTGGTCACCTCGGAAGCCGGCGCCGCCGCGACGTTCACCGTCGTCCTCACCTCCCAGCCGACGGCCAACGTCTCGGTCGGCCTGTCCTCCTCCGACACCTCCGAGGGTACGATCTCGCCCGCCTCCGTGGTCTTCACCTCGGCGAACTGGGC
>JBFMCD010000021.1:37646-48207 GCA_040754885.1 Acidobacteriota bacterium
TGGACGACCTGATCGTCGACGGCACGATCGCCTACTCCGCGATCACCGCCCCGGCCGCCTCCGCCGACCCGGCCTACTCCGGCCTCAACGCCGCAGACGTGGCCGCCTCGAACACCGACGACGACACGAGCGGCTTCGCCCCGCAAGCCTTGGTGGTGGAAGTCCACGGCGGAACCGGACTGATCGGGAACCTCAACGGCGTGTGGGAACCGGGCGAGATCGCACAGGTGGAGCCCGCGTGGCGGAACGTCGGCAACGTGCCCGTCCCGCTCGCCGGAACCGGCACCGCGATCGCGGGGCCGGCCGGCGCCATTTACGGTGTCGAGGACGCGACGGCATCCTACGGAACGATCGCCGCCGGCGCGACCGCGGATTGCTTCGCCACGAGCGGCAACTGCTTCGCGGTCGGTGTGTCCGACCCGGCCACGAGACCCGCGACCCACTGGGACGCGACGTTCACGGAGTCGCTGTCGACGGGCGCCGCCCAGTTCTGGGCGCTTCACGTCGGCGAGAGCTTCTCCGACGTGCCCCCCGGGGCCTTCGCATACACCTTCATCGAGACGTTGCTCCACTCGGGGATCACGGCCGGCTGCTCCGCGACCACGTACTGCCCGGGCGCGACGCTGACGCGCTGGCAGATGGCGGTGTTCATCGCCAAGGCGCTGGTGGGCGACGCGGTTCCGGCCGCCGGCACGGTCCCCGGCGTGGGCGACTACTCGTGCACGCCCGGCGGCGCCTCGGTGTTCCTCGACGTCCCGCCGCAGGACGCCGGCTGCCGCTTCATTCACTACATCGCCGCCCAGGGCGTCACCGCCGGGTGCGGCGGCGGCAACTACTGCCCGGCCGCGACGCTGACGCGCTGGCAGATGGCGGTGTTCATCGCCAAGGCGCTGGTGGGCGACGCGGTTCCGGTCGCCGGCACGGTCCCCGGCGTGGGCGACTACTCGTGCACGGCCGGCGGCGCCTCGGTGTTCCTCGACGTCCCGGCGGAGGACGCCGGCTGCCGCTTCATCCATTACATCGCCGCCCAGGGCGTCACCGCCGGGTGCGGCGGCGGCAACTACTGCCCGGCGACCCCGCTCACCCGGGACCAGATGGCCGTCTTCATGACCAAGGGCTTCGCCCTGCAGCTGTACGGGCCGTAAGCCGGAATTCCCTGGAAGGAATAGCGGTTATCCAGTCGGACGACAGTCCTGACACGAACGAGAAGAGGAGACCCCCCAATGAACGAGAACCGAATCGCCACCGTCGCGCTCGCCCTGCTGCTCGGCGCCGCGTCCGTCAACGCAGCGGCCGGCCCCGAAAAGTCGAACCCCGCGGCCAAGAAGGCATCCTGCTGCACTCCCGAAGCGGCCGAGAAGGCAACCGAGGAAGCCGCGAAGCGGCCCGCGACATCGGACGCGAAGAAGGCCTCGTGCTGCACCCCCGAGGCGGCCGAGAAGACGCCCGAGAAGGCCCCGGCGAAGCCCGAGGGCGCGAAGGCCTCCTGCTGCACGCCCGAGGCCGCGGAGACCGCCGGGGAAACGAAGGCCCCGGGCGGCAAGGCGTACGCCCGTTCGGTCGAGAAGCTCGATATCCCGAACCTGACGCTGGTCGCCATGGACGGCACGCGCGTCACGCTGCAGGACGTGCTGGCTCCCGGCAAGCCGGTGCTGCTCAACTTCATCTTCACGACGTGCACGACGATCTGCCCGGTGCTCTCGGCGACGTTCTCCGCGGTCCAGGACGGACTCGGCGAG
Source organism: Acidobacteriota bacterium (assembly GCA_040754885.1). Classification (GTDB taxonomy): domain Bacteria; phylum Acidobacteriota; class Thermoanaerobaculia; order Thermoanaerobaculales; family Thermoanaerobaculaceae; genus JBFMCD01. The sequence goes on from JBFMCD010000021.1 coordinate 39,386, forward strand.
GACGTGACCGACTATCGGATGGTGTCGATCTCGATCGACCCGGAGCGCGACACCCCGGCCCGGCTCCGCGAGTACGCGGCGCGTCACCACGCGGGACCGCAGTGGGTGTTCCTGACCGGTCAGGTCGAGTCGATCAAGGCCGCCCAGGAGGCGTTCGAGGCATACCGGGGGAGCAAGTTCAACCACGCTCCGCTGACCTTCCTGCGCGCCGCCGACGACGACGAGTGGGTCAGGCTCGAGGGGCTGGTCGGCGCCAAGGTCGTCCTCGACGAAGTCGCCTCGCTCGGGGCGGCAGAGTGAGGCGGGGCAACTCCACACCGGTCGCCGTGGCGCTCGCCGGCCTTGCCGTTCTCACGACCGCGCTTACTGCGCTGGCGGAGCAGGCAGGGGTGTCGCCCCTGGAGATCGGCAGGACGATCTACATGGAAGGACGCCTGCCCTCCGGCGATCCGATTCGGGGCACCGTGCAGGGAGACGTCGCCTTCACCGGCGAGCAGGCATCGTGTACCTCGTGCCACAGGCCGAGCGGCTTCGGCGCGAGCGAGGGCGGCCTACTCGCGCCGCCCGTCGTCGGCTCGATTCTCTACCGGGCCCGCACCCTGGGCGCTCCCGAGACCGGGCGCGTCCGCACCGAGGGTCCGGGCACGCGACCGGCCTACGATCGCGCCTCCCTGGTGCGGGTGATCAGGGACGGTGTCGATCCCGCCGGGCGGACCCTCGACCCGTTGATGCCCAGGTTCCAGCTTTCGGAGGGCGACGCGGCGGCGCTCGTCACCTACCTGGAGTCGCTCCAGGAGGGACCTTCTCCGGGAATCACCGAGAGCGTCGTCCACCTGGCCACCGTCGTGAGCGAAGGTGTCGACCCGAACCGAAGGGACGCCGTGATCGGCACACTGCGGGCGTTCGAGAGCGACCGCAACGCCGACAGCCGCCTGGAAGAGGAGCGGAGGAAGCGCGGTTCGTGGGAGATGCGGGCCAAGCACAGCTCGTACCGGAAGTGGGCGATCCACGTCTGGGAACTGCGCGGCGAACCGGCGTCGTGGCCGGCGCAGCTCGAGGACCACTACAGGAAGCAGCCTGTGTTCGCGCTGCTGTCCGGCGCGGTGGCCGGTCCCTGGCGGCCGATCCACGAGTTCTGCGAGGCGCGGCGCGTCCCGGGCCTGTTTCCCGTGACGGACCAGCCGGTCACGGATGCCGAGGGACTGTACTCGATCTATTTCTCGCGCGGGATCTCACTTCAGGCCGAAACGCTGGCCGCGCACCTCCAGGCTCAGAATCCAGTCCCGACGCGCGTGCTGCAGGTGTATCGCGTCGGCACCGACGGCGAGGTCGCGGCGGCGGCGCTGCGCCGCGCGATCGCCGGCGCCGGGGCGCCGGTCGTCGAGGACCGCGCGATCGGCGTCCGCCAGGAACTCGACGCGAGGGCGATCGCCGCCGCCGTCCGGGCTACCGGCCCGGCGGTGCTGGCGCTGTGGCTCGGCCCCTCGGAAATCTCCGACCTGGCCCGCCACACGGACGACGGGATCGCGCCGATCTACCTCTCGGCCACGCTGCTGCCAGGCGGCATCGGCGACGTCCCGGCCGGCTGGCGCAATCGGGCGCTCATGGTCTATCCGTTCGGCATGCCTGAGGAGATGGCAGCGCGCCTGGTCCGGCCCGAGACGTGGCTCGACGCGCGCAAGGTCCCGGGCGAACGCCGGGCGCGCCTGGAGGCGTTCTTCGCCGCCGTGTTGCTCAGTGACGTGCTCCGCGAGACCCACGGTGTCCTGGTGCGCGAATACATCGTCGAGCGGCTGGAGCACATGGTCGACCGGGCGGTGATCGCGACGCCCTATCCGAGGGTGACGCTCGGCCCGGGCGAGCGGTTCGCCTCCAAGGGGTGCTACCTGGTGCGCGCGGACGGATCCGGCTCGAAGCCGGCGCGGGCGAGCGAGTGGATCGTCCCCTGAGCGGGGCGGCCGCCAGAGCCTGACAGCAGGTCGAGCGAGGACGCCGCGGCGTGAGGGTGGTCACACCCGAACTGGTCGTGGTTTTGCGATAAAGTCTCTGTTCTCGTGCCGACCGACCTGATTCGCGTCGCGGCGCCGTCCTCGGTGCTCGCCCTCGTCACCACGGTGCACGTGGCGCTGCTCCTGTTGCGCCAGCACCGCTCCGTTCCCACCCCCGCGAGCGCCTGGCTGCTCGGTCCGCCCGCCGCCTTCGCCGCGATGCCGTGGCTCCTGTCGACGCCCCTGTGGCTCGTCTCGGGGCTGGCCGCTCACCTCCTCTGGTACCTGGCGTGCGAGCGGCTGTTCCCGTCTGGTGTAGCGGCGACGGCACGGGCGACCCAGTCGCCGGGGCGACCCGTCGCGCCCAGCGTCAAGGCGGTACCCACGGCTTCGGCGCCTCGTTCGCCCGCCGCGGTCGCGGCGAGGAAGAGTTCGCCGGATTTCGTGCCGGTCCCGGTCCTGGCCGTGTTCCGGGAGACGGACGACGTGAGGACGATCCGACTTGCGCGTCCCGAGGGGTTCGAATTCACTCCCGGCCAGTTCGTCACCGTCCGCGTGCAGGTGGAGGGCAGACCGCTGGTGCGCTGCTACTCGATCGCCTCCGCGCCGCACACCGCCGGCTACCTCGAGATCTCGGTCAAACGCATGGGCCAGGTGTCCGGCATGCTGCACGCCTCGGCCCGCCCGGGAGCGCTGGTCACCCTCGGGCACCCCGCCGGGTCGTTCCGCTACCCGTCCGCCGACGACCGCCCGCTGGTCCTGCTCGCGGGCGGCGTCGGCATCACGCCGCTGATGAGCATGCTCCGGCACGCGGTGAACAACGAACCCGGCCGTCCGGTGTCGCTGCTCTTCTCGGTTCGCGACGAGCGGCAGGTCATCTACCGCGACGAACTCGAGTGGCTGCGCCGGCGGCATCCCCGGGCGGACCTCACCGTGGTAGTCACCGAGGGGCCGCGCGCCGACTGGCACGAATCCGGCTTCATCTCCGAGGAGCACGTCCGCAGGCACGTCGAGGACCCGCTCGGCTCGCTGTTCATGCTCTGCGGTCCGCCGCCGATGATGGATGCCGCGAAGAGTCTCCTCGCGCGCATGAGGGTCCCGGAGTCGCAGGTGCGCCAGGAAGCGTTCGACGCCTCGGCCGCGATGCCCGCGCTGCGACCCGCTCCGGCGACGGCTCCCGCGGCGGCCGGTTCCGCCGGTGCGACCCTGACGCTCCTGCGCAGCGGCCTCTCCGTCCCGCTCGACCCGCGGCGCTCGCTGCTCGAGGTCGCGGAGCGGGTCGGAGCGCCCATCCCCAGCGCCTGCCGCGCGGGGGTGTGTCTGACCTGCAGGACCCGGCTGGTATCGGGCGACGCGGACTGCCAGAGCGACGCGCTCGACGCGGCCGACCGCGAGGCCGGTTTCATCCTGCCGTGCGTCTCCTGGGCACGGGGAGACTGCACGCTCGAGGCGTGAGCTGGACACCCGCCGCGCCGTGCGTCGATCCGCGCCGGCCTGTCCGTCCTTCACCCTCCGGGACACTCAGTAGAAAACCCGGTTTCCTGCTCGCCACGCCGTCGGTACGTTGCCATGAGCGAGGCCGTGTCTCAACGCGTGACACTGGTCACACCGTGACGGAGCGGCGAGGGCCGAGAATTAGTGCCATTAACTTGTTAGCGCTCTCTCGGGGGGGGAAGGCGTGAGAACGAACCTGGCGAGGACCAGCCCGGACGCTTCGGTGCCGCACCTGCAGCTCGTGGCCACAGCCGACATCCGGCACGCACCACGGATGTCCACGAGGCGGGCCCGTCGCTGGTCCCCTGGAGTGGTCCTGGCCGCGGTGTCCGTGGCGGCGCTGATCGTGACGGTCGTCCTCGTCCCCCTGGGCGGGTGGGAGTACTACCGCACCCCGCTCGGCGTGCGCGGCTACCTCCCGCAACACGCCCTGTTCCGGCCCTCGGGTCCGATCGGGCGGACGTTGGGCGTCGCCGGCGTGACGCTGATGCTCCTGATGCAGCTGTACACGGTCCGGAAGCGGCTCGGCCCCGACTCACGTCTCGGCCCGATCACCCGCTGGCTCGACTTCCACATCTTCTGCGGCGTCCTCGGCCCGGTGCTGATCACCCTGCACACGTCGCTCAAGTTCAACGGCGCCGTGTCCGTGGCGTACTGGTCGCTGATCCTGGTCATGCTCTCCGGCTTCGTCGGGCGCTACCTGTACACGCGGATTCCCAAGTCGCTGCGCGGGCAGGAGCTGACCCACGCCGAACTCACCGGCCAGGCCGAGGAGCTGCGCCGCGAACTGCTCGACAGCACCCTTCCGATGGATCTCCTGCTCCGCATCGAGGCGTTCGAGGCCCGCGCGATCCCGACCGCGGAGGCCGCGACGAGCTGGCGCGGCCTCCTGTTCGGGGAGCTGGCCCTGCGCTGGCAGGTGCGGGTGCTGCGCCGCGACCTCGGGACCGCGGGCGTCGCGCGCCGACTCCTCCACCAGGCCGCCGACCTGGCCGTCGCCCGCGCCCTGCTCCTGCGGCGAATCACCTATCTGCGCCGCACGAAGCGCCTGTTCGATCTGTGGCACGTCTTCCACCGGCCCCTCGCCCTGGTCATGGCGGGGATCGTCGTGCTCCACGTCGCCGCCGCCTTCTACTTCGGCTACGCCCTCGGAGGACGCTGACGATGCAACACATCTCGGTACGAGCACGCCGGACGTGGCCAGCATGGCCGCCGCTGACAGCCGTCGCGATCGCCGCCGCGGCCTGGCTCGCCTGCCCCGCCGCGGGCGCTCAGGAGCTCGGCAGCCTGGTCTCTCCCGGGCCGCTGCACCGCTCGCACGCGAAGCTCGAGGGCCTGAAGAACTGCGAGAAGTGCCACGAGCCGGGTCGCCAGGTGACCGCAGCCCGCTGTCTCGCCTGCCACGCTCCGATCGCCGAGCGCATCGACGCCCGCAAGGGCGTGCACCGCGACGTCACCGACGACTGCGTCTCCTGCCACGTCGAGCACGCCGGGGAAGACGCGGAGTTGCGACCGCTCGACACCACCGGCTTCGACCACGCCGCCGAAACCGGCTTCCCCCTCGACGGGCGCCACGCGGCGATCGCCGGTGACTGCGCCAGGTGCCACAAGACCAGGTCGTTCCTGACCAACCGTCCGGAGTGCGGGAGCTGCCACCAGGATCCCCACAAGGGGTCGCTCGGCGGCTCGTGCGCGACCTGCCACTCGACCTCCGTGCCGTTCAAGGAGACGGCCGACTCGTTCGATCACTCGCGCGCGGCCTTCCAGCTCACCGGCGCCCACGTCCGCGTCGCGTGCGAGAAGTGCCACGCCGCGGGGAAGTTCAGGGGTGTCGCGTCCGGCACCTGCGCGAGCTGTCACGCCAGTCCGCACACGCAGGCGTTCCCGTCGCCGTGCGCCTCGTGTCACTCCACGGACAGCTGGCGCACCACCAACGTGGCGCACGACCGCACCCGCTTCCCGCTCAAGGGCAAGCACACCGCCGTCCCCTGCGCCTCGTGTCACGCCCAGCCGGCGACCCGCGTGAAACCCGCGTTCGCCACCTGCGCGAGCTGCCACAAGGACCCCCACCGCGGGAGGTTCACGGAAGACTGCGCGTCATGCCACAGCGAGGCCGGCTTCCGCGGCGGCAACTTCGATCACGCGGCCCGGACCGCCTTCGCGCTGACCGGCCGTCACGCCGCGATCCCGTGCGCGGCCTGCCACGCCTCGGCATCGACGGCCGGGCCGAAGGGCTCGCCAAGCGTCGAGTTCCGAAAACTCGAGAAGTCCTGTTCCTCGTGCCACGCCGACGTCCACGCCGGCTCGCTCGGCGCCGAGTGCTCGAACTGTCACGGCACCGGCACGTTCCGCGTCGCCGCGTTCGAGCATCCCCGCGACACCGGCTTCTTCGCTGGCCGCCACGCCGCCGTTCCCTGCGCGAAGTGCCACACCGACAACGCCGCGGCCGCGGTCCAGAGCGCGAAGCCGAGCATCGTTTCGACCCGCCTGTACCGCGGCCTGGCCACGGCGTGCGCGACCTGCCACCGGGACGTCCACCTGGGTCAGATGGGCGCGGAGTGTTCCTCGTGCCACTCGGTCGAGAGCGCGGGCTTCAAGGCCACCCGCTTCGCCCACGAGCGCACCGGCTTCCCGCTCACGGGCGCGCACCAGCGCGCCGACTGCGCGCGCTGTCACGTCTCGGAGGCCGGCGTGTTCCCCTCGGGTTCCGGCACCGCCGTGCGCTACGCCGGAACCGACCGCGAGTGCGACGCTTGCCACAAGGACGTCCACGCCGGTCGTCTCGGCCCACAGTGCCAGTCGTGTCACGGCACCTCGACGTTCCGGGTCGCCGCCTACACGCATCGATCGCGCCCCGAGCTGTTCGTCGGCGCGCACGCCACGCTGGCCTGCGCGAGCTGCCACAAGCCCGGCGAGGGCGAGCCGGCCGGCGCCCGAGGTCTCGGCCTGCGTTTCGCGGTGAGCGTCGGCGCCTGCGCGCCGTGCCACCAGGATCCGCACCGCGAGACCCTGGGCGCGCGCTGCGAGTCGTGCCACGCGCCCGACCGGGATTTCCACGACGCCTCCCGGGCCTTCCACAAGGCGACCACCTTTCCGCTCGAGGGCCAGCACCTCAAGGTCCCGTGCGCGAGCTGCCACCTCGATGGGGTTCTCGAGGGAACCCCTACGCGCTGCTACGACTGCCACTGGGTCCGGCGACAGGACGACCGCTACGCGACCCGGCTCGGCGTCGAGTGCGAGTCGTGCCACCGTCCCTCGGGGTGGCGGCCCGCGACCTGGGACCACGCCGGCGTCACGGGCTTCGTCCTCAACGCGTCTCACCGCACGCTGGCGTGCGAGTCCTGCCACGGCGGCGGCCAGTTCCAGACCGGTCTGTCCCCCGACTGCTACAGCTGTCACCGGGGCGACTTCGAACGCACGACCGATCCGCCGCACGTGGCGTCCGGCTTTCCGACCACCTGCACGACGTGTCACGGCGGAGCCGAGACAACGTGGCACGGCGCCCGGTTCGACCACGCCTCGGTGTTCGCGCTGGTGGGCGCCCACTCGACGCAGCGCTGCGAGTCGTGTCACGGCAACGGGGTCTACCGCGGCACGCCGCGCGACTGCGTCGGCTGCCACCTCACCGACTACCAGCAGACCAGGGAACCGAACCACGCGACCGCCGGCTTCCCGACCACTTGCGAGACGTGCCACCGCGCCACCGACACCTCGTGGGACCAGGGCTCGTTCAACCACGCGGCGGCGTTCCCCCTGCTCGGTGTCCACGCGTCGCAACAGTGCCAGTCGTGCCACGCCAACGGGGTCTACCGGGGCACGCCGCGCGACTGCGTCGGCTGCCACCTCACCGACTACCAGCAGACCAGGGAACCGAACCACGCGACCGCCGGCTTCCCGACCACTTGCGAGACGTGCCACCGCGCTACCGACACCTCGTGGGACCAGGGCTCGTTCAACCACGCGGCGGCGTTCCCCCTGCTCGGCGTCCACGCGTCGCAGCAGTGCCAGTCGTGCCACGCCAACGGGGTCTACCGCGGCACGCCGCGCGACTGCGTCGGCTGCCACCTCACCGACTACCAGCAGACGACCGATCCCAGTCACGCGGCGGCGGGCTTCCCGACCACCTGCGAGACGTGCCACCGCGCCACCGACACCTCGTGGGACCAGGGCTCGTTCAACCACGCGGCGACGTTCCCCCTGCTCGGCGTCCACGCGTCGCAACAGTGCCAGTCGTGCCACGCCAACGGGGTCTACCAGGGCACCCCACGGGAGTGCTCGGGGTGCCACACGCAGGCCTACCAACAAGCCACGAACCCGAATCACATCGCCGCCGGCTTCCTGACGGCGTGCGAGACCTGTCATCGGGCCTCGGACACAGGCTGGGAACAGGGAACGTACTCGCACGCGGCGTGGGCTCTTCTCGGAGCGCACGCGACCCCCGACTGCGCGACATGCCACGTGAACAACGTGTACGCAGGGCTGCCCTCGGAGTGCGCCTCCTGCCACCTGCAGGACTACCAGCAGGCCCAGGACCCGAACCACGTCGCCGCGGGCTTCCCGACCACGTGCGAGACGTGCCACCGGGCCTCGGACACGTCGTGGAACCAGGGCACCTTCGACCACACGGCGTTCTTCCCGCTGATCGGCGTCCACGCCGTGCAGCCGTGCCAGGCGTGTCACGTCAACAACGTCTTCCCCGGAACTCCGAGGGAGTGCTCCGGGTGTCACCTCGACGACTACCAGCAGACCCAGGACCCGAATCACGCGGCCGCCGGCTTCGGGACCACCTGCGAGACGTGCCACCTGGCCTCGGACGCGAACTGGGACCAGGGCCGCTACGGCCACTCGGTCTGGCCGCTCGTCGGCGCCCACACGCGGCCGGCGACGTGCGTCACCTGCCACGTCAACAACCTGTACTCGGGGCTCCCGTCGGAGTGCGTCTCCTGCCACCTGCAGGACTACCAGCAGGCCCAGGACCCGAACCACATCGCGGCGGGGTTCCCGACCACCTGCGAGACGTGCCATCGAGTGTCGGACACCTCATGGGACCAGGGGACGTTCGACCACACCTGGTTCCCGATCACCTCGGGGAAGCACGCCGGCTTCCAGTGCAGCGACTGCCACCCGAACCCGAGCAACTTCGCGATCTTCCAGTGCACGACCGCCTGCCACCCGCGCGCCGAGATGGACGACAAACACAAGGAGCGGCCGGGATACGTGTACGAGTCGAGCGCCTGCTACGGCTGCCACCCGAACGGGCGCAAGCCCTGAGGAAGGTGAACGGATGAAAGTCCCCCGGTCGGTCCTCGCGCTCCTGCTCCTCGCCGTGGGCGGCGCCGC
>JBFMCD010000022.1:0-124316 GCA_040754885.1 Acidobacteriota bacterium
CCTCCACCCTGCGCAGCCGGCAGCGGACCTCTCGCTGCGTTACGCTTCGCTCGCTCGCGCGCCTTGCGATAGGCCCACTGGCGGCTGCGCCACGCCGCGTTTCCTCTCCGACGGATGTCGAATCGGTGTGAAAGGGAAGCGTGGCCTATCCTGTTCCGGGCAAACAGTGCGGGCGCGCGCTGTCGAGGCTCGGCTCAACCCTCCTTGGGGGCCTCGTTGCCGGGAACGCGGAACGAGGGCATGACGCCTCCGAGCACTCTCACCGTGTCGCGGGCGATGACCCGCTCCTCGTTGGTCGGCACGACCGCGACGGCGGCACGCGAGGTCGGGCGGGAGACGATCGCCTCCTCGCCACGCGGACATGAGCGGTTCCGCTCGGCATCGAGTTCGATGCCGAGGAACTCGAGACCCGCGGTGGCGAGCTCACGAACCAGGGGCGCGTTCTCGCCGATTCCGCCCGTGAAGGTGACGGCGTCGATCCCGCCCATAGCGGCCGCGTACGCCCCGATGTACTTGGCGATGCGGTAGCAGAACATGTCGAGAGCGAGGCGGGCGCGTTGGTTGCCCGTCTCGCACGCCTTGAGCAGTTCGCGCATGTCGGAGGAAACGCCGGAAACGCCGAACAGCCCGGAGTGCTTGTTGAGCATGGCGTTGAGTTGGGCGAGTGTCATCTCCTCCATCGCCATGACCCAGGGCACGACCGCCGGGTCCATGTCGCCGGTGCGCGTCCCCATCAGCAGCCCTTCGAGGGGCGTGAATCCCATGGTGGTGTCGACCGAGTGACCGTGCTTGACCGCGGCCATCGAGCAGCCGTTGCCGAGGTGGCAGGTGACGATGCGGGTGTCCTCCAGACTGCGCTTGAGCAGCCTGGCGGTGTGGATCGCGACGTAGCGGTGGGACGTGCCGTGGAAGCCGTAGCGGCGGATTCCGTGCCTGGTGTACAGGCCGTACGGGAGACCGTAGATGTACGCCTTCGGCGGCATCGACTGGTGGAAGGCGGTGTCGAAAACGGCGACGTGCGGGACCTTGGGCAGCAGCGCCTTCGCGGCGCGCAGGCCGCGGAGGTTGTGGGGATTGTGCAAGGGGGCGAGCGCGACGCACTCCTCGATCATCTCCTCGACATCGGGTGTGACGAGCACGGAGGAGGCGAACTTCTCGCCGCCGTGGACGACGCGGTGGCCGACCGCTTCGAGGTCCTCGACGCGCCCGAGGACTCCGTGCTCGGAGTTGGTCAGGACCTTGAGGATGCGTTCCACCGCGGTCCGGTGTTCGAGGATCTCGGAGATCTCCTGATAGGTCTTGCGTTCGGGGACGTCGAGGGTGAGTCGGGAGTCGGACATGCCGATGCGCTCGACGCCACCGCGCGCGAGTTGCTGGTCGGTGTTGGCCTGGATCATCTCCAGGGACGTCTCGATGACCTGGAACTTGACCGAGGACGATCCGCAGTTGAGAACGAGGATCTTCATGTGGTTCTCCCCGCGCCGTCGCCGAGACGCGACGGCGCGAAAGCGTCAGCGCTCAGGCGAGTTGCGGCGTGTCGTCGGCCAGTCGGTCGAGACGGTTGCGCTCCGCGTCGTAGTGGAAGAAGCCCTGGCCGCTCCGCGCTCCGGTCTGGCCGGCGCGGACCAGCTTGCGCAGGAGCGGGCAAGGCCGGAACTTGGGGTCGCCGGTCTCCTGGAAGAGATGTTCAAGCCAGACGTAGATCTTCTGCAAGCCGACCCGGTCCGCCCACTCGAGCGGCCCGAGCCGGAAGTCGTAGCCGAGTTTCATGCACAGGTCCACCTCGGCGGCCGAGGCGACGCCTTCCATCACCACTTGGACGGCCTCGTTGATCAGCGGCAGCATGACGCGGGTGGTGACGAATCCGGGCGATTCGAACTCTACGATCGGGACCTTGCCGAGGACCCGGGCGAAGTGCTTGACCTGCTCGAACGCGTACTCGGCCGTCACCTGACCGCGAACGACCTCGACCACGCGGGTCGTGGTCACCGGGTAGAGGAAGTGCATGCCGACGATGCGGTCAGGGTGGCGCAGGCCCTGCGCGAGTTCGGTGATCGACAGGGTGGAGGTGTTGACGATGATCGGCCGGTCCGGCGTCAGGAGGGCGTCGAGGCGGGCGAGGAGGGAGCGCTTGGCCTCGTGGTCCTCTTGGATCGTCTCGATCACCAGGTCGCATTCGGCGGCGCGGGTGAGGTCGGCGGTGAACTCGACGCGGGCGAGCGTGGCCTTCTTCTCGGCCTGCGTCATCGCCCAGCGCTCGATCTGGTGATCGAGGGCCTGCTCGAGAATGCGGCGAACCTCGGCTGCCCGCACGTCGCTGATCTCGCCGACGAGGACGGGGAGGCCGGCCTGAGAGACCTTGGTGGCGATGGAGCGTCCCATCATGCCGCCGCCGATGACGCCGATGTGGTGAAGTTCGGGCTCGCTCATGGTTGTGAAATCTAGCGCAAGCTCGGGAGTCTGTCAACGGCGTGCTAGCATGACCGCCGTGCAGCGCGTGCCTCTGACCTGCATACTGTTGATGGCGGTGTTCCTCGGCGGCCAGGCGGCGGGGGGGGCGGAAACGCGCCCGAGGCCGGCCTTCCCGGATGTCCAGTTGCTCGACCTCGGCGGCCAGCCGGTCCAACTCTCCAGCGTGCTGGGCAAGATCACGATCCTCAACTTCTGGGCCACGTGGTGCGGGCCGTGTCGGGCCGAACTGCCCGAACTGCAGCGAATGTACAACGACCTGGGTGGCGATGGCCTGGCGGTCCTGGCGATCAACGTCGACGACCCGCAACTGGGCCGCACGGACGTGCCCCAGCAGGTGCAGGCCATCCGGCCGGTTATCGAGTCTTTCGGCAGGCGTGTCGGACTTGCGCTTCCCGTCTTTCTGGTCGACGGCAGGACGCAGTACGAACTCGGCCTCGACCGGCTGCCGTTGACGGTCGTGTTGGATGGCGGGGGCAGGGTGATAATCGTCTACGCGGGATACTCCGAGCAGGGGATGCGGGACTTGAGGGAGCGCGTGGCCAAGGAACTCGCCGAAACCGGCGGAAAGGAAGGCGCGTAGACATGCGCAAGATACTCATCGCATCGGTTCTCATGCTGGTCGCACCGCTGTGCTTCGCTCAGCGTTCGGGTTCTGTGGAACTGACGCCGTTCGCCGGCTACTGGCTCGGAGACACGCTCCTCCGGGGCTACGACTCCGGGTACCCGTTCGACGTGGAGGTCGATGACGGTCCCGCCTACGGGCTGCGCCTGGCGTACCGGTTCCACGACAACTGGGCTCTCGAGTGGGGCCTGTATCGGAACCAGGCCGACCTCGTCACCGGCGAGGGCTCGGTCTTCGGTGACTCGAAAGTCGGGGAAATCGACATCCTGGGCGCAGACGTGAACTTCGAGGCGACGTTCGGTCACAGCCGCATGCGGCCGTTCCTGATCGGCGGCATCGGCGTGGCGCGCCTCGATCCGGACCTTGCCGGGCTGAGCGCGGACACGCAGTTCGTCGGCAATTTCGGGGCGGGATTCAAGCTCTTCTTCACACCCGATGTCGCCTTCAGATTCGACTGGCGGGCGCACTCCATCAACGTCGGAGACGGCGATTACGAGTGCGACTGGTGGGATTGCGACTACGAAAGCGAGTGGACGACGCTGAATGAACTCTCGGTCGGCTTCACCTTCGTGTTCTGACCTGAAGCCAGGGATCCTCGCGCTTCTCGGCGCCCCCGCGCTCCTGCTCGGGGGCGTCCTGGTGTCGAGCGCGGTTTGGGCCGAGGAGGAGGACCTGCCTCCCGGACAGGCGTTCACCGCCAACGTCGAGGTGGGCGCGATCCTGGTGCCGGTCACGGTGAAGGACTCCAAGGGCCGGTTGATCGCCAATCTCGAGAAGGACAGGTTCAGGCTGTTCGTCGACGGCATCGAGACTCCGATCCGGTCGTTCTGGCGCGAGGGGGGGCTACCGCTGTCACTGGCGGTGGTGCTCGACACGTCCGGGTCGATGGGCGGGCGCAGGCTGACCCGGGCCCGAGAAGCGATCACGGAGTTCCTGCGCCAGCGCGGGCCCAAGGACGAGGTGTGCCTCATCACCTTCGGAGCGCAGGAGGTCAAGCGCAGGTTGAAGTTCGGAACCGACCCCGGGCTGCTGCCGCGCGTGCTCGAGTCGCTTCGCGGGTTCGGCACGACGTCCCTTTACGACGTGCTCACCGTCGCGCCGCAGTTCATGGACGGGGCCGGCAACGTGCGGCGGGCCGTTCTCCTCTTCACCGACGGCGTCGACACGGCCTCGCAGTTCACGCCGGAGAACGCCATCGGCGTGTTGCAGGGGCTCAACGATCCCCTGTACGCCTTCGGCATCGAGCCGCCTCCGGTCGAGGGGGAGGGAGACAGCTACGGGACCCTCCTCGATCGGTTCTCGACGGCAAGCGGGGGGAGGTATCTGCGCGTCGGCAATCTCTCCGCCCTGCCGGAAATGGCCCGGGTACTGAGGCGGGAGCTGACGCTGCGCTACATCATCGCCCTCACGCCGAGCGGGGTCGGGAGCGAGAAGTGGCGCACGATCGAGGTCAAGGTCGACGGAAACTACACCGTGCTGACACGCCACGGGTATCGGGGGACGCTGCCGTGAGCCGGGCGCGCGCCACTTGTGACGGATGTCACAGGACCGATCGTATCAGGCTCTCAGCGGGCGGGCGCTTGACAATCCGCCGGTCCAAGTGGCATAAAGGCGTGAGCGAAGTGGTGGGTAATCGAGTCCAAACCGCGAATAGAGAGTCCGAGCAAGGGAGGAAGAACAGATGAGAAAGTCGCTGTGGGCAGTCCTCGCTGTGGTCGTGGCGATCGCTCTGGGTGCGAGCGGCTGCGCCACCAAGACCTACGTCCAGGAAGAGATCTCCAAGGTCCAGCAGAACACCGACGCCAAGATTGGCGAGGTGCAGAAGCAGGTCGAGGCGTCTCAGATGGACATCGCCAACTTGAAGAAGACCGACGCCGCCCAGCAGGAGCAGCTGGCGAAGCTCTCCGATACCGCCAAGGAAGCTCTGGCGCGGGCGCAGGAGGCCGGCAAGCTGGCGAAGGGCAAGTTCCTGTACGAGGTCACCTTGACCGACGAGGCCGTGAAGTTCGGTTTCGCCAAGAAGGATCTTTCGCCGGAAGCCAAGGCGGCTCTGGACGCGTTCGTGGCCAAGCTGAAGGCCGAGAACAAGAACGTGTACGTCGAAGTACAGGGTCACACCGACGCGATCGGTTCCGAGATGGGCAACCTCAAGCTCGGCCAGGCGCGCGCCGAGGAGGTCATGCGTTACCTGAACATGAGCGGTGGAGTGCCGCTGCACAGGATGAACGTGATTTCCTACGGCGAGTACAAGTCCGTGGCCGACAACAAGACCACTGATGGTCGCGCCCAGAACCGCAGGGTGACGCTCGTCGTTCTCGAGTGATCTGAGGCCAGAGCACGTAGCGTTCGACGCCCCGGGGCCCTCCCCGGGGCGTTTTCTGTCGGCTCCGCGGGGCGGTATCATGGTCGGGCAACGCCACGGAGGTGTGACGTGAAGAAACTCATGGCGGTTCTGGCGCTGGCGCTGGCGGCGCTCGCGGCCGAGGGCGCGGTGGTCGTGTTCAAGGGCGGCAAACGGCTGGAAGTGTCCTCTTTCGAGCAGAAGGGGAGCTTCGTGGTGGTGACGCGAGGCAACGGGCGAGTGGAGAGCTACCCGCTCAATTCCGTCGACATGAACGCGACCCGCGACGCCAACAACATCCCCGCTCCCGCTTCGGCGTCGTCGGCCGCCAAGGAGCCGCGGAGCCTGTTCCGCTCGGCGGTCGCGCAGAAGGGCGAGGCTTCGGCCGTGATCACCGACGCCGACGTCTCTCATCCGGCTCCGGTCGAGGAGGGCGAGACGGCCACGTCTGACGAAGAAAAGGCGGGGGATCCGGGCGCGAACGTCGCTCTCATCACCTATGACCGGCGCCGGGTCGGTGACGGACAGTGGGAACTGGTCGCGACCGTCGCGAACCAGGGCACTCAGCCGGCGAGCGGTGTGACGGTCGAGATCAAGTTCGTCGGAGCCGACAACGAGGTGCTCGGGTCGGGGAGCGGCACCTACCCGGGCAACCTGGCGCCGCAGCAGCAGGGTTCCGTGACCGTGAAGGTGGCCTCTCCGGTCGAACCGGCGCGAATCAGCGCCGACCTGCGCTGGCAGACGATCCGGGAGGTCCCGGCGACCCCGGCACCGTCGCCCACGGCGGCGCCGTCGCCGCGCCCGGCGGGCACCGGGAGCGCGGCGGCGGCCAAGGTCCCCAGCACGTTCGGGATCGCCGAAGGCAGTTCGCCGAGCGCGGTGCCGTCGAACCCGCTCGCGTTTCCGAACGTCACGCAGGTGCGCTCGGCTCCTCAGGTACCGCCGCCTCCTCCGCCGGCGACTTGACGGCGGGACGGAACTGGAATCCAAGGGCCGGGAGCGATCCCGGCCCTCGTCGTTCGAGCGCCTGGGCGCGGTCGGGGAAGAGCTAACTCGCGGTGCCGCGCTTCGCGTCCCAGTACATGTAGCCGGCGAGGCCGAGGTACAGGACGAAACCGAGGAGTTCCGGGCCTGGACCCGCGGCGTGGCCGAGCAGGCCGACGCCCACCGGGGTGCCCGTGTAGAAGTTGAGGATCTTCAGACCTGCGGCGACGACGCCCATGAAGGCGCCCCCGGCGATGAAGCCGGATGCGATCAGCGTTCCGCGCACCGACCTGGCCTGGGCGAGCGCTTCGTCTCCGGCGGCCGACCTCTGCACCAGGTGGGCGATCAACCCGCCGATGAGCAGAGGGACGTTCAGTTCGAGCGGGATGTACATGCCGAGGGCGAACGCCAGCGACGCGACGCCGATCATCTGCATGGTCACGGCGATCAGCACGCCGACGCCGTAAAGCAGCCAGGGCACCGGTTCATTCGACATCAGGGTCTGGATGACCGCGGCCATGGCGTTGGCCTGCGGCGCGGCGAATACCTTGTCGGCGGGGTGCTCGGGCGACGGCACGAAGCCGTAGGCCTGGTTGAGCATGAGGATCACCGCTCCGACCGTGGCCGCGGCGACGATCGTACCGAGGAGCTTGGAGCGCTGCTGCACCGCCGGTGTCGCTCCCAGCCAGTAACCGACCTTGAAGTCGGTGATCGCGCCGCCCGCCATCGACAACGCCGTGCAGACGACGCCGCCGATGAGCAGCGCCGCGAGCATGCCGGCCTTGCCCGACAGTCCCGCCTGGACGAGGAAGACCGAGGTCAGGATCAAGGTCATGAGCGTCATGCCGGAAACCGGGTTGGTGCCGACCGTGGCGATGGCGCGCGCCGCGACGGTTGTGAACAGGAAGGAGATGACCACGACGACGGCGATCGCGATGAGGGACAGCCTGGTCGGCGCCGGTTCGCTGTGGAGGACGGCGAAGCGGAAGAACACCCACGTGGCCAGAGCGACCACGGCGAGGCCTCCGATCACCAGGCTCATCGGGAAGTCGCGGTCCGTCCGCTCGGCGTTCGCCGTGGCCGACTTCCTGCCGGCGAACAGCTCGCTGAAGCCCATGCCGAAGGCCTTCACGATGACCCGCCACGAACGCAGGATGCCCATGATTCCGGCCGCGGCGATCGCGCCGATGCCGATGTGACGGACGTAGTTGCGGAAGATCTCCTCGGCGGACATCGCGGAGATGAGGGTGCCGTCGGTCACCGGAGGGACCTGGGCGGACAGGCCCGCGCCGAAGTGGCCGACCACTGGAACGAGCAGGAACCACGAGAGGAACGACCCGGCGCAGATGATCGCCGAGTAGCGCAGGCCGATGATGTAGCCGAGGCCGAGAATCGAAGCCAGCAGATCGAGGCGGAAGACCAGCTTCGCCTTGTCGGCGAGCCCGGCGAGGATTCCGATCGAGCGCGAGGTGAAGACCTCGGCGAAGCCCTCAAGGTGGAGGATGACGAAGTCGAAGACGCCGCCGACGGCGGCCGCCAGCGCGAGGATCTTCGCCTGCGTGCCGCCGGCTTCGCCGGCAACCAGCACCTCCGTGGTCGCGGTGGCCTCGGGGAAGGGGAACTCGCCGTGCATCTCCTTGACGAAGTAGCGGCGCAGGGGCACCAGGAAGAGGATCCCGAGCGCGCCGCCGAGGAGCGCGACGAGGAACAACTTGAACAGGTTGACGTCGAGCCCGAGGATGAAGAGCGCCGGAAGAACGAAGATCGAGCCGGCGACGACGAGTCCCGACGCGGCGCCGATCGACTGGATGATGACGTTCTCGAGCAGGGTGGAGCGCCTGGGCAGGACCACGCCGACGCCGACGCCGATGATCGCGATCGGGATCGCCGCCTCGAACACCTGTCCCGCCTTGAGTCCGAGGAACGCCGCAGCGGCGGAGAACACGGCGGCCATGATCAGGCCGAGGGTGATCGATCGCGGCGTGAACTCCGCCACGTTCGCGCCGGCCGGTACGACGGGCTGGTAGCTCTCGCCCGGCTTGAGCTGGCGATAGGCGTTCTCCGGAAGGCTGCGGCTGCTCGTCTCCATGCTTTCCTCCTCGCGACGCTCGGGTGAGCTTACGTGGCGGTGCGGGGCTAATCAAGGGTGCCCACTTGCCCCCTGGGCCGGTGCGATCGATACTGAGCGTGGAGGGCGCGCCGTGTCCATCCCGAAACGGATCCTGATCGCCAAGCCCGGTCTGGACGGCCATGACAGGGGCGCGAAGGTGGTCGCGCGCGCGCTCCGCGACGCCGGGTTCGAGGTGATCTACACCGGATTGCGCCAGACGCCGGAGCAGATCGCCGTGGCCGCGGTGCAGGAGGACGTGGACGCGGTCGGTCTTTCCTCGCTCTCCGGAGCGCACAGGCGTTTGTTTCCGGAGGTCGTGCAGGCGCTGCGTGCGGCCGGCGCGGGCGACGTCGTCGTGTTCGGCGGAGGGGTCATTCCGGAAACAGACGCCGCAGAACTTCAACGGGCGGGCGTCGAGCGTATCTTCCCTCCCGGATCGGCGACGGCGGAGATCGTCGAGTTCCTCAGGGATAGGCTGAAGGGCGCGGCAGCGACCGGGGACGCCGGTTAGTCGGCGCGCCCGGTCAGCTCGAAGCGCCGTCTCCCGACGAGTTGCCCCTCGGTGGTCGTCACTTCGACGACGCACTGCCCGGGACTGAGTCCTGCGGGGCCGACCTTGAGCGAGTTCCACACCCGGAAACCGCGCTCGTGGGCGACGACGTCGAGGCTGCGCGACGACTGGTTCGCAGCCCCAGGGCAACGGAAGCGGAGCGTGATGCTGGTCGGTAGCGTGGTCGGCGCGTGGATGGTGGCGACCGCGTAGAGCCTGCCGGAGGTCAGCTGCCCCACGTCCACCGTGGAGGGAAGCTCGGCCGAGGTCTGGAGAGTGCGCGGGTCGAGATCGGCCGAGAGGCGGATCTTCGCCAGGCGGAGCGGCACCGGAGGGACGGCCGGCCGGGCGAGCCGCACGATCGCGACGACGAGAGCGAGGGCGAGGAGCAGGCGAACCACGCGCATCGGTCGGCGAAGATCGCGTCCGGTGTAGGCCAGAGGTACCGCGGCGAGGAACGAGACGACGGCGGCGAGGTAGGCACCGTGGTGGATCTTCACGTGGAATGCCAGCGGAAGGAAGAACTGCAGCGCCGAGAAGGTCACGATGGCGAAGAAGCCGAGAGCGAAAGCGCGCCGTTCGCGCAGCAGCCGATCGAAGACCAGGTCGAAGCACGAGAGCGCCGCCAGGGCCGCGAGCAGGATGACGAACACGCTGTTCCAGGACCACGGGGTGGTGGAGTAGAAGTAGAACGGCAGGAGGAAGAACAGCGTCTCCTGGTACATGATGCGGGTAAGGTAGGAGACGAAACCGCGTGCGAACCTCAGGGCGCGTGACTGCCAGCGAGCGGCGAAACGCGTGAACACCAACGTCGATGCCCAGGTCAGCGCCAGGAACAGCACGACCCAGGGAACGAACCCGTAGCGGTTGTGGGCGAGGACGAGCACGACGATGCCGGTGAGTAATGCCCACACGGAGTGCAGGGTCCAGAAGATCCTGCCGTAGCGCGTGTAGAGGCGTTCGAACCGAGCCGCGAGCGCACCGCTGCGCGCGGCGAGAACGTGCGGGCGACCCGGGCTTCCCTCTCCCATCGACGACATTCTAACGACGCGCGTTGCGGCGCGGGCTTCGTGTCCCTAGACTTCGACGATGACCCCGACGCTCGAGGGCATGCCGACGAGCTGGGTGGAGGTGAGCGGCGCGGCGCTGCGGGCCAACCTCCGGCTGCTGCGCGCTCCCCTCCGGCCGGAGACGTCGGTCCTGGCGGTGATCAAGGCCAACGCGTACGGGCACGGCGCCGTCGAAGTGGCGCGGATGTGCGTGGCCGAGGGGGTCGAGATGCTCGGCGTTCACTCCGCCCCCGAGGTGGTCGCGCTGCGGCGGGCCGGCGTGTCCGCTCCGGTCCTGGTCATGGGGTACGTGACGCCGGCGCAGATCGAGGAGTCCGTGGGACCGGACGTGCACGTGCTCGTCTCGACCCGGGAGGTGCTCGAGGCTCTCGCGGCGCACGGGCGGCGGCTCGGCGTCTCGCTTCAGGTCCACATCAAGGTGGACACCGGGACCAACCGCCAGGGTGTCCCGGGAGCGGAGGCCGGCGCACTGGCGGCGGCGGCGCGCGACGCTGGACTGGCGGTGACGGGAGTCGCGACGCACTTCGCGAACATCGAAGACACCACCGACCACTCGTTCGCCTTCGCGCAGCTCGATCGCCTACGCGAGGCCGTGGCCTCGGTCCGCCGAGAGGTGGGACCGGTCCGGCTCGTCCACGCGGCGTGCTCGGCAGCGGCTCTGTTGTTCCGCGAGGCCGACTTCGACATGGTCAGGCTGGGCATCGCGCTCTACGGACACTGGCCATCCAGGGAGACGTACCTCTCGTGGATGCTCGCGAACGGTCGAGAGCGCCCGGCGCTGCAGCCGGCGCTGGCGTGGCGGGTGAGGGTCGGCCAGGTCAAGACGGTCGTGGCCGGGGCACCGGTCGGCTACGGGCTGACCTTCCGGCCGACGCGCGAGACGACGATGGCGGTGCTTCCGGTCGGATACGCCGAGGGCTACCCGCGGACGCTGTCCAACCGCGGCCGCGTCCTGATCAAAGGGAAAACCGCTCGGGTCATCGGCAGGGTGTGCATGAACATCGTGATGGTCGACGTGACCGACATACCTGCGGTCGCGGTCGGCGACGTCGCGACGCTGATCGGGGCCGACGGCGACGAGCGGGTGACCGCGGAGGAGTTGGCCGAAATCGCGGGAACGATCAATTACGAGATCCTCGCCGGCGTCTCGCCGCTCCTCCCACGCGTGGTCGTCTGAGAGGCGCGCACCGGCGCACGCACACTCGACCGGCCGGGCGACCGCAGCGTATGATCGACCAGTGCAACGGGATTCGATTCGTGGGCTGCTCGAACGGGTGGCGGCCGGCCTGGTCAGCCCATCGGCGGCCTTGGAGGAACTGGCTCTCCTGCCCATGATCGAAGGGGAGGGGTTTCTCGCCGACACTCATCGCGCCCTGCGCGCCGGGGAGGGCGAGGCGGTCTTCTGCCCGGGCAAGACCCCTGCACAGGCCGCCGGCGCGTTCGCCGCTCTTGCCCGTGCGGGAGGACCGGTGCTCGCTACACGGGCCTCGGCGGAGCATGCGCGAGCGATTCTCGCGGCCGTCCCGGAGGCCCGCCATCACGAGGAAGCCCGGATGGTCGTGCTTCCCGGTTCGGTCAGGAAGCTGGGCAGGGCGGCCGTCGTGTGCGCAGGAACGTCCGACCTCCACGTCGCGGAAGAGGCGGCCGTCACCGCCGAGGCGCTCGGCGTCGAGGTGGAGCGGGTCCGAGATGTCGGTGTCGCCGGGCTGCACCGCCTGTTGGGGAACCTCGCGCGAATCAGGGAGGCGGCGGCGATCGTGGCGGTGGCCGGAATGGAAGGTGCGCTCCCCTCCGTCCTCGCCGGGATGGTGCGCGTCCCGGTCATCGCCGTGCCGACATCGGTAGGCTACGGGGCCTCTTTCGGCGGAGTAGCGCCTCTGCTGGCGATGCTCAACGCCTGTGCTCCAGGAATCGCAGTGGTGAACATCGACAACGGCTTCGGGGCAGGAGCGGTGGTCGCCCGGATTCTCGCCGGTGGCGCCCGCCGCGAGGGGGTCGAATGACCACGGTCATGGTCCCCTCGGGCGGCGAGAGCTACCCCTATCTCCTCGAGGAATCGTGCCTGAGCCGGATCGACGTCCTCCTCGCGGAGCTTCTTCCCGACAGCCGATTCCTGGTCGTGTCGGACGAGAACGTGGGACCGCTCTACGGCAGGAGCGTCGCCGCACAGTTGGGTGCGCCGTGGCTCGAGTTGCCCGCCGGCGAGGAGCACAAGGGTTGGGTGAGCGTCGAGAAGGTGGTCCGCTGGCTGATCGGGCGGGGGGCCGAACGCTCCGACGTGGTAGTCGCGGTAGGTGGGGGTGTGCTGACCGACATCGTCGGCTTTGCCGCCGCGGTGACGCTCAGGGGCATCCCGTGGGTGGCCGTGCCGACCACACTCCTGGCGATGGTCGACGCAGCGGTCGGCGGCAAGACCGGTGTGGATCTCGATCTCGGCAAGAACCTGATCGGGTGCTTCTGGTCGCCGGCGGCCGTGATCGCCGACCCGCTGGCGTTGACTACGCTGGAACCGAGGCAGGTGCGCGCGGGGCTTGCCGAGGTGCTCAAGGCGGCGATCATCTCGCCGTCGACGCTCGAGCACCTGATCGACACGCACCTCGAGGCCGCGGCGGGAGGCGACGTGTTGCGCGCGCGCGATCTCATCCTCGCCGCGGTGCGGGTCAAGGCGGAGATTGTCGCCCTCGACGAGCGGGAACGGGGCCCGCGCGCGACGCTCAACCTCGGCCACACCGTCGGTCACGCGTTGGAGGCGGCGACCGGCTACGGCCGGTTCCTGCACGGCGAAGCGGTCGCGTGGGGGCTTCTCGCGGTGCTGCGCCTGGCCCGCGACCGCGGCCTGCTGGCGACCGCGGAGGCGCAGACCTGGGCGGCTCGCCTGCAGCCGCTGGCACCGCTGCCGGACGTGGCCGGACTGGGCTGGGCGCAGCTCGCGCCCTTCCTCGGGCGCGACAAGAAGCGCGGCGGGGGCGAAGTGAGGTGGGTGCTGCCTCGCTTCGGAGGTGTGGTCGCGGGCGTGGCGGTCCCCGAGGACGAGATCGCCCGCGTGTGGTCTGCTCTCTCCGCGCTGTCCGGCGCCGGTCCGTTCGACGTGATCCTCTAGGGCACGGCGCGGCGCGCCGCCCGCTCCCGATCGCTTTGCTAAACTCCTGTGGCGTAGTCCCGTGTGGAGGGTGATTTGAGCCGTCCCGAGCCCCTGCCGACCCGATTCGACCCGACCGCTTTCGAGGACAGGTGGTACTCGGCATGGGAGGCCTCGGGCGCGTTCTCGCCCGAGGCGGGATCGGACCGGAAGCCGTTCGTGATTCTCATTCCGCCTCCGAACGTGACGGGGAAGCTCCACATCGGCCACGCGTTGCAGTTCACGCTCCAGGATCTGATCATCCGCTGGCGGCGGATGCAGGGCCACAACGCGCTGTGGTTGCCCGGCACGGATCACGCCGGGATCGCCACACAGGTAATGGTGGAGCGGGAGCTGGCGAAGGAAGGCACGACCCGCCACGCGTTGGGGCGGGACAAGTTCCTCGAACGGATGTGGGCGTGGAAGCACCAGTACAAGGACAACATCTCCAGGCAGGCGCGGGCGCTGGGCGCGTCGTGCGACTGGAGCCGGGAACGCTTCACGCTCGACCCGATGCTCTCGCGGGCGGTCCGACACGCGTTCGTGGAGCTGTACCGCCAGGGCCTGATCTACCGCGCCGACAGGCTGATCAACTGGTGCCCGCGCTGCCTCACCGCGCTCTCGGATCTCGAGGTCGTGCACAAGGAGGTCGACGGTGGCATGTGGGACTTCGCCTATCCGATCGACGGGGGAGGCGAGATCGTCGTGTCCACGACGCGGCCCGAGACGATGCTCGGCGACACGGCGATCGCCGTGCATCCCGAGGACGAGCGCTATCGCGGCGTGGTCGGCAGGCATGCGATTCACCCCCTGCTCGGGCGCAGGATTCCGATCGTCGCCGACGCGGTGCTGGTCGACGCCGCGTTCGGCACGGGGGCGGTGAAGGTCACGCCGGCGCACGACGCGAACGACTTCGCCACCGGGGAGCGGCACGGTCTGGAGCGCATCAACCTCCTCAACGACGACGGCACGATCAACGCCAACGGCGGGCCGCTCGCCGGCCTCGACCGATTCGCGGCGCGCAAGGCCGTGCTGCAGGCCCTCGGCGAGAAGGGCCTGCGGCGCGGCGACAAGCCGCACCGGCACGCGATCGGCCACTGCCAGCGTTGCGACACGATCGTCGAGCCGTACCTTTCCCGCCAGTGGTTCTGCGCCATGAAGTCGATGGCCGAACAGGCGCTCCACGCCGTCCACTCGGGCGAGGTTCGACTGGTGCCCGAATTCTGGGTTGCGACGTACGAGAACTGGCTCGAGAACATCCTCGACTGGTGCATCTCCCGCCAGCTCTGGTGGGGCCACCGGATCCCCGCCTTCTACTGCGCCAGCGGCCACACCTCGGTGAGCGAGGAGGACCTCACGAACTGCCCGGAGTGCGGAGCCGCGGTGACGCAGGACGAGGACGTGCTCGACACCTGGTTTTCCTCCGGGCTCTGGCCGGTTTCCACGATGGGTTGGCCGGATGCGAGTCCGGACATGGCGGCGTTCTATCCGACCTCGCTGCTCATCACCGGGTTCGACATCCTGTTCTTCTGGGTCGCTCGGATGATCATGATGTGCAAGCACTTCACCGGAAGATCGCCGTTCGCCGAGGTGCACCTGACCGGGCTCGTGCGCGACGCGCGCGGCCAGAAGATGTCCAAGACCAAGGGCAACGTGATGGACCCCCTCGATCTGGTTCACGAATACGGCGCCGACGCGGTCCGCTTCACGCTCGCCGCGCTCGCCTCGCCCGGTCGCGACCTGCCGCTCGACAGCAAACGCATGGAGGGATACCGCGCGTTCGGCACCAAGCTGTGGAACGCGGCGCGTTTCGTCGGGCTGCACCTCGACGGCACCGAGGTGTCGCTCGACGCGCTCGAGCCGGCACGGCTGGCCCTACCGGAGCGCTGGCTCCTCGCGGAGCTGCAGCACGCGGCGGCCGCGGTCGATCGGGCCTGGGGCTCGTACCGTTTCGACGAGGGGTGCCGGGAAATCTATCGGTTCGTGTGGAACGACTTCTGCGACTGGTACCTCGAGATGGCCAAACCCGCGCTTCTCGGAGAAGGGGACAGGGAAAAGGGGACAGGGGACGGGGCGAGGCGGGTCGAGGACGTCAGGGCCGTTGCCCGCGGTGTTCTCGTCGAGGCGCTCAAGCTGCTCCACCCGGTCATGCCCTTCATCACCGAGGAGGTCGCAGCCCACCTCGGCGCCGACCGGGGGCTGATCACCGCCTCCTATCCGCGCCCCGACGGGCGCTGGGCCGACGAGGAAGCGCGCGGACAGGTCGGGACGTTCCGGGCCGTCGTGCAGGGGGTCCGCTCGTACCGGCACATGATCGGCCTGCCGGCGAACGCCCCTCTCGCCCTGGTGATCCCCGCTGCCGGGGAGCGGATGGGAGCGGCGCTGGGTTCGCTGCGCGCCGAGATGACGCGGCTGGCGTCGCTGTCCCGCCTCGACTTCGGTGGGACGGTGCCCCCGTCCGCAGTGCGCGACGTCGCCGGCGGACTCGACATCGCCATCGTCCTTCCCGAGGGCGCGCTCGGCGAGGCGGAGATCGCACGCCTGAAGTTCGAGATGACCCAGATCGAGGACGAGCTCGCCAGGTCGCGTGCGCGGTTGGCGGATCAGGCCTTTGTCTCGCGGGCGCCCGCCGACATCGTGACGGCGACCCGCGAGCGGGTCGACGAGCTGGCGCGCAAGGCGGCGGTCCTGGGCGAGACGTTGAGGTCGACCTCGTGAGACGTCTGATCGAGCCGTACCCGGCTGCCAATGTGGTGTGGCTCGACACGATCGACTCGACGAACGCGCTCGCCGACAGGCTCATGAACGTCTGGGCGGAGGTCGCCGAGGACGAGCGCCTGGCCGACACCGTGCTGATCGCCAGCACACAGTCCGCCGGGCGGGGCCGCGGGGCGAACCGCTGGGAGTCTCCCCCGGGTGGTGTGTACGTCACGTGGCTCGGCTGGATTCCGGCGGCGCGACTTCAGCTGGTGCCGATGGCGAGCGGCGCCGCGCTGGCGGCGGCGATCGACGCGGCCGTGCCCGGGCTCGGAGTCGGACTGCGCTGGCCGAACGATCTCCTCGTCGGCGGGAGGAAGCTGGGAGGCATCCTGTGCCGCGCGTCGGTGCGTGGGGAGGACGCGTGGGCCATGGTCGGCTTCGGTGTCAACGCCGAGATCGAGCCGGGTTTGCCGGCCCGGGACCGCAACCGCCCCGCGGCGCTCGCGGGGCTTGGCTGGAAGGGGGACGCCGAGGAGGCCGCCCGGGTGCTGGTGGCGGGTTTTCTCGCCGAGTTCGCCCGGGCTCTGGCGGCGCCGAACGCCGCCGTCGAGTCGTGGCGGCGGCGGAGCGTGCACATGACCGGCGAAGTGCTGCGTGTGCGCGTCGGCGACGCCGAGGTCGAGGGGAAATTCGTCGGGCTCGGCGAGGATGGGCGGCTGATGTTGAACGTCGGTGGAGAGATCAGGCACTTCGCCGCCGGCGAGTTGCTCGCCGGTTCCGGCGCCGGAGGGTGACCCAATGGTGCTGCTCGCGCTCGATGTCGGTAACACCCACACCACGATCGGAGTGTTCCGGGAACAGGAGATCCTGCGCCGATGGCGGCTCTCGACCAACCGCGAACGCACCGTCGACGAGCTCGGCATCTTGTTGCGCAACCTGTGCCAGCTCTCGCAGATCTCTCCGGACGACATCGGCGGCGTGATCGTCGGTTCGGTGGTCCCGCCTCTCGATGCCCAGTTGCGCGCGGCGATCAAGAACTACCTCCATTTCGACCCAATGTTCGTCGCGCCGGGGATTCGATCCGGGATGCCGCTCAAGGTCGAGACTCCGCTCGAACTCGGCGCCGACCGGCTGTGCAACGCCGTCGCGGCATACGCCGAGCACGGCGGTCCGTGCGTCGTGATCGACTTCGGCACGGCGACGACCTGGGAGGTCGTCTCGGAGCGCGGGGAGTTCCTCGGCGGGGTGATCGCCCCGGGGCTGGAGATTTCTGCGGAGGCGCTCTTCTCCCGCGCCGCCAAGTTGCCCAGGATCGAGCTCACGGCGCCGCCGCGGGTGATCGGCAAGGCGACCGTCGATTCCATGCAGGCCGGGCTGGTGTACGGCTATGTCGGACTGGTGGAGGGCGTCACCCGGCGCGTCCTCGGCGAGCTCGGCGGCGGGACGGTCGTCGCGACCGGCGGGCTGGCCCAGGTGATCGCGAAATACTGCGATCTGCTCACGGCGGTGGACGACGATCTCACCCTCAAGGGCTTGCGCCTGTTGTGGGACAGGAACCGGCCGGACCCGCGATGAACCCGCAGGAGGTGGCGTACTACCGGGCGGTCGAGGACCTCTTCGCCCGCCTGAGGGGGACGCCGTTTCTTTTCACGCCGAAAGACTTCGCCCTCTTGAAGCGATGGTGGGCGGAGGGCGTGCCCCTCGCTGCGGTGCTGGCGGGACTCGGCGAGGTGTTCGCGGGCAAGCGCGAGCGGGGCGAGGATCCGGTGTCGTCGCTGTCCTACTGCAGGCACGCCGTGACCCGGGCCGCCAAGCGGCTGGCTCTCACTGCCGGCGGCGCGGATTCCGGGCGGCCATCGCTGGACGTCGGGGCGGCGCTGCGGGCGCTGGCGGAGGAAACCGGGGCACTGGCCGAGCGCTGGCGTCCCGAACGCCCGGCGTGGGCGGGAGCGTTGCTCACACTTCGCGACGCGGTGCTCGGCCTGCCGTCCGGACTCCCGCCGGCGGAGATCGCGGAGACGCTCGGGAGGCTCGAAGTCGCAATCCTCGACGTCCTGGCCGGATGCGCTCCGGCGCAGGCGGTGCAGGAGGTCGACGCGGCGCTGCTGGGGGAGATCGAGGGCCTCGATCTTCCCGACGAGGCGCGTCGGCGCACGGAGCGTGCGCTGCGTCTGAAGCTGTGGCGTGAGGCCGTCGGCATGCCCAGGCTGGAGTTGACCGCCGATGATCGTTGAGGTGACCGCGCTCGGCGGCGGCGGAAGGGGAGTGGCCCGGGCCGGCGACGAGGTGTGGTTC
This sequence comes from Acidobacteriota bacterium, assembly GCA_040754885.1. Lineage (GTDB taxonomy): Bacteria > Acidobacteriota > Thermoanaerobaculia > Thermoanaerobaculales > Thermoanaerobaculaceae > JBFMCD01. Next base: position 18,263 of record JBFMCD010000022.1, read on the forward strand.
GTGTCCGACGGGCTGCCCGGAGAGCGGGTGGAGGCGGTGCCGGAGCGAAGGCGCGCGGGCGTCGTCGAGGCCCGTGCACGGCGCGTGGAAACCCCTTCGCCGTGGCGCGATCCCGACCCATGCCCGGTGGCGGCGGAGTGCGGCGGGTGCGACCTCGCGCATGTCCGCCGCGAGTTCGCCGCCGAGGCCCTGCGGGCAGTCGTGGTCGGAGCCCTTCGCCACGCCCCGCCCATGCTCGCGGGAGCGCTCGGCGGCGCGCCAGTGGTCGTGTCGCCGATGGGCTGGCGCTTGCGCGCGCGTCTGCACTGGAGCGCACGTGACCGACGACTCGGCTTCCTCGCGGGGAAGTCGCACCGCGTGGTGGTCATCGATCCCTGCCGCGTCGTCTCGGACACGCTCCTGAAGCATCTCCCGAGCCTCGCCGGCGCTCTCGCGGCCTCCCGAGCGCCCGACGGGGAAGTGGAGTGGCTCGAGTCTCTCGACGGCCGGAAGGCGGTGGCGGGGTGGCGCGGTCCGGGCAGGCAGCCGACGGTCGGCGTGGAGGACCTGGGTGGCTGGCACAGGATCGGTCGGGACGGACCGGTGCCCGGAAGGGGCTGGGGAGACGACGGGATAACGCTGGAGTTGCCGGTTCCCCTGTGGGTGCCGTTGGGCGCGTTCGCTCAGGGCAACCGTTTCCTCCTGCCCGCCCTGTTCGAGCGGGTGGCCTCGCTGGCGCGGGCGAGCGGGTGCCGGTTCGCAGTCGACCTCTACGGTGGAGTGGGCCTGTTGGGGGCGGCGGCGCAGGCCGGCGGTGTCGAGGAGGTGGCGATCGTCGAGTCTCACCGCGGGGCGGTCGCCGCCGCCGCGCGCAACTGCCCGGCGGCGGACGTGCGCCCGGGGCGCGCCGAGGACTACCTCCGGAAGCCGCCACCTGCGCGAGCGGCGATGGCGATCGTCGATCCGCCGCGGAGCGGTCTGACTCCCGAGGCGGTCGGCGCTCTCGCGACGTGGCGGCCCGAGGTGGTGCTCTACCTGTCGTGCGACGCGGCGCGCTTCGGGCGGGACGCCGGCCGGCTGCTCTCGTCCGGGTACCGGATTGAGCTCGCGGAGATCTGGGACCTGTTCGCCGGTTCCCACCATGCCGAGATCCTCTCCGTCTTCAGGCGCTGAGCGAGCCGGCTTCGGCCTGGTCGCTCTGTCCTCCGGCACGGTACTGGGGGTGGCAGGGGCCTCGGCGGCGGTGCCGGCAATCCTCTGGCTGCCGTGGCTACTTGCGGCCGGAGGAGCCGCCGCGTGGTGTGCCGCGCGTCGCCATCCCGGTGGGTGGCTGTGGTGGGGGGTGTGCGGAGGAGTGCTCGGGGTGGCGGCGTGCGTCTGGGCTCCGCGCGTCGATCCGAGCGCTCGTCGCGGCGGTCTGCCGGTGCGATTCGTGGCGACGGTTCGCGACGGTTGGACGGAAGGCGCGTACGGGTGGCAGAACCGGGTGAGACTGGAGCGCGTCGAAGCCGGACCGGAGGTGCTTCGCACGGTCCGGGAAGTGAGGGTGCTCGTCGGCGGCGCCGGGAGTCCGCTGGCCTTGCCCGAAGCCGGAACCAGGATCGAGGGCACCGGGGAGTTCGTCACGCGAGGGCGTCTTCCACTCGAACGGCCTTCGTTGCGGGTCAAGAGCCCCGCCCTGGTTCGCCAGGTCGAGGGCCGTGCGGTGATCGATCGCTGGCGCCAGAAGGGGGTGGAACTCCTCGAGCGCTCGGCCGGGGTGGACGCCCGCCGCCTGCGCGCCGCGGGACTCGCCGCAGCGCTGTGTCTCGGGAGGACCGAGGGGCTGCGCAGGGGCGAGATCCAGGACCTGCGTCGCAGCGGGCTGGCGCACCTGCTGGCTGTCTCCGGGATGAACGTCGGCCTGGTCGCGGTGATGGGGTGGTGGGTGATGCAGGCGGTCGGCCTCGCCCCGCGAACCAGGCGGTGGCTGCTGATTCCGGTGGTCCTGACGTTCGGTCTCCTGGCGGGCTGGGACGCCCCGGTGCGTCGCGCCGCGCTCGGGGCCGCGGCGTACCTGGGAGGGCGGCAGTTCGGAAGGCCGCTGCGCGCGTTGCCGGTGGTGTGGGGCGTGGTCGCGGGTCTGGTCCTCGCCGAGCCGGCGGCGCTCCACGACGCGTCGCTCGTGCTTTCGGCCGGGATCACGCTCGCGCTGGTGCGCTGGACCGTCCCGGTGGCGGAGGCGCTCCGCCTCCTCCCAGCGTCCGCGCGTACTGAAGCGGCGGCGGTGGTGGTCGCCCAGGCCTCCTCGTCACCGCTCGTCGGAGGCCTCTTTGGCGCCGTCGCGCCGCTGGGGATGATCGTCAACACCCTGGCAGCCCCGCTCTCGTTCCTTCTGCTCGCCCCGGCGCTGGGCGCGACCGCGATGGCCGGGACCGGAGCAGCCGGTTGGCTCCTCGAAGCGCTGGGCTGGGTCCAGACCGTGCTCGACGGCCTCGCTGAATGGGCGGGACAGACGGTGTGGACGGTGCCCCCACCCCCGATCTGGATGGCCGTCGCATTCCTCGTGGTCGCCGTGGCCGCCCTGTCCCCGTGGCGCCGGGCGGGATTCGCGGCGCTGACGGTGTGCGCCGGCGCCGTTGCGTGGACGGTGCTGCCTGCCCGCGCCGGCTCCGCCCCGACGGTGCGCCTGCTCCGGGTGGGTGAGGGCATGGCGCTGCTCGTTCGCGACGGCCAGTCGGCGGTGCTCTTCGACGGGGGCCGTTCCGAGTGGGAGGCGGCGCGCGATCTGGCGCGGTTGCGAGTCCGGCGGCTGGACGCGCTCGTGGTCACGCATCCGGACGCCGACCACGTCGGCGGTGCGCCGATGGTCCTTGAACGTCTCGAGGTGCGGCGGCTGGTCTTTCCGGTGCTCACCGGGGACTCGCCTGCCATCGTCGCGTTGCGCAGGCAGGCGCGGCGATTCGGCGTGGAGGAGGTGGGCGCCAGCGCCGGCGTCCGTCTCGATCTGCGCGGGGTCGAACTCGAGATACTGTGGCCCCCCGGCGCCGCTCGACTGGCGGACAACGACGCGAGCCTGGTCGCCCTGGCGAAGGTGGGAGGGATGAGGGTGCTGGTCACGGGCGACATCGAGTCGGGCGCGGAGACGGCACTCGCGTCGGGCACCGCTGCCCTCGGGGCCGACGTGCTGCAGCTGGCGCACCACGGTTCCCGGACGTCGTCCACGGCGCAGTTCCTCGAGAGCGTGAGGCCGAGCCTTGCGCTCGCGGTCTCGGGAATCCGTCCGAGGTGGCGCTACCCCCACGTCGAGGTGATGCGGCGGATCCGTGCCTCCGGGGCGGTGATCCTGGCGCAGTCGGAGGGGTTCGAGGAGGTTCGCTGGAACGTGGAAGGCGGCCTCACCGTGGTCGGAAGCGAGCCGGTCAAGGTGGGCGTCCGGACGGGAATTCCTCGTGAGTGAACTCGTGGTGATCGTCGGTCCGACCGCGGCGGGAAAGACCTCGCTCGGCGCCGAAGTGGGGGAGCGGATCGGCGGCGAGGTCGTCTCGGCGGATGCCTTCGCGGTCTATCGGGGGCTCGACATCGGAACCGCCAAGCCCGCGGTCGATGTCCGGAAGCGGGTCGCGCACCACCTCATCGACGTTGCCGACCCCAGGCGGCGGTACTCCGCGGGTGAGTTCGTCCGCGCGGCCGACGAGGCGATCGTGGAGATCAGGGCCCGGGGTCGGGTTCCTATCGTCGTGGGCGGCACGCTCTTCTACGTCCGTGCCTTGCTCTGGGGCCTGTTCCCCGAGCCGCCGAAGGATCCGGCGCTGCGCGAGGAACTGCAGGAGGCATGGCGGAGCGATCCGGATGGCGTACGCGGAAGGCTGGCCGGGCTCGATCCTGATGCGTCCTCGCGCATCGACCCGCGCGACCGGCAACGGATACTCCGCGCCCTGGAGGTGACGCTGCTTGCGGGGCGGCCGATGTCGGAGCTGTGGCGCCAGCACCCGATCGATACTCCCAGGCACAGGGCCTGTCTGTTGGGGCTGTCACCTCCGCGCTCGATCCTCCGTGCTAGGATTGCGCAGCGGATGGATTCCATGTTCGCCGCAGGGCTTGTGAGCGAGGTTCGAAGTTTGCTCGAAGACGGTGTGCGGCCCGACGCCCACGCCCTGAAGGCGATCGGGTACAGGGAGTGCTGTCGGGTGATCTCCGGTGAATGGACCGAGGCGCAGGCCCGCGAGTCGGCGGAGCGAGCGACGAGGCAGCTGGCGAAGCGCCAGATGACGTGGCTCCGCCACGAGCGCGGCGTCGAGTGGTTGGCGTGGGAGGGGGAGAGCGCGCTCGCTCAAGTCCTTGCACGAGTGGAGGCCAGAGGTGGAACAGGGACAAGACAAGTCTAAGGGCGGCGTCAACGTCCAGGATGGCTTCTTCTACGCGCTGCGCCGAGAGGCCAGGCCCATCCACGTGTACCTGGTGACCGGCAAGAGGGTCACGGGGGTGCTCCGCCGCTTCGACCGCTATGCGCTGGTCGTGGAGAGCCACGGCCTGGAGCACCTGGTCTACAAGCACGCCGTGGCGACCGTCTGTCTTGCCCGTGGCGAGGGTGAGCCTGTTGGGTAGAAGGCTGGCGACCGCCCTGTGCCTTGGGGCCGGCGCCCTGGCGGCATGCCGGACCGCGGCACCGCCCAGAATCGAAACGGTCCCGGATCCGCTGCTCGCACCGCTCGTTGGAGCCGCGCTGAGCGACGCGGCCGCGCGCACCGTGGGGTTGGCCGTGAGCGCGGCCGAGCGAGGAGATTGGGAGCGAGCGGCGAAGCTGCTCTCCGGCCTGCCTCAAGACCACCCCGTCGTCCGTCTCGCTCAATTGGAAGCGCGTTTTCTCCGCGGCGAGGACGGGATCGGCGCGGCTGCACTGAACCTCGCCCGCGAACACCATGGCTACGCGGCAGCCTGGGAGTTCGCGTACCTGGCCGCGACACGCGCCGGGGATCCGGAATCGAGCCTGGAGGCGGCGAGGGCGGCCGCCGAGTTTCGTCCTTCGGCGCGGTGGTGGGAGATCATCCGGGAACTGGAGAAGGCGGCGTTGGATCGGACGCTGGGACGGGCCGCGGCGTTGCTGGCCCGAGGCGATGCCGAGGGTGCGTTCCGGGCGGCGCGCGACCTGTTGAACGAGAGCCCGGGGCACAGCGGCGCGCGGATGCTGGCGGTGCGGGCCGCGCTGGCGGCGCGGCGACCGCACGAAGCGGCATCACTCGTCGCGGCGCTCGAAGACAACGCGGAGGGGCTGGAGCTGAAGGGCCGGGTCGCGGAGGCGCTGGAGCAGTGGGACCTGGCCGCCGGACTCTTCGCCAGGCTCCCGTTGTCGCATCCGAGCCGCTGCGAGATGTTGAACGGCGCTCGGGAGCAGGCCCGCCTGGTCAACGCGCCGCCGCACGTCAACAGGGCCCTGACGTCGACGGTCGTGACCCGTCGCGGACTCGCGGCGCTGCTGGTCTGGCAGGCCCCGGGGCTGGTGGCGGAGGCCGACGGTCCGGTGACCGTGTTCGAGGACATCGTGCAGATCGCCGAACGGGACGACATCGTGACCGTGACGCGGGGCCGCGTCATGTCCGGCGATGCTCTCGCGCGTCGTTTCGCTCCCGACCGGGCGGTCGGGGGTCGGGAACTGCAGGCGACGCTCGGACGGCTCGCAGCGGTGCTGGGACGGGCGGAGCCTCGCTGGTGCGTAGGTGGGGCGGCGGAAGGCTGTGTGACGATCCCCGAGCAGATCAACGGGAGGGCCGTGGCCGAACTGATCCGGGAAGTGTCTGGCGAAGGAGGTGAGCCGTGCAAACGCCGCTGAAGGATCTGCTGTCGCGCTCTCCGTTGTTCGCAGAACTCGCCCCGAACGAGATCGAGACGATCGGCCGGGCCGCGGAGATGCGGGAGTTCGCGCGCGACGAGGTGATCTTCGCCATGCAGGAGCCGGCGGACGGTTTGTATGTGCTGGCGTCGGGGCGGGTGAAGGTCGCCGTCTCCTCTTCGGGAGGCAAGGAACTGATCCTCGCCACGCTGGGCCCGGGGCAGTACTTCGGCGAGATGGCCCTCCTCGACGACGAGCCGCGCTCGGCGAGCGTGGTTGCGCAGCTGCCGACCACCGCCTACCGAATCCGCCGGCAGGACTTCGAGCGGCTGCTCGACGCGCACCCGCCGATCGCGCGCAAGCTGCTGCGCGAGTTGTCCCTTCGTTTGCGCAGGGCCAACGCGCAGATGGAGTCGCTGGTGTCACTCGATGTGGTCGGCCGCCTGGCGCGGTTCTTCATCGACCTGGCCCGACAGCACGGGCAGATTCTCGGCAACGGTTGGGTGGCGGTTCGGCGGCCGACGCATCAGGACATCGCCAATACGATCGGAACGTCGCGCGAGACCGTCACGCGACTGATGGCCGACCTCGAGTCGAGGGAGTTGGTGGTCAACGAGGGGAAGATGAGCTACCTCCGCGAGGAGGTGCTCCGCTCGGAGGGCGAGTGACAGGGGCGGATTCGCGCGGCAGGGGCGGCGACTCGGCGTCCTCGGAGCGAGAGAAGCTGCCGGAGCTGGCCGACCGCGCCCGCGCCAGAACCGAGGCCATGGCCCAGCGGGCGGCCCAGGAGGTGCGGGACGCTCTGCGGCCGTTCACCATTCCGAACGGGATCACGCTGATCCGGCTGGCTCTGACGCCGTTCTTCGTCCTCGCGGTGATCGGGCGCGACTACAAGGCGGCGCTCATCGTCTTCGGGATTGCCGCGCTCTCGGACGCGCTTGACGGCCTGCTCGCGCGATCGCTGCGCATGCGTTCGCTGTTCGGCGCCTACCTCGACCCGATCGCGGACAAGACCCTGCTCGTGACGGCGTACGTCGCGCTCACCTGGCCGGGCGGGGGAGCGGTGACGATCCCGCTGTGGCTGACGGTGATGGCGCTCTCGCGCGACATCCTGATCGTGCTCGTGGCCCTCCTCATGTACCTGGCCGGTGGGGTCCGCGAGTTCCCACCGTCGGTGTGGGGGAAGGTGACGACCGGTGCCCATGTCGCGACGGTGCTCCTGGTGCTGATCGCCAACGTCACGCGAGTGCCGGAGACCGTTCTGCTCGCGTGCTTCTACTTCGCCCTGGCCTGCACGCTGGTTTCCGGCGTCGACTACGTCAGGAGGGCGGCGGGGCAGCTGGAACGACTGCACGGCAATTCGGCGGGCGGAGCGGCATCCCGCGACGAGGAGGGACGATGATCGACCGACGGGTACTCTGGGGTGGCCACTACGGCGCGGAGGTCGAGGCTCCGGAGGTGTACCGGCGGCGCCGGAGCAAGATCCAGCGTGCTCTGGGCGGGAAGGATGTGGCCGTGTTCTTCGGCGCCACGGACGCTCGCGGCTACGGAGACGTGGGCACCTTCCGCCAGGATCCGAGGTTCTATCACCTGACGGGCGTGGAGTTGCCGAACGCCGTGCTCGTGCTCGAGAAGTCGCACGAGACGCTGTTCCTCGCCGCGCGGCGCCCCAACCTGGAGGCCTGGACGGGCCCGAAGTTGGGGCCCGGTGACGCCTCGGCTCGGATGCTGGGGTTCGAGCGTGTGCTCGATCGCGATCCTTCTGAGGTGGTGGTGGACGCGCGCCGCAGGCCCCAGCCGGGGTTCGCCGATCGTGTCGCGTCCGCGGTTGCGAGCGGGGGACGGCTGTGGCTGGCGATGCCGCCGGCTTCGGCGGCGGATGCGGTGGGCCAGGAACAGCGCTTCGCCGCCGCCCTGCGCGAGCGGCTGGCCAGCTTCGAGGTTCGCGACCTCACGCCGCTCCTAGTCGGCATGCGCCTGGTCAAGGAGAGGGGCGAAATCGCATTGATGCGCAAGGCGATCGGCGCGACGGTCGAGGGGATGCGCGCGGCGGCGCTCGCGATTAGGCCGGGAGCAAGCGAGGGTGCGGTCGAGGGCGCGGCATTCGCGGCGATCCGATCGGCCGGCGCCGAGGGGTGGTCGTTTCCACCCATCGTCGGCTCCGGGGAAGCGGGGTGCGTGCTCCACTACGACGCGAACCTCGGCCGGATGGCGGAGGGCGAGTTGGTCGTCGTGGACATCGGTGCGCGCTACGGCTACTACTGCGGCGATCTGACGCGCACCTTCCCGGTCAGCGGGACCTTCTCCGCCCGGCAGCGTGAGCTGTACCGCCAGGTGCTGCGGGCCTACGACGCGGCGGTGGCCGCGCTGCGTCCCGGCGCGACGCTCGCCGAGGCGCGCTCGGCCGCGTTCGCCGCTCTCAAGCGCTCCCGCCCGAAGGGCGACGGCGGGGCGCACCTCGGGCAGTTCTTCATCCACGGCATCGGGCATTTCCTCGGCCTCGAGACGCACGACGTGGGCGGCGAGGGCCCGGAGCTTCGCCCCGGCATGGTGGTGACGATCGAGCCCGGCGTCTACCTGCCCGGCGAGAAGACGGGAATCCGGGTCGAGGACGACTGGCTGATTACCGCCGGCGGCGCGGAGTGCCTGTCGCCTGCGCTGCCGCGCGACATCGCCGGCATCGAGGCGATGGTCGGCCGCGTTTGAGCGGTTTCCACGGGGGAAGACTCCGGGCGTCGTAGGGGTTGCCTATAATCGGACGTCGTGTGGGGGGATGGAACCGTGCCTGCAGCCGCGCTCCACGTACCGACCGATCCGGACGCCGTGCTCAGCGAGATCGTGCGCTTGAAGCGCGAACGCGGCGCGGTGCTGCTCGCGCACTACTATCAGACCGCAGAGATCCAGGATCTCGCCGACTTCGTCGGAGACTCGCTCGAGCTCGCCCGCGCCGCCCAGCGAGCCGAGGCTCGGACGATCGTTTTCTGCGGGGTCAAGTTCATGGCCGAGGTGGCCAAGATTCTCAACCCCGACGCCGATGTGCTGCTTCCCGACCTCGAGGCCGGCTGCTCGCTGGAGGAGTCCTGCCCACCGGACGCGTTCGCCGCGTGGCGGGAGGAACACCCGGGCCACGTCTCTCTCACCTACATCAACTGCTCGGCGGAGGTCAAGGCGCTCTCGGACATCATCGTCACCTCGTCCTCTGCGGAGACGATCATTCGACAGCTGCCGCCCGAGCAGCCGATCCTGTTCGCGCCGGATCGCCACCTGGGCGCGTACCTGCAGCGCCGGACCGGGCGGAACATGGAGCTGTGGCCCGGCACGTGCGTCGTCCACGAGCAGTTCTCCGTGCGCGCCCTCACGGAGCTGAAGATCGGCCACCCGCAGGCTCGCGTTGCCGCGCATCCGGAGTGCCCGGACGCGATCTTGTCCCTGGCGGACCACGTCGGCTCGACATCGTCGATCCTTCGCTTCGTCCAGGAGAGCCCGAGCCGCGAGTTCCTGATCGCGACCGAGCCGGGGATCATCCATCAGATGGAGAAGGCCGCGCCCGGCAAGCTCTTCATTCCGGTGCCGGGGGGTTCGGGAGAGTGCGCGTGTAACGAGTGCCCCTACATGAGGCGCAACACCCTGGACAAGCTCCTCGCCTGCCTGCGCGACGGCCGTCCGAAGCTGGAGTTGGGCGAGGGGTTGAGGGTTGCCGCGCTCAGGCCACTGGAGCGGATGCTGGCGATGACGTCGGCGCCGGTCCAGGGCGACTGATCTGGTCGTCCGCCGCGGGCGCCCAGGCGAGGAGGAGCGCACCGCGCAACCAGGTCCCGGCGAGGACGCTGATCAGGAGGAGCAGACCTGCTGCACCGGCACCAGCCGGAGAACGGACCTCGCCGGCCAGTCGACTCGCCAGCCACATACCAGCAAGCAAGCGGCTGAGGATCAGCCAGACGAACGACGGCATGATCTCGGACAGAGGGCGGCGAGCCGCGGCGCGTGCTGCGCTCGCAAGTGCGCGGAGGGGTGTCCGACCGGCCGCCACCGACCAACGAGAGCGAGAGGCGATCGAGTATCCGAGCGCTACGGCCAAGATGAGGAGCAGAGCGCGCACGCCGACGGTGACGGCCTCGACCCACCACGGTCCATGGCTGGCGAGGGCCTTCGGGCCGAGGCCGATCCCGAGCGCCAACGCCGCGAGAGCGCCGGTCAGCGCCAACGCGTACACCGCGTGACGCGCGAGCCGGAAGAAGATCGGCAGACCGGCGGAGATCGCGGCAGTCAGCGAGGGCTTTCCGGGCGCCGGCCATGAGGCGGCCAGACCTCCGAGCCAGAGCACCTTCCAGAGCGCCCCTGCCGCCAGCGTCACCGCGAATGCGACGCCGATCGGGCCGCCGGCGCCGTCCAGCGTGAGGGCCGTCTGGACGAGAGCCTCGATCACCTGCCGGGGGGTCAAGCCCGAGGGATGGACGGCTGCCTGGAGCCTGGGCGTGGCCAGGCTCGCCAGGGCCCAGGCAAGGGGAAGGGCGGCGACGATCTCGCCGGCCCAGGCACCGAGGAGTACGCCCCGCGCGCGTCTGGTCGACCGCCACCCGTCCAAAGCCGATGGTCGGATCACGGCGTGCCTCCGAGAAGGCCGGCGACGGCGAACGCGGCGCCGAAGGTGTCGAGCCACAACTCGGCGCGCGCCACGAAGGACTCCTCGACGGCGGAGGCGTTGTCCGATCTGTCGATCTCGACGAGGAGCATCCCGTCCGGATCCACGCGGGCGGAGCGGAGTGCCGCCGGGCTGGTGGTCCGGATGCGATGGAAGCTGGCCTTCCCGTCCCACGTCACGCGTTCTCGGGTGCCGTCGGCGTACTCCAGCTCGATCACGACCGGGATCGCCATGGTCCCGTCGCGCGTGACCTCGACCAGGTTCTCCCAGGTGTCCGGGGCGTCGTGCGAGTCCCGGGCGGGCGGATCGCCGGCCAATCCCGCGTCGGGCGCGAGCATGCCCCGGGGCGAACGAGAGCGCCGGGTCCGCACGCTCCGGATCGCGAAATCACACACCTGCGCGGTGCTCAGGGCGTGTTCGAGGAACGAGGCCGCCTCTGCTCCGCCGTGGACTCGAAACGCGGCAAGCAGGTCGCCGGGCGCGGGGTGACGGAAGCGGTTGCCGTCCGCGTAGGCGCGCAAGGCCCGGGCGAAGGCGGCCTCTCCGATCAGCCGCTCCGCCGTGGCCAGGATCAAGGCCGGGTGCTGGTACGAATCGAGGAAGTATTCGTTGGTCGACCTGAAGGCCCACGCCGGCGAGTCGATCGGCTCGCCGCCGGGGTAGGCCGCGAGGAAGTAGCGGGCGAGGTCCCAACGGTCGAGATTCAGGGGAGAAGGGAGTCGAGGCACGGGGGCGAGGTCGCGGCGGAAGGCAGCGTGCGCACGCATCTCCGAGAAGGTGTTCAGCCCTTCGTCCAGCCAGGGGTGGACGAATTCGTTAGAGGCGAGCATGCCGTAGAACCACTGGTGGCCGATTTCGTGAATGGCCACCTGCTCGGGCAGCTGCAGCCACGAACGGGGAGGCAGGAGATCCCGCCAGCTTCCGCCCGCGGTGACAAGGGTCGGATACTCCATGCCTCCGGCGCCGGAGGCGCCGCGAGGCGGCACGACGACGGTCAGCGTCCGGTACGGATAGGCACCGTAGAGGAGACCGTAGTGGGCGAGGGTGGCCCGGGCGGAGGCGAGGATCCTCGGAGCGAGCGGGCGGAGGCGCGCGGGGAGGAGTACTTTCAGTCGCACCGGGGGCAAGGCGAGCGAGGTGGGTCCACGTCCGAGCAGACGCGCGGCGTTCAGCCGCCAGGGGATGGGTACGTCGGCGTCGGAGAACGCCCCGTCGACCTCGACGAACTCGCGTGCGGCCGCCGCGGCAAAGTCGTGCACGGCCTCTTGCTCGAAGACAACCGTCTGCCTGCCGGCGGCGGCCGCCAGCGCTGTCCGGGTGCCGGTCGCCCCGACGAGCCACCCCTCCGGGACGGTCAACTCGACCCGATAGTCGCCGAAATCGGCGTAGAACTCGGAGTTGAGGTGGAACTGGTGGCAGTTCCACGCCGCCGTCCCGTCGGGGCGTCCCTCGTAGACGCCGAGCTTCGGGAACCACTGCCCGAGAAAGTGGAAGTCCTCCGCGTGACCGGTTCGCGCGTACACGCGCGGGAGGCGCGCTCGGAACTCGACGAGCAGCCGGATGGTCCGTCCGGAGGGGACGGGATGCGGCAGGGCGACCACAGCCACCGTCCGGTCGGCCGGGTTTCCGTCGTCGGGAGCCTCGAAGCGCAGGGCCTCGGTGAGCGCGGGGCCTCCCTCGAGCCGGAGGCTCCTGACCTGGACCCAGCCCCAGCCGTCCTCGGCTGCCCGTGACCTCCGGTGCCTCCCGCCGGACTCGCGGAAGAACGTCGTGTCGTCTCCGGCGAAGGCGTTGAGGTAGAGGTGAAAACGCAGTTCGCTTGCCGGCGCTGGCGCGGGGTTCGTCCACGTGATCGTCTCGATCGCGGTGACGGTGTGGCTGATCGGGTCCAGTTCGGCGCGGATGTCGTACGAGGCAACGCGGGGAACGGTCGCGAGGGTCGAGACGGCGAGGGCGAGCGCGAGCACCGGACGTACGGTACTACCCTCGTGGCGCCGGTGACAACCGGGCCGCCACCGAAAGGAGTGCTGGGGGTTCGCTGACCTCGCGAGGTGCTACTCTCGGCGCTGCATGAACCCGATCGTCTCCGAGGTGGCGCGTCGAGGGTCGGTGAGCTTCTCGGAGTTCATGGGACTGGCCCTCTACCATCCCACCGCCGGCTACTACACCAGGGCGCGCAGGGGCGGGGGGCCCGTCGGTCCGGAGGGCGACTTCGTCACGGCGCCGACGGCCTCGAACCTGTTCGCGCGCACCGTGGCACGTCTCCTCGACCAGCTCGCCCAGGAGCTCGGGGAACCGCTCACACTGGCGGAGCTGGGTGCCGGTGAGGGGGCGTTGCTGCGGCGCCTGGTCCCGGAGTGCGGAGGAATCGGGGGCGAAACGCTGGCGCGTGTCGTGGCGGTCGAGGCATCGGAGCGGGCGAGGAAGCGGCTCGTCGCCACGTGCCCCGGCGTCGAGTCGGGAGACACTCTGGTCGGGTTCGCGCTGCCGTCCGGGCCGACGGTGCTCCTGGCCTCGGAACTCTACGACGCCGTTCCGGCGCGGCGGGCGACGTTGCGCCGTCGCGACGGCGTGCTGGAAATGGCCGAGTACCACGTCGCCGTCGCGCCGGGAGGCAGGCTCGCGTGGCGGCTCGCGGCACCGGCGGACGGAGCCGTCGAGAAATACCTGGCGGTGCGTGGCCTCCAGCTCGAAGAGGGCCAGATCGTCGAGATCCGGCCGGGACTCGAGGCGATGCACGCCGAACACCTGGCGTGGTGCGGGCGGAGCGCGCTGGCCGTGATCATCGAGTACGGATACCCCGCGCGGCAGCTCTTCAACCCGCGGGCCCGACGTCTGGGCACGCTGGTCGGCACCTTCAGGCACCGGATCGTGGCCAACCCCCTATCGAGGCCCGGTCAGGTCGACCTGACGGCCCACGTCAACTTCGACGACCTCGACGGCGCGGCGGCGAGACTCGGCTGGGAGCGCGCCCAGATCAAGCCCCTCGGCTCGTTCCTCGCGCTCCACGGCGCGCTCGGGATGCTGCCGCAGCCGGTCGCCGAAGGCGCCCGGCTCTCCGCCGCGGACTGGGCCGAGCTGTCGGCCGCCAAGCGTCTTCTCCACCCCTCGGGAATGGGCGGCGATCTCAAGGCGCTGGTGCAAGGTAGAGGGGCCGCGTGGAGCGCGTACGAGAAGGTCGCAACACCTCCCCCCACGGAGGCGTAGAAGCGACATGGCGACGTTCAAGTTGACCCGGCTGACGCTCACGGTGGCGCTGGTGGTGATGGTGGCGGCGTCATTCTCGGCCCCGGCGGCCGGCGCGAAGAGGGCGTCCGACCTGCCGGAGAAGTGGCGCGTCTGGCTCGAGGAGGAGGTCTACCCGCTGATCTCGTCGGAGCAGCGGAAGGCCTTCCTGCAGCTGGAGACCGACGCCCAGCGGCAGGAGTTCGCCGAGCGCCTGTGGGCGATCTGGGGCTCGCAACTCGGATTCGGCACGGCGTTTCGGCGGCAGTACGACGAGCGGCTGGAGATGGCCCGGAACGAGTTCGGCAACACCACGGAGGACCGCTCCAGGGTGCTGCTCCTGCACGGGCCGCCGGACGTGAAGAAGGAGATCGAGTGCACCGAGGTGTTCAATCCGATCGAGATCTGGCGGTACGTGCGCATCGAGGGTCTCGGGGACAGCGTCACCATCCTGTTCTACAAGCCGTACGGGTTGGGTAGGTTCCGTCTGTGGGAGCCGTTCGAGACGCGCTCCGTCCTGTACAGCACGCCCGGGCAGCAGAAGCTGGGCAGGCCGATGATGTCCCAGGTCGACCGTCCGGAGTGGGGGTGCGGGGACGCCAACGAGATCCTCGGGCTGATCGCGATGGCCGAGTACTGGCTGAAGGACCCCAAGGCGAAGGCACTGATGACGCACGCGCCCGAGCAGGGCTCCGCCGGGGTCGAGTCCGCCTCGTCCCGCTTCCTGCAGTTCACGACGCTCCTGCCCAAGGACGCCGCGCCGCTTTCGTTCACGATCGAGGCCACCCCCGGCCAGCGCCGGGGCGCCAAGGTCCGGACCAGCCTGACGGTGAAGGTCGCCCGGGAGGGGCTGGGCACCACGACGGTCGGAGACTCCTCCGTGATCCAGCTCGACGCCTCCGGCGAACTCTCGACAGGAGACTCGATGGCGGACCGTTTCCGCTACGCCTACACCTTTCCTGCGACATCGGAGGAACTGGTGATCGTGGCGGAGCGGGATCTGCGGCCCGGGAAGTACCGTCTGCGGCTCAAGATCGAGGACAGCAACTCCAAACTCGCCGGCGTCCAGGAAACCGTGTTCGACGTTCCGGTTCCCGAGCTGGAACCGGAGTCGGCCGCCGAGAAGGAGGGCGCCGCGACCGTCGAGCGCCTGGCGAACAGCCCGGCCACGGTCCTCTCGCTCACCGGGCCGGAGGGGGAAGGGATCACAGGGGTGCAACGGTTCACCGCACTCACCTCGCCGCTGGTCGGCAGAGTCGAGTTCCTCCTCGACGGCAAGCCGGTGCTGACCAAGAACCGTCCGCCGTTCGAGGTCGAACTCGACATCGGGCCGTTCCCGCGGCTGGCGACGATCACGGCCGTGGCGTACGACGCCAGGGGCAGCGAGATCGACCGCAAGCAGTCGAGTATCAACGTCGGGAGGGAACGCTTCCTGGTCAAACTGCAGCCGGTCGGGTCGGGCGACCGGTCGGGCGGGCGCGTGCGGGCGCACGTCGAGGTGAACGTCCCGACGGACCGGAAGCTCGAGAAGCTCGAGGTGTTCTGGAACGAGACGCTGACCGCCACGCTCTACGGCGAGCCCTTCGACGCCTGGGTGCCGATCCAGGACAGCACCGAGATCGGCTACCTGCGCGCGCTGGCCACGCTCGCCGACGGTGGTGAGGCCGAGGACGTGCAGTTCGTCAACGCGCCGCAGTTCCTCGCTGGGGTCGAGGTCGACACCGTGGAACTCCCGGTGACCGTGCTCGACGACAAGGGGAAGCCCGTCGAGGGCCTTGGGGGCGAGGACTTCGAGGTTGCGGAGGACGGCGTCGCACAGACCGTCTCGCACTTCTCGCTCCAGCGCGACCTGGCGATCCGCGTCGCACTCGTCATCGACACGTCCGGTTCGATGGAGAAGACGCTGCCCGAGGTCCAGCGCGTGGTCATGGGTTCGCTGCGCAACCTGCTCCGGCCCAGGGACCGCGCGTGCGTGGTCGCGTTCTCGGACAAGCCGGCGCTCGTCGAGGGGTTCACGGCCGACTTCGGTTCGCTCGAGAGGGCCCTGATCACGCTCCGCGCTGAGCGCGAGACCGCGCTGTTCGACGCGACGATCTACGGGCTGTTCCAGTTCTCCGGGATGCGCGGCCGCAAGGCGATGATCGTCCTCACCGACGGCGAGGACAACGCCTCGCGCATGGACCTTGAACGGACCCTCGACTTCGCGCAGCGCGCCGGCGTGACGATCTACACCATCGGGATCGACCTGCCGATCACGAAGGTCAAGGCCAGGTCGTTCCTGACGCGCATCGCCCGGGCCTCCGGAGGCGAGGCGTTCTTCCTGCCGCGCGACGCGGCGCTCGGGCCCGTGTACGACCAGATCAACCGCGAGCTGCGCACGCAGTACCTGTTGGCGTACACCTCGACCTCCGAGGCTCCGCGCGACCGCTTCCGCAAGGTGGCGGTGAAGCTCAGGAAGCCGGACCTGGAGTTGCGCACAATCGCCGGCTACTACCCCGGGGACTGAGAGCCGGACAAACTTGCGGAGTGGGCGAGCAGCGCCACGAGGTCGGCGACGCTCTCCAGCGCCGTCGTGACGATCCCCTCGGCCGCCGGCGATGAGGAGGCCGGCGCCGCGCAACGCCGGAAACCGAGCGCCACCGCCTCGCGGATCCTGTCGGCCGGGCGACTGACGGCGCGAATCTCGCCCAGCAGTCCGACCTCGCCGAAGAGCGCCAGGTCGCCGGGCAGGGCCCGCTCGGCGGCCGACGAAAGCACCGCGGCGGCGACCGCGGCGTCGAGCGCCGGTTCATCCACGACCACGCCCCCCACGACGTTGAGGAACACGTCGCGGTCGCCGAGTCGAACGCCGGCGCGCTTCTCCAGCACGGCGAGCAGCAAGGCCAGGCGCCCGCCGTCCATTCCCTGGGCCACGCGACGGGGATTCGCCAGCGAAGAACGCGAAACGAGCGCCTGGACCTCGACGAGGAGCGGCGAGGCGCCCTCGAGCACGATCGCCACTGCGGAGCCCGGCGCGCCGAGCAGGCGATCGGCGAGGAGGGCGGTCGAGGGATCACCGACCGGCTCGAGGCCGCGGTCGCCCATGGAGAACAGGGCCAACTCCATCGCCGGGCCGAATCTGTTCTTGGTCGCGCGCAGAATCCGATGAGGATGGCCGCCGGTCGCCCCGAAGTCGAGAACGACGTCGACGAGGTGCTCGAGCGCCTTGGGGCCGGCGACGGTGCCTTCCTTGGTCACGTGGCCGACCATCACGACCGGCGGGCCGCCACGTTTCGCGTACTCCATGAGGAGGCTGGCGACCTCACGGACCTGAGTGACCGAACCCGGGACGGCGGGGATACGCTCGGAGAACATGGTCTGTACCGAGTCGACGATCATCAGCGAGGGTGTCATCGCGCGCGCGGTCTCCAGCGCCGCCTCAGCCGACGATTCCGCGAGCAGGCGGATGCCGTCGACCGCGCAGCCGAGCCGCCTTGCCCGCAACGCCACCTGCCGCCCCGATTCTTCCGCCGAGACGTAGAGAACGGGCCCCGATCCGGAGACCGCGGCCGCGACCTGGAGCAGGAGCGTGGACTTCCCCACGCCCGGTTCTCCGGCGAGGAGAAGCACGCTTCCCGGGACCACTCCTCCGCCGAGGGCGCGGTCGAAGCCGGAGATTCCGGTGACGAGTCTGGGCGCGTCCTGCAGGTCGGCCGCGGAGAGCGGGAGGGCCTCGACTCTCGACGCCCGAGACGTGACCTCGCGGAGCGCCTCGGGGACCGCCTCGAGCGTGTTCCAGCCTGCGCACGAGGGGCAGCGGCCGAGCCACTTCGGCGAGCGCTGGCCGCACGCCGTGCACTCGAACTGCTGGGCGTCGCGGACCACGGTCAGCGCGCCCCGCCGATCGCCGAGGCGGTTCCGAGCAGGTACTTGACGTCCTCGTCGCCCCAGCTGACACCGCCGCCGAGGAAGAGGGAGCGCCGATCCGACCACGTCGGGTCGTCCCAGCCTCCGTAGGCGAACAGATGCCTGGTGACGAAGTAGCGGCCCTCCAGGCGAAGGTGCGGAGCGCTGGAGTCCCGGTTGAAGTCGTACGCCTCGAGCGTCAGGCGCAGCCTCTTCTTGAGCAGGAAGTGATCGACGCCGATACCGCCGGTGGACTCGAAGAGCCCCGCGCGCAGGGTCAGGTCCCCGAGGTGGTAGCCGATCTGCGCGTTCACGGTCGTCTCGTCCCGGACGTCGGTGTACTCCTTCACCGTCGTTTCGCTCGTGCCGTCCGGGAACACGGTGGTCACCGTCTGCGAGCGCGTCTCGACCCTGCCGAACGGCGAGTCCACCAGCTCCAGCCTGAAGAACCGGACATCCGACGTGTGGAGGTCGAGTCCCAGGGCGGTTCGGCTACCGCGCGTCTCGGGAAGGTCGGGCAGGGTCTCGGCGCGCAACTCCAGGTCCACGCGCCAACGCTCGGCTCGACCGATCGTGTTCTTCAGGCTTGCGACGCCATCCTCCACCGACTTGAGCGTGCTGTTCAGGTTGTTGACCGTCTCGTCGTCGTTGACCAGCTTGCCGATCGTCCCTTCACCGGAGGCGATCTTCGTCGAGATCGTGTTCAGGTTGTTGGCGGAGACGCGCAGGCTGGCGGAAAGGTCCTTGATGTTGGCCAGCGACTCGTTGAGGTTGCCGCGGTTCTCCGCCACGACGCCGTCGACGTTGTCCGCGAGCGCGTTGAGCTTCTCGGCGAGCTTAGGCAGTTCGACGCGCAGCGTCTCGGAGAACGCACGGAAGTTCTCGACCGTGGCGTCGACCTGCTGCCTGTTGGCCTGAACCAGCGCCTTCAACTCGGCGGAGATCTGTCGGATGTTCTCGATGATCTCGTCGAGGCGCGCCTGGCCGGCAGGTCCGCCGAGCGACTGGCGCAGCGACTCCGTGACCGCCGACAGATCCGTGCCCATTTCGTTCGCGGTCTTGAGCACCTGGTCGAACGAGACCGGACTAACCCCTTGCAGGATCGTCCCGGGGGCGAGCGGTGGATTGCCGGCCGGTCCGGGGAACAACTCGACGTACTTGTCTCCGAGCATCCCCAGGCTGGTGACCTCCGCGCTGGCGCCCTGGCGAAGCGCGACATCCTTGTCGAGCGCGAGCGTCACCAGCGCGCGGTCGCCTTCGAGGTCGATGCGTTCGACCAGCCCGACCCGGACTCCCGCGAGACGGACCGGACTCTTCTCGTCGAGGCCGGCGACGGAGGGGAAGGTCGCCTGCACCCTGACCCGTCCGGATCGCGATCCGAACGGGATCTCCTCGATCTTGATGATGAACACGCCGATGATGACCAGCGCGCCGACCATGAACGCGCCGAGCCGTGCGTTGGGACTCATGCAACCTCCTCCTCGAGCGGCTCGCCGGCGAGGAACTTCTGCACGTACGGGTCCGGGTGGGAGCGAAACTCCGCCGGCGCGGCGACCGCGACGATCCGGCCGTCGCGGAGCATGGCGATCCGGTCGGCGATGCGAAAGGCCGATTCCATGGCGTGCGTGATCGTCACCATCGTCACCGGTAGGCGTTCGCGCATCTCGACGATGACGCGGTCGATCGCGCCCGAGGTGATGGGATCCAGGCCCGTGTTGGGCTCGTCGAAGAGGAGGACTTCCGGGCGGTGGGCGATGGCGCGGGCGAAACCGACGCGGCGCCGCATCCCGCCCGACAGTTCGCTCGGCATCTTCCGTTCGACCCCTTCGAGGTGGACGAGGCCCAGACACTCGCGGACCCGGTCTCCGACCTCGGCCTCGCTCATCGCCGTGTGACGGCGCAGTGGGAAGGCGACGTTCTCGTACACCGTCATCGAGTCGAACAGCGCCCCCTCCTGGAACGACATGCCGAACGTGCGCCGGAGTTCGAGCGAGGCGGCGGCGTTCGCGTTGGTCAGGTCCTGGCCGCCGATCACGATCCGGCCGCGATCCGGACGGATGAGGCCGATCAGGTGCTTGAGGAGGACGCTCTTCCCGGCTCCGGAGCCGCCGACGATGACGAACGACTCGGAGTCTTCGATGGCGAGGTCGACGCCACGCAGGACCTCCTTCCCGGCGAACGACTTCCACAGATCGACGACCTGGATCTTGGCGCCGCCGCGGCCGGTCGGAAGTTCCCGCTCGGCCTCTCTCTTCTCGCCGGTTCCCACGCGCATGCCCATTGCCTGCTAGAAGAGCAACTTGGTCAGGAAGAAGTCGGAAAGGAGGATGACCACCGAGGCCATGACGACGGCCGCGGTGGTGGAGCGACCGACACCCTCGGCACCGCCGGAGGTGAAGTAGCCCTTGGCGCAACCGGTCACGGAGAGGATCAGACCGAACGCGGCCGCCTTGATCAACCCCGAGAAGACGTCGTTGAGGTCGAGGAACTGGAACGTCTTCTCCCAGTACACGACGGGGTTGGCGTCCATCAAGCCGACCGCCACCGCCCAGCCGCCGCCGATCCCCAGGCCGTCGGCGAAGGCGACGAGCGGTGGGAGCATCAGCGTGGCGGCGGCCACTCGGGGAACGATCAGATAGTGGATCGGCTCGGTCGCCATCGCGAACAGCGCATCGATCTGCTCCGTGACCCTCATCGTTCCCAGTTCGGCGGCGAGCGAGGAGCCGATCCTGCCGGCGATCATCAGCGCGGCGAGCACGGGAGCGAGCTCTCGCGTCAACGACAGCGACACCACCGAGGCGACGTAGCTCTCGGCATGGAACCGCTCGAAGCCCCGGTAGGTCTGCAGCGCGAGGACCATTCCGGTGAACATCGCCGTCAGTCCGACGACGGGCAACGAGTCGACGCCGACCCGCACCGCCTGGCGCAGCCACTCGCGTCCGTCGAACGGGGGACGGAACATCCAGTACAGCGTGCTCTTGAGGATGAAGAAGAAGCGGCCCACCTCCTCGAACACGTCGTTCGCCGCGGATCCCAGGCGCTCCAGCGGGCGCGCGATGAAGGAGGGGGCTCCGCCCTCAGCCGCCATACGCGCCGAATTCGGGATCGTCGAAGCGTGTGTACTCGTCAAAGTAGACGAGCTTGAACAGGTCGGTCGGGCCGTTGCGCTGCTTGGCGATGATGACCTCGGCGAGGCGGAGATCCTCCTCGTCGTCGCCGTCGGCACCTTGCTGGCTGCGGTTCTTGCGGTTGATGAAGATGACGACGTCGGCGTCCTGTTCGATCGAGCCGGACTCGCGCAGGTCGGAGAGCTGCGGGCGCTGGTCGGCCCCGCGGCGCTCCGGCTGACGGGAGAGCTGGGAGATGGAGAGCACCGGCACGCCGAGTTGCTTGGCGATGGCCTTCAGACCGCGGGAGATCGCCGAGACCTCCTGGGTGCGGTTCTCGGCCCGGACTCCCGAGGACATGAGCTGCAAGTAGTCGACGATGACCAGGTCCACGCCGTGCTCCATCTGGAGACGCCGGCACTTGCCCCGCAGTTCGAGGACGGAGAGGCCGGCGGTGTCGTCGATCCAGATAGGAGCGTCGGCAAGGCGGTCCGACGCCTCGGCGAGCCGCTGCCAGTCCGACGCGGTCCCGCGCGGATCGCCGGGATCGACGGCGCGAGAGAGGAGGCCGCGGGTGAGCTTGCGGATGTTGATCCGGGCCTCGGACGCGAGCAGGCGCCGGACGAGGGCCGGCGCCGACATTTCCAGGGAAAACACCGCGACCTTCTTGTGTTCTCGGACGGCGGCGTGGGCGGCGATGTTCAGGGCCATGGCCGTCTTCCCGACGCCCGGACGCGCCGCCAGAATGATCAGCTCCTGTTTTTGCAGGCCGGCGGTGAGTTCGTCGAGCCGACGGAAGCCCGTGACCAGACCGGTGTAGGGGGCCCGCTGGCGCGCCACACGTTCGATGTGGCGGACTTCCTCCTTGACCAGCTGTCCGACGGTCGAGAAGTTGCCGCGCATCGCCTTCTCCGCGATCGCGAGGATCTGCGCCTCCGCGCCGTCGAGGGCTTCCATTGCGTCGCCCTCGTCGCGCGCGCACGCGGACATCAGCTCCTGCGAGATGCGCAGCAGGTGGCGCTTGACCGAGCGCTCGCGGACGATGCGCGCGTAGTGCTCCACGTTGGCCGGGTCGGGAAGCTCGTCGGCCAAGCCGGAGAGGTAGGACACGCCGCCCGCGGTGTCGAGCGTGCCGAGACGGGAGAGCTGGTCCGCGGCGGTGACCAGGTCGATATCGCGGTTGTCCTGAGCGAGCTGGGCGAAGGCGGAGAAGATGGCGCGGTGCGATTCGCCGTAAAAGTCCTCGACTTCCACGACATCCACGACGCGGTAGAAGCAGTTGCCGTCCGCGAGGATGGCGCCGAGAACGGCGCGTTCCGCCGCCGGATTCGACGGGATGCGAAGGACGCCGCCCTGCGGCGGACCTGCCTCGCGCTGGGGCGAGGCTCCGCCGCCCGAACGTCCCCTGCGCTCCGCCGACGTGCTCACGCCGGGCATCGTAGCATGGTGCGACGACCTCGAGCGGGTGCCAGGGCGGGGGCCGGAGCGACGACGGCGGGCTCAGTGGAACCGTTTAGAATGCCCCGATGGCGGAGCGTATCTACCTGGACTGGAACGCACTGCATCCGTTGAGGCGGGAAGCGGCGGCGGCGATGGCGGCGGTGGCCGGGCCGGGGCCAGCGAACCCATCCAGCGTTCACGCGGAGGGTCGGGCGGCTCGGAGGATCCTCGCCCTGGCGCGAGAACAGGTGGCGGCGTTCGTCGGGACCGCGGCGGACTCGGTCATCTTCACTTCCGGCGGGACCGAGGCGAACCTCGCCGGCATGTGGGGGCTGCTCGCTCACAATGGGCGGCTGGCCGGCAAGCGATTGCTCGTCTCGGCTGTCGAGCACCCGGGAGTGATGGCGGCAGCCGAGCACCTCGGGCGGTTCGGCGTTGTGGTCCGGACGGTGCCGGTCGACACCAACGGGGCGGTGGACATCGATGCTCTGCTGCGGCTCCTCGATGAGGGGCGGGGAGCCGTGGTCTGCATCCAGCTGGCGAACTCGGAAACCGGAGTCGTCCAGCCGCTGGAGCGGATCGCAGCCGCCGTGACGGCTGCCGGCGCCCGGCTCCACTGCGACATGGTCCAGGCGGCGGGAAAGCTGCCCCTGCGCTTCGCCGAGTGGGGTATCGCGAGCGCCGCGATCGCCGGCCAGAAGATCGGGGCGCCGGCCGGGATCGGCGCGTGGCTTCTGGCGGGGGACGGCATGGTCGCGGCGTTGATCCCGGGGACGCAGGAGCGTCACCTGCGCGGCGGCACCGAGAACGTGATCGGTGCGGCTGGGTTCGGGGCGGCGGCGGAGGTTGCGGCGGCCGAACTGGGGCGCTGGGCTGCTCTCGAGGGGCCCCGGGACGCCCTCGAGGAGGGTGTCCTGCGGGCGTGCGAGGGTACCGCGGTCTACGGCCGAGGGGGGACGAGGCTCCCGAACACCTCCTGTCTCGGTCTGCCTGCGCCGGTCCGGGGCCCGGTGGCCGTGGCGGCGCTCGACCTGGCGGGACTTGCGGTATCCTCGGGTTCAGCGTGTAGCTCTGGCATGGAGCGCGGGAGCCGGGTGGTGGAGGCGATGGGATACGGTCCTCAGGCGGCGGCGCGAACGGTGCGCATCTCGTTGGGCCCGGCGACACCGGCGGAGGTCGTGGCGCGGGTGCCGGCGGAGCTCGCCAGGGTTGTGCGGGCGGCGATGGGGCAGGCCGGATGATCGTCTCCTGTCCCACGTGCGGCGCCAAGTATCAGTACGACGAGTCCCGCTTCGGGACGGCCTCGAGCAAACGGTTGAAGTGCTCGAAGTGCGAGGGCGTCTTCGAGGTGCTCAAGCCCGCCGGGCTTCCGGCGGTGGACGGGCCGGTTTCGCGAACGGTGGTGTCCGCGGGCCTGAGGGTGGAGACCGAGCATGCCGCCGAGCACGAGGGAGATTCCTCGGGCGAGGTGAACGCGTTTGCGGACCTCGCTCCGCTGTCCTCGGACCGGCGCTACTCCCTGGCCGTCATCCTCGGCGCGAGCGCCGGGAAGATCTTCCAGATCAACCAGCCACGGCTCGTGATCGGCCGCGGCGCCGGCACGGACGTGCAGTTGCAGGACTCCGAGATCTCGCGCCGTCACGCCATGATCGAGATCCAGGAGGACGAGGCAGTGCTGGTCGATCTCGGTTCGACGAACGGCACGTTCGTGGGCGGGGCCAAGATCGACCGCAGCCCCCTCGAGAACCAGGGCGAGTTCACGATCGGAAACACCACCTTGATGTTCATCGTCACTCAGATGCACGAGGTCGGCTGATCGCGCCGGGCGCATCGCCGTTCGCGAGCGTGGAACCTTGAGAGCCCTCGTCGCGATGTCGGGCGGGGTGGATTCCGCCGTGGCGGCGCTCCTGCTGCGCCGCGCGGGCCTCGACGTGGTCGGTGTCACGCTCCACCTTGCCGACCTCTCCGGTCACGGCCTCGGGGTTTCGCGGTGCTGCTCGCCCGCCGACGTCGCCCTGGCGCGAGAGGCCGCGGACGCCCTGGGCTTCCCGCACTACGTGATCGACGCCCGCGACGGTTTCCGCGCGGGGGTGCTGGAGCCCTTCGTCGAGGGCTACCTCCGCGGCGTGACGCCCTCGCCGTGCGTGCGCTGCAACTCCAGGCTGAAATTCGGCGAGCTGCTGGCGATCGGGCGCCAGTTCGGCGCGGAGATTCTGGCCAGCGGCCACTACGCGAGGCGCGCGGTCGACACCTGCGGGCGCTCCATGCTCCTGCGCGCGGTGGACCGGGGGAAGGACCAGTCCTACTTCCTCTTCGAGCTGCGTCCGGAGCAGCTCGACGCGGTGCGCTTTCCGCTCGGCGAGCTGGGCAAGGACGAGGTCCGCCGCCTGGCCCGCGACGCCGGGCTGCGCAACGCGGATCGCGCCGACAGCCAGGAGGTGTGTTTCGTCCCGGAGGGCGGCACGTACGTTCAGGTGCTCGAACGGCTGGCCGGCGACCGCCTCCCGGGGGCCGGATCGATCGTGGACACCGAGGGGAACGTCCTCGGCACGCACGGAGGGCACCATCTGTTCACGGTCGGCCAGAGGCGAGGTCTCGGGTTGGCCGGCCCGCGGCGGCTGTACGTGACCGGCATCGACGCTGCGCGCAACGAGGTCACCGTCGGAACCGCGGCCCAGGCTCTGCGCAGCGAACTCCTGGTCGAGAGCGTCAACTGGTTCGGCGAGGCGCCGGCAGGGGCGGTGCGGGCCGACGTCCAGGTTCGCTCGAGGCACGCCGCACAATCCGCCGACCTCGAACCTCTCGCAGGGGGGCGCGCTCGTGTGCTCTTCGACGAGCTCATCGACTCGCCGGCGCCCGGCCAGGCCGCCGTGTTCTACGAAGGGGAGAGAGTCCGCGGCGGCGGCTGGATCGCCGCCTGCCGCTGAATCGCGGCACACCTCACATCGTCGGCATGTCGGCTGGGGGCGTCGGACCCTGGGGGATCGGCCCGAAATTGCGCTCGTAGATCGCCACGTTCTCGGTCAGCGCGCGCAGCAGTTGACGGGCGTGGACCGGGGTCATGACCACTCGCGAGACCACCTGCACGTCGTCGCGCCCGGGTACGATCCGCCCGAAGTCGATGATGAACTCCGCGAAGTTGTGCACGATCGACGCGAAGTTGGCGTAGGTGCCGAGGGCTTCCTCGTCCTTGACGACGATCTTGATCTTCGACTCCTGGGGGCGTTCCGTCATCGTCTCTCCCCGGGCCGCCAGTCGGCCAGCCCCAGACGTTCCAGCCACGCAGTCTGCCACATCGGCTGCGCCGCGGAGGGTGGGGACGGGCACGGCCGGTGGTTCCTGGTCTTCAGGTATGCCACGGGAGACGTGACGACCTCGAGGCCGAGCCGCTCGAAGCCGCGCCACAGGCGCCACTGCGGTGCCTCGTCGGAGGCGGCGTCCCACGCCGCGACGACGGCGTCCCGGCGTGCCATCCAACCGCCGGGAGGCGGAGCGAGCCTTCGTCCCGGCATCAACGCCAGGTTCATGTAGCCCGGGTCCGCCGTCGGGATGCCGGCCCACGGATCGACGAGGCGACCGGCCGAGCCGGCCAGGAACCCGGAGGACGCGACACGGCAGCGGCGCCGCTGTCGGGCTGCGGCGAGCGCGGTGCCCGGCACGAGCAGGAGCGCAGCCAGTTCGGCGCGGTCGTCCGCGTCCAGCATGCCGGGGCCGGGGCAGAACACAACGTCCGCGTTCGCGCGTCTCGCGTGTTCGACGAGTCCCTGGGGGTCGTCGTTCGAGCCGGCCGGAAGGTCGAAGGCGCGAACTGGAGCGTGCGGATGTACGCGCGAGGCAAACAGCGCCGCCGACGCGACGAGCAGGCGGATCGACGGCACCGTTTCGGGGACGAGGCCTTCGAGGTGGTCCCGGAGCGCGCGTTTCGCCCTGTCAAGCGCCTCGGGCTTCGCGGCGCCACCCCTGGCCATCGACGTGGCGACGGAGCGCCAGTGGTAGAGCACACCGGGGACGTGGACGAACCGCCCCCCGGCCGCCAGCACCCGGAGAGCCAGATCGTAGTCCTGTGCGCCGTCGAGCCCCGGCCGGTGCCTGCCGACGTGCTCGAGCGCGGCACGCCTCACGACGCGGAGATGCGCGACGTAGTTGAAGGAGAGCAGCAGATGACGCGACCAGCCGGGTTTGACGCACG
This sequence comes from Acidobacteriota bacterium, assembly GCA_040754885.1. Lineage (GTDB taxonomy): Bacteria > Acidobacteriota > Thermoanaerobaculia > Thermoanaerobaculales > Thermoanaerobaculaceae > JBFMCD01. The sequence goes on from JBFMCD010000022.1 coordinate 44,539, forward strand.
GTCTGGCGTGGAGGCCCTCCTCGTCGATCACGTCCTCGTCGGTGAACAGCCAGTCGGCGTCAGGCGTGAGCGCGAGCTGGCGAGCGACGATCTCGAGCGCTCTGGGATGGAGCAGGTCGTCGTGATCGAGGAAGGCAACGAAGTCTCCCCGGGCCGCCGCGATGCCGTCGTCGCTCGCGATCGCGATTCCGCCGGTCGCGGCACGACGGAGCACACGAACACGCGGCTCGTGCAGTGCCGCGTCGGCGATCGCACGCTCGACCGCTGGATCCGGAGGGCCGTCGGCGACGATGATCAGCTCCCAGCCGTCGTGGGTCTGCCCGCGGACGGAGTCGATCGCCTCGCGCAGATGCGCCGCCGCGACCCGGTGCACGGGCATGACCACGGAGAAGAGCACGCGCGCGGGTGCCGTCGGCGGTACCGGAAGGTACTCACCCGCGGCAAACAGCTCGCGGTAGAGTGGCGCGGCGCGACGGCGCCTCCACGCCTGCCTGAGCGTCCAGACCAGTTGCACGGGCCGTGCCGTCCGGGCGCGCGCGGCGCGCGCGCCAGCCTCGAGGCGGGAGATCGGCCTGCCAGCTCGCGCCGGAGTCATGGTGTCACGCGTGGTCCCCGGGGCGCAGGCGCCGGCTGTGGTAGGCCCAGGACAGGAGTCCCCGGTACAGCACCGCGGGGAGGTGCACGCGCGCGCTATCGAGGGCGTTCACGAACGGGATCAGGAGCGGAACGACGAGCCGCCCCAGCGGGAACCAACGGGGGGGGTGAGGCGAGGGCATGACCGGGTCGTCGAGCAGTTCCGGATGCAGCCTGTAGAGCGTGTGCACCGCCGTCCCGACGCGCTGCTGCCTGCGCAGGAAGCCTGCCATCGTCATCGGGTGGAAGTGCCGGGCGCGCGCCGTGGCCCACAGCACGATGCGCACCCCTCGGAGCGACAGCCTGTACCCCAGCTCGCAGTCCTCCCATGCGGCGTGCCTGAACTCGGGCGAGAACGGCGCGGGGCCGAGCACCGCCCTCGGAACCGAGAGGTTCGAGGTGTAGAGACAGGTGAAGGGCAGGTCGTCGCCGTGAGCGAACAGTCCGTACGCGAACTGCGCGCCGTCGTTGTTGGCGTGCTCGAGAAAGGGCGTGACGCGCATCCGCCCGCGGTCCCAGTCGGTGAACCCGACCACCGCGGCCGGTTCCGCGAGCGCTCTGTGAGCCGCGAGGTGCTCGGCCACGAGGTCGGAATCCGGGGTCGTGTCGTCGCCGAGGAAGAGCACCAGATCGCCGGTGGCCGCCGCCACGCCCCGGTTGCGTGCGGCGCCCGGACCGGCGTTGTCCTGGCGCAGCACCCGGATCGGCGTGGGTCCGTGCGATCCGGACATCCAGGCCTCGGCGGCGGGCGCCGTGTCGTCGGCGGAGCCGTCGTCGACGACGATCACTTCGGTCGGCGGGACTCGCTGCTCACGCAGCGCCTCGAGCGTGCGCAGCAGCGCGTCCTTCCGGTTGTACGTCGGGATGACTACGCTGACGGAGGGGTCGGGAGGCGGCGCGCCTGCGGCCTCTCCGACGAAGCCGATACGCTCGACGCCGACGCCCAGGGATCGCACATCCCAACTCCCGCCCGCCAGGAAGGGAACCACGGCCCGGCTCTCGACCGCGACCTCGAGCAACCCCCTCTCGTCGGCCAGCGCCGGCGCGTCGTGCGAGGAGAACCCCGATCCGGCCGGTGTCACGATGGTCGCTACGCCGTTGACCGTCACGGTCACGGGCTCCCGGGCGGAGGATCCGGGCGGCTGGCAGATGGAAAACCGCAGCGTCCCGCGCCGCCCCGGTTCGGAGCGTAGCAGGCATCGGGCCTGCCCGCATGTCCAACGGATCGCCCGGCCCCGCTGATGCTCGGGACGGTACCACCCGGCGTGGAGCCGGCCTCGCGCGGAGTCCCGCGCAGGCAGCAGCGTCGTCCCGGGTACGAGCGATCGTGGATCCAGGACCGGCACGCCAAGGCGGGGAAGCGCGGGGGGCTCGGGTGGGATCGGCACCATCGCGACGACCCCGAGCGCCTCGAGTTCGGCGTCGGACCGCCTGCGCCGGCGCTGCAGCCTGCGCCTCTCGACGAGCGTGCCGGGCAGGTGCGCCACGTTCCAGGCGACGATCTCCAGCAGCCTGAGGAAGGCGCGCCGCCTGACCCAGAGCATGAGCAGACGCGGCACGCGACGCGCCGCGTTACCCGGTTCGAGGTGCGTGAGCATGGTCCGCACCGCGTGCCTTCCGCCCAGGACCTCGCGCCAGCGCAGTCCACGGGCCGAGTGGCTGGTGCCGCCCCAGGCGTGGCGGACGAGCGCCTCGGGGCAGTACAGCACCTTGCGCCCGAGCAGCCACATCCGCCAGCCCCAGTCCACGTCCTCGTGGTACATGAAGAACGATCGATCGAACCCGTGGGCGAGCAGGTCGGCGCGCCGGAACAGCGCAGCTGCCGCGGTCGGGAAGGCGGTCGGGACGGGTGCGCCGGCGCGGGGCGCCCGAGACATGGGGTGTCCGAAGTCGACGTCCCAGCCGTGGCCGAGACGGGATATCGCGCCTCCCCTGGCGTTGACGATCCCGGGCCAGCGGAGCAGCTCGAGCGTGGCGCAGGTTGCGGCCACGTCGTCGTCGGCTTCGAGTGGCGCGAGCAGCGCCTCTATCCAGCCATCCGTCGGTTCGGTGTCGTCGTTGAGCAGCGCGACGTAGGCGGCGCTGGCCATGGCGATGCCCCGCCGGTTGGCATCGCCGTAGCCGAGGTTCCGGCCGGCGGCAAGGAGCCGGACGGCGGGCCACGACGCCTTCAGCCATTCGACGGTGTCGTCGCGCGAGCCGTTGTCGACGACGATCACCTCGTGGGGCAGGACCGTGCTCGCCTCGAGGGCGGGGAGGCATCGCTCGAGGTGACGACGCCCATTCAGACTGACGATCACGACCGACACGCGTGGCGGGACGGAGGCGCTCTCCCCGCTCATCCGTGCCCCAGCCGGCGCCGGGCCCACGCCGCCAGGCGGTGGAGCCGCGACGTCCTGATGTCCGCCAGGTCCCGCTCGGCGGTGCGGAGGCGCTCCTCGGCGTCGCGAAGGCGTGTGCGAACCGGTTCGAAGTGCTGCCGGTAGAAGCGCGCCCAGTCCGTTCCGCGCACGTCCGCGGCGTGGCGCTCGTAGATCGCGGCCAGCGCCGGCCAGCGAACGGCCCCCGTCAGCCCGACTCCGCTCCCGGCCGAAACACGGACGTGGTAGACGGCGACGAGCGATGGGCAGTGGGCGAAGGGTGTGACCGCCGCGAGGCGCAAGAGCAGGTCCCAGTCCTCGAAGTAGGGGAGGGAGGGGTCGAAGCCGCCGGTTTGCAACGCCAGTTGGCGGTCGAGCAGGAGGGCCATGAGCGGGATCGTGTTCTCGAAGCGGATCCGCGCCGGGTCGAAGGGGCCCCCGAGCACCGTCGCGCGCACTCGCTCGCCGGACGCGGTCTCCTCGACGCACTCGACGTTGCCGTAGGCCACCCGAGCACCGGTCCGATCGAGCGTCGCAAGCAGCTCGCCGATGTGACCGGGAAGGAGTACATCGTCGTCGTCGAGGAAACAGACGAAGCGGCCCGAAGCCGCCTCCAGCCCGGCCTGCGCCGCCCGGGTCCGGCCGGCGCTGGCCGCGAAACTCACCTCCACTCTCCGCGTCGCGGCGGGCAGTACCCCGAGCGCGTCGGCGACATCGCAGCCGCCGTCGTTGACGATGACCACCTCGTCGGGGAGTACGCTCTGCGCGGCCACGGAGGCGAGGGCTCGGCGCAGGAGCTCGGAGCGGTCCTTCGTTCGCACGACCACGCTGACGCGGACCGGGCTGGCGGCGGTCGAGCGCTGCGTTCGAGCGCGCGCGGCATCCCGGACATCGCAGCACGCCGCCGCAGCGGCCTTTTCGGCGACGGCGCGGAAGGCTCGCACGGCCTCGAGCGACACGGGGGACGCGACCAGGCGGGTCGCTGCGCCGGCCAGCTCGCGCAGCATCGCGGCCTTCGCGTCGCCGATCGGGTGCTCCCAGTCATGTTCGTGGTCGGTCTCGAGGAAGGTGTCCGGCGCGATCGACCCGCTCAGCAGGACGGCGCACGCGGCGCCGAGGACGCGTGTGGCGTCCTCCGCTTCGGTGTTCAGGCCATCGGGCCAGGCGGCGCTCCACCCGCGCTCCGACACGCGAAGCCCGGCACGGGCGGCGGCGAGCGCCGACGTGTAGCTGTGCCCGAGCACCGTCGGTGGGTTGCCGATGTCGCCGAAGAGGGCCGCGACCTCGCCGTCGGCCCAACGACGGCCGGACTGGACCCGAATGCGACGCGGCCTGGCCGCCTCGAGGCACGTCGGGAGGCCGCCGAGCGCGAGGAGATGGGCGATGGCGTCGGTGGACAGGCTCGGCTGTCCGTGCAGACGCAACGCGGACGTTGATGCCCAGGCGCGCACGAGCGTCAGGGCGGAGCAGAAGAGCAGGACCACGCCCATTCGCTCGGCCGAGAGGTTCTTGTAGAGGTTGAGCAGCGCGTTGCGCTCGCACAGGAAGCGCGTCTTCGCCATCGGGCGGCGGCCCCACGTCGCGTGGAGCTTGTGATGGACGAACGCGTCCGTGGCGAGCCAGGTCTCGTGGCCGAGAACCGCCGCCCGCCAACCCAGGTCGACGTCCTCGAAGAAGGAGAAGTAGTCGGGGTCGAAGCCGCCGCAGTCGAGAAAGGAGTCACGGCGGGCGAATAGAGCTCCCGCGCAGCCGAACAGGAGCGGCCGGCTCGCCGAGGTGCGCCCGGCCGTCTCGGCGCCGATGTCGCGCTGCATCGCGTGCCCGGTGAAGAACGTGTCTGCGCCGTCGAAATCGACCCGCGTTCCGTCCCAGTTCACGATCCTGCTGGCGACGAAGGACGCCCCCGGACGCTGGCGCGATCCGGCGAGCATCCGGGAGACCCAGTCCCGGGGCACGCGGGTGTCGTTGTTGAGGAAGGCCACCCACTCGGTCCGGCACTGCACGACGGCATCGTTGTAGGCGGCCGGGAAGCCGAGGTTCCTCTCGTGGCGCAGAAGGCGGACCCAGGGGTGCCGCTGCGCTACGAACTCCGGGGATCCGTCGGTCGAACCGTTGTCGATCAGGCAGACCTCGACATCGGCGGGGCCTCGACGCACACCTGGCTGACCGGGGAGGAAGCAGTCCATCGAGGCGAGCGAGGAGAGGCACTCGTCGAGATGAACCCGCCCGTTCCAGTTGAGGACGAGAACGCCGACGTCCGGGGAGCGCGCCTCGCTCACAGGGGAATCATACGGTGAACGCGTCCGACCCGCCTAACACCCCGGACGAGGGTCACGTTGCGGTCTGAAGTGCGGCGAACTCCTCGAGATACGCACGCAGTTGATCGCGGTTGAGGTAGTTCAACGCCACGGCCACCTCGCCGAACCGTACGCGTTTGGCGGTCTGGAGGTTGTAGACCGCATCCGCCTGGTCCGAGGTAATCAGGCCGAGCTCGCGGGCCTGCTCGCCGAACAGCCTGCCGGTCCGCTTCTGCGCGGTGAGCACAAGGCCGATCTGTTCGAACTGCAGATAGCCGAGGATGTAGGCGAGCGTTCCGAACCACACGTTCGTGCGATTCTGATTCTCCAGGATGGTCTCGATGTCGTCGTCGTCGAGGATTCCCTTGTCGCGGAGGAACTCGCCAAAGCGCATCGTTGCCCCTTTCATGTCGGCACGACCGAGGTGGCTTTCGAGACTCGAATCAAGGGTTCAGCTCGCGAGCGATGATGACCGACCCGAGGGGAGGGCGCAAGCCCTGCGGTTGACTTTCGTTCGGGCAACCGTATCCTTCACGTTGGGCTTGCGCCTGGTTTTCACAAGCTGCGCGGCCCTCGGACGAGGAGGCGCACATGAACGGTGTGATTCGTGTCCCGCAGCCGATCAACGAGCCCGTGAAGTCCTACGCCCCGGGAAGCCCGGAACGGGCGTCGCTCAAGGCCAGGCTGCGCGACTTGAAGGCGACCGAGGTGGAAGTCCCGCTGATCATCGGCGGCGAGGAGGTTCGGACCGGGCGACTGGGCACCTGCGTCATCCCGCACGCGCACGGTCACGTGCTCGCGAGGTACCACAAGGCGGGCAAGGCCGAGGTGGAGCGCGCCGTCGCGGCCGCTGCGCAGGCGAGGCGCACCTGGTCGCGCATGCCGTGGCACGAGAGAGCGGCGGTCCTCCTGCGGGCGGCGGAGCTGCTCGCCGGGCCGTGGCGCGACACGCTCAACGCATCGACCATGCTCGGGCAATCGAAAACCGCGCATCAGGCCGAGATCGACTCCGCGTGCGAGGTGATCGACTTCTGGCGGTTCAACCCGTACTTCGCGCAGAGGATCTACGAGGACCAGCCGATCAGTTCGCCGGGTATGTGGAACCGTGTCGAGTACCGCGCCCTCGACGGGTTCGTCTTCGCGGTGACGCCGTTCAACTTCACGTCGATCGGCGCCAACCTGCCGACGTCGCCGGCGCTGATGGGGAACACCGTGCTGTGGAAGCCGGCCTCCACGGGCGTGTACCCGGCGTACTTCAACATGAAACTGCTCATGGCCGCCGGGCTTCCCCCCGGAGTCATCAACCTCGTGGTCGGGTCCGGAGGTGAGGTGGGTGACCCGGTGCTGGCATCGCCGGAGTTCGCCGGTCTGCACTTCACCGGATCGACCGCGGTGTTCCAGGCGATGTGGAAGTCGATCGGGGCGAACATGCCGCGGTATCGCACCTACCCGCGGATCGTCGGCGAAACCGGGGGCAAGGACTTCGTCTTCGCCCACGTCTCGGCCGACGCGGATGCTCTGGCGACGGCGCTGCTGCGCGGCGCCTTCGAGTATCAGGGGCAGAAGTGCTCGGCGGCGTCGCGGGCCTACATCCCCAAGGCGCTGTGGCCGCGGGTCAAGGACAGGCTGCTGGGCATGCTGGCCGAGGTCAGGGTGGGGGACATCGAGGACTTCACCAACTTCATGGGCGCGGTGATCGACAAGGCCGCGTTCGAGTCGATCAAGGAGTACATCGAGTACGCGCGCGCGGCGAGCGACGCCGAGATCCTCTTCGGCGGCGTGTGCGACGACTCGGTCGGCTATTTCATCCAACCGACGGTCGTGCTCACCACGAACCCGCGTTTCCGCCTGATTCAGGAGGAGATCTTCGGCCCGGTACTGACCATCTTCGTCTACGACGAGTCGAGGTTGGACGAGGCACTCGAGCTGTGCGACACCGGTTCCCCGTACGCCCTGACCGGCGCGGTGTTCGCCGATGACCGTCACGCGATCGTGAAGATCGCGGACGCGCTGCGCGACACCGCGGGGAACTTCTACGTCAACGACAAGCCGACCGGCGCGGTCGTCGGCCAGCAGCCGTTCGGCGGCGCGCGGGCCTCGGGGACCAACGACAAGGCCGGATCGATGTGGAACCTGATCCGCTGGGCGAGCCCGCGGGCGATCAAGGAGACGTTCGTGCCGCCGACACACTTCGCCTACCCGTTCATGAGCGAAAGCTGACGGTTTCGCTCGCGGGAAGAAGCGGGGGACCGCCCGCCGTTCTGCCCGGGTGCCAGCACGCATGCAGCGCAACGAGCGCGGGTGGCGAACGAGAGGAGGGTAGGTCATGATTCGATTGCGGACGACGTTGTCACTTGTCTTGGTTGTGGCGTTTGCTTGTGCCGCCGCGGTGTCGTGCCGCAGGGAGGGAACTCTCGAGCGGTTCGGCAGGAAGGCGGACAAGGCCGTCGAGAACGCCAAGGAGAAGGTCAAGGACGCCGCCGACGACGTCAAGGACGCGGCGAGCGACGCCAGGAAGGCCGCCAGGAAAGCCTCCGACTCGGCCAGGGACAAGGCGGTGGAGGTCAAGGACGCGGCAAAGGACGCGGCGAAGAAGCTCGAACCGAAGTGAATCGCACAGCGCGGTGGCCGTCGTGCCGCGTCGTGTGTCGGCGGTCACATCGGAGTCGACAAGGTCGAACGAACGGCGCGCGCCGCGCGTTGTAGCTGGTGATGTATCGCTGGCTGCGTCTGCTGCCGTTGTGCCTGGTCCTCGTCCTGGCATGGACGGCCCTCCAAGAGGTCTTCCTCAACGGTCTGGACCTGTCGGCCGGTGCGACACTGGGGGTGTTCGGCTTCGGCCTCGCCTTCTGCCTGGGCCTCGGCTGGCTTCTGGGCAGGTTCGGCGCGAAGCGCTGACGGGACGGTTCTCCCCTGCGCCCGGTTTCTGGCTTACCATGTCGGCACGAAGACGCACCGATCGGGTGAGGGGTCACGCATGCGCTTGCTTCAGAGGGGGACGAGGCTCTTCGTCGGCGCCTCCATCGGGCTGCTCCTGGTCGCCGCCGCGCACACTGCCGGTCACTTCAGCGGCGGCTCGTCCGGTGCCGAGGTGGCTGCCGCCGAGGCCGCGATGCGACAGGCGCGCCTGGACGCCGGGCTGGGCATGGCGCCGACCGTATTGGACGTGTTTCTCAGCCTGTCCTTGACCATGTCGGTGCTCCTCGTGGCCCTGGCGGCGGCGAACCTCGCCGCTATCGGGGCGTCGTCGCGCCCGGACGAGTTGGTCAGGCCGCTGGCGGTCGTCTCGGCGGCGGCGTGCCTGGCGCTCGCGGCGCTTTACCTTCGATACAGGGTCGCCCCTCCGCTCCTCTCGTTCGCCGTGCTCACGCCTCTGTTCGCGGCCGCGGCCGCGCGCGGGCGGGAACGCAAGCGACCCGGTTGACGCCTGCGCGACTCCCGACCTCGCGGGGCGGGACGGAGGCGAAGGAGGAACGATGTTCGAGGCCGCCGAAACCGGTCACACCATCGACGAACGGACCTTCGAACGCGACCTTCCGGCGCTGCGCGAGGCGCTCGTCAACGCGCAGTACGACCTGTCCGAGTCGAGGACCTGCGCCGTGGCGATCCTGGTCAACGGCGTGGACGGCGCCGGGAAGGGCGAGACGGTCAACCTGCTCAACACCTGGATGGACCCGCGCTACATTCGCGTGCACGGCATCGGCCCGGCCACCGAGGAGGAACGCCAGAGGCCCGACCTGTGGCGCTTCTGGCGCATCCTGCCGCCGCGAGGGAGAATTTCGTTCCTGATCGGTTCGTGGTACACGCAGCCGATCCTCGAGCGAGCCTACGGGCGGAGCGGCCGCGGCGAATTCGAGCGTAACCTGCGAGAATTGAATCGCTTCGAGAAGATGCTCTCGGACGAGGGCGTGCTTCTGCTCAAGCTCTGGTTTCACCTCTCGAAGAAGAGACAGCGGGCCCGCCTCGAAGGACTTTCCGCTGAACGGGAGACTCGATGGCGGGTGACGAAGGCGGACTGGCAGCACTTCCGCATGTACGATCGGTTCGTGCGCGTGTGCGGCGAGGCGCTGCGCGAGACCTCCACCGCCGAGGCCCCGTGGCTGGTGGTGGACGGCAGCGATTGGCGCTACCGGAGCATGACCGTGGCCAGGACGATGCTCGAGGCGATTCGGGGTAGACTGAAAGTCGCCCGACGTCCGCCGAGCGCCCCGCGCTACCCCGTCCTGCTTCCGGCACTCGACGGGGAGGAGATCATCGAGCGTCTGGACCTCACGCGCACTCTGGCGAAGAAGGACTACCAGCGAAGGCTCGAGAGGCAGCAAGGGCGGCTGGCGGTGCTCACACGGCACAAGGGGTTTCGCAGGCTCCCGGTGGTTGTCGTCTTCGAGGGTTTCGACGCGGCGGGCAAGGGCAGCGCGATCCGCCGCGTGACCGAGGCGCTCGACGCCCGCCTGTACACGATCGTGCCGATTTCCGCGCCCAGCGAGGAGGAGCGCGCTCAGCCCTACCTGTGGCGCTTCTGGCGCCATCTGCCGCGACGCGGTGCAGTCACTGTGTTCGACCGCTCGTGGTATGGGCGCGTATTGGTCGAGCGTGTCGAGGGGCTGTGCACGCCTTCGGACTGGGCGCGGGCGTACGGCGAGATCAACGACTTCGAGGAGCAGCTCGTGGCGCACGGCACGGTGCTGGTCAAGTTCTGGCTGCACGTGTCGGCCGACGAACAGCTGCGCCGCTTCAAGGAGCGGCAGACCACGTCGTTCAAGCGCTTCAAGATCACGCGGGAGGATTGGCGCAACCGCGAGAAGCGTCCGGCCTACGAGGCCGCGGTCGGCGACATGGTGGCGCGCACCTCGACGGAGATCGCGCCGTGGACGCTCGTCGCGGCCGAGGACAAGCCTTTCGCCAGGGTGAAGGTGCTCAAGACGCTGTGCGACCGCCTGGAGGCGGCGCTCTAGCCCACCGTCGCCGCGGCAACCCGGGCTGGTCGGTGCCGCCCTTGCTGCACGGTCTTCGGGGCCTGAAATCGGGGTCGCTCCGCGTTCGTCCGGACGATGGTCCACGGAACACGCCGAGCGGCGACTCCCCGCGGCGACGCGGGCAAAGGGAGTGGCTGGTCGGCAGCCGCGTTGGCCGTCCCGTCACTCGTTTCCCGCGTCCGCCAGAGCCCTGACGGTCGAGCGAGCAAGACGGAGGGTGCGGAACGCCTCCGCCGCCGGCATCGCCCTGGCGGCGCCGGTTTCGCGCGCCATGCGGGAGAAGGCCTTGCGTGTCGGATCCGGGGGAAATTGTGAGGTGTGCTCGCAGATCAGTTCGATCTTCTCGTCGAGGACGTCGGAGATGTCGACCCAGGTGTCGGGGTGGTCCGTGAGACCGAGCCACACTTCATCGACGACGTGCGGCTCCAGCCCCTCTGCGAGCAGTTCCGGGAAGATGCTCGGCTTCTTGACGGCGGGGTAAAGCGCCTCGACGCACGCGTGCCCGGCGGCACGGTGATCGGGGTGGTTGATGTACAGGCCGTGCCTGAACCAGGTGGTCGGGTCGCAGGTGAGGACGACGTGCGGCCGGACTCGACGGATCACGCGCACGATGTCGCGGCGCAGATCTAGGGTAGGCTGGAGGGCGCCGTCCGGGTAGCCGAGGCGGATGACTTCGGCGCCGAGCCTCGCCGCGGCGCGGTGCTGCTCGACACGCCGGCGCGCGACCACCTGCGCAGGCGTGTCGAGGGGGTCGTTCGTCCCCTTGTCGCCGTCGGTGAGCAGGCACAGGGTGATCGAGTGCCCCTCGGCCCGCCACGTGAGCAGCGTTCCGCCGGCCATCGTCTCGGCGTCGTCGGGGTGGGCGAGTACGGTGAGAATCCGTTTCCGCATGGGGATATACTACGCGCGCGGCGCTCGGCTGGTGCGAGGCGGACGGGAAGGAGTGTCGATGGCCCGACCCACTGTCCTGGTGGTCGACGGAAACGAGGCGCGGCGGCGGGAGCTCGGCCGCGGGCTGAGCCAGTTCGCCTACGAAGCGGTGGTCGCCGACTCGGCGGCGAGCGGGATGCGCTTCGCGACCGGACTCAATCCGCACGTCATCGTGGCGGCGGCCGAGGTCGAGGGCTTCGGCGATCTGGTGGTCCTCCGCTTCGTTCAGCCCCCCGAAGAGGGGCTCGCGACGATGATGGTCCTGCTCAAGGAGCAGGAGAGCGCGGCGGACCAGGACCTCCCCGACAACGTTGTTCCTCTGTCGATCGCCGGCCTGACACCTGCCGCCGTGCTGGGGAAGGTGAGGACGTTGCTCGTCGGCATGGAGATCGGCCTGCAGACCGACGAAAGGCTCGAGTCGCTCGTCGGCGACCTCCAATTGACGCCTCTGTTCGAACTCCTGCCGCTGCTGCAGAAGTCAGTGGTCAGCGGTCGGCTCGTTCTGGGCGAGGGCGAGATCGGACTCGACGACGGCCAGGTGGTGGCCGCGCGCTGCGGAAGGGCGCACGGGCTGAAGGCGTTCGCCAGGCTCGGTCGCGTCGCCGGGGGCACCTTCAGGCTATTGCTCGGTCAGGGCCCGGTCGAGCGCGAGCTGGACCAGGACCTGCTCACGCTGATGGCCGTGACGATGGAGGATCAGCACCGCTTCCTGGACGTCTCCGAGAGGTTGCCGGACCCCGACAGTCGGGTCCGCCTCGAGCTGGGTCAGGCGTTCTTCGCGACGCAGTTCACTCCGGCGCAACAGGAGGTGCTCAAGGCGGCGCACGGAGGCCGCACGATCCGCGGCCTGGTCGAGGCCGCGGCGATCCCCGACGGGGAGGCGCTCGAGGAACTGCTGCGGCTTTCCGAGCTCGGCTTCATCGCCTTCGACGTCCCGGAGATCAAGGTCAGGGTGGTCACCGACTCGACCGCCGACCTGGCACCGGAGGTGGCGAGGGTGCATCGGATTCACGTCGTGCCGCTGTCGGTGATCTTCGGCGACGACATCTACCGCGACGGGATCGACCTGACGCCGGGTTCGTTCTACAAGCTGCTGCAGAGCCGAAAGGACGTGCACCCCCGCACCAGCCCGCCGAGCAAGGGCGAGTTCCTGGTCAACTACCAGCAGCTGGCCGGCCGGAGCGACCTCGTTTCGGTGCACATCTCGCAGAAGATGTCACAGACCGTGGTCCACGCCCGGGAGGCGCTCAAGGAGGGGCGGGGCGAGCTGCTGCGCAGTCGCGTCGAGGGCGGGCCGCCTGCGGTGGTCGAAATCACCGACACCACGCAGGTCTCGACCGGACTGGGAGTTCTGGCGATCTTCGCCGCCCGGATGGCGGCCAGGGGGCTGGCCGCCGCCGAAATCAGGCGCCGCATCGACGAAATGCGCCCGCGACTCCACCTGCTCTTCGTCGTCGACACCCTGGAGTACCTGGCGCGCGGCGGCCGGATCGGCAAGGCACGGGCGTGGCTGGGCGGGTTGCTCGGCATCAAGCCGATCCTCGGGGTGGTTCAAGGCGAGGTCACGCCGGTTGACAAGGTACGCGGGGGGCGCGCGGCCCAGCCCAGGTTGATCGAGCTGTTCAGACAGCGCGTGGATCCCGGGAAGCCCGTCATCGTCGGGACGGGCCACGCGGCGGCGCCGGTGTGGGCGGAGCGGCTGCGTGCGCTGATCGAGGAGAACTTCACGGTGCTCGAGCTGATCCCGGGCGAGATCGGTCCGGTGGTCGGCACCCACGTCGGCCCGGGGTGCGTCGGCGCGGTCTTTTTTCAGCCGACCGACGCGGAGATCCCTCTCCTCGCCCCGCTGCCGGCCGCCGAGTAGAGATCGACCGGCCGGAACAGGCGACTCCGGGCTCCCGCGGGTACCGACGAATTCTCTCGCGTTCCTGTGCTGGAATCCCGACCAAGTCACGGCAGTGTCCTGAGGCCAGGAACCCACCTCGGCCCATACCAGATGGTTGCCCCTCTCGGCGCCGGCGGGATGGGCGTATGTACCGGGCGCGCGACGCTCGCCTGGGTCGCGACGTGGCCATCAAGGTGCTGCCCGCCGAGGTAGCTTCCGACCCCGAGCGGGTGACCCGGTTCGAGCGGGAAGCCCGTGCGCTGGCTGCGCTCTCTCATCCGAACATCCTCGCGATCCACGATTTCGCCTGGGAGGGCGAGGTCGCGTATGCCGTGGTCGGACTCCTCGAAGGGGAGACGCTGCGCGAGCGGCTGCGTCGCGAGCGACTGCCGCGGCGCAAGGCCGTCGAGATCGTCGCGGCGATCGCGGGCGGGCTGGCGGCGGCGTACGCCAAGGGCATCGTCCACCGCGACCTCAAGCCGGAGAACGTGTTCCTGACCGCCGACGGCCGGGTCAAGGTCCTCGACCTCGGCCTCGCGCGACTCGTTGCCGCGCCGCTCGCCACGGAACAGACACTGACCTCGCCGCCGCCCGGCATGCTGTCCGGGACGGTGCTGGGCACCGTCGGTTACATGGCGCCCGAGCAGGTGCGCGGCGAGCCGGCGGACGCACGGTCCGACATCTTCGCCCTCGGGTGCGTCCTCCACGAGGCGCTGACCGGGACGCAGCCGTTCCGGCGCGACACGACCGCGGAGACGATGACCGCGATCCTCCGGGAGCCGGCGGGGGAACTCGCGCGCTCCGGCGTGGCCGCGACGCCGAAGCACTGCAGGCGATTCGCCGAGCCCAGCAGCTCGTCCCAAAGTCCCCTGAGGTGAACTACGTCGTCGCGCTCGAGTGCCTCGGCCTGAACCTGCCGCAGCAGGCGGTGGACACCCTCGCGAAGCTCGCCCCGAGGCGATCCGCGATTCGAAGAACAGCGTCATCGGCTCGTCGCGCTACAGCGTCCTCACGCAGGCGCACCAGATGTTGGCGGACTACGAGCGCGAACTGGATGTGACTGATGAGGCGATCCGGGCCCTCCCGGACATCCTCACAGTCCGTTCCGCCCAGGTCCGCGCGCTGGTGGCGCTCGGTCGGCTCGACGAGGTGAACCGCGTCGTCGACGAGAGCCTCGCTGAGCGGTCCCGGGTCGGCACACCGGGCGGCTTGATGGTGCAGGCCGCGATGGAGCTTCGCGCCCACGGCCATCGGGAGGAGGCCCTGCGGTTGGCTGCCCGTGCCGCCGACTGGTTGCGCGGCCGACCGCCGTCCGAGCAGGCCCGCGAAGGGCATCGATCGGCGCTGGAGGGCGCGCTCAAGGCGGGTGAAGTGTGGGACGACGCCCGGGCCGTCTACGAGGCGCACGCGGAAGCCCATCCCGTTGGCGAAGGCGCCAGGGGCTCAGCGGAAGCGCAGGGCGCTGGGGAGCCCGAGAGCCAGCGCCTGTCGAGGGCGATCGACTACCTCGGGGCGCTCGGCACACTCGCCGCCCGGCGCGGTGATCGAGTCGAGGCCCTCAGGATCTCCGATGCGTTGGCCCGGATCGAGGCGCCCTTCCTGTTCGGCAGGCCCGCGTTCGGGCGCGCCTGCATTGCGGCGCTCCTCGGCGAGAGACAACGGGCCGTTGATCACTTGCGGGAGTCGATCGCGCAGGGCAACTCGTACGATGCCAGTTTGCATTGCGACATGGACCTGGAGTCGCTCCGGGACTACCCGCCGTTCGTCGAGCTGCTCCGGCCGAAGGGTTGATCGCGAGGCGCGCCGGGGTGGGCCCCGGTCGGCATCAGATCCTGGTCCCCCATGGATGGGTGTGGTGGGAGAGGACTTCGAGCTGGACATTCACTCCGTCGCGCCGGAACTCGGGAGCGGCCGCGGCCGGGTCATCGACTCGGGAGCGAGCAGGATGTCGAGCTCGGCGGCGCCGAGTAGTCCCCGCGCCAGGACGATCTCGCGAACGCTGCGGCCGGTGTCCAGGGCCTCCTTGGCGACCTCGCTCGACCGTTCGTAGCCGAGGGCCGGCACGAGCGCCGTGACGATGCCGATCGAGCGCTCGACCATCCCGCGGGTGCGCTCGGGGTTGGCGGTGACGCCGCGGATGCAGCGCTCGGTCAGAGTGCGCACCGCGGCAGCGAGCATGTCGAGCGACTGAAACACGTTGAAAGCGATGATCGGCTCCATCACGTTGAGCTGGAGCTGGCCGGCCTCGGCCGCCAGCGTGATCGTCAGGTCGTTGCCGATCACCTGGAACGCCACCTGGTTGACAACCTCCGGAATCACCGGGTTCACCTTGCCGGGCATGATCGACGAGCCGGGTTGCATGGCGGGCAGGTTGATCTCTGCGAGGCCGCAGCGAGGTCCCGAGGAAAGCAGCCGCAAGTCGTTGCACAACTTGGAGAGCTTCACGGCGACGCGCTTGAGCACGCCGGAGAACATCACGAAGGCGCCCGTGTCAGGGGTGGCCTCGACAAGGTTCTCCGCCAGGACGACCTCGAGGCCGGTGACGCGTCGCAACTCCTCGACCACCAGCGCCGCGTAGCGCGGGTCGGCGTTGATCCCGGTGCCGATCGCGGTGCCGCCCATGTTGACCTCGAGGAACAGGCGAGCGGTCTCTTCGAGGCGGGCGATGTCCTCGGCGGTGGTGACCGCGAACGCCGTGAACTCCTGGCCGAGCGTCATCGGCACGGCGTCCTGCAGCTGCGTGCGCCCCATCTTGAGGACGTCGCGGAAGTCCTCGCCCTTGGCCGCCAGGGCGGCGCGCAGTCCGTCGAGCGCCCGGACCAGGGAGGAAAGGGCGGTCACGGTGCCGATGCGCAATGCGGTCGGGTACACGTCGTTGGTGGACTGGGACAGGTTCACGTGGTTGTTCGGGTGGCAGTAGGCGTACTCGCCGCGCCGCCGTCCGAGCAGTTCGAGCGCGCGGTTGGCGATCACCTCGTTGGCGTTCATGTTCGTCGAGGTTCCCGCGCCGCCCTGGACCATGTCGACGACGAAGTGCCCGTGCCACTGGCCGTCGATGACTTCTTCCGCTGCGCGGTCGATCGCGTCGGCACGCTCGGGGGACAGGAGTCCGAGCCTGCGGTTGGCCCGGGCGCACGCCTGCTTGACCATGGCCAGCGAGCGGACGAGCACGGGGAAGTGCGACAGGCGAACCCCGGTGATCGGGAAGTTCTCCACGGCGCGCAGGGTCTGAATACCGTACAGCGCGTCGTCGGGCACGTCGCGGTCGCCGAGGAGGTCGTGCTCGCGCCGCGTCGTGCCTGCGGCGTAGGCCTTGTCGAGGCCGACCTGGCGCGGGCTGGCGTACTGCAGGCGGCGGTTCATGTTCAGCGCCACACGGCTCAGCACCTCGATCGCCGCGCGCCCATCGCGGGCCAGCGCCTCGCGAAGCGCTTCGCGGGGGAACTCGAGGAGCAGCGCACGACCGAGCGAGCGGGCGGTCGCCGAGTGCTCGGACGTGTGGAGCAACGACCCTTCGCCGACCGCTTCCCCCGGTCCGAGTACGACCAGCGTCTCCTCGTGATCGACGTCCCCGTGGACGATCGCCAGGCGTCCTTCGACGAGTACGTACAGGCCGGAGCGAGGCGTGCCCCTGCGGAACAGCACCTCGCCGTCGGTCAGCACGCGCCTGCGGGCGACGGCGCGCAACAGCGCGAGGGTCTCGGCCGTCAGGCCGGCGAAGGTCCGGCTTGCCTCCAGCAGTGCTGTGATCTCGCTCATGGGCTCTCCAGGTCCTTCAATGCGATGCAGTCATTGTAGAGAGTCCCCGTCACGCGGCGACAACCCACCTAGATCGGCAAGCCCGCTGGCGTGGGCCGCGGGAAGGCGCTAGATTGCGCCGTGGTTTCCTGCTGGCAGGTGGGAGGGAAGGTCGGGGAGGGCGAGTGAAGGATTCGGATTTCAACGCCGTGGTGCTGGACAAGCGCGAGGTCGCCCCGGGGCTGTACATCCTGCGGGTGGCGCCGGAGGGTTGGCGCTTGCCGGCGTTCAGGGCTGGGCAGTTCGCGGTCCTGGGTCTGCCGGCGTCCGCGCCGAGGCACCCTCTCTCCGACCCCGAGGACGAACCGCCGCGGGAGAAGCCGTTGATCAGGCGTTCCTACTCGATCGCCTCCTCGTCACGAGACAGCGAGTTCCTGGAGTTCTATCTGACCGTCGTACGTTCCGGCTCGCTGACGCCGCGTCTGGCCATGCTCGAGGCCGGCGAGAGGTTGTGGCTCGGCCCGAGGATCTCCGGTCTGTTCACGTTCGACGGCGTCCCCGGCGATGTCAACGTGGTGATGATGGCCACCGGGACGGGGCTGGCCCCGTACATGAGCATGCTGCGCACGCACCTCGACGCCGATCAGCCGCGCCGGATCGCCGCCCTGCACGGCGCCCGCCACTCGTGGGACCTCGGCTACCGATCCGAGTTGATCGCCATGGAGCGGGCGCACCCGAACTTCACCTACGTCGCCGTTGTCTCGCGCCCGGACGAGGAGCCGGTTCCGTGGGGAGGCGAGGTCGGCCGTCTGCAGGACCTGTGGAGGCGGCGCGTGGTCGGCGCCCGCTGGGGGGTCGAGTTGAGTCCGGAGAACTGTCACGTCATGCTGTGCGGAAATCCCGAGATGATCGAGGAGATGATCGCCCTGCTCGGGGGCGAGGGGTACCGCGAGCACCGGCGCGAGGATCCGGGACAGATCCACGTCGAGAAGTACTGGTAGAGCTGCCCGTTCCCCGTTGTCCGCCCGCGCTTCTCGGTGGACACGGGCACGGGACAGGCCTGTGCGGCACTCGCACGGACATTCGGGTGACGGGCAGCGATCCGGTCGCTGGTCGATGAACGAGACCGGTGTGTGGAACGGCGACGTCAACCGCGGAGCAGCCTGAGCGAGTTGGCGATGACGAGCAGCGACACGCCCATGTCGGCCGCGATCGCCAGCCACAGCGAGGCGTGGCCGATCGCGATGAGAACGACGAACGCCGCCTTCACGGCGAGCGCGGCCGCGACATTCGCGCGGATCACCGCGACCACGCGGCGCGAGTGCCGGATCAGCCAAGGGACGCGGCGCAGGTCACCTGAGATGATCGTCACGTCCGCGGTTTCCATCGCAGCGTCCGTGGCGCACTCGCCGAGCGCGATTCCCACGTCGGCAGCGGCGAGGGCGAGAGCGTCGTTGATCCCGTCGCCGACGAAGGCCACCCATCTCCTCTCCGCCGCGGAGCCGGGCAAGGGGTCCGGCGAGCGCAGCGCGTCCACGGCCTCGACCTTGCCCTCGGGGAGGAGAGAGGCGCGGACATCGTTGATTCCGACGGCGGCGGCGACGGCGGCGGCGGTCTCGGGGTTGTCGCCCGTGACGAGCGCGATGCGAGAGATTCCGAGGCGACGCAGGCTCCTCACGGCCTCGGCCGCCGTGGGGCGAGGCGCGTCCTCGAGCGCGAGGAGACCGCACGGGGCCGCACCCTCTCCGACCACCACCACCGTGCGGCCACCCGCGGCGGCCCGCCGGATGGCCGCCATCACCTCGGGCGACTCGCCGCAGCGCGCGGCGAGGAGTCGGGGGGAGCCCAGCCACGCCTGACCGCGTTCGGTGGCGCCGGTCACGCCGAGACCGGGCAGGGCGCGGATGTCCGCGGCGGCGGGCGGTTCGATTCCGCGTTGCGCCGCCGCCTCGACGACGGCCCGGCCGATCGGGTGCGAGGTCCGGCGTTCCAGCGCGGCGGCCAAGGAGAGCACGCGCCGCTCGTCGCTGTCCGCGAAAGGGAACACCTCGGCGAGTCGCAGAGCCCCGCGCGTGAGCGTGCCGGTCTTGTCGAAGGCGACCGCGCGGAGGTTGGCCGGTCGCTCGAGGACGTCGCCACCCTTGACCAGGACGCCGTGACGGGCTGCGGACGCGAGACCGGCGACGACGCTCACCGGGGTCGCAATGACCAGGGCACAGGGGCAGCCGATGACGAGCAGGGCCAGCGAGCGATACAGCCAGTCGGCCCAGTCGGCACCGGCGAGAGGCGGGACCACGGCGGTCAGGATCGCGGCGGCGAACACGGTGGGCGTGTAGACGAGTGCGAAGCGATCCACCCAGCGCTCGCTGCGCGCGCGCCGCCGCCCGGCCTCGGTCACGCGGCGGACGATCCGCGCGGCCAGGGTCTGCTCGGCCTCGCGTGTGACGCGGATCTCCAGCGCGCCATCGGTGGAGATCGTTCCCGCGAACACCTCCGCTCCCGGGAGCGCCGGCACCGGGACGGCCTCGCCCGTCACCGGCGCCGCGTCGACGAGGGACGAACCGGCGACGACGACCCCGTCGAGCGGCAGGCGCTCACCGGGCCGCACGACCACCACCTGTCCCGGTCGGACCTCCGAAGCCGCGACGATTGTCTCCGCGCGGGTCCCGGGGTCGAGGAAACGCGCCGTCGGAGGGGTGAGGTCGAGCAGGGCGCGGACCGCCCGGCGCGCCCTGCCCACGCTCCAGGACTCGAGGAGCAACGCGACCGCGAAGAGCAACGAGACGGTCGCCGCCTCGAGGAACTCTCCGATGGCGATCGCGCCGGTCACCGCCACGGTCATCAGGAGGTTCATGTCCGGACGCCGGCGCGCGCCCGACTGTAAGGCCCGGGGCACGACGAACCACGCTCCGGCCAGGGCCGACAGGAGGTACAGGAAGACAGCGAGAACGGGTGTCGGGCGATCCGCGCTCGGAGCGACTCCGAGCGCCGCCGTCAGACTGCCCGCCGCGAGCGCGTGCGAGGCGATTCCCGCGGCGAGTGCCAGCGCGCTGGCGGTGGCTGCAGCCAGCCTCCCGGCAGTGCCGGGGTTCGCCGCCTCGGATGTCGATGCGAGGGTGTGCACGGGCGTCGCGCGCAGGCCCGCGCGGGCCGCGGCGGCGACGATCGCACCGTCGCTCGCGATGTCGGTCGGACAGGACACCACCATCTGCCCGAGAATCAGGTCGAACTGGAGTGCGTCCCCGGGCACCAGCGGTCCGACCTCGCGACGGAGCGCCGCGACTTCCTCCACGCAGTCCATCCCCTCGACTCGGAAGGCCCTCGCTGCGCGCGGCCCTGGCGCCGTGCCGGAGGGGCCACGGGCCGCGCACCCGCACGCGCTCAAGTCGTCCCGACCCTGCCCGAGCGATCTCATGGATCTGCCGCACCCCCGATCGGGGTAAACGCGACGGCCCGACCGTTCATGCCACCTGGCCGGGCCGGGTCACGGTGTCACGGACAGGGATTTCGGCCGACGGCGAGCGCCTTCGGCGGCTCGTCGTGCTCGACCTGGATGGTGGAGTGTTCGATGCGGAAGCGCTCGGACAGACGGCGGCGGACCTGCCAGACGATGCCGAGGTCGCCGTTGCGGACCTGGACATGGGCGGAGAGGGCGACGAAGTTCGAGCCGATCGACCACACGTGGAGGTCGTGTACCGACTCGACGCCCGGCACGCTGAGTATTTCGCCGCGCACCTGATCGAGGTCGAGGTTGCCAGGGACCGCCTCCATCAGCACCGCTACCGCCTCGCGCAGCAGGCTCCACGACGAGGCGATGATCAGGGCGCCGATCAGCACCGAGGCGAGCGGGTCGGCCCATCGCCACCCGAAGGCGCGGATCAGTAACGCGGCGGCGATCGCCTGGACGCTGCCGAGCGTGTCGGCGAGTACGTGCAGCCACGCCCCGCGCAGGTTGAGGTTGGCGCGGCGGCCTCCGTGGAGAATCGCCAGGGCCGCGACGTTCACGGCCAGGCCGCCCATTGCGACGCCGAGCATGAGATCCGCCCGGACGTCGGGCGGCGCCGAAAACCGGCGGTACGCCTCGACGAAGATCAGGATCCCGATGGCGACGAGCGTCGCCCCGTTGGCTAGGGCGGCGAGGATCTCGACCCGGTAGTAGCCGTACGTCGTCCTGGGCGACGGGGGGCGCCGGGCGATCCACCCGGCGAACAGCGCCAGGGCAAGGGCGGCGCTGTCGGAGAGCATGTGCCCCGCGTCGGCGAGGAGGGCGAGGGAGTTGGAAAGCAGCCCGCCGACCAGTTCGGCCGCCATGTAGGTCGCGACGAGGGCCAACGTCCAGGCCAGGCGCCGCTGGTTGGCGTCGCCGTGGCGGTGGTCGTGGCCGTGGTCGTCGTGGCTCATAAGGCGGAAGGTACCCGCCGGGCGGGATACTCCGCAAGTGTTCGGTGATCGCGCCTGCGCGCCCGGGAAGGCCGGCAGGGGAGCGGTGATCCCGCTCCCCTCCGGCCGATACAGGCGGCGCCTACTTCGCGCCGACGTTCGCCCCCGGCAGCTTGGCCAGGTACTTCGCTGGCTCCTTGTCGAACTTCTTCACGCACGACGCGCAGCAGAACTTCACGGTCCGTCCCTTGTAGTTGGTGGCGACCGGTTCGCCCATCTCGCC
Organism: Acidobacteriota bacterium; assembly: GCA_040754885.1. Lineage (GTDB taxonomy): Bacteria > Acidobacteriota > Thermoanaerobaculia > Thermoanaerobaculales > Thermoanaerobaculaceae > JBFMCD01. Next base: position 66,021 of record JBFMCD010000022.1, read on the forward strand.
TCCCAGCTCCTCGTCGGAGACCGGGCAGGTGGTCTGGATGTTCTCCAGCGTCACGCCTTGCGCGGCGATCGTGGCGAAGTACTTCTCCGGGTCGGCCTTGAACTTCCCGATGCAGCTGTCGCAGCAGAAGTAGATTCGCTGGCCCTGCCAGTCGAGGTGCGCCCCGGCGGCCTTGTCGATCTTCTCGCCGGAAACCGGGCAGGTGGTCTGGGGCGTGGCGGGAGCGGCGCCGGCGAGCGCCAGCCCGGACACGACGATCGAGAGAGCCAGTGCGAGGACGGTAGTACGCATGGTCATTCCTTTCCTGGGGGCGATGGAACCCCCGATTCCCTGTGCCTCACGGCACGTCAACGTCGAGCCGGGCGGCGGAATTCTCGCCTGCCGCTCCGGCAGGTTCCGTACGCTGCTTCCACAGCTTGTAGACGGCCGGGTAGACGAGCAGCTCGAGCAGGAACGAGGTCGCCAGTCCGCCGATCATCGGGGCGGCGATGCGTTTCATCACGTCGGCGCCGGCCGACGCGGACCACATGATGGGGAGCAGCCCCGCGAACGCCGCGGTGACGGTCATCATCTTCGGGCGCAAGCGCTTGACCGCTCCGTGGATGATCGCGGCGTCCGCGTCCCGCTGGTTGCGGAGGAGACCGCGCCTTCGCGCGTCCTCCCACGACAGGTCGAGGAACAGCAGCATGAACACCGCGGTCTCGGCGTCCAGGCCGAGCAGCGCGATCATCCCGACCCACGCCGCGATCGACACGTTGTAGTCGAGAAGGTGGAAGAGCCAGATCGCTCCGATCGCCGAGAACGGAACAGCGAGCATCACGAGGGTCGCCTTGAAGGCCGAACTGGTGTTCAGGTAGAGGAGGATGAAGATCAGGCCGAGCGTGATCGGCACGACGACCTTCAGGCGCTCCTTCACCCGCAGCATGTTCTCGTACTGGCCGGACCACTGGATGACGTACCCGGGCTCGAGGTCCAGGTCGGTGCGCACCGCCTTCTTCGCGTCCTCGACGTAGGAGCCGACGTCGCGGCCGGTGATGTCCACGAAGACGTAGCCGGCCAGGAAGCCGTTCTCGTCGCGCAGCATGGCGGGACCCTTCGCCAGGGATATCTCGGCGAGCTGAGCGAGGGGAACCTGTGCCCCGCCCGGCGTGGCCACGAGTACCCGTTCGAGGCGGCCGACGTCGTCTCGAAGTTCTCTCGGGTAGCGGACGTTGACGGGGAAGCGGGCGCGGCCCTCGATCGTCGTCGTTACGTTCTCTCCGCCGACCGCGGTCATGATGTGCATCTGGACCTGCTCGACGGTCAGGCCGTACCGGGCGAGCTGGTCGCGGCGCGGCGTGAAGTCGACGAAGTAGCCTCCCGTCACCCGCTCGGCGTAGACGCTGCGTGTCCCCGGAACCCGCCACATGATCGCCTCGAGGCGTTCGCCGAGGCGCTGGATTTCCTCGAGGTCGGAGCCGAAGATCTTGATGCCGACCGGCGTGCGGACTCCCGTGGCGAGCATGTCGGTGCGCGCCTTGATCGGCATCGTCCATGCGTTGGAGACGCCGGGAACGCGCAGCGCGCGGTCCATCTCATCGACCAGTTCGGTCCAGGAGATGCGATCGGGCCAGATCGGACGGAGCAGGGCCGCGAGCCAGCGGGGCGCCCGGTCCGAGTACCAGCGGGCCTTGTGCCGCCAGCGGTCGGGTGGCTTGAGGATGACGGTCGTCTCCATCATCGACAGTGGGGCCGGATCGGTCGACGACTCGGCTCGACCGGCCTTGCCGTACACCCGCTCGACCTCCGGGAAGGACCTGATCACCCTGTCCTGGGTCTCGAGCAGCTCCTGCGCCTGGGCGATCGAGATGCCCGGCAGTGTGGTCGGCATGTAAAGGATGGAGCCCTCGTTCAGGTTCGGCATGAACTCGCGACCGAGCGTGAAGTAGAAGGGGACCGACGCCGCGACGGCCAGGAACGCGCCGGCGACCACCGTCCTCGGATGGCGCAGGGCGACGCGGCACGCCGGCTCGTAGACGCGGAGCAGGACGCGGCTGATCGGGTGTCTCTCCTCGGCGTGGTAGGTTCCGACCAGCGCACTGGTTGCCGCCCAGGCGAGCCAGCGGGGTCGGAATCGGAACGGGTCGATGCGCGCGAAGAGCATGCGCATCGCCGGGTCGAGCGTGATGGCAAGGACCGCGGCGATCGCCATCGCGAGGTTCTTCGAGTAGGCAAGGGGCTTGAACAGCCGGCCCTCCTGGTCGACCAGGGCGAAGATGGGAATGAAAGCCACGGCGATAACGAGGAGCGAGAAGAAGACCGACGGGCCCACCTCCCTGAGGGCCTCCAGGCGCACGTCGTGGAAGGTCCCGGGCCGGCCCGCCTGCTGCCAGTGGTGGATCTTGTTGTAGGCGTTCTCGACCTCCACGATGGCACCGTCCACCAGCACCCCGATGGAGATGGCGATTCCCGCGAGGGACATGATGTTGACCGTGACGCCGAGGTAGTAGAGCGGAATGAAGGAGAGCAGCACGGAAACCGGGATCGTGACGATCGGCACGATGGCCGAGGGGATGTGCCAGAGGAAGACCATGATGACGATCGAGACGATGACCATCTGAAGGAACAACTCGTGCCGGAGCGTGTCGATGGCGCGCTCGATGAGATCGGACCGGTCGTAGGTCGTCACGATCCCGACGCCCTCGGGCAGGCTCGGCTCGAGCTCGTGGAGGCGCGCCCTGACGCGTTTGATCACGTTGAGCGCGTTTTCGCCGTGACGCATCACGACGATGCCGCCGACGTGGTCGCCCAGGCCGTCGAGGTCGGCGACGCCGCGACGGATCTCCGGACCGATCTCGACCCGTGCCACGTCGCGCAGCAGGACCGGCACACCCGACCGGCCGACCTTCACGACGATGCTCTCGAACTCCTCGACGCTCCGAGCGTAGCCGCGCGCGCGGACCATGTACTCGGTTCCGGCGAGCTCGAGGAGCCGGCCGCCGACCTCGTCGTTCGAGGCGCGGACTGCCTGGACCACCTCGGCGAGGGGCAGGTTGAACGCCGTCAGCCGATTGGGATCCACTGTGATCTGGTACTGCTTGACGAAGCCGCCGACCGACGCGACCTCGGCGACCCCGGGAACGGCCTGGATCGCGTAGCGCAGCGTCCAGTCCTGGAAGGAGCGCAGCTCGTCGAGCGAGTGCGTTCCGGACCGATCGACGAGCGCGTACTGGAATATCCAGCCGACGCCACTGGCGTCGGGCCCGAGTTCCGTGCGAACGCCGGAGGGGAGTTGGGGCTGGATCTTGGACAGGTACTCGACGACCCGCGACCGGGCCCAGTACATGTCCGTACCGTCCTCGAAAATGACATACACGTAGGAGAACCCGAAGTCCGAGAAGCCGCGAATCGCCTTCACCCCGGGCGCGCCGAGAAGGGCCGTGGTGATCGGATAGGTGACCTGATCCTCGATGATGTCCGGAGAGCGGTCCCAGCGCGAATAGACGATTACCTGCGTGTCGGAGAGGTCGGGCAACGCGTCGAGGCGGATCTGCCTCGTGACGGAGACGGCGAGGAGGCACAGGGCCGCCATGCCGAGCAGCACGAGGACCCTGTTCCTGGCCGAGAATCCGATAATCCGATCGATCATGGCGCGCCTCAGTGCGGACCGTGGCCCGCCGTCGCCGCCGGAGGCCGAGCCGTCCCGTTCGACGAGGCCGACATCGCGGCGCGCAGGCGCGACTCGGAGTCCAAAAGGAAGTTCGCCTTGACGACCACCTGTTCGCCCTCCTCGAGCCCCGCGGTGACCTCGGCCCTGCCGGCCGAGCGGATGCCGATCTTCACCTCGCGCGGCTCGTAGCGCGAGGCGCCGTTCGCTACGAACACGACCTGTCGCGTGCCGGTGTCGATCACCGCCGAGTCGGGTATCACCAGCCCCGAGCCACGCCGGGCGGAGAGTTCGACGTCGGCGAACATGCCGGGTCTGAGCTTCATCGTCGGGTTGGGGAACTCGAAGCGAACCCGCAGGGTGCGGGTCTCGACGTCGAGGGTCGGGTAGACATACGCGATCCTGCCCTCGAGGACGGTGCCCGGCTCGAAGGGGAGCGTCAGCCTGGCGACCTGGCCGACGGCGAGGGCTGCGGCCTCGTATTCGTAGAAGTCGGCCTCGATCCAGACGCGGGATAGATCGGTGATCACGAACAGCTCCGTCCCGGGTTCGACCTGCTGTCCTTCGGAGACGCCCTTCACGGTGACGTATCCGGACACGGGAGCGAGGAGGGTGACCGCCCGTCGCGGCGTTCCGGTGCGATCCAGCTCGTCGATTTCCGCGGCCGGGACGTCGAAAAGTTCGAGCCGGCGCCGAGCGGCACGGAGAAGGTCCTCACCGCCGCGACGGACCTCGGGCAACTGCGAGGAGGCGAAACGCGCCGCCGACTCGCGGGCGCGCAAGTATTCCTCCTGAGTGGCGAGGAGCTCCTGCGAGTAGAGCGAGAGGATCGGCTCTCCGGCGCGCACGACCTGCCCGGTGAAGCTGACGTGCAGGTGTTCGACCCAACCGGCGGCCTTGGTGTGGACATGCCGGACGCGGGTCTCGTCGGCCACGACCGCCCCAACGGTTCGCACCGAGCGGCCGAACGAGCCGCGCTGCACGGGCGCGGTCTGGATGCCGGCCAGACGAGCCCCCTCGGGCGTGACGTCCACATCGGCCATGCCGCGCGGCAATCCGGGACGGGGTGCCTCCGGGGCCGGCTGCGCGAGATCGCGCAGAACGTCCTCTCGTCGGTCGAGGCGCATGCCGCACTCCGGGCAACGAGCGTGGGGGTCGTCGGAGCCGAACTCGGGATGCATCGGACAGAGAAACGCCCCGGGAGCGACCGCGATTTCGGGAGGAGGGGCGGCACCTGCGGCGGTCCGCGTGCCCTCGGCTTCGGTCACGGGAACGAGGCGCATGCCGCAGATCGGGCAGTCCCCTTGGCGATCGGAGACGTAGGTCGGGTGCATGGGGCAGTGGTACCGGTCCGCCTGCGCGGTGGGCTCCGAGCAGGAGACTAGGACGAGAGCGGCGGCGAGCGCGGCAGCCGCCACGAGTCCCACGGTTCGAGACCTCTGTGAGATGGTCATCGGGTCTCTCCTCGGCCGGCTGACTCCGCCGACCCGACCAGACTCGCGATCTCCGCCCACGTGGCGAATCGCTCGGCCTCGCGCCGGGCGAGAGCGGCGCGCGTGTCGAGCCACAGGCGGTAGTCCTCGATCACCGTCGAGAAGTCGCCTCGTCCGGCGAGATACGAGGCGCGCGCGGCATCGAAGGCGGCGCTGGCCTGTGGGACGAACGCCTCGCGATAGCGGACGACCTGACGCTCGGAACGCCGCCAGTTGGCCGCGAGTCGGGCCGCTTCAGCTCTGGCGCCGGCCTCGGCGTGGCGGACTTCGGCGGCCGCAGCCTCCACGTCGTGTTCGGCGGAGCGAAGCAACGGTTCCTGCCGCGACCGGCGGCGCAGCGGCACCTCGGCTCCGAGTCGGAGCATGAAGGCGGGGTCGAGGCCGCCCCGGTATCCGACCCCTGCCGAAGCGAACAGATCCGGCTTGAGCCGGGTCCGCGCCACGTCGAGGCGGCGCTCGGCCGCGGCCAGGGCCGCGCGCCGGGCAAGTACCTCGGCCGAGCGTTCCAGCGCCTCCGACTCGATCCCGCCCGTCGAGGCCTGCACCGGAGGAAGCCGGACAACGTCGCCGAGCTGCGCGTCGCCGGGCCGATCGAGGAGGGCGTTGAGACCGGCGACCAGCCCGAGACGTTCGGCAGTCAGGTCGTCGTCGCGCTCGGCCAGCCTGGAAACCTCGAGTTGGGCCTTCAGCACCGCCTCCTGGTCGGATTGGCCGACCCGGTAGCGGGCGATCGCGGTCTCCTTGAGGAGGTCCAGGAGTTCCCGTCCTGCCGCGAGGAGCTCGGTCTCGCGGTCGACGGCGTACAGTCGCGCGTACGCGATGCGAACGCCGAGGGTGAGCTGGCGACGCGCCGCATCGACAGCACGCTCGACGAGTTCCGCGTTCGCCTCGGCCTCCGCTCTCGTGGCCCTCAGCTTCCCGGGGTAGGAGAAACCCTGGCGGAACTCGGGCGTGACCATGGACATGTCCGTCTCGCCCACCGTCCAGGTGTCCAGACCGACGTTTTGGATGCCTACCTCGACGACCGGGTCGGGGAGGGAGGCGGCGGGCTCGACACTCTCCCGGGCACTGGACAGCCGCGCGAGCAAGGCGGCTACGGAAGGCGAGGCTTCCAACGCGCGGGAAACGAGGTCCTCGACGGAAGGGGCCGGTTCAGACCCCGCGGGGCGCGCAGCCGAGGCCGAGGGGACGGCGACGAACAGGAAAAGAAGCAGAACCTCCGCAACGCGATTCGAGTTCATGTGACCCTCCAGCACGATCCGTGAAGGCGGAATCCGCCCGGGCTGGGCGCGGACACACCTGTCCCTGAGGAGGCGCTAGCAGCGGAAGGTCGCGAGGAACAGGAGGAGTGAGTCCGGTGCGGCTGGGTCCGGGACGCCGTGAAGGGAAGGCGCCGCGGAGCAGGTCAGAACGTCGTGAGTGGGGCTCGGGGCAACTTCGACGAGAACGTGACTCGTCGAGGCGCGTGGCGCCGATTCGGCCGGCACCGGTGTCGGGTCGTCCTGGTCATGGGTGCAGGGGCATGCGCGCTCATCCGGGCAGCAGCACGCCTCATGCTCCGAGGTGCAGGGGACGGACTGCAGTCGCGTCTGAGGGAATCCCAGCGCCACGACCAGACCGGCGACCAGAAGGAGATTCAAATTCACCAGGATCATTCTAGGCGGGGACCTCACGGAATGCAACCGGCCGACCGCCTCGCCCTCCCGAAGACATGTCGTAGACTTGAGACCGGCGCAGAGACAGCAGTTCGCGAGGTTGCCACGCCCGGTTGTCGACTCCGATGCGCCGGGCGGCAGCGGTCGAGGCAGCGTCGCCGCTCGGTTTCCGGGAGCGGTCGGACGCGAAGGAGGTCCGATGCGCGCGTATCTGATCTTCACCGGCTCCGGTCCGATTCTGATCTTGACCTCGTATCGCGATGCGGGCGACCCGCGCCTGGCGGAGAAACTCCACTACAAGGGGATCGCGAAGTTCATCGCGTACGAGGTCCCGGTGAAGCGCGTGCGGGAACTCTACGGTGTGCCGTTCGAGGTCGTCGCCGGCGATCTCGCCAGTTCGGAGGATGTTCGCGTGCTCGACTTCAACGGCCACCACATCTTCGCCAACTTCCATCTCTCGGAGCTGGGCGATCCGCTGCGGGTCGGCGACTGAGCCGCCACAGGTCGGAAGCTGCGGCGCCCCGTGCCGGCTCGAAACAGGCGCGGGCGAGGTCGGATCCGCAGCGGGCGTGCGGTCGTCACGATCAGAGACGACGCAGGCGCAGCCGGTCACCGATCGGACACAGACGCAGGCCGACGCGTGACAGCAGGCGTGGGAGCGGCGCCAGCGGCAGTCCTACGACGGCCTGAACGTTCCCCTCAACGCGCTCGATGAACAGGGCGCCGCGACCCTGCACCGCGTAGGCGCCCGCCTTGTCCTCGCCCTCGCGCGTTTCCAGGTACCACTCGAGCAGGTCGGCGGTCAACGGTGCGAAGCGCACGCGCGCGGTTTCCAGCCAGTCCGCGGCCCGGTCCGCAAAGCGGGCGGCGATGGCGGTGACGACGAGGTGGTCGCGACCGGCGAGCCTTCCGAGCATCCGCTTCGCCGCCTCCCGGTCGGCCGGTTTGCCGAGGATCTCGTCGCCCAGGACCACGACGGTGTCGGCGGCGAGTACGGCCGCGCCTGCACAGTGTCGCGCGATGTCCCCGGCCTTGGCCCGGGCAATCCTGAGGGCGTGCGTCGCGGGTGACTCGTCCGGGAGCGGTGTCTCGTCGATGGCGGGGTGAACGACGCGGAAGCCGACGCCGAGCCGCCCGAGCAGCTCGCGGCGCCGGGGAGACGCCGACGCCAGGATCAAGGCGACGTCCCCCTCGCGGCCTCCGTCGTGCGCCGCGGTTGCCGGTGCGCCGCCGCGGCGGCCCGTCATGGCGCCTGCGCAGCGGGGTTGCGCGGGATCGGCGTCGGCCGCCCGTGGTCGTCCACGTTGACGTAGGTGATTTCCGCCTCGGTGACCCGGCGCGGCGCTCCGGGGTGGCCCAGGGGGCCTGCCTCGACCTTGACCCCGACGGTGATCGAGGTCCTCCCGACGCGGATCAACTCGCCGTAAAAGGAGACCAGGTCGCCCACGTACACCGGCTGGTGGAACACCACCTTCTCCATCGCCACGGTGACGACACGTCGCGCGCCGTGGAGGTGTGCCTCGATCGCACCCGCCTGGTCGATGTACGACAGGATCACGCCGCCGAAGATCGTGCCGTGGGGATTGGTGTCCCTGGGCAGCAGGGTGACGCGAATCGCCGGGGACCGGTCGTCAACGATGGTCATGACGAAACTCTACCACCGTCTCGATGCGACCTCTGGATGCCTGGGCGAGTTCGGCCGTATGCTGTGCGGAGAGCACGCGCTGCCGCCCGCCGCGGCGCGGCGTGTTCGGGGAGGGACGACGGTGAGAGGGGCGACGGTGTTGATCGGCGTTCTCCTGGCTGGCGCGGTCTCGGCGCAGAGCCGCGATCCTCTCCTCGAGGTGTTGCGCATGCAGCTCGAGATGGAGCAGAGGGTGCTCGCGCTCGATCTCGCCAACTACACCCGCGTTCAGGACCAGTTGCGCGACGCGGCCGATCGGATGGTCCGCCTGGGCGATGACCTCCTGCGCGCCGAGGAGGATGGCGAGGACGCGGGGAGTCTCGCGGCCCGATCCTCGGACCTGCGCAGAGCCGAGTCGGACGTCGCGGAGTTGATGGCGATGGCGCAGCAGATCCGAACCACCATCGCGTCCCGCCGAACCTACACCGATCAGGTGGGAGCTGAGATCCGGCGTCTCGAGGAGGCGCTGCAGACGAGCGGCGACGAGATCTCCGGGCGATGGCAGGTGGCCGTCGACCCGGGCGGCCAGCGCGGCACGTTCGACCTCAAGCTCGACGGCACATTGGTGAGCGGCAGCTACCAGCTCTCCGGGGGATTCAGAGGCTCGCTCCGCGGGACGTTCATCAACGGGACGATGCGCGTGGAGCGGATCGACGCACAGCTCGGCTTCGTCGCCATCTTCACCGGGCGGCTGGCCTGGCGTGACGGGGAGAAGCGCCTCGAAGGCAGCTGGGAGAGCACGAACCTCTCGTCCGGAATGCCGGCGTCGGGCTCCTGGGTTGCCCGGAGGGAAGCCGGTCGCTAGGAGGCCGAGTGATGAACATGTGGAAGAACCCGATCGTTACCGCGGTGGCTGGCGTTCTGTTGGGCTTTTTCGTCGGCTGGGTCGTGGGCCAGGGCCGGCCCGCGCCTCCGACCCCGACGGGCGCGGCGGCCGACCCCCACGCCGGGGTGCCGGGGGCGCCGGCGCTGTCGAACGCCCCGCAAATGCCTCCGGAGGGCGGTCGGACGGCGGCGACGGGCAATCCGCTGCTGATGGAACAGGCGCGCAACCTCGACCAGTTGCTGGCCGAAGACCCGAAAAACTTCCAGCACCTGGTCCAGGCCGGGAACGTCCAGTACGACATGGGCAACTTCGTCAAGGCGGCGGTCTACTACGAGAAGGCCCTGGCGATCCGGGCCGACTCGCCGGATGTGCTCACCGATCTCGGCGTGTGCTACCGCGAGACGAACCAGCCGGCCAAGGCGATCGAGTACTTCGACCGTGCCGCCGACCTCCGGCCGGAGCACTGGCAGTCGCGCTACAACGCGGCGGTGGTCAGGCTCTTCGACCTCAACGACGCCGAGGGTGCGCAGATGGAGCTGGAGAAGCTCAAGCCGATCCTCGCGTCCCTGAGTGGTTCCGGGGCCGCCGGCGACCTGCCGGACCTGGCCGGGCTCGAGCAGGAAATCGCCAAGCGCAGGAAGTGACCCGGAACGCCGGCCGGCGCTCCGGTGAGGTATCGTGCCGGTGTGGCAACGTGGAACGAGGCGCGCCTGCGCTCGGAGTTGGTCGCGGCCGGAGCGGAACTCTCGAGGCTCGGCCTGATCCGGGCCGGGGAAGGGAACTTCTCGGCGCGCATCGAAGGCGATCGGTTCCTCCTGACTCGGGCGGGAGCGGCCAAGAGGCGGCTGGTGGCTCATTCGCTTGCGCTGTGCGGCTGCCGCTCCGAACTCCCGGCCGGGGCATCGTCCGAAGGCCGCATGCACCAGGCCGTCTACCGGGCCTTCCCTGAGGTCGCTGCGATCGTGCACGCGCACCCGCCCGCGGTCCTGGCATTGGTCGCACGGGGCGGGTGGCCGGACGTTTCCCGGCTCACCGAAGCGGCGCTGCTCGTCGGCGCGGTGTCCCGCGTCGAGGCCCTGCCGCCGGGTAGCGCCGAACTCGCCGAGGCGGTGGCGCGGGCCTTGCGGGGCGCCACGGTCGCCGTGATGGTCGGGCATGGGATCGTCGGCGTCGGGGCAACCGTGGAACAGGCGGTCGCGCGGGTCCTGACGGTCGATCTCCTCGCGGGCATCCTCCTCCACGCGGGAGGGCCGCGATGAGCGGCCCCGGGCTCTTCGGCGATGAGCCGACGGGGCATGCGCCGGGGACGCCGCTGGCGGAACGCATGCGGCCCGCGAGCCTGGACGAGGTCGTCGGGCAGGAGGCGCTGGTCGGTCCCGGAGGTGTGCTGCGCCACCTGGCCGAGCGTGGCGAGCTCCCCTCGATCGTCCTCTGGGGCCCGCCCGGATGCGGGAAGACGACGCTGGCGCGCCTGCTCGCGGCATCGACGGGCGCGGCGTTCGTTACGTTCTCAGCGGTCGTCTCCGGGGTGAAGGAGGCGCGAGCCGCGATGGACGACGCGCGCCGCCTGCGTGCCGCTACCGGCCGGCGAACGGTGCTGTTCGTCGACGAGGTGCATCGCTTCAACAAGGGACAGCAGGACGCGTTCCTCCCCTTTCTCGAGTCCGGCGACATCGTTCTAATCGGGGCCACGACCGAGAACCCCTCGTTCGAGCTGAACTCGGCGCTGCTATCGAGGGCCAAGGTCTACGTTCTGAGCCCGCTCACGCACGACCAGGTGATCACGCTGCTCGAGCGGGCGCGGGAGGATGGCGGACGAGGCATCGGTGGCCGAGGACTCGTGGTGGACGCGGCCGCGCTCGACGAGATCGCCAGGCTGGCGGACGGAGACGCTCGCGTGGCGTATTCGCTGCTCGAGATGGTCGCGGAGACAGTGGGCGCCGGTGGGCGCGCGGGGCCGGAGGATGTCCGGCGGGTGGCGCAGCGCCGGATGCCCCGCTATGACAAGGAGGGGGAGGAGCACTTCAACCTCATTTCCGCGCTGCACAAGTCGGTGCGCAACTCCGATCCGGACGCGGCGCTGTACTGGCTGGCGCGGATGCTCGAGGGCGGAGCGGACGCCCGGTTCATCGCCAGGCGGCTGATCCGCGTCGCCTCGGAGGACGTTGGAATGGCCGACCCGCGCGCGCTCGAACAGGCGGCCGCGGCGGCCGCGGCGGTGGAACACGTCGGGATGCCGGAGTGCGCTCTGGCGCTCGGCCAGGCGGCCGTGTACCTGGCGCTGGCGCCCAAGTCCAACGCTCTGTACACGGCGTACGGACGGGCCCGCGACCTTGTCGAACAGCGGCCCGCTTACGCGGTTCCGCTCGCACTGCGCAACGCGCCGACACGGTTGATGAAGGAGCTCGGCTACGGGGCGGGGTATCGCTACGCCCACGACGCGTCGGAGAAGGTGGCCGACATGGCCTGCCTGCCCGACGAACTGTCCGGAGAGAGGATCTACGTTCCCGGCGCGGAGGGGTGGGAGTCGAGGATTCGCGAGCGCCTGGCCGAGATCGCGCGGCGCAAAGCCCGCGACACGGAGGGGTGACTCACGAGCGCGTCGACCGCGGCGGATCAGGGGTCGGAACCGATGCCGGCGCCGCCCGCCTGCCCCGCCTGAAAACGACGAAGAGAAGTACGGCCAGGACGAGCGCCAGGAACGGGACGAGCAGAGCCGTGACGACGAGAATCGCGCCCGCGATGTCCTCGACAAGCGAGATCAGTGGGGCGGCGAAACCGAGCGTGGCGAGGTTGGCCAGGACCCTTCCCTTGGCCTTGACCAGGTGGATGCCTCCCGCGAGCGGTGCCCCGGCAACGATCCCAAGCACCGCCGCCCAGAACGGGGGGAGGGAAGCGACGGACGCGGCGATGACGACCATGCCTGCAAGGGGCTTGACCAGGACGCCGACGGCGTCGAGCGCGTGGTCGACGGCGGGGATCTTGTCGCCGAGCAACTCGAAGAGCACGGCCACGGTGAGCGCGGCCACCGCCGTGTCGGCGCCGAGCCACGAGAACCCCTGGTTGAGGGACACGAAGCCCAACCTCGCCGCCCACGCCAGCCCCGCCAGGGGGAGAAAGGCCCGCAAGCCGGCCGCGGCGGCGAGCACGATGCCGGCCGCGAGCGCCGTCACGGCCGCGAGGACGGGGTCACCCAATGCGGCTTCTCCTGTCGAGCGGGCGGCGGAGGGCGACGTACACCGGGGCAGGTCGGACCATGGCTCGCGCAGAATACCGCGTTCGGCCAGAGGCGGCTGTTAGACTCCCACGATGGCTCGCGGGCGACAGCCAACGGACTGGCTCGGCGGCGCAGACCGCGAGTTGGTGCGGCGCGTCGACACCGCGCTGGCGCTCGCCGAGGATCGGGCGCGCGGACACCTGGTGTGCCGCCTCGGCTGCATCGAGTGCTGCATCGGTCCCTTCGAGATCACCGCCCTCGATGCGCATCGTCTGCGCCGGGGCTCGAGACTCCTCGAGTCCGTCGACGCGGCGACGGCGAGCCGGTTGATCGCCCGGGCCGGGGCGCAGTGGCGGGTTCTTGCCGGCGAGTTTCCCGGACACACCGCCAGCGGGATGCTCGGGCCAGACGAGCGCGAACGGGAGGAGTTCTTCGCGTCCCACTCCGATCTCCCGTGTCCGGCGCTCGACCCGGAGACGGGCGCGTGCGTCGTCTACGCCTACCGGCCGATCTCGTGCAGGACGTTCGGTCTCCCGATTCACTGCGCGGGCGAACTGCTCGCTCCCTGCCGTCTGAACTTCGTCGGCGCGGCGGCGGACGACGTCCCGGCGTGCGCGATCGATCCCGACCCAGGCGACCTCGAGGGCGCCATCCTCGCGCAGATGGATCGGGAAGGACTCTCCGGAGACACCACCGTCGCGGCGGCGCTGGCGCTGACGGCGGTGTCGGCTCGGCCCTAACGAGGGGTTCGGGCGAACCGCGACGCCAGCGCCCGCGCCTCGGTCACGCACGCGTTGAGGGCGATGCCGCGGAAGCCGTTGCCGGTCAGTGTCAGGCCCGGCAGCCCGGCGAGCGCCGCGTCTATGGCGGCGAGCCGCTCCAGATGACCCAGGGTGTACTGCGGGATCGCGTAGGGGTGCCTGATGACGCGGACGAAGTCTGGTCGCGGATCGCCGCCGAGGTAGTCGGACAGGTCGCGCCGCGCCGCCGCGACGAGGTCGGCGTCGCTCAGGTCGACAACCGCGCCGTCGCGCGCCCCGCCGAGCAGCGTCCGCAGGAGGGTATGGCCGGGCGGCGCCTGATCCGGGAAGGTCGCGTCGCAGAAGATGGTACCGAGCACGCGTCGCCCCTCGACGGCCGGAACCAGGAATCCAAACCCGCGCGTCGGTTCCCGAAACGGCCGGGGCGTGCGGTAGCCGGTCATCACCACGGCGACCCTGACGGTCGGGATGCTCCGGAGTGCGGCGATCGCCGGCGCCGGGAGGAGTCCGCGCAACATCGTGGCCGCCGGCGCCGGGGGCACGGCCAGGGCCACGCTGCGCGCCTCGACCCGGCCGCCCCCCGCGAGGCGGATGCCGAAGCCGGACGAGGTCCTCTCGATGCCCTCGACCTCGGCGGCGGTCCTGACGCGCCCCGCGAGCGAAGCGGCGAGGGCGTCGGTGATCTCCTGCATGCCCATCCGGAACGTGGTCAACGTTCCGCCCGGTCCGGCGGGCCCGGCCGCACGCGTGACGTCCCGGCCCTCGGCCGGGGCGCGGCGGCGTTCGCGGGCCTTGGCCACCATCGCCCTGACCAGCGAACCGTGCAGGCTCTCCATCTCGCGCATGCGAGGGAACGTCGCGGGCAGCGAGAGCCGGCGCGGGTCGCCGGCGTACACGCCGGTGACCATGGCGTCGACGAGCACGGACGCGGCCTCGACACCGATCCGTCGCGCCGCGAAGTCGAACACGCTTTCCTCGACCGGCCCGCGGGACTGAAAGGGCTCGAGCAGGACGCGGAGCCTGCCGGGCAGTGACAGAACGTCGGAAATCAGGAAGGCGGGCGGCGAAAGCGGCACGCGGCGGAGTCGTCCGCCGCGGGCGATGAAGCGGTCGCTCGACGCGTCCGAGGCCCTGACCAGCCGGTCGTTCAGACCGAGCTGACCGGCGAGGTCGAGAGTGTCCTGGACGTTGTCGAGGAAGCCCTGCGGTCCCCATTCGCAGCAGTACCCGTCGATCCACTCGGTCTGCACCTTGCCGCCGGGGCGCGGCGCGGCCTCGAGAACAACAACGTCATCGATGCCGCCCTCCAGCCGCGCGAAGTGAGCGACGGCCAGGCCGCTGATGCCGCCGCCGACCACGACCAGTTCGTGAGGGGATGCCCCACCCGGCGCCTTCGCACCTGATTTCGCGCCGCTCATACGGTTCGCGAGTACACGGGTTTGCCGGTTTCCTTGCGCAGGTACTCGTCGAAGGGCATGCAGATGTTGCGAATGAAGAAGCGCCCGCGCGGCAGCACGACGATGGCTTCGGGCGTGAGCGCCAGCAGGCCGTCGGCGGCGAAGGACTCCAGCTCCGCGAGTTCGCGGGCGAACACGTCCCGGGGTTCGATGCCGAACCGGTCCCGGACCCAGGCGAAGTCGAGCCGGAACGTGCAGATCAGGCGGCGAATAACCGCGCCGCGCAACTCGTCCTCGGGCGATCGCGCCAAGCCCCGCTCGACCGGCAGCGCGCCGTTCGCGAGGGCCCGCTGATATCGCGCCAGGTTCTTCTCCGACTGGACGAAACGACCCGCGACATCGCCGATCGCGGTCACGCCGACGCCGAGCAGATCGGAGGCGGGGAGCACGGTGTAGCCCATGAAGTTGCGGTGCAACGTGCCTTCGTCGAGGGCGCGCGAGAGCTCGTCGCCCGGTTTGGCGAAGTGGTCCATTCCGATGAAGCGGTAGCCGGCGGCGAGGAATCTCTCGGCGGCGGCGGCGAAGATCTCGAACTTCTCCCAGCCTCGCGGCAGCGGCAGGCCTTCGAGAGCGCGCTGATGAGGCTTGATCCAGGGCACGTGCGCATACGAGAACACCGCCACGCGGTCGGGCGAGAGTTCTTCGATGGAGGTGTCGACGCAGCGGGCGAACGAATCCGGAGTCTGGTACGGCAGACCGAAGATAAGGTCGATGTTGACCGAGGAGAACCCCAGGTTCCGGGCCGAGTCGACGCACGAGCGCGTCAGCTCGAGCGGCTGGAGGCGATGCACGGCGCTCTGGACCTTGGGGTCGAAGTCCTGCACGCCAAGGGAGATCCGGTTGAAACCGAGGCACTTGAGGGTGCGCAGGTGGTCCTCCCTGGTGACGCAGGGATCGACCTCGATCGCCACCTCCGCCGTCTCGGCGAGGCGAAAGTGCCGCGTGACGGCGCGGAACAGACGTTCCAGCTCCGGAGGCGAAAGGTACGTCGGCGTGCCGCCACCCCAGTGGAGCTGCGTCAGCGTCCGGCGGTCGTCGAGGTGCCCGGCGAGCAGCTCCAACTCGCGCTCGATCGCCTCGAGGTAGGCCTCCTGCGGACCTCGGCGGGGCGAGACCACGATGTTGCACCCGCAGTACGTGCAGCGCGCCTCGCAGAAAGGAACGTGGACGTACATCGACAACGGCTCGACCGATCGTCGCGCGGCATCGCGGAGCGCGCCTGCGTACTCGTCGGCCCCGAACGAGGTGGAGAACTGTGGCGCGGTCGGATAGGAGGTGTAGCGCGGGCCGGGGCGGTCGTAGCGCCCCAGCAACTCGGGAGTGATGCCGCGGAAGTCGACCTCGGCCGCCGGTCCGACGTGCTCGGGTAGCACGGAGGAGGGAGCGTCTCCCGACACCCGGTTCATCGCGTCCCCCTCAGGGCCGCGAGGAACGCTTCGACTCCCTCGATCGGCGTCCCGGGCAGGATGCCGTGACCGAGGTTGGCCACCCAGCCCCGATCCGGCGCCGAAGCGGCCATGCGGCGGGTGAGGCGCCCGACCTCGGCCGGAGGGGCGAAGAGGAACGCCGGGTCGAGGTTGCCCTGGACGACATTGCCGGTCACCTCGGCGGCCCGACCGAGGTGCGTCCTCCAGTCCACGCCGAGCACCTCGCACGGCAATCCGCCGAGGGCGGGGAGCAGGTGGGCGCCGCCCCCGGCGTAGAGAATGCGGGGCACTTCGGCCCCGGACAGCGCCTCGAGGAGGGTGCGCAGCGACGGCACGACGAACTCGGCGTACTCCTCGACGGCCAGCGTTCCGGCCCACGAGTCGAAGACCTGGATCGCCTGGGCCCCGGCCGCGACCTGCTGACGAAGATACGCCGCCATCGCGAGGGCCAGCGTGTCGAGGAGGGCAAGGAACTCCTCCGTGTGCTCGAGGAGGGCGGCCTTGACCCGAGCGTGCTCGCGCGAACTCCCGCCCTCGACCAAGTAGCTTGCGAGCGTCCACGGGGCGCCGCAGAATCCGATGAGCGCGACATCGTCGGGCAGCGCGGCGCGCACCCTGGCGACCGCCTCCGCGACGAAGGCCGTCCGGGAATCGTCCGCGGGGACGGTCAGGCGACGCCAGTCGTCGGGGCGATCGAGCGGGCGCTCGATGCGCGGGCCGCCCTCGTCGGGGAAGGCGAAGTCCACCCCCATCGGGGAAAGCGGCAGGAGGATGTCGGAGAAGATGATCGCCGCGTCGAAGCCGAATCGACGAATCGGCTGCAGCGTGACCTCGGCCGCCAGTTCCGGGTTCCTGCACAGTCCGAGGAACGACCCGGCGCGCTGCCGCGTCGCCCGGTACTCTTCCAGGTAGCGCCCCGCCTGGCGCATGATCCACACCGGCGGTCGATCGACCTCCCGACGGCGACACGCGGCGAGGAAGCGGCTCAACTCGGCAGCTCCCCGAGTGCCTGGTCCAGGGCTTCGACGGCGCGCGCGAGATCGCCCTCCGTGTGCGCGGTGGAGAGGAACCCGACCTCGTAGGCGGAGGGGGCGAGGTACACCCCGCGTGACAGGAGCGCCGCGTGGAGCGCGGCGTAGGCGGGCGCGGCTCCGGCTTCGATCCGGTCGTAGCGCCGGGGCGCCTCCCCGGACTGCATCGCCAGCCAGAACAGCGATCCGATCCGGACGAACGTCGCTGCCGTTCCGTGCCGGGCGAGCACGGAGCGGCAACCGGACTCGAGCTGCCGTCCGAGGAGTTCGAGGCGCCGCCAGGCGTCGGTGGCGTCCAGGACGTCGAGTGTCGCCAGGCCCGCGGCCATCGCCACGGGGTTTCCCGACAGCGTCCCGGCCTGATACACCGGGCCGAGCGGCGCCAGCTGCTCCATGAGGTCGCGGCGGCCGCCGTAGGCCCCCACGGGCATGCCTCCACCGATCACCTTGCCGAAGGTGGCGAGGTCAGGAGTGATGCCGAGCAGCTCGGCCGCGCCGCCGCGGGCGACCCTGAACCCGGAGATCACCTCGTCGAAGATCAGCAGCGCGCCGTGCCGCCGGCACAGGTCGGCGAGCGCCTGGAGGAACCCGCGACGCTGCAGGAGCAGGCCTGCGTTCGCCGGGATGGGCTCGATCACCGCTGCCGCGAGTTCCGGGCCGTGCCGGTCGAACGCCCCGAGGAGAGCCTTTTCGTCGTCGAGTGGAACGACCGTGGTCAGCTCGGCGAGCGCCTCCGGCACACCGGCCGAGGAGGGCGTGCCGAACGTCGCCAGACCTGAGCCGGCCTTGACCATGAGCGAGTCGCCGTGGCCGTGGTAGCACCCGTCGAACTTGAGAACGCGGGGCCGGCCCGTGGCGCCCCGCGCCAGCCGCACCGCCGACATCACCGCTTCCGTCCCGGACGACACGAAGCGGACCGACTCACAACCGGGATAGAGTGAGCACACCTGCTCGCCGAGCAGGACCTCGGCCTCGCACGGGGCCCCGAACGAGAGGCCCTTCGCGACCGCGGAGTTCACCGCCTCGACCACGGCAGGGTGAGAGTGCCCGAGGATGAGCGGACCCCAGGACATCACGAAGTCGAGAAACCGGTTGCCGTCCACGTCGGTGAAGTGAGCTCCGCTCCCCTCGCGGTAGAACACCGGGGTGCCGCCGACCGAGCGGAACGCGCGCACCGGCGAGTTGACGCCGCCGGGCAAGACGCGGCAGGCCCGCTCGAAGAGCGCGGCGGATCGGTCCCGCCTCATTGGTCGCTCCCGGACAGGGGAGAGGGAAGACGGAAGAGGGGGGAGGTGCCGGGCACCGGGCCCCTCGCGCCTCCGTTCGACCGGCGCATGCGGGAACGGTCGGATCCCGGGGAGTGGTGCGTGCGCGTCACAGCCAACCCTCGGCCAGCGCCTCTCGAGCGTGGTAGGTGATAACGATGTCGGCGCCTGCCCGTCTGAATGCGTGCAGGTTCTCCATCGTCACCGCACGTTCGTCGATCCAGCCCCGCGCCGCGGCGGCCTTGACCATCGAGTACTCGCCCGAGACGTTGTACACGGCCACCGGCTGGGCGAAGTTCTCGGCGATGTCGCGGAGCACGTCGAGGTAGGCGAGGCCCGGCTTGACCATGAGGATGTCGGCCCCTTCCTCCACGTCGAGTTGCGCCTCGAGCAGCGCCTCGCGGCGGTTGCGCGCATCCATCTGGTACGAGCGCCGGTCGCCGAACTGCGGCGCCGAGTGCGCAGCTTCGCGGAACGGTCCGTAGTACCCGGAGGCGTACTTGCACGAGTAGCTCATGATCGGCGTGTCGATCATGCCCGCCTCGTCGAGCGCCGTGCGAATCGCCAGGACCCGGCCATCCATCATGTCCGAGGGCGCGACGACGTCGGCTCCGGCCGCGGCGTGGGCGACGGCCATGCGCGCCAGGTGGACCAGCGACGGGTCGTTGGCGACGCGCCCCCTCTCGATCACGCCGCAGTGTCCGTGATCGGTGTAGGCGCACAGACAGACGTCGGTCATCACCACCAGGTCGTCGCCGAAACGTTTCTTCAGCGCCGCCACCGCCTTCGGGATGAGCGCGCTCTTGCCGTACGACGAACGCCCGTCCTTGTGCTTGGGCTCGTCGTCGCCGGGGACGCCGAAGAGCAGCACCGCGCGAATGCCCAGAGCTAGGTCGTCCTCCACCGTCCTGAGCAGGCGCTCGACGCCCTCCCGGCGGATCCCGGGCATGGCGTCGATCGGCTCGACCGCCTTCGCCTTCGAGAGGACGAAGTGCGGCATGACCAGCGCCCGGGAGTCGAGTCTGGCTTCCGCCACGAGATCGCGGATGCGGGGGTTGAAACGAAGGCGGCGGGGTCTCACGAGCAGATCTGACATAGTTCCTCCACGATGGCGTCCGCCGTGGGGCGCTCGAGCACCACGACCGGGATTGCGGAGCCGTGCAGGGCGGCGGCGGTGGCCGGGCCCATGGCGATGTGAGGCACGCGGAGAAGGCCCGCGCGGACGTGGCGCAGGTAGGCGCGCGCCGCGTTCGGGCTGGAGAGCAGGACCGCGCAGGGCGGCACTTCCGGGAGCGGCGGCAGCTCGCTCGCATGGGCGGGAGACATCGCGTACACGGGGAGTTCGAGGACCTCGTGCCCGCGTCGCCGCAGGCCCGAAGCCAGGTCCTCCCGGTGATCGCTACCGCAGGCGTGAACCGCCACCGCGCCCGGGTTAAGGCGCGGATGGAGCATCTCGGCAAGGCGTTCGCCGCCGGCATCGCCGATGACAACGACGCGGAATCCGGCGGCGGCGGCGGACGTAGCCGTAGCCTTTCCCACGGCGGCGGCGGGGATGCCGACGATCGCCTGCGCGAGCGCGTACGGCTCCGCTTCGCGCAGCACGGCAGAGGGGGCGCGAGCGCTGGTGAAGGCGATGCAGCGCGCGTCGTCGAAACGGCGCCTGAGGGTCGCCCACTGCTGCGGCGCGTGGTGCGCCTGCTCGCACAACGTGGGGTAGGCGAGCACGTCGATGGCGTGGGGCGCGAGCGACTCGCGGAGCTCGGCGAGCTCGACCTCGGATCGCGTCGCCAGCACCCAGGGGTTCACGTGCGATCCGTCGGCCGCAGCGCGCGCAGCGCGGCGCGGGCACAGGCACCCGCGTCCGGACCGGACACCAGGACCCGCGTGACGCTTGCGGTTGTCACGGCCTCGTCCAGTTCGCCGAGCGCCGCGGCCAGGTGCCAGACGCCGTCGTCCCGAGTGGCATGGGCGCCGAGAGGCAGGTGGCAGCCGCCGCCGAGCAACCCGAGCAGCGCCCGCTCGCAACCCGTGGCCTCCGCGGTTCCCGCGTCGTTCAGCGGGGCCGTCGCCCCCAGTGCGCGGATGTCGTTCGCGCGAATCTCGACGGCGAGGGCCCCCTGGCCGGGTGCGGGGAGGACGGTCTCGAGGGGGAGCGCCGTCGAGACGAGATCCGAGAGGTCGGGCTCGAGTCGCCCGACCCCTGCCGCCGCGAGCATGATCGCGTCGTACTCGCCGTCGCGCAGCCGCCGCAGCCGGCTCGGCACGTTGCCGCGCAGGGCGCCGATCGTGATGTCGGGTCGGATGGCGAGTACCTGTGCGGCGCGGCGCAGCGACGACGTGCCGAGCCGGGCCCCGGGGCGCAGCCCCAGAGGTCCATCTCCGTGCGCGCCGGGGAGCGAGAGTAGAAGATCGCGCACGTCTTCCCGCTCGCAAACGGCTGCGAGGGCCAAACCCTCGGGCTCGTCGATCGGAAGGTCCTTGAGGGAGTGAACGACCAGGTCCACCTCGTCGTCGAGGAGCGCACGCTGCAGTTCCCTGGTGAAGAAGCCGCTGCCCGGGAGTTCGTGGAGCGCCCGCGACTTGTCCCGGTCCCCGGCCGTGTGGACGACGACCAGTTCCGTCTCGGGATACCCGCGATCGGCGAGCAGGGCGGCGACGCGCCGGGCCTGCCAGAGGGCGAGTTCCGACCCTCTGGTGCCGACCCGGAGCGGTCGGCTCACTGCTTCACCGCGCGCAGGAAGGTGTTCAACACGTCGGTGGAATGGTGCCACGCCACGGCGCGCAGTGCACGCATCGGGACCCTGACCAGCCGCTGCGAGAGACGCTCGGCGGCCTCGTGGACACGGTCCGCCGGCACGGCGTGGCACTCGGCGGCGACCTTCTCGAGTTCGCTGCGCGCCAGGTCGCGGAACGCCGCCACCAGGCTGCGGGCGACCGGGGACAGTTCCTGTTCCATCACCTCGTAGGCCAGCTCTTCGAGCTGTTCGTCGACGATCGACTCGGCCCTCGCCAGTTCGGCGGCGCGGGCCGTGCGGTTGGCCTCCGAGGACCTGCGCAGCGCGACCTGGTCGATCAGATTGATTCCCGGGACCGCGGCGCACTCCGGCGCGATGTTAGGGGGGACCCCCAGATCGAGGAACGTCGCGGGCGCCAGTCGGCGGGCAGCATCCGCTCCGATCAGGGGCGACGGGGAGCCCGTCGCGGCGACCACGGCGGCGAACGCCGGTCCCTCGGCGGTCAGCTCGACGAGAGGCCTGTGGCGCGCGCCCAGGCGCCGTGCCAGGGCTTCGCCCCGGTCCGTGCCTCGGTTGAACACGAGCAGCGGGCGCGATGGGTCGATCTTCCGCACCAGCTCCGCGGCAGCACCGGCCATCTCACCGGCGCCGACGAGCGCCACCGGCAACGGACTCGCGGCCAGGCAGGCACGCAACTCGCGCTCGGCCAGCGAAACCAGCGACACGGGGCGCCTCGCCAGTGCGGTCTCGGTGCGCACCCGCTTGCCTGCTCGAAACGCCAGTGTGAAGAGAATGGTCAGCCGGGGTCCGACCAGCCCGGCCTCGGAGGCTCGTCTGAAGGCCTCCTTGACCTGACCGAGCACCTGGCTCTCGCCGATCATCATGGCGTCGAGAGCGGAAGCGACACGGAAAAGGTGACGGGCGACCTCCGACGCGTGCATGGCGAGACAACGGTCCACCGGTGGCAGCGACGACGCGCCGCCGCCGATCTCGGGCAGACTCCGGGCGAGCGCCATCGCGAGCCGACCGGGACACAGCTCGCCGGAGTAGGCGAGGTACCACTCGGTCCGGTGACAGGTGGACAGATACACCAGTTCGTCCGCCCCGAGACGTGTCCGCAACTCCGTCAGGGCTTCCTGCGAACCGACTTCCGGAAGCTTGGCCCGGGCTACATCCTCCAGACTCGCGGTGGAGTGGTTGCAGCCCAGGAGAACGAATCGGCGCATGCGCCCTCCGCCCTCGATTCTGCGTCGGCGTGTGTCACGTGTGAAGGAGGTTCAGGTCACGGAAGCGTCGAAGAACTGCAAGGTTTCTGCAATCACGACACGGAGTCTCAACGGATGGTCCCGCCCAGCGCCGGGTTTCGCGACAGATTCTCAGCGTGATGTGAGCGCACACCGCGATGTGCGTCGCATCACCGGGCGTGCGTGACGCTTGCGCGAGGCGCGCCGTCGACGTACGTTGACACAATGCCTGGACAGCCGCTTTGGCCCGTCACCGCGACATGCACGCGCGGCCTCGAGGAGGTGCTCCGCGAGGAAGTCGGCGCTCTCGGGTTCGCCGACGCGACGTGCGCACGCGGTGTGGTTCGCCTGCGCGCCGACTTCGACGGTCTCGTCCGCCTCAACCTGCAATTGCGTACCGCGATGCGCGTTCTCCTGACGCTCCGCGAAGGTCCGGCGCGCTGTCGCGAAGACCTGTACGAACTGGCAGCGTCGGTCCCCTGGGAGGAGTGGCTGGACGCGCGGAAGACGCTCGCGGTCGAGGTGGCCGGACCGGCGCCCGGCTTCGAGCACCGGGGTTTCGCGGCCCTGGTGGTCAAGGATGCCCTGGTCGACCGCCTGCGCGACCGCCTCGGCGGTCGGCCCGACGTCGATCGCGCGGATCCCGACGTGCGGGTCCATGTGCATCTGGGGAGTGACCGGGCAACATTGTCGTTGGATTCGTCGGGAGAGCCTCTCTCGCACAGGGGCTGGCGACCGATGGGGGGACCGGCCCCGTTGGCGGAAAGCCTGGCCGCCGGGATGCTCCTCCTGGCCGGCTACGACGGCTCCCGGCCCTTCCTCGACCCTATGTGCGGCACCGGGACGCTGGCGATCGAGGCCGCCTCGATCGCGACGCGCCGGGCGCCGGGTGCGCGGCGGACGTTCGCGCTGGAGCGCTGGCGCCTGCCCGGTCCCGCAGTGGTCGCGGCGGAGCGGGAGCGGGCGAGCGAGACCGTCCGGAAGGCGCCGCAACCCGTCCTGGCGGGCGACCGAGACGAGAGGGCGGTTGCGGCGGCGTTCCGCAACGCGCGCGCGGCGGGACTCGGCGGGAGCGTGCGCGTGGTCCGACGCGACGTGCGCGCCCTCGAGGTCCCGCGGCCGGGGACCGTGATCGTGACGAATCCGCCGTACGGCCGGAGGCTGGGAGCGGGCGAGAGTCTCGAGTCCCTGTACCGCGACCTCGGCGACGCCTTCAAGCGTCGCGCACCGGGGTGCGTCGCGTGGGTGCTGAGCGGCGCTCCCGACCTGGCGCGCCTGATCGGTCTTCGCCCGCAACGGCGGATCGTGCTGTTCAACGGTCCGATCGAGTGTCGTCTGCTCCGTTTCGACCTGGTGGCGGGGCGCCTGGAGGATTGAGCGGGCCGAGCCCGTTCGGCGGCCGGACATCGCGTGGTTGCGGTCGAGGCGCCCCGGGTCGGAGGCCGATCGAGCAGGGCGAGGTGCCGACCGGCGGTGGTATCCTTTTCGCCCCATGGAGTTTCGTCCCGCGGCCCTCATCCCCGCCTTCAACTGCGCCGACAAGGTCGGCCGGGTCGTCAGGGGCGTGCGCCGTCACGTGACGGAGGTTGTGGTGGTGGATGACGGTTCGAACGACGGCACCGGTACGCGGGCGCTCGAGGCCGGGGCTCGCGTCGTCGTTCACCCCGCCAACCTGGGCAAGGCGGAGGCGGTGCGCAGCGGCCTGGCGCTGCTCCTGGGCGAGCCCCACACGCACGTGCTGATGATCGACGCCGACGGGCAGCACGACTCGGAGGACGTTCCCACCCTGCTGGCTGCGGCCGCCGAGGCAGACTTCATCCTGGGCAACCGGCTGTGGGACAGGGATGCCATCCCGGCGAAGCGTTACTGGACGAACTTCCTCGGCACTCGCGCGCTCGAACTCATCACGGGCTACCCCCTCGAGGACTCGCAGTGCGGATTCCGCCTTGTCACCGCAGCGCTGCTCAGGAGGATGACTCTGGTCGGCCGGCGCTACGCGATCGACACGGAGCTGCTGATCCGTGCGGGCAAGCTCGGCGGACGGTTCGCCCATGTCCCGGTGCGTGTCATCTACGACGGCGAGACCTCGCACTACCGGTCGCTCGGAGACACGGTGCGCATCGTTCTCTCGGCGGTGCGCTTCAAGATCGATGAGAGGGACCTCCGCCGGGATCCCGGACCGGATGAGTGGCGCGCGCGCGTGACTGCGCCCGACCTTCACGAGCCGCATGGCGGGCAGTCGGCGGTGGGGAGCGCGAGGTGACCGCTCCGCCTGTCGGCGAATCCGGGCGGGTCGGTCCGGGGGGAGCGGGCGGCGTGCTCGGGCTGTTTCCCGGGCTCGCGGCGAGCGTGCCGGGGATGGGGCGGCGCTGGTCGTCGTCGGCTGCGGCGAACCGCACGTTCGATGCGTTCTCCGCGTCGAGCGGCCTGGACGTCCGGTGGCTGGCGTGCGACGCTCCCGGGGAAGTACTTCGGCTCGATCGGAACCGGGAGGTCGCCACGGTCGCGACCGAGATGGCCGCGGCGGCGGCGTACGCCGAGGGCGGCGGCCGGCTCGACGCCGTGCTCGGTTTCTCGATCGGTGCGTACGCGGCGCTGGCGGGTGCGGGAGTGATCTCGGTGGAGCAGATCGTCGCGATGATCGACGCGGTTCTCGGCGGCTGCCTCTCGCTGGACGGTTCGTTCGCCATGGCGGCCGTCATCGGGCTCCCGCACGACCTCGTCGAGGCCGAGTGCCGTCGTGGCGGCGTCGAAATGGCCGCTCGACTCGCCGCGGGGCAGACGCTGGTCGCGGGACCGGCGCGGGAGATGGATGCGTTCCGCGCCGCCTTGGAAGACAAGGCGCTCCGCGTCGTCGCGCTCGACGTCCGCTGGCCGCTGCACACCAGTCACATGGCGCCGGCCGCCCGCGGCCTCGAGGCGATGCGAGAGAGCTTGGGAGCCCTTCGAGCCCCGGCCGTGCCCGTGTATTCGCTCTATCACGGGTCGGCGATCGGTTCCGCCCGGGAGGCGTGGGAGCTGCTGGTCGGGCACCTTTGCCACGAGCAGCGGCTCGACGTCGCGCTGAGTGCGTGTCGATCGGCTGGCCTGACACGGTTCGTCGAACTCGGACCGGGCGAGACGCTGTCCCGGGCGGCGCGCTGGATGTTGCGCGGAGCTTCGAGCGCGTCGGACGCGGCGGCATTGTGAGAACCGCGATCGTCAGCGGCGGGGCGCGTGGGATTGGGAGGGCCGTGGTCGAGCGTCTGGGTGCGGAGGGCTTCCGCGTCCACTTTCTCTACCTCTCCCGCGACGACGCGGCTGGCGAGGCGGTGGCGCGGGTCGCGGCATCGGGCGGCGAGGCGGTCGCGCACCGCTGCGACGTCACCGATCGGGAGGCGCTCGAGGCGTTCCTGGCGCGCGTCGATGGCGAGGACGTCGCGATCCTGGTCAACAACGTCGCGGCGCTTCGCGACGGTCACCTCCTGCTCATGGACGAGGAACGTTGGGACATCGTCCTTGAGACCACGCTCAAGTCGGCGTACAGGCTTTCCCGCGGTTGCCTCCGGCAGATGCTCCATCGGCGTAACGGCCGGATCATCAACATCGGTTCACTGTCGGGACTGCTCGGGCAGCAGGGCCAGTCCGCGTACGCCGCGGCGAAGGGCGGACTGACGGCGTTCTCTCGGGCATTGGCGCGGGAGGTGGGCCGCTACGGCGTGACGGTCAACACCGTGGTTCCCGGCTGGATCGACACCGATCTCGTGGGGGCGTTGTCGGCGAAGAAACGGGAGCAGGCCGTCGCGAGCGTGCCGATGGGGCGATTCGGGCGTCCGGAGGAGGTGGCCGCGGTCGTGGCCTTCCTCGCTTCCGCCGCCGCCGGCTACATCACCGGCGCGACGATCAGGGTCGACGGCGGCCTGGGGGCCTGAGCCGGCGGCGCCGCTCACGAGTCGAGTGCGTGCCAGAACTGTCGCTGGAAGTGGTAGGCGATCTGCAACGTGACCGCGCCGGCTGCGCCGGACCCGACCGTGCGGCCGTCGAGCCTGAGGACGGGCATGACCAGCAGCGAGGTCGACGCGAGGAAGACCTCGTCCGCCTGGGAAAGTTCGGAGAGTGTCAGCGGGCGCGCCTCGAAGCTCAGCCCGAGCGTGCGGCAGATGTCGATCACGACCCCGAGACTGGTCCCGCCGAGCACGCTCTGCGAGGGCGCCGGTGAGACGACCGTGCGGCCGCGGACGATGAAGACCGTGCTCGACGCGCCCTCGTGCACATAGCCGTCCTGGCCGACGAGGATGGCCTCGTCCGCGCCCCGCGCCACTGCGGCGCGGCGCGCGAGTACCGCGGCGAGCAGGCCCGTCGTCTTGAGGTCGGCGTGGCGCCAGCGGTCGTCGGGATGGGTGATCGCCGCGACGCCTCTGGCCGCCTCGGCCGGGCCGGGGAAGGACTGGGGGCGGAGGTAAGCGAAGAAGAGCGGGCGAGGTGCGACCGCCGGGACCAGCGTGCGCGGCGCCGCCCCTCCGCTCGCCTGCGCGTACAAGGTCGCGGTGCGATGCGGCTCCCTGCGGTGGAGCTGTCCGATGATGTGCCTCCACTCGCCCGGAGGCGGGACCCCGACTTCGATGCCGAGCCGCTGCGCGGCGGCGCGCATGCGGGCGACGTGCTCGTCGAGCCTGAACGGCACGCCACCAACCACGGCCACGACCTCGTACACCGCTTCGGAGAACTGCACGCCGCGGTCCTCGATCGGAACCCTCGCGTCGTGGAACTGGACCACGTGCCCATCGAACCACGCCCACAGCGGTGACTCGCCGCGTTGCATCGGATCCAGTGTAGCGCGGAGAGCGGGCCGGCGGTCGCCGCGAGTACGCTATTCTCTGCGTGCTGGAGGTCGTCATGTCAGGCGTCTTCAAGGCATACGACGTGCGCGGCGTCTACCCTGCCGAGATCGACGAGGACCTCGCGTACAAGATCGGCTACCTGTTCGAGGGAATCCTGGACGGCGAGGATCTCGCCCGCGGGCGAACCGTGGTGGTCTCGCACGACATGCGAGCCTCCTCCCCGCGACTGGTCGCGGCGCTCTCCGACGGACTGCGGACCGCGGGAATGGGTGTCGTCAACGTAGGTCTCGCGACGACGCCGATGAACTACTTCGCCACCGGGTGGCTGCGGGCGTCCGCCGGGATCCAGGTCACCGCCAGCCACAACCCGTCGCAGTACAACGGCCTCAAGTTGTCGAGGCGCGATGCCATACCGGTCAGCATGGACACCGGGATCGGAGAGCTTGAGCGACTCGTCGCCACGCGGCCCGTTCCGGAGCCGGCTCCGGCGGCGCCGATCGAGTACCGCGACATCGCCGCGGCCTACCGCACCCACGTCCTCGGCTTCCTGAAGCGGCGCGAACCGCGACTGAAGGTGGCCATCGACGTGGCCAACGGCATGGCGACGCTGTACCGGGATCTCTTCGACGAGCTCAACATCGACGTCGTCCCTCTCTACTTCGGCCTCGACGGCACGTTCCCGAACCACGAGGCCAACCCGCTGAAGCCGGAGAACCTCCGCGACCTCCAGCGCGCGGTGCGCGAGAACGGGTGCGCGCTGGGCGCTGCGTTCGACGGAGACGCCGACCGGGCCATCCTGATCGACGAATCGGGGGCGATCGCCGGGGCGGATCTGGTCACCGGCCTGCTCGCCGGTCCGATCCTCGAGCGATTTCCGGGGGCACCGATCGTCTACGACATCCGGTCCTCCTGGGCGACCAAGGAGGCGATCGAGAGCGCCGGCGGCACGGCGGTGCGCGAGAGGGTGGGTCACTCGTTCATGAAGGCGACGATGCGTCGGATCGACAGTCCTTTCGGGGGCGAGCTGGCCGGCCACTTCTACTACAGGGAGAATTTCACGGCGGACTCCTCGTTCATCACGCTGGTCGAGGTCGTCAACGTCATGCGCGGCTCGGGCAGTCCGCTCTCCGGGTTGTTGGCCCCGCTCCGCCGGTATTTCGGGACTGGCGAGATCAACTTCCACGTCGAGGACAAGGAGGGGACGATCCGGCGTCTGGGTGAGGTGTTCGGCGACGCCAGGATCGACTACCTGGATGGGATCACGGCCCAGTACGATGACTGGTGGTTCAACGTCAGGCCGTCGAACACCGAGCCTCTGCTTCGCCTGGTCCTCGAGGCGCGAACGAAGGACCTGTTGGCCGCTTCGCGCGAGCGCCTGCTCTCTATTCTTGGCTCGCCCGAGAGCGGCGGGAACTGAAGCGGGAATCGTCGGCCGGCTGGAGAACCCGATAGAGGCCGCTGTCGGAGGAGTCCGCCAGGTCGCCGTTGCGCTCGCCGCTGACCACCTCGATCAAGGCCTCCACGACGACCGGGTCGAACTGATGGCCGGCCTCGGCTCGGAGTTCGGCTATCGCCGCTTCGAGCGGCCTGCCCACTGAGTACGGCCTGTCCATCGTCATGGCGTCGAAGGCGTCGACAGCCAGAATGATGCGCGACTCCAGGGGGATCTCGTCACCGGCCAAACCCTGCGGGTATCCCGAGCCGTCGAAGTGCTCGTGAGCGCAGCGAATGATCTCGGCGGCCCTCTCCAGCTTGCCCATGCGCTCGACGATCAGGGCCCCGGCCTCCGGGTGGCTGAGGATCTGTTCCCGTTCCGAGCTGTCGAGCGGGCCGCGCTTGTTGAGGATCTCGTTGGAGATGGCGATCTTCCCGACGTCGTGGAGAATCGCGGCGACCGAGAGCAGGAACCGCTGGTGACTGGAGAAGCGCACCCATCCGCGTTTCTCGAGGATGTCGGCGGTGGCGAGACACTGTCCCTCGACGCGCTCGATGTGCTGTCGAGTGTAGTGCGACTTCGCTTCGACGACTTCAGCCAGCGTCGAAATGACACCCAGGTAGGTGTTGCGGATCTCGTCGGCCATCCGGTTGAACTCGCGCGTCAACGAACCCAGTTCGTCGGCGCGGTCCACCGGCAGGCGGACCATGAGGTGTCCCCTGGCCATCGCCGCGGTTCCCTCGAGGAGTACGTTGAGCGGCGCAAGCAGGCGGCGCGCCAGGCCGCTGCCGATCGCCAGGGCGGCGAGGGCGCCACCGAAAGCGACGAGAAACCAGATGCGCAGCCCCTGGACGAGACTTCGGCCGGTGCGCCCGCCCGAGCTCACGAGGACGAGTTCGACGCCCGCGTCCCCGTCCAGGGGCAAACTGCGTCGGGACGCGGCCAGCGGGCCGGTCAGCCGCGCCCATGACCGATCGGAGAGGAGGTCGTCGAGGCGCTCGGGAGCGAGTGTCGTCGCTTCGGGCCACGCCAGGAGCACGCGTCCATCGCTCCGGAGCGCTCCGGACATCTCCGGAGGCAACACGCTCTGAAGAAAGACGCCATCGAGAGGCTCCGTGACGACGACCCAGCGCCGCTCCCGTCCCGAACTTCCCGGAACCGGAGCGGCAGACTTGAGGCTCGCTCTTCCGCCGCGGTCGTGCTGGATCCACAGAACCGGGCGGCGCGAGACGATCAGAGCCGCCACCTGAGGTCGGGGAGGAAACCACTCGGTCTCCAGATCTCGCCCCACGCCGCGCTCCCAACGATACGCGACCGCTTCCCTGCGCAGGCCCGTGAAAACCTCGACGCGCTCGACTCTGTGCAGGTCGAGCAGCTCATGAAGCCGACTCAGCGTCGCCACCGAGTCGTCGAGGGGCCCGAGCGACAGGGCGAGCGCCGCAACCTCGTCCCTGGCCCGCTGCAACGTCGCGACGCGGTTTGCGATCAACTGGGTCGACGATGCCAGGGAGCTGCCCAGCAGCTCGAGCTCCGCGGCCCGGGTGCCGCGCATGAGAAGGACGATGTTGAACAGGCCTATGGCCAGGGCGGTGAGGACGATCGTGCCGAGATGGGACAGGATCAGCTGTCCCCGGAGTTTCACGGAGTCTCCCGGCCGGCGACGTGAGCCACGTCCGCTGCCGTCGGCTGGTGCAAGCTTCGACCGAGCCGTGACAGGCGTCCGGAGACGCGCTGAAACTCCATGTTCCAGGGCGTCGACGTGGGGAAGAACTGTCCCTCTTCGAGTGCCCTCAGAAAGCCCATCGTTCCAGGACTCTGGATCGCGCCGGCGCTGTGGAACGCGTCGAGAAGAACCGGCAGCCGGCGCGAGCCCTGGTTGACTCGCTCATTCGTCTCGACGTCAAGGAGACGGGCGCCGACCTCGAGCCCGAGATCGACCCACGCGGAATCCGCGGCCACCGCCACGCACTGATAGCCCACCAGGGCCCGCGCCGGGTGGGGGGAGTCCACGAAGCGGGGTACGGGACCGATCGCGAAGGTCCTTCCCGTCTTCTCCAGCGCTTCGAGCATCCACGGACCCGCCAGAAAGGCAGCCAGGCGTCCCTCGGCGAAGAGCTGGAGCTGCAACGATTCGACGTCTCTGCCGGCGAACAGCGGCCATGCGCCATTCGCCTGCCACGCCGGCCGGAGTCGCTCGAGCGCCTCGGCGGCGGAATCGCCGTTCCACGCGAAGTTTCCGGAGGCGTCGACCAGCGGTCCTTGAAGCGATGTCACGAAGGGCGCGAGGTGGTAGGCGCTGCCGATGTCGAAGGCAAACGGCATCATGCCGGCAGGGAGCTTCGCCCGAAGCAGATCCTCCACCGTGGCCGGCGCACTGCCGAACAGAGTCGGGTCGTAAACGAGGGCGAGAACCTCCGCGCTGAGCGGGTATCCGAGGACACGATCGCCGTCGGTAACCGCGAGCAGCGCCTGGCGAACCAGCCTTTCCCTGGCTACCTCGATCCTCGCCGTGGGGAGTTCGACGATGACCTGCCGCTCCGCCAAGGGGCCGAGCCAGTCATTCGGAACGACGATGAGGTCGAGGAGGAGCTCCTGTGGATCGCGCTGCCCACGGGCGAGGCTGTCGGCCAGACCGAGGAAGCTGTACGTGCGCATTTCGACCGAGACGTCGCCGAGCTGCCGGGCGACCCGCAGGATCTCGCGGTGGAGGGTCTCGGAGGCGGCTCCGCCCCACGAGGTAGCGACGGTCAGACGCGCGCCGCGGTCGCTGGCGGGCTGACAGGAGGTGAGGAAAGCGGCCGCGATGATCAGCAGTCGCGCCGCGCGGATCCGCCACCGCCTCAAGGTCTCGGAGAGCCTCCGCGGGTCGAGCCGTTCTCGTAGCGCCGGGGCAGGCAACGATGCCGCCACCATGGGCCGGAGTCTAGCAAACCGCTGCGCGGAGCTACCATGAGCGCGAGGATACCAGGATGAGCGGGTGCTCACCTCCCTCGGAAGGCCGACTGATGGTGGAGCGGATCGAACGGGGCGAACGTCCCGTCGAGGGGGAAGTCGTGCGCGTCCTCAGGCAGCCGAGTTGCCCCGGCCACCTGGTCGAGAGGTTGGCGGCATGCGACTGGATCCACCAGATGCGCCGCTCGCTTCCCCTGCTGGTGCGCCATCCGGCCTGCCCTCGCCCTTTTGCCTGGGAGGTGCTGCCGCGACTCGGGTGGCGTGATCTCCTCGACATCGTGCGCCA
This sequence comes from Acidobacteriota bacterium, assembly GCA_040754885.1. Lineage (GTDB taxonomy): Bacteria > Acidobacteriota > Thermoanaerobaculia > Thermoanaerobaculales > Thermoanaerobaculaceae > JBFMCD01. The sequence continues at coordinate 97,955 of JBFMCD010000022.1, forward strand.
CCCGAGGACGGCTCCTCCGGTGCGGCGGCAGGCCGAAAAGAAGCTGCTCGACAAGTTCTCCACGATGACCATGGGAGAACGCACGACACTCGCGCGCATGGCGACTCGCAGCGTTATCTCCGCGATCCTCGAGGTCGACGAGCCGCGCACGATCGAGGCGCTGCTCGAGAACCCGCAATGCACCGAGACGGAAGCGGTGCGGGTGCTCCTGGCCGACCGCTCGGCCGCGTGCGTGATGGCGGTGGTTCGCCACCCGCGCTGGTGCAGCCGTCCGGCGGTGACGAGAGCGGCACTGCGGGCGAGTCGGGTGCCGCTCGGAATCGCGCTCGGGCTGGTCGCCACGTTGCCCACGCGCGAACTGTCGGGTCTTGCGCAGGCTCCGGACGTGGGGGAAAGGATCCGGCACGCGGCGGCGAACCTCCGCGAGGAACGGTCCGGGGAGCGCCGAGCCGACCGAGATCTTGCGGTCCGCCGCGCTTCCCGGTAACGTACGGCTCGATGATGCCGCCAGCCAAGCCGGGACCGCGGGAGTTCGGCGAAGCCCTGCGACGGGCGCGGGAAGAGGCTGGCGTTTCCCTCGAGTCGGTGGCCGAACGGACGAAGATCTCACGACGGGTGCTGCAGGCCTTTGAAACCGGCGCCTTCGAGCAGTTGCCGTCCGGCGCCTTCCCGCGTCTCTTCCTGCGCCAGTTCGTGGAGCTGCTCGGACTGGAACCGGGCCCGTGGACCCAGGCGTTCGAGGCGGCGCGAGGCGTCCACGAGGGTGAGCGGCGGCCTGCCGAGGTCATCCCGGTCGAGACCGTGAAGCGCGCGCGCATGGGCCCCTGGTTGTGGGGTCTGGTGCTGGTCGCCGGAGCCCTCGTCACGGTGGTCCTGGTCGAGCGGCACCAGGATGCGCGAACCGCCGCGGCGGCGGCAACGCCGGTCGCGATACTCGATGTGGTCGCGCCGACTCCGGCCGCCACGGCGACTCCGACGCCGGCGATCGAAGCTGGCTCCAACCCCAACACGCTGGTGATCAGGGCCGGCCAGCGATCGTGCTGGGTCCAGGCACGTGTCGGCGACGAGGCTCCGGCTTCGCGCCTGCTCGCGGCGGGAACGCGCTGGGAGATCCCCGCTGGGGGGCGCGAGGTCAATCTCACGCTCGGAGACGGCGGATCGGTCGAGCTCGAGTACCTCGGCGTACGACACACGCAACCAGGGCGCGACGGTGAGGTCGTCCACCTCCGGTTGACGCCGACCCCGCCACTCGCGCCGGAGAGCTGATGGCCTCCGTTCCGGCCTCGGCGGTGCGTGAGCTGATCGACACGATTCGCCAGGGGCTCGCACCGCGCTCGGTGCGGCTGTTCGCCGCCCAGGGCCTGCTTCCGGTCAGCCGCGAGGACCTCATCCGAGTGCTGGCGGTTCTGGCCGCCGACGGCGACGACGAGATCTCACAGGCCGCGCAGCAGACCCTGGCGGGTTTCTCCAGCGAGAATCTGCTCGCTGTTCTCGAGGCGCCCGACCTCGATCCGCTCGACATCGACCTTCTCTGTCGGGCCACGCGGGACGAGGCCCTGTGGCACGCCATCGTCCGCCATCCCCAGACCGCGGGTGAGACTCTCAGGTGGCTGGCCAGGACCGCGCCCCCGTCGACACAGGACGCGGTCATCACGAACCAGGTCCGGATCATGGGTTGCCTCGAGATCCTCGGGGACCTGCGCGCCAACCCGCACGTCACCCCCGACGTGCTGCGGCGCGTGCGCGAGTTCGAGGAGGAGTTCCTCGAACGGGCGGTCAAATGGGCGACAGCGGCGGAGGCCGAGCCGGAAATCGAGTCGGGGCCGTCGATCGAGGACGCCCTCGCCGCGCTGAAGGAACTCGGCATGCGCCTGCTCGGGGGCGAGCTTGAGCCGGTCGAGACGCTGGAAGACCTCGACGACGGCGCGCCTCGAGAGGTGCGCGATGCGTTCGTGCGCATCGCCCTGATGAACACCTACCAGCGGATCATGGTGGCTCTCAAGGGAACCCGTGAGGAGCGACTGATCCTCGCCCGCGACCGCAGTCTGCTGGTGGTCCGGGCCGTGATGCTCTCGCCGCGACTCTCCGAGCAGGAGGTCGAACAGCTCGCCGGCATGCGCTCCATCAACGAGGAGTGCCTGCGTATCATCTCGCAACGGGGCCGTTGGCTCCGACGGTACGGAGTCGTCAAGAACATGGTCTTCAACCCGCGCACCCCGCCCGGCGTGGCCATGCAGTTGATGGGCAGGCTCAGTCAACGCGATCTCGCCACGCTCAGCCGTGACCGGAACGTGTCCTCGGTGGTGCGTCGGGTGGCGATCGAGAGGTTCAGTAGCCGCCGCTAGCGGTTTGAGTTACTATCGAAGCCCGGGGCTGCACAGATAACGTCATGTCGAGTCAGAAGAGCTACTACGAGATCCTTGGCGTCGGCGAGCAGGCGGGCGTGGACGACGTTCGCGCGGCGTTTCGCAAGCTTGCGAGGGAGCGCCATCCTGATCGATTCCAGGGCTCTCTCAAGCGCGAGGCCGAGCGTGAGTTCCAGGCGATCACGGAGGCCTACAACGTCCTGATCGACCCCGACCGGCGAGCGCGCTACGACCAGTCGAGGCAGGTCGCGGGACGGGATGCCTCTGCGAGTCCCAAGGAACTCGCCAAGGCGATGCTGGCCAAGGCGGTCGGCCTGATGAAGTCAGGCGAGTTGGAACGGGCGGCCGAGCTCTTCACTCAGTCAATCGCGCACGATCCGCAGAACGCCAAGGGCCGCCACCTGTACGGCATGTTCCTCGCCCAGCACACGAATCGGCTGGACGAGGCGCTGCGCCAGCTCGATCAGGCGGTCAAGCTGGACTCGCTCAATGCCCGCGTGCTGCTCGACGCGTCACGGCTGTTCGCGCGGGCGAAGATGGTCAACCGGGCGCTCCGGCTGGCCGAGTCGGCGGCGGAGCTGTCGGCCGACGATCCGGCGGTAGAATCGTGGCTTCAGCAGCTGCGACAGGGTCTCAAGTAGAGGGGGCTGGGAATGAGGGCACCCAGAGGGCCGGTGCGGTGAGGCGCGAGGCATTCGGGGTCACCGACCGGGGCCTGCGTCGCCACCACAACGAGGACGCATTCCTGCTCCGGGACGACCTCGCCCTGTACGTCGTGTCGGACGGCATGGGCGGACACGCCGCCGGCGAGGTTGCTGCCGATCTCGCCGTCCACGAAGTGGAACGAATGGTCGAGGGCACCCGGGCTTCGGCCGAGGACACGTGGCCGGAGGAGTGGGACCCGCGGCTCTCGTTCAACGCCAACCGGCTCGCCCACGCGATCCTCTCCGCGCACCGCAGGGTCACGGGGGCGGTTGCCGAAGACGTCGGACTGAAGGGAATGGGGGCGACGATCGCGGCGATCCTGGCCGACTGGGAGCGCGGCGAACTCACCGTGGCGCATGTGGGCGACAGTCGCGTCTATCTCCTCCGCGACGGCCAGCTCCGGCAGCTGACCTCGGACCATTCGTGGGTCCACGAACAGGTCATGGCCGGACTGCTCACGGAAGAAGCGGCTCGGAACCACCCGCTCAAGAACGTGGTCACGCGCGCCCTGGGCGGCACGCAGGAGCCAGTCGTGGATCTTCTCGAGCATCACGCCGAACCGGGAGACCGTTACCTCCTGTGCTCCGATGGACTCAACACGATGCTCGACGACGGAGAGATCTCGGCGCTCCTCGGACGGGTCGATGATCTGCGCACCGCGGCGGAGCAACTGATCTTCGACGCCAACCGCAAGGGCGGGATCGACAACATCACCGTTCTTCTCATCCGCGCGCTCGGCTGACCAGGAGCCCCGGCGACATCTCGCCGGACGGCACCTACAATCAGCGGCGATGCCGATCGGCCGGCGCGCCCGGATTGCCCTGCGTTGGACCGCTGTCCTCGGGGCGGTGGCCTCCGGGTCAGCCCTGCTGCTCGGGCTCTACGGCGTCGCGCTCATCGATCGCGCCATGACGGCGGCCTCGAAGCCGTCCGGAATGCGTCTCCTGGCGTCACCGCTCCGGCTCGCGCCCGGGGATCCCTGGACGGAGGCGGAACTCCTCGCCGCTCTGCGGCGGCGTGCCCTGCCTGAGCGACCCGGCGGACTCCAGCCTCGCGCCGGCGAATTCGTGCGCTCGGGCGAGCAATTCCTCTTCCATCCCTCGCTGGTGAAGGGCGCTTCAGGGACGGTGGTCGTCAGGGTCACTGCGGGGAGACTCGTCGTCGAACCCGGAGGCGGGACCCATGCTGGAGGGCTGCTGATTCGGGAAACGATCGTGTCGACGACCGCACCGGCCGGTGTGGTGCGCTGGCCGGTCTCGCTCGAGCGCATGTCGCCACACCTCTTGACGGCGGTGGTCGACATCGAGGACCGCACGTTCCTCAGCCACCCGGGGCTGTCGCTTCGTGGCATCCTGCGCGCCGCCGTGCGCGATGCGAAGTCGCGAGCTGTTCGCGAGGGCGGCAGTACCCTGACTCAACAGCTGGCGAAGATCCTCCTCCTCCGGCCGTCCCGGACGGTGTCGCGCAAGCTCGCCGAGGGCTGGCTGGCCCCCTTGCTCGAACTGCGCTACGACAAGAGCGACATCCTCGGTACCTACCTCAATCGCGTGTACATCGGGCAGGACGGTGGTTGGGAGATCCACGGAGTCGAGGCCGGTTCGTGGTACTACTTCGGCAAGAGTGCGGCGGAGATCGAGGTCGACGAGGCGGCGCTGCTCGCCGGCCTGATCGCCGCTCCGAACCGCTTCGATCCGTTCACCTCGCCGGACGCCGCGGGGCGGCGCCGTGACGCGGTACTCGAGGCCATGCGCCGGGAGGGACACCTGACCGCCGCAGAAGCGGAGGCCGCCTCCGCGCAACCCCTTCCGGCGGCGCCGCGCAGACTACGCTGGCCGGCAGCGGCTCACTTCGTCGATGCCGTCCGACCGGTGCTGGACCGGCAGGGCGCGCACAGGCTGACGCTGGACGTCGACGTGCAGGAGGCGGTCCGGTCGGGTGTCGCCGCCGGCCTCGCCGAACTGGAGGCCCGCCACTTTCGGCTGCGGGAACTCGAGCGCCTCGACGACCCCGTTCAAGCCGCCGTGGTCGTGATCACTGCGTCCGGCGAGATCCTGGCCCTGCAGGGCAGCCGGACCGGCAGGCCGGGCGAGTTCGTCCGCGCCACCGCGGCCCGCCGCCAGGTCGGGAGCCTGGTCAAGCCGCTTCTGGTGGGCACGGCGCTCTCCCGAGGCATGAGTCTGGACCAGCTTCTCATCGACGCGCCGCTGACGCTGTCACTCGGGGATGGGAGCTGGTCGCCGACGAACAGCGACGGCACGTTCGCCGGAGAGGTGACGATGCGCGAGGCGCTCGTGCACTCCAGGAACGTCCCGATCGTCCGGCTCGGCATGCAGCTCGGCCTGGATCCGTTCATCGAGCGGCTCCAGCGGCACGGCTTTCGCCGCGTACCGCGCGCTCCGGCGATCCTCCTCGGCGCACTGGAGGCGACCCCGATCGAGGTGGCCAGGGCGTACCTGCCGTTCGTCGCCAAGGGGCGAATGCCGGAAGTCGCCTTTTCGCGCGACCGACGTGAAGCTCCCTCGTGGGTGATGGAAGAGGCCGTCGCGGCGGAAGTAGCCGCGGCGCTCGGCGAAGTCGTCAGGCGCGGCACGGCGGCGGGCACGGCCGGGCCGGGCGAGCCGTTGGCGGGGAAGACGGGGACCACCGACGGACGACGGGACTCCTGGTTCGTCGCACTCCGCCCGCGCCTGGTCACGGTGGTCTGGATTGGAACCGACGGCAACAGGGAAACCGGGCTGTTCGGCGCAACCGGGGCTCTCGCGGTGTGGCGGGAGATTGACCGCCGCATTCCGAGGGTCTGGAAGTTGCCTGACCGGAGTTAGGGCGCGGCTGCGCGACGACCCTACAATACCGTGATGCTCCGCTTCCTGGTAAGGATGACCGCGCTGGGACTGGCCGTCCTGGCGCTCGGTGCCCTGGCGGCCGTCCTCTGGTGGAGACACGAGCCCGTGGAGCTGGAAGCCTGGCGTACGGGCCCGCCTCCCGGGCGATGGGCGACCTGGACACGACAGGAGGAAGTGTGGCGTGAGCAGGGACTGAAGCGGCCCATCGCGCACGTCTTCGCGCCGCTCGAGGACATCTCCGAGGATCTCGTGGTGGCGGTCCTGGTCAGCGAGGACATCGACTTCTTCGGTCACGGGGCCATCGACGTGGAAGCGGTCCGGGAGGCGGTACGCGAGTGGCGCCGCGGCAGGCGGTTGCGCGGGGCGTCGACCGTGACGCAGCAGCTGGCAAAGAACCTCTTCCTCACGGGCGAGCGCTCGGTCGTGCGCAAACTCGAAGAGGCGAGGATCGCCCGATCGATGGAGCGTCAACTCGGCAAGCGGCGGATCCTCGAGCTCTACCTCAACGTGGTCGAGTTCGGGGCCGGGATACTCGGGGCGCAGGCGGCGGCGCGCCGCTACTACGGTTGCGACGCTGCGCAGATCACGGGTATCCAGGCGGCGGGACTGGCTGCGACCATCCCTGCGCCGGGGAGGGACAACCCGGCCACGAGATCACGTCGCTGGATCGCACGAAGGGATGTCATCGCGGCGCGAATGACACGCGTGGAGTGGTTGCGCGCCGAGGTCAGGCGGCTGCGTCGGAACGCGCCCTCGTCGGCTCGTTGACCCTACCCACGGAATTCCACCCACGGATCCCCAGGCTTGCCAACGCCGGCCGAGGGCTCTAGAGTCGCGCAGATGTCCGGTTCCCCGGTCGCCCCGTTCCTCGCTCCCCTCGAGGAGCTGCGTCAGCAGCTCGCCGAGGCCGAACGATCGGGCGTCGCCTCGCGCGCCGAACTATCCCGGATCAAGAACCAGGTCGACGAGGAGGCTCGCCGTGTCACGTCGAGCCTGACGCCATGGCAGCGCTGCCTGTTGGCGCGGCACTCGGAGCGGCCCTACACGCTCGACTACGTGCGTGCTGTGCTGACGGACTGGACCGAACTACACGGCGATCGGAGCTACTCCGACGATCCGGCCATCGTCGCCGGGTTCGCCAGGTTCGACGGTGAGCCGGTGGCCGTGGTGGGCCACCAGAAAGGGCGGGGGACCCGGGAACGGCTGTTCCGGAACTTCGGCCAGCCGCGCCCGGACGGCTACCGCAAGGCACTGCGTGTCATGAAGCTGGCCGAGAAGTTCGGCCGTCCGGTGATCAGCTTCGTCGATACCCCCGGCGCCTATCCCGGAATCGACGCCGAGGAACGCGGACAGGCTGAGGCGATCGCCCGCAACCTCCGCGAGATGGCGGCGCTGTCGACGCCTGTCGTGGTCGTCGTGACCGGCGAGGGGGGGTCTGGAGGGGCGCTGGCAATCGGGGTCGGAAACCGCGTGGCGATGCTCGAGCACGCGGTCTATTCGGTGATTTCGCCCGAGGGTTGCGCGGCCATTCTGTGGAAAGACCAAGGGGCCGTGCAGCAGGCGGCAGCCGCGCTGCGGTTGACCGCCCGGGACCTGCTGCGACTGGGGATCGTCGACGAGATCGTGCCGGAGCCGCTCGGCGGGGCCCACATGGACCCCGCGCTGGCAGCCAGGACCGTCGCCGGGACCATCCGCAAGGCCCTCGCGGACCTGCGCAAGGTCCCTCGCGCCTCGCTGGCGAAGCACCGGTACGCGAAGTTCCGCGCCATGGGTCAGTTCATCGAGCGGTGAACGACTCGCGAGTCCTTCTCCGCCGCGCGTCGGCGGTTGCCCTCGGTGCGTGGCTGGTCGCGCTCGGGGCGCTCTTCGTTCAGCGTCAACTTCGCAGGGCGACGCCTCCCGTACCGGTGGACATCCAGGCCCCGATGAACGAGGACGGCGAGCGGCCGCTGCGTGTTCACCGAGGTTTCGTTTTCAGCGACACGCTCGGAGTCCAGCCGAACTTCAGGCTCGCGGCGGCCGAGACGATCGAGTTCCCGAGCGGCTGGATCGAATTGCGCGACGTGGAGCTCTGGCTCTACCAGGAAGGGGAGGTCGCGTACGGGCTGGTCGCGAGCCGAGGGCGGTTTCATCAGGGGCGCCGGGAAGTCAGCGTAGCGGGGAGTGCCCAGGTCTCCTTGCGCTCGGGCGTCGTGATGCGCGCCGACGGTTTCTCGTTTCGCGGTGGCGAGCGGACTCTCGCCAGTGAGGGAACAGTCGCGTTCGCCGGGGCCGACTGGTCCGGGCTCGCGGGCGGGGCACGCATAGAGGTGGCCGAAGACGTGCTGGAGCTCGAGAAGGGCGTGTCCATGACGAGTCGGAAGGGACCGGATGCGGCTTCCATGTCGTTGCTGGCGCCGCGTGTCCGCTACCGGCGCAAGGACCTCGTCGCCGAGTTTCCCGAGGGGTTGACGCTGCTGCGCGGGTCGTTCCGGTTCCGGGCAGCGCGGGGAGAGGTGACCCTGATCGAGCCCGAGGGGGCGCCGCGGCGCGTCGCCTTCCAGGAGGGAGTCGATGTCGAGGGCCGGCAGGAGACGGGAGCCGAGGTGCACCTCGAGGCTGGTGGAGCGGTGTTCGATGCGATCGGCGAGCGGCGTTGGACCGTTGCTGCCGAGGGCGCGCCCGTTGGGGGGTGGGTGCGCGGAGTCTGGCGTGAGGCGGACGGGAGTTGGCGGGAGCTGCACACGTGGAGGATGATCGGCGAAGGAAGTGAGACAGCGTGGGAGTGGCTCGAAGGGCAGGGGCGGGCGTGCGTCGAGGTGTTGCCCGTGGACGGCGGCCCCCGCTTCCTCGAAAGCGATGCGCTGCGCATCGACTTCGAGAACGGGCAGCCGACGACGGCCGCCGCTGATGGTGCTGTGGTGCTTCGCAGCGACGGCAGCCAGGCTCGTGGCGGCCGGCTCGTCGCGTCGCTGCGAACCGACAGGTTCACGCTCCTACCCGAGTCGGGAGGCAGGGTGTCGGTCTATTCGGGCGACGGAGAGGTCAGTTGCGATCGGGCCGAAGGCCGGGAAGGCGGTCAGGTTCTCGCGTCGGGTCACGTCACCGGCGTCTCGAGGCAAGATGGCCTGTGGGGAGGTGGGCCGGGTGGGGTGAAGTTCGCTGCGGACACCGCAGAGGGCGGACCGGAGCCGGGACGGTTCCGACTGCAGGGCGAGGCGCGCGTGTGGCAGGGGGAGCGGATCGTGCGCGCCGACCGGATCACGTACGATCGCGCGAGTCAGGTCGTCACCGGTGTCGGTCGCGTGGTCTCGCGTGACTCGGAGGCCAAGGGCACGCTCGGGACGATCGAGATCCGTGCGCGCTCGCTTGAATACGACCGGAGTTCCGGACTGGCGGTCTACGAGGGCGACGTGGTGCTCGAAGAGCCGCGCGCCACGACCCGCTGCCAGCAGCTGCGCGCCATGATCGGGGAGGGCGGCGAGATCCGCGAGGCCATCATGTCCGGCGGTGTCGAGATCCACGACAGAGTCGCGGAGCGCACCCTGGACGGCGAACGGGCCAGGTTCGTCGTGGCAGAGGACGTGGTCGAGGTGTGGGGCAGTCCGGTGCTCGCCCGTGAGCGATCGGGCAATCAGGTCAAGGCCAACCACCTCGCGCTCAATCGGGCCACCGGAACGGTGACCGTGCTCGGCGGAGAGAGCGGGCCGAGTGAGACCATCTACCATCCCGACAACCCACCGGGCGCCTCCAGGCCGGCGGGGTGAGCGGGGAAGGGGAGGGGACCATCGAGACGAACAACGTGACCCTGGAGGCCCGTTCGCTGATCAAGCGCTACCGTCGCCGTACGGTGGTGGACGGCGTGTCGATCGATGTGCGCGGCGGAGAGGTGGTCGGCCTGCTCGGACCCAACGGCGCGGGCAAGACGACGACCTTCTACATGCTCGTCGGGCTGGTCCAGCCGGACGGCGGAGAGGTGCGGATCAACGGCGAGGAGGCGACCGGACTGCCCATGTACAGGCGCGCGCGGATGGGTATCTCCTACCTGCCGCAGGAACCCTCGGTGTTCCGCAGGCTCACGGTCGAGAACAACCTCTTCGCCGTCCTGGAACTGCTCGGCGTCGCGTGGGAAGAGGCCACCGCCCGCGTGGACGCCCATCTCGGTGAGTTCGGCCTCGAGCATCTCCGGCGCCAGCGGGCCGACACGCTCTCTGGAGGGGAACGCCGCCGCCTCGAGATCGCGCGGGCGCTCGTCACCAAGCCGAGCTTCCTGCTCCTCGATGAACCCTTCGCCGGCATCGATCCCATCACCGTCCTCGATATCCAGAACCTGATCAAGCACTTGCGTGGCCGCGGCTACGGCATCCTGATCACCGATCACAACGTGCGCGACACCTTGAAAATCACCGATCGGGCGTCTATTATCAAGGACGGCAAGGTTTTTGCATCAGGGGACCCGTCAACGTTGGCGGGGGACCCGCTGGTGAGGCAGGTGTACCTGGGAGACTCGTTCCAACTCTGACCCATGGCGCTCGAGCAGAAACTCCACCTTCGTCTCGCGCAGAAGCTCGTGATGACGCCCACCCTGCAGCAGGCGATCAAGCTGCTGCAGCTGTCGCGTCTGGAGCTCGAGCAGGAGCTGGCGCAAGAGGTTCAGGCCAACCCGTTGCTGGAGATGGTCGAGGAGTCTCCGGCGGAGGACGAGGAGGCGATTCCGACGGCGGAGCGAAGCAAGGACGAGGAGTCGGGGGGCGGCGATGACGGGTCGGCGAGCGGAGCGGCGCCCGACACGGCAACCGCCGACGAGTCCGAGCGAGCGGCCGAATCCGATCCGTTCAGTCAGGTCGAGATCGAGGCCCTGTTCAGCAACTACCTCCACGACACCGCGCGCGTGCCCTCGACCTGGGAAGACGAGGAGGAAGCGCCTCTGGAGAACTCGCCGGCACCCGAGGCGAGCATGTTCGAGGCGCTGTGCGGGCAGATCCACCTGGCGTCGGTCGAGCCCCAGCTGGCGGCGGTGTGCGAGTTCATCATCGGCAACCTGGATCCGGACGGTTACCTGCGGATGCCCGAGGCGGAACTGGCGTCGCAGCTCGGCGTGTCGCTGCAACGCGTCGCCGAGGCGCTCGGGATCGTTCAGGGGCTGGATCCGCCGGGGATCGGAGCCCGCTCCCTGCAGGAGTGCTTCGTGCTGCAGCTTGCTCGCCATCCGGAGGCCAGACCGGGGAGCGCCGTCCTTCTGGCCGCGCGGCTCGTCGCCGAAGAGTGGGACGACCTGCTCCACCAGCGATGGGATCGCATCTCCGACCGCCTCCAGGCCGACCGGGACAAGCTCCGAGAGGCGCTCGACGTGGTCCGCTCTCTCGATCCGCGGCCCGGCGCCGGTCTCGGACCCAACGCCAATTCGTTCATCGAGCCGGATGTGCTCGTCACCAAGGTCGACGGGACATGGAAGGTCGCGCTCAACGACGAGGGGTTGCCCAGACTGCGTCTATCTCCCCAGTATCAGAGGCTGCTGGCCAGCCGCCGTGGAGACAGCGCGACGTCGTCGTACCTGCGCGAGCGAATGCGCGCGGCGCTGTGGTTCCTGCGTTCCGTGGAGCAGCGGCAGAGCACGGTGATGCGAGTCTCGGAGGCGATCGTCAGCCGCCAGGCCGAATTCCTCGAGCGTGGCCTTCCCCATCTGCGACCGCTGGTCCTGCGCGACATCGCGGACGACATCGGAATGCACGAGTCGACGGTGAGTAGGGTCGTGTCGAACAAGTACATGGCGACTCCACGGGGTGTTCTGCCGCTGAAGTTCTTCTTCCATTCCGCCATCTCGCACGCGGTCGATGGCGACATCTCCTCCGTTGTGGTCAAGGAACGGATCAAGGAACTGATCGGAGCCGAGGAGCCCCAGCGGCCGCTCTCGGATGCCCGCGTGGCCCGGCAGCTCAATCGCCTGGGGATCAGGATCGCGCGACGGACCGTGGCGAAGTACAGGGAGGAACTTGGCATTCCCTCGTCCGAGCAACGACGCCGGGCCCTGCGCTAGCGTGCCCGCTACAATGGGAGCGGCCACCGTCCACGCGGGGCCCGAGAAAGGGGGGTGGAGATGGACCTGGAGTTCATCGCCCGGAACATCGAAGTCTCCGAGCAGCAGCGCGCGATGGCCCGCAAGAAGATGGCGCGCCTCGCGAAATACTTCAACGCGGTGCTGGAGAGCCGGTTGACCGTGGTACAGGAGAAGCACCGCGTGCTGGTCGAGGCGTTCATCCGTGGCAAGGACTTCGAGGTCGCCGCCCGGGCCGAGACACCCGAGTGGACCACCTCGCTGCAGGAGGCGGTCGACAAGCTCGAGATGCAGGCGCGGCGCAACAAGCAGAGACTGGTCCGGCCCAAGCGGACCAAGGCGCCCGCTGCGCCGGCCGAGTCGCCCGCCGGCGAAGGCCCACCGCCGAGGCGTGGGTCGCCCCGGATCGTCGAGTCGCGGCACGTGCCCGTCATCCCGATGACGGTCGAAGAGGCGGCGCTCCAGCTCGAAGGTTCCGACGACGACTTCCTCGTCTTCCGCGAGGCCGAATCGGATCGCATCCATGTGCTGTACCGGCGCGGGAAGAACAGCTACGGGCTGGTCGTGCCCGACTTCTAGGTGGGCGCTCCGGACACGGACGTGAAGCTCAGCCTGCTGCTCAAGCCCGAACAGGTCTTCCTGGGTATCCCCGCGCATACCCGCGAGGAGGTCCTCGTGCACGTCGCTGAGAGACTGGCACGTGTCGGCGCGGTGAAGCGTTCCGAGGACCTGGTGGACCTGCTTCTCGAGCGCGAGCGGCTCGGCGCCACCGTGGTCGGGGAAGGTGTCGCAGTCCCGCACTGCAAGGTTCCTGGGCTGAAAAGCATCGTGGTCGCGTTCGCGCGCACCCGGGAACCGGTGCCGTTCGGCGGCGAAGGCGCCGAAGCCGGCCTGTTCTTCTTCGTGCTCTCTCCGCGCGAGCAGCCCGCCGCACACCTGCAGGTTCTGGCGAACATCGCGAGACTGCTGCGCAATCCGCAGGCCCGCAGGTGGTTCGCCGAGGCGGACGACGCGGACGAACTACTCGCCGCACTCGCGCGCCAGGAGTCGACCACGTGATGCGCAAGGACGACGTGTGCGCGGAGAGCCTGCTCGGAGATGCCCGCCTTGCCAGCCTGGGCCTGACGCTCGAGGCGGGGGCGAGTGACTTGCGGAGGCCGGTCCTCAACCCGAGGATCCAGAAGCCAGGGCTGGCGCTCGCCGGTCATCTCGACTACGTCAAGGACGGCCGGGTCCAGGTGATCGGTTCCTCGGAGATCGAGTTCCTCAGCACGCTGTCCGAGGACACGCGGCGGATGCGGATCCGTTCGTTGACCGAGCGTCGACCACCCCTGCTCGTGATCACGAAGGGGATGCGCGAGGCGGTGGAGATGTTCGGCGCGGCCTGCGATGAGTTCGGGGTCCCGCTCTTGCTGAGCCGCTCGACGACCTCCGTCGTCATCGACCGGCTCGCCGCGGTGCTCGAGTTCCTGCTCGCCACCCGGGAGGTCCGGCATGGTGACCTCCTCGATATCTTCGCCATCGGCGTGCTTCTGCTCGGCGACTCCGGTTCGGGCAAGTCGGAGTGCGCCCTGGAGCTGGTGCACAGGGGGCATCGACTCGTCGCCGACGACGTCGTGCAGATCTACCGGGTGCGCGGCGAGGACCTGGTCGGTCAGGCTCCCGAGGAGCTGCGCGGCTTCATGGAGGTCCGCGGTTTGGGACTGATCTCCATCGAGCAGCTCTTCGGCGTCGTCGCCGTGCGAGACAGCAAGCCGATCGACCTGGTGATCAGGCTGGTGCCGGAGCGTACCCTCCACCTCGAACGCCTTGGCCTCGCCGAGAGCACCGAGGAGATCCTCGGGCTTACCCGCCCCTGCCTTACCGTGCCGGTGGCTCCCGGCCGGAGCCTCGCGCTCCTGATCGAGTGCGCCGCGCGCAAGTACCTGCTCGGCCAGCGTGGCGTTCCCGACGCGGCCAGGGAATTCCTCGTCCGCCACGACCGGCGACTCGAGCCAGGGGGGCGGGAGCGATGAAGGCCAAGGAGTCGCCTCGCGCGATCGTGGTCACCGGGTTGTCCGGGGCGGGCAAGACGATCGTCACCAGGTGCTTCGAGGACCTCGGGTTCTCGTGCATCGACAACCTGCCGCTCCAGTTGCTCGAGTCTCTCTTCGAACACGCCTGGCGCACCGAGGGCCCACCGACGGTGGTCGTGCTCGACGTTCGCACTCCCGGGTTCGGCGAAGGCTTCCCCGACCTGGTCACGCGTCTGCGCGAGCGCTACCAGGGGCTGAAGGTCGTGTTCGTCGAGGCGGCATCCGAATCGCTCGTCAGGCGGTTCTCCGAGACCCGCAGACCCCACCCTTTCCGCGACCTTCCTCTCGAGCGAGCGGTGCACGCGGAACGAGCCGAGATGGAGGGTGTCCGTCGTCTGGCCGACGAAATACTGGACACCACCGGACTCACGCCGCATGAACTGCGGGCCGAGGTCGCGCGGCGTTTCGGTACGACCGAGCACGCGCTGCCAATGATCGTGCGCGTCGAGTCGTTCGGTTTCCGCTACGGGCTCCCGCCCGACGCCAATCTCGTCTTCGACGTGCGGTTTCTGCCCAACCCGCACTTCGAGGCGGAGTTGCGGCCTCTGCCCGGGGACCACCCCGACGTGGTCTCGTGGCTCGAGGCCAGGGAGCAGGTCGAGAGCGGGTTCGCACTCTTTCGCGGAGTGGTCGAGGCACTGCTCCCGGAGTATCGCAAGGAGCAGAAGACGTATCTGGTCGTCGCGTTCGGATGCACGGGGGGACGCCACCGCTCCGTGTACCTGGCCGAACGCCTCGGACGTCACCTCGCCGCGCGCCAGTGGGCGGTGACGGTTCATCACCGCGACCGCGATCGCCAGGGGTGAGGCGCGCCGATCGGTGGTTGCGGGAACCCCCGCGGCTTGGAATAATCCCGGCCATGATCGGCATCCTGGTGATCTCCCACGGCCACCTCGCCACAGAACTGCTCGCCGCGGCACGGACCATCGAGCCCTCGCTCGCGGAGCAGGCGCGCGCGCTCACGCTCGAGTGGAACGTCGAACCTGAGACGGCCCGTGCCGAGATCGCCCGTTTCCTTCGCGAGCTGGATACGGGCGACGGCGTGATCGTTCTGACCGACATGTTCGGCGGCACGCCGACCAACCTCTCGCTCGGCTTCCTCGACCCGGCGCGCTCCGAGGTGATCACCGGAGTCAACCTGCCGATGCTGATCAAGCTCGCCAGCGTGCGGCGACAGGAAGGCCAGCCGTTGAGGCAGATCGCCAGGCTGGTCGCGGAGAAGGGACAGAAGAGCATCTATGTCGTGAGCGAGATCCTGGAGAAGCGAACAGCGAGCGGAAGCAATGCCCCATCTCACGGTTGAGCTCGCAAACCGGCTCGGGCTCCACGCCCGGGCGGCCGCCAAGTTCGTTCACGTCACCTCCAGGTTCGAGGCCCAGATCACGGTGCGCTTCAACGACGAGGAGGTCAACGGCAAGTCGATCCTCGGCCTGCTCCTGCTCGCAGCGCCCTGCGGCAGCGCGCTGACGGTCGTGGCCGAAGGGCCGGACGCCGACCGGGCACTCGTCGCCGTACGGGAGCTCGTTCAGGACCGCTTCGGAGAGGGCGAGTGAGCGGAGGGCGCACGCTCACAGGACAGGCCGTCTCGCCCGGGATCGCCATCGGCCCGCCGATGGTGGTCGAGAACCGGCCGATGCCGGTGACGCGAGAACAGGTCGACCCGGCTCGAATCGCCGGCGAGGTGACGCGTCTTCGCGACGCCGCGGCGCGGGCCGGCGCACAACTCGGACAGCTCGCGGAGCAGGCGCGGACACGCGTCGGGCAGGAGTACGCGGCGATCTTCGAGGCCCACAGGATGATGCTGGCCGACCCGGCCCTGCTGGACGAGGTCGAGCGGGTGATCAGGGCCGAGGCGGTGAACGCCGAATGGGCGCTCGAGCAGGTCGTCCACCGCTTGATCGCGCAGTTCGAGAGATTGTCCGACGTCTACCTCCGGGAGCGTCAGACCGACCTCCTCGACGTCGCCTCGCAGCTCCACCGCGAACTCCAGGGAAGGCCGAGTCTGCGTCCGACCCCGATCGGTGAAGAGGAGGGGATTCTCGTCGCGGACGACATCCCGCCCTCGCAGGCCGTCCAGCTGGCCACCGGCATGGTGTGCGGGTTCGCCTCGGAGACCGGCGGCCAGACCTCGCACACGACGATCATCGCCAAGTCGCTCGGCATCCCTGCCGTGGTCGGTGTCGCCGGACTCGTGGGGGCCGTCGCGCGTTCATCGCTCGTCATCGTCGACGGTTTCGAGGGCCACGTTCTCGTCGACCCGGATCCCGGACTGGTTCAGGTCTATCGAGTGCGTGCCGAGGAACATCGTCGGCGCCAGCGGGAGCTGCTCGAAGTCGTTCAGCTGCCTCCCGTCACGCTCGACCAGCACCGGGTGCGCCTGTTGGCGAACATCGACCTGTTGCACGAGGTGGGAGCCGCTCGCGACGGCGGCGCGGAGGGCATCGGTCTGTTCCGCAGCGAGTTTGTCTTCATCGAGGCCAGTCCCAGTCTTCCTGACGAGGACCAACAGACGGCCGCCTACCGGGCGCTGCTCGACGCCTTTCCTGGTCAGCCGGTGACCGTGAGGACGTTCGACCTCGGGGGCAAGAAACTGGCTCGTGAGCTCCTCGGCTCGCCCGAGGCCAACCCCGTGCTCGGCCTTCGCGGGGTCCGACTGTGCCTGCAGAAGCCGGAGTTCTTCCGCACCCAGTTGCGCGCGCTGCTCCGTGCCGCCGGCACGGAACGGGACAACCTGCGCATCATGGTGCCGCTGGTCGGACACGTCGAGGAGATCAAGACGGTGCGGACGTTGCTCAACCGCCTCGGTCGGGAGCTCGAAGGTGAAGGACATCCCGTGCCGGAGACCTTCTCCGTCGGCGCCATGATCGAAGTACCGGCTGCCGCCATGATCGCCGAGCACCTCGCGCAGGAGGCCGACTTCTTCGCCATCGGCACGAACGACCTGACGCAGTACACCCTCGCCGTCGACCGCGCCAACGAGCAGGTCGCCGACTTGTACCGGCCCTTCCACCCGGCCGTCCTGCGCCTTCTCGACCGGATCATCTCCGCGGGATCCAGAGCCGGGATCCCGGTCGAGTTGTGCGGCGAGATGGCCGCCGACCCGCTGGCCGTGCCGGTGCTGGTCGGACTGGGACTCGAGGAGTTCTCGATGCACCCTCCTGCGCTGCCCGTGGTCCGCCGGCTGGTCCGCGGCCTGTCGTTCCGCGACGCCCAGCGGATCGCGCGACGCGCCCTCGCCATGGCCACCGCGAAAGAAGTCGAGGAGTTCCTGCTCGAGCAGCTCTCGAACCTGCTCGCTCACCTGAAAGTGAGGATCACGCTGTGACACGCATCGTCGAGAAACCCTGGGGCGCGGAGGAGGTCTTCGCCGAGACCTCCCGTTACGTCGGGAAGATCCTCACGGTGAAGGCCGGCCACTCGCTCTCGTTGCAGTACCATGTCCGCAAGGACGAGACGATGCGCGTGCTCGACGGTGAGTGCGTCCTGGATCTTGGGCCGCGGCCCGGGGCGGAGGAACTCGAGTCTCATCACCTTCTTCCTGGGGCGGTTGTGCGGATCAGACCTGGCGTGCGCCACCGCCTGGCCGCCATCACCGATGTCCGGATCGTGGAGGTCTCGACCCCCGACCTGGACGACGTCGTCCGGCTCGCGGACCGCTACGGTCGCGAAGGAACGACGGTGCCCTGAAAGGAGTGGTTCGATGTTCGAGCTTTTCCTGGTACTGGCGCTCGCGCAGGAGCACGCGGGGCCCACTCCGACTCCGGCCGCGATCGATCGGCTCAAGGGCGCCCACGCCGGGGCCGAGGCCAAGCCCGGACAGCCGCTCTCCGAAGTCGCGAAGGGCATTCGACTCAGGTTCCCCGACGGTGACACGCGACGGCTGACCAACGAGTCGGTCAAGAGCTTGGGCGAGGGGGTCGGGCTGACGACGGCGCAGCCCGGTCCGGCGCCGAGGACGGGGAGCACGCGGCGAGGAGCATCGCCGGAGCGCGCCAAGGAGCTCTGGCAGCAGCGCTACCAGGATGCAAGGTCCCGCGCGCTGTACTGGGACTCCGAGGTCAAGCGACTGCAGGCGGAGGTGGCGCGCCTGGAGGCGGACTTCTACTCGCGGGACGATCCGGCGTACCGGGACGGCATCGTCAAGCCGGCGTGGGACAAGGCCCGGGCCGACCTCGTGACCGCCACGGAACAACTGACTCTTTCGCAGAAGGAGCCCGACCAGGTCGCGGCGCAGGGATCGCGCGAAGGAGCATTGCCGGGTT
This sequence comes from Acidobacteriota bacterium, assembly GCA_040754885.1. Classification (GTDB taxonomy): domain Bacteria; phylum Acidobacteriota; class Thermoanaerobaculia; order Thermoanaerobaculales; family Thermoanaerobaculaceae; genus JBFMCD01. The sequence continues at coordinate 116,240 of JBFMCD010000022.1, forward strand.
GGTTCCGCGGACTCCCCGAACCGACGGTTCCGACAACCCCGCCACGACCCAGGCCCGCCACCACGCTGAAGGCCACGCCGAGGCCGTCACTTCTCCCGGAGTACTGACCCGGGGTTGCGGCGGGAGGGGAAATCCACTACAGATGCCGTTCGCGCCCGCCAAGAGGGGCGAGCGCCGGGAGTGTCGTGAGTGTGAAGCGTTACCACATCGAGACCTGGGGCTGCCAGATGAACGTACTGGACAGCCAGTATCTGGAAGGCGTTCTGCAGGCCCGTGGCCTGGTCGCGACCGACGACCCGGCGCGCGCGGATGTCGTGCTCCTCAACACCTGCGCGGTTCGCGAAAAGGCCGTTCAGAAGGTTCGTTCGCGTCTGGGAGAGCTTCGGGCGCTGCGGGCGGCCGGCGGCCTGCCCACGGTCGTCGGACTGTGCGGCTGCGTCGCCGAGCAGGAAGGGAGTCGCCTCCTCGAGGGATCCTCCGTGCTGTCCTTCGTGCTCGGGCCGGGACGGCTCGGACACCTCCCGCACGCGCTCGACGCCGTCGCCGACGGCGGAAAGCCAGCGTTGACCGGGTTCACCGCCGGGCGAGACGTCGATGCGCACCTGGTCTTCCGCGGTTCCGCCGCGCGGCAATACGTGACGGCGATCCACGGCTGCAACCAGCACTGCACCTTCTGCGTGGTTCCGTACACGAGAGGCCACGAGGCGAGCCGTCCGCTCGCGGCGATCGTGAGCGAGGTGCGGGAACTGGCCGGACGCGGAGTTGTCGAGGTGACGTTGCTCGGGCAGACAGTGAACGCCTACCGCTGCCCCGACACCGGCACCGACTTCGCGGGACTCCTCGAAGCTGTGAGCGACGGTGCCGCACCGCAACGCCTGCAGTTCTTGACCTCACATCCTAAATTCTTTACTGATAGACTCTTAGGTGCGTTGTCCCGAATTCCGGCGGTGGGTTCATACCTACACGTGCCATTCCAGTCAGGGTCCGATAGCGTCCTCAAGAGGATGCACCGCGGCTACACACGATCCGACTACCTCGGGATGGTGCATCGGTTGCGAGAGGCTCGGCCGGACATCTCGCTCTCGACCGACGTCATTGTTGGCTTCCCGGGAGAGACCGAGGCCGACTTCCTCGAGACCCTCGAGGTGGTCGAGGAGGTTCGCTTCGGCCAGCTGTTCGGGTTCGCCTTTTCGCCCCGGCCGAAGACATCGGCAGCGAAGTACTCCGGGCGGGTGGGCAGGGAAGAGATGGGCGATAGACTGGAGCGGCTGTTCGAGATTCAGGGTGCGATCCAACTCGAGTTGAACCAATCGCGGATCGGCCGCGAGGTGCGCGTCCTCATCGACGGTCCTGCGAAGCGGGGCGAGCTGCTCTGGCAGGGCCGCGGCGACGACAACCGCGTCGTGAACTTCCCCGGGTGGTCCGGCATCGAAGCAGGCCAGACGGTGGCCGTCACGATCACCGGTGCTACAGCTCATTCTCTTCTAGGAGAGAGGGTTATCGACGGAGCTCAGTCCGGCCCCACCGGCGCTTGACACTCCACCCCCAGGGGCTGAAATTGCAGGGCAGGAGGCTGCGTGGTGGGAGAAGCACAGTACGATGTCGAAATCCGGGGCTTGATTCTGGATCCGGTGTCCAACACGCCGATCGTGATTCTCAAGAAGCCTGACGAGAACCTCTTCCTGCCGATCTGGATAGGTGTCTTCGAGGCCAACGCCATCGCTCTCCAGCTCGAGGGAGTGCAGACACCGAGGCCGATGACTCACGACTTGATTCGGACCCTCATCGAGTCGCTGGGGGCCAAGGTCGAGGGGGTGCTCGTCCACTCCCTGGTCGAGAACACCTTCCACGCAACGGTGCTGGTGCGGAACGCCTCAGGGGAACAGCTTCAAATCGATGCCAGGCCCTCCGACGCCATCGCGCTCGCGCTTCGTTGCCACGCGCCGATCCGGGTCACCGACCGCGTCTTCAAAGAGGCTCGCGCCGTGGACATCCGGGAGGACGGTACCCAGGAGGAGCAGCTCCGCGAGTGGTTGGAATCTCTTTCTCCCGACCAGCTGGGAAAATACAAGATGTGATGAACGGCGGCCACGCTTGGCCGTCATGGCTGTCGGCGATCTCACATCGTCGTGATCACCTGAACCCACCGCAGACGAGGAGTTGACGATTCCACCTGGGCCTCATACAGTGCCCGAGTCCGGCCAAACGGGAGAGCGGTTGCGATGATCATCGCCATAGCGAACCAAAAAGGTGGGGTGGGGAAGACGACGACGGCCATCAACCTGTCGGCGGCCCTGGCCCACAAGGGGATCAAGACACTCCTCATCGACCTGGACCCCCAGGCCAATACCACCCTCTCGTTTGTCGACCCTCGAGAACTGTCGCGCTCGACGTACGATGTGCTTGCCGAGGGCGTTCCCCTCGCGGAGGTCATCGTCCGGACTCCGGTCGCGAACCTCTGGTTGGCGCCGGCGCGCATCGCCCTCGCGAAGCTCGAGGCCGCGCTGGTGGGCCAGTTCGACGCCCACTATCGGCTCAAGGATCGCCTCCTTCCGGTACTCAGCGACTACGAGTACATCGTTGTCGACACGCCCCCCACGTTGGGCCTGATCACCGTGAACGCCATGATCGCCGCGTCGCACTTGCTGATCCCGATTCAATCCTCGTACTTCGCGCTCGAAGGCACCGACGACCTCCTCGAAACGGTCGAGAAGATCAAGTCGCGGGCCAATCCGGACCTCCAGTTGCTCGGTGTGCTCGTCACACTCCACGACCGCCGGACGGTGCTGGGCCGGGATTCCCTCGACCAGATTCAGAGCGTCTTCGGCAAGAAGGTGTTCAAGACCGTCGTTTCGCGCTCGGTCCGCCTCGAGGAGAGTCCTGCCCACCGCTCCTCGATCTTCGAGCACGCCCCGGAATCATCCGGAGCCCTCGAGTACTTCGCCCTGTGCGAGGAGGTGATCGCTCGTGTCTAGTCGCCGAGGACTGCCCGAGTTTCGCAAGATGCGTCACGATCGCCACTTCGTCGAGGAGCTCGGTGAACAAGCCGCGATCGGCGTCGGCGTCATGATTCCAGTGGACAGGATCGAAACGAACCGTGAACAGCCCCGGTCGAACCTCGGTGACCTTTCCGAACTCGCCGCCTCGATCAGGCAGCGCGGCGTCCTCGAACCCCTGATCGTGCGAAGAGTAGCGACCAGTACCGCCGGCTACCAGCTGATCGCCGGTGAGCGCAGGCTGCACGCAGCGATCCAGGCCGGCCTTTCCGAGGTTCCCTGTATCGAGATCGAAGCCAGCGACCAGGAGGCACTCGAACTCGCGCTTATCGAGAATCTACAGCGGAAGGACCTGAGCGCCTTCGAAGAGGCGGAAGGCTACAAGACGCTCTCCGACAAGTACCACTACACCCACGAGCACATCGCCGAGGCGATAGGGAAGTCCAGAACCACCGTCACCGAAGCCCTCAAGCTCCTGGCGATCCCGCCCTCCCTACGCGACCTCTGTCGGCATGCCGACATTTCCGCGAAGAGCGTCCTGCTCCTCATCGCCCGCTGCAGGTCCATCGACGACATGGAGCGCCTCATCCAGGAGATCGCCGAGTCTGGCCTCGACCGCGAGGCGGCTCGGCTGGCCGCGGCGCTCGGCGACCCTCACCAAGCAGACACCCAGACCGGCGCAGAGCAAAGCGGAGAGCACCCCGCTGAGAGCGCTCAGGCCTTCCGGCCCTTGAACCTCCGCATTCGGCTCGCCCACGACTCACCGGTTCGCCTGTCGCTCTCGATCCGCAGACCCGGCGTATCCCGCGACGAGGTGATCGCCACACTCGAGCAGATTCTCGCCCAACTGCGCGCTGGCGAACTCGACGAGCGACTGAACGGCGCGGAACCCAATAGCTGACGCGGGAGAGCACGAGAGCGAAGGCAGCGACCGGCTCAGAGCACTGGGGCCGGCCACCCGGGCGCGGCAGACTATCGGAAGATTAGGGCCCATCATGCGGTAATGACGTAGTGTATTTAACATAATATTTCTTATCGGACATTACAACTACATGCATCGCTTGCGGATTCCTGGCCCCTGTGCAAAAGCCTGCGGAAGCCCTTCTCGCTTCGCGTCACGACCCCGGGTCAGACTGGCAATGGAGCCGCGACTGCCGTACGATCCGCCGGTGCCACGCTTCGTCTTTGCCCGCTCGGTGATTGCCGAAGTACTTCCTACGTTTGCCATGGCGACGGGCATCAGCACGTTCCTCCTGCTGATCCAGGCCCTCTTCCGTCTCGCTGACCTGTTCGTCTCCCGGGACGTTACGACTGGAGACGCCGTCCGTCTGCTTGTCCTTACCCTGCCGCACGTGCTGGTCCTGACAATTCCGATCGGGATGCTTTTCGCGTCCCTGATGGTCTCGGCGAGACTCTCCGGGGATTCGGAGTTGATCGCGCTGCAGGCGGCGGGCGTGCGTCCTTCGAGGCTGGCGCACCCGGTCGCGCTGGCGGGACTCGTGCTCTTCGTCGCAGACGCCCTCCTTACCCTCCAGGTGATGCCCGACGCGAATCGCAGCCTGGAACGGCTCCGCATGCGCATTGCGCTCTCGGGCGCGAAGGCCGCGGTGGATCCCCGCGTCTTCATCGAGGACTTCCCCGGTCGACTGCTCTACGTCGACAACATGGACCGCGACGCCGGCATGTGGTCGGGGGTCCTGCTCTTCGATCTGACCTCGTCCATCGAGGAGCGGCTTGTCGTTGCCCGCACCGGCGAACTGGTGACGGACGCGCGCGATGGCTCCGCGTGGTTGAACCTAGAGGACGCCGCCACTCATATCCTGCAGCCCGACAAGCCGGAGAAGTACCGCCGCAACTTCAACCAGGAACTGGCAATAAGCCTGGCGCCGCCGGCGGCGACCTCCGCCAGGATCCGACCGGGCGCCCGCAGTACGTCCACTGCGGAGCTCCTCCGCCGGATCGGCGCCGCGACGCCGACCGAGCGTCTGGAAGCCACGGTCGAGTTCCACAAGCGACTCGCGATTCCGGCCGCGACTCTCGTCCTTGCTCTCATCGGCTTTCCCCTCGGGGCGCGCAACCGTCGCGGCGGCAAGGGCTACGGGCTGACCGCCTCGGTGGCCCTCGTCGTCGTCTACTACGTCCTCCTCAACAACGGTGAGCTGCTCGCCCACTCGGGCACGGTCCCGCCGTGGCTCGGGGTCTGGATGTCGAACCTCGTGTTCCTCGCGATCGGGGCTGTGCTCCTCGCGCGCCTGGCCAGGCGGACCGCTCTTGGAGGCACTCCCTCGTGGTGGTGGCAGCGGGCCGCCGAATCCTGGCGGGCGACGCGGCTCCTCGTCCTCCCCTGGCTGCGGACACGGCCGTCCAGGAGCCACTCGCGAGGGCGTGGCCGCGATGCCGAGAACGGCTGCCGTGATGCCTGTGCTCCCCCGCTCGTCTCGACCTTCGACCGCTACCTCCTGTCGCAGTGCCTCCTCTTCTTCGTCCTGGTGCTCGTCGCCGTCAGCGCGATCTACGTGGTCGTCAACCTCACGGACGACATCGACGATATCCGTAAGCACGCCGTGCCCCTCGCAGTTGTCGCCACCCACTACCTTTTCATGCTCCCCATGATCCTGCACGACATCCTTCCGATCGCCTTCCTCATCGCGTTTCTCGGCACAGCGGCCGTGCTCGAGCGCGCCAACGAGACGACCGCGCTCAAGGCGGCCGGGGTGCCGCTCACGCGGATCGCCATGCCGCTCCTCCTCTCGGCTGCGCTGCTCGGTCTCGGCCTCTACGTGCTCGACGAGTCCGTCGCCCAGCGCAGCAATCGAGCCCTGCAACGCACCAACGACATCATCAAGGGCCGCTCGGGCGCGATGGCCTCGCGAGCCACGGACCGCCCGTGGGTCTTCCTCCCGGACGGCCGCACCCTGGTCAACTTCCTGCAGTTCGATCAGGATCGCGAGACTCTCCTGCGCCCCGCGGTGTACGTCTTCGACGATGAACTCAACCTTCGGGCCCGGTTCAGCGCCGAGCGCGCGGTGTACCGGGAAGGACGCTGGCTCGGCGAAGGCGCGTGGTCGAGGACCTTCCCACTGGTGGCCGACCAGACTCCGGATTACGTGCGCTATCTGGAGGCGGTGGAACTTCCGCTCGATGTCCGGCCCAGCTACTTCGGGAGGGAGTACCGGAAGCCCTCGCAGATGAGTTTCTCGGACTTGAGTAACTACGTCTCGTCGCTCCAGGCGGCTGGGTATCGCGTCGACCGCCAACTGGTTCAGCTGCACCTCAAGGTGGCCTATCCGATCAGCGTCGTCGTCCTCGCCTGGCTCGCCCTGCCCTATGCATTCCGGATGGGCCGGCACGGAACCGTCATGGGAGTCGCCCTCGCGCTCGTCCTGGGCGCCGCCTACTTCGCGGTCATGGCCCTCGTCACGAAGCTCGGTGAGACCTCTCTCCTGCCTCCGATCGTCGCGGCGTGGACCCCGACCGTGGTGTTCGGCCTGCTTGCCCTGAACCGGCACACGACGCTGCGCACCTGACCGGCCGCGCATGATGTCGGCGGGCCGACGTCACTGCGGCCCGATCCTCGCAGTTGGACCGGGCCGCCGTCTGGAGTCGCCGCCGATGCCGGGTCTACGTCAGGACCTCGGCAATCCGCTCCATGGCCCAGTCGACCTCCTCGCGGGTAATCACCAGCGGTGGAGCGAAGCGGATCGTGTTCACGTGCGTTTCCTTGCACAGGAGGCCCTTCGCCTTGAGCCGTTCGCAGAAGCGGCGCGCACCGCCGGCTTCGGGCACCAGTTCCACTCCGATCCACAGGCCCTTGCCACGTATTTCCTTGATATGAATAGATTTCATTGTACGAAGGCGGGCCATGAAATGCTCTCCGAGGGTCGCCGAGTTATCGATCATACCCTCTTCGACGAGGACGCGAAGAGCCGTGCGCGCGACGGCGCACGCGAGCGGGTTGCCACCGAACGTCGAGCCGTGGTCCCCTGGCTTGAAGACTCCCATCACTTCGTCGTCCGCGAGGATTGCCGAGATCGGCAGCACACCGCCACCGAGCGCCTTCCCGATGATGACCACGTCGGGTCGCACGTTCTCGTGCTGGAAGGCGAAGAGCCGGCCGGTGCGGCCGAGCCCGGACTGAATCTCGTCTGCCAACAACAAGATGCGGTTGGCCGAACAGGTCTCTCGCACCCGGGCGAGAAACCCCTCGGGCGGGACCACGATGCCGCTCTCGCCCTGGATCGGTTCGACGAGGACCGCCACAGTGTTGGGCGTCACGGCTCGCGCTACCGCGTCGCTGTCGCCGTAGGGAAGCACCCGGAACCCCGGGGTGAACGGACCGAACCCGAACCGGTACTGCTCGTCGGTCGAGAAACTGACGATCGTGGTGGTACGGCCGTGGAAGTTGCCGTCGAAGGCGATGATCTCGGCCTGACCCTCGGGCACACCCTTGACGGTGTAACCCCACTTCCGGGCGGCCTTGATCGCGGTTTCCACGGCCTCGGCGCCGGTGTTCATCGGCAGCACGCGGGAGTAGCCCGCGAGGCGCGTGATCTGTTCGCAGAAAGGCCCCAACTGATCGTTCCGGAAGGCTCGCGACGTCAAGGTCGCCCGCTCAGCCTGAGCCTTGAGCGTGTCGACGATCGCCGGGTGACAGTGCCCCTGGTTGACCGCCGAGTAGGCGGCCAGGAAGTCGAGGTACTTGTTCCCCTCGACGTCCCACACCCAGATCCCACTGGCGCGGGCCACCACCACGTCCAGCGGGTGGTAGTTGTGGGCGCCGTGACGCTCCTCGAGTTCGATGAAATCCGCCGCCGACCGGGACTCGGTACGAACCGTGCTCATGCCTCCCTCCGGGAACCCGCGGGAGTGCCGCGGGGGCCCAAGCGTAGGCGATTGTGCGATCAGGTGCAAGCTGTCGGGCGTGCCGTTCCCCCGCCGTCCCCGCACTGTTTCGTGTCAAAGCTCGTTAGAAATGTCCCCATCGTTAGCTCTTTAGAAATGTCTCCATGTTGGCCGTCGGGGCTGTGGGGCGTGTGGGAAACCCCAGGGGTTTTCCAAGTGGCTGTGGGAAAGCCGGAAGC